>NZ_CAWUKC010000092.1:0-15037 GCF_963922945.1 uncultured Pseudoalteromonas sp. | reverse complement strand
GCTATATCAAAAATACTTTGTTTTTCTTCGTCCGGTAGTTCTTTATCCATTAAATGATCAGCACTGTCGCGTGCTATATCCCAGCTGTTATAAAGTAAGTAGCCTGCAACACCAATAGCAAACAGCGGATCGGCATATAAAACCCCATAATACGAAAGTAAAATAGCAAGTAAAACCGCGGCATTTAAAATTAAATCGCCTTTGTAATGTACCGAGTCTGCTTTAATTGCAATTGACTCAGTATGGTTAATCACCTTTGTTTGAAAAAACACGATTACTAACGTGCACACAATTGCAAATACACTTACCCACACACCTAGCATTGAATGATTAATCACAATTGGGTTAAATAATCGTTCAATGCCATGAAACGCAAGTAGACATCCTGACCCTGCTATAAACGCAGCTTGCCCAAGCCCCGCAAGCGCCTCTGCTTTACCATGACCAAAACGGTGATCATCATCTGCAGGGCGTAGCGCATAACCAAGTACTAAAAAGCTCATAGCAGTGGCTGTAATATCCATTAAAGAGTCGGTCAAAGAGCCAAGCATCGATGCCGAGCCCGATGCCAACCACGCCCAAGCTTTTGCAGCTATCATTAAGCTGACCATAACCATGGTGACTATGCTTGACGTTTTAACCCAAAATTCGTAACTACGATGATGCACGTTAATATTCGCTACTTGCGGTATTCAATGGCGCGAGTATATCATTTTTTTAAACGGTTTCGTGTATACTGCCCCTCGTCAAATTATAGATTAATAGAAAGGCGCATCATGCTGGATATCGTTTTATATCAACCTGAAATTCCACCCAATACTGGAAATATCATACGCTTGTGTGCAAACACAGGTTACTCATTACACTTAATTGAACCATTAGGTTTTGAGTGGGACGATAAACGAGTAAAACGTGCCGGGCTTGATTACCACGAGTTTAGCAATGTTCAGCGCCACGCCTCGTTTGAAGCATATCTAGAAAAATGCCAACCTAAAAAAGTGTATGCATGTACCACTAAAGGCAGCCAACTTCATCACGAAGCAAGCTACGAAGCCGGTGATTGTTTGGTGTTCGGTCCAGAAACCCGAGGCCTACCCGATGAAATGATTCAAGCACTACCTTACGAGCAACGTGTACGCATTCCAATGCAACCTAATAGTCGTAGTATGAACTTGTCAAATTCGGTTGCTGTATTTATTTACGAATCTTGGCGACAATTAGGGTTTGTTGGAGGCAAGTAATACCAATTGGCTTACTTAAGGCGTGTTGATAGTTAGGGCCTATTTAGTTGTTCTAAATGAAGATTTTTTAACAAAGGTAGCAACACGTTTAGCTTCGCAAAATGATATAAGTATTATTGCACATAGGTATATTGCTAGGCTCAGCAAATTAAAGCCTAGCAATAAGGCTGAAATTATTCAGCCTTTTGTTCGCGGCCTAATAAAGCCATAGCCGCCTCTTTCATATCTTTATTTTTATAAAGGACTTGGTAAATTTGCTCAGTGATTGGCATTTCTACGCCAGCACGTTCGGCTAATAAATAGACTTCTTTTGTATTTCTAAAGCCTTCAACAACTTGCCCAATAGACTCAATGGCGGCATCGACTCCTTCACCCTTACCCAGGGCTAATCCAAAGCGACGGTTGCGCGATTGATTGTCGGTACAGGTTAAGATTAAATCACCTAGTCCTGCCATACCCATAAAAGTTTCTTGTTTAGCACCTAGCGCACAACCCAAACGTGTTAGTTCCGCTAAACCCCGTGTGATCAGTGCCGTACGGGCATTAGCGCCAAACCCAACCCCATCAGACATACCCGCACCAATGGCTATTACATTTTTAACCGCACCACCTAATTGGATACCAATGAAATCATCGTTGTTATAAACGCGGAACGAGCGTCCACAATGAAGCAAATCTGCTAGCTGCTGTGCAAATTCGGTTGAAGTAGACGACACAGAGATGGCTGTGGGCAAACCAATAGCCATCTCTTTGGCAAAGGTTGGGCCCGATAAAACTGCAAGCGGTATATCATCGCCTAATTCTTGCAAGGCAACCTCTTGTAGCAAACGCCCCGTATTTGGCTCAAGCCCTTTTGTAGCCCAAGCAACTTGCGCGCCTTCAACCAGTGCAGGTTTAATTTGCTGCAAAGTGTCGGCAAATGCATGACTAGGTACAACAACCAATACAATAGCACTACTGGCTACAGCTTGCTGTAAGTCGGCTTGTAATAAAAGAGTATCGGGGAATGGTACATCAGGTAGGTAACGTTGATTTTTCCGCTCAGCTGCAAGCGTGGCAACGTCGTCGCTATTGCGCCCCCAAAGTGTCACTTGGTGACCATTTCGGGCTAAGCAAATAGCAAGAGCGGTGCCGTAAGACCCCGCTCCTAATACAGTAACAGCTGAAGTTGCTGTACTCATAAATTATGCGTCTGCTGAAACCTGCTCAGCTTGCGCAGTACGTTGTTGCATGTATTGTGCAAATAACGCATCAAAGTTCACTGGCGCAAGGTTAAGCTGTGGAAAAGTACCACGATTAACAAGGTTAGATACGGCTTCACGCGCGTACGGGAATAACACGTTAGGGCAGTATGCACCTAGCATATGTGCTAGTTGTACTTCTTCAAGCTCGCCAACAGTAAAAATACCGGCTTGTTGAATTTCACATAAAAATGCAGTTTCTTCACCAATAGAAGCTGTCACAGTTAATGCTAAAACAACTTCAAACACACCTTCGTCTAACTTATTAGAGCGCGTGTCTAGGTCTAGCTTTACTTCTGGCGTCCATTCTTTTTGAAAAATCGCAGGTGAGTTAGGCGTTTCAAACGATACATCTTTAGTGTAAATTCGTTGAATTGCAAATTGCGCACCGCCCTCTTGTGCTGCTGCGTTTTGATTTTCTTCGTTCATTGTGCTTCCTACGTGTTAGTTTTTATAATTTAAATTAAGCATTTAGCTTAGCGTCAAGTTTGCCTTGCGCTTCAATTGCCATCATGTCGTCGCAGCCACCGATATGTTCATCATTAATAAAAATCTGCGGTACTGTACTTGCGCCACCGGCTTTAGTAATCATTTCATCACGAAGCTCTGGTTGAACACCAATATCAATATTTGTGTACTCAACGCCTTTGCTGTTTAAAAGTGCAAGAGCACGTTGGCAAAATGGACAATACGCCTTGGTGTATAAAACAACTTTACTCATAATAAATCCTCTATCGATACTACTAAACTGATTAGCGACCTGTTGTAGTTGGAAGGCTGGCAGATTGCCACGATCCCATACCACCCGATAATACATAAACCGATTCAAAGCCTGCTTTATGCATTGCATTTGCAATACCCTGCGCAGTCATGCCTGTGGTGCATACTAATATAATGGGTTTGCTCTTGTACTTTTCAAGGCTCGAAAAGTCAGATTGTTTTGCTTTTTCAGGGCTTAAGTGCTCAGCGCCGGCAATACGCCCTGCGTTAAATTCTTTTTGCGCACGAATATCAACGACCTTGCCTTCTTCACGGTTGATTAGAAGGGTTAATTGTTGTGGGTTAATTTCCCTCACTGCTGAAAACTTACTCTTTATCCAGCCGCTTACAATAAGAAATACAATACCAACCCAAGCAAGGCTTAAAATAGGATGATTTGTAATAAATTCAATATATTGATCCATTCTACTTCCACTATGAAATTATGTTCTAAACCTAATATTTTAGGTATTTTGTACTTTAGCCACGCAAGTATACCCAAACCAAGTTAAAATGCGAGTTTGCCGCGGTTTAAAAACATATAAAGCACCCCATATAAAGGAGCATGAGAAAAATTTAATATCGTGTTTTCAATGCTGATCCTAGCGCTAAAACACGGTATGCTAAAACTAACCAGATAACCTTTTCGGTGCACAGTGCCCATCAACAGGTGCTAATTTTCAGGAGCGATTATGACAGAGCATAAAAAACCACTGGTATTAATGATTTTAGACGGTTGGGGATACCGCGAAGATGAACAAAGCAATGCAATTCTTGCTGCCAACACGCCGGTTTTAGACAACCTTTGGGCAACCCGCCCACACACATTAATTTCAGGCTCAGGTTTAGATGTGGGCTTACCTGAAGGACAAATGGGTAACTCAGAAGTAGGCCATGTAAATTTAGGCGCTGGGCGAATTGTTTATCAAGATTTCACTCGTATAACTAAAGCCATTAACGATGGCGAATTTGACTCCACACCTGCTCTTGTTGAAAACATAGATAAAGCTGTAGCTGCAGGCAAAGCTGTGCACATTATGGGGTTATTAAGCCCAGGTGGTGTTCATAGTCACGAAGACCATATCGTTGCAAGCATTGAACTTGCAGCAAAACGCGGCGCTAAAGAAGTGTACTTTCACGGATTTTTAGATGGCCGTGATACCCCACCGCGCAGTGCTAAAGCATCAATAGAACGTATAGAAGCTCTATTCGCCGATCTAAATTGTGGGCGCTTAGCATCGTTAGTGGGTCGCTATTACGCAATGGACAGAGACAATCGCTGGGACCGCGTAGAAAAAGCCTATAATGTAATGACCCTTGGTGACGGCGAGTTTAACTATGCTGATGGTGTAACAGCATTAGAAGCCGCCTATGAGCGCGACGAAAATGATGAGTTTGTAGCACCAACCACAATCACACCACAAGGGACTGAAGCTGCGCAAATTAATGATGGTGACACCATTATTTTTTCTAACTTTAGAGCCGACCGTGCCCGAGAAATCACCCGTGCCTTCGTAGAGCCAGAGTTTGATGGTTTCACCAAGAAAAAATCACCAAAGCTGAGCGCTTTTGTCATGATGACAGAGTACGCTGCTGACATTGATGCACCTATCGCATTTGGCACTACGCCACTGGTAAACGTACTAGGCGAGTGGCTTGAAAAAAATGGCAAAACACAACTGCGTATTTCTGAAACTGAAAAATACGCGCATGTTACCTTTTTCTTCAGTGGCGGACGCGAAGATGAATTTGAAGGTGAGTCTCGCGAGTTAATTCCTTCACCACAGGTTGCCACTTACGACCTGCAGCCAGAAATGAATTCAGAGATGCTAACCGACAAACTTATTGAAGCGATCAAAAGTGGCCAATATGATGCCATTATTTGTAACTACCCTAATGGCGATATGGTTGGGCACTCTGGGGTTTTTGAAGCCGCAGTAAAAGCCTGTGAAGCTGTTGATGCATGTATAGGCCGAGTGGTAGAAGCATTAGATGAATTTGGTGGTGAAGCACTGATTACAGCGGATCACGGTAATGCAGAGCAAATGGCAAATCCCTCAACAGGCCAAGCACATACAGCTCACACCAGCGAGCCTGTACCTTTTATTTATGTAGGTCGCGATGCAACACCTAGTGAAGGCAAAGCATTAAGTGATGTAGCCCCTACAATGTTACACCTTATGGGCATGGAGCAACCAAGCGAAATGACCGGCACGCCAATCATGACGTTGAAATAGCACATGAGCAAACCAATAAATTGGTTTAGTGTTTATACATTGGTATTGGTTTTGTTAGTGGTTGCACCTGCAACCGCTAACGAAAACCGCACTAAAAAAGACCTATCAGAAGTGCAATCTGCCTTAGAACAAAGCCAAGCAGAATTTAAAGCACAACAAAAGAAAATTGCTGCACTGCAAAAAAACTTAAAAAAACACGAACTAGAAATCGCTAAAAACGCTAAAGCGCTAAACATGGCTGAGCAATCAGTAAAAGAGGCCGAGCAAAAACAACACGCTCAGCAACAAAAAGCACAGCAATTAAAAACGCAACATGCAAAATTTCAAGCTGTTTTAGCAGCCCAACTTAAAAGTGCTTACATGGCGGGCGGTGACGACTACCCTAAAATGTTGTTAAACCAGCAAGACACGGCTAAATTTGAGCGCACTCTTAGCTATTACAACTATTTGAATAAAGCTCGTATAAAGCAAATTGAAGAATTGAAGGAGCTACAACAGCAAATTGCTGATAACCAAGCAGAGCTTGCCAAAACAAAACAAAAACTAGCCGCTTTATTTGAAGAACAAAAAAGACGTCAAAACGCGCTAGTCAACGCCCAAAACGAGCGCCAAACTAACCTTAAAACTTTACAAGCACAGCTCAATAGCACTAAAAGCTCAATTAATTACTTAAAAGATAACGAGCAAACACTAATTACAACTATTAAAGAGCTAGAGCAAGAAAAGAATCAAAAAATTGAATTGCTTGGCCTAAACAACAATAAAGGGAAACTCAACTGGCCCAGTAAAGGAAAACTAAAGCATAAATTTGGCCAACGCAAACATGGTGGTATTGACTGGAAAGGCGTATTAATCGGCGCCAAAGAAGGCACAAATGTAAACAGTATTCATAATGGCCAGGTTGTTTTTGCTGATTGGCTAAAAGGTTTTGGCTGGGTAATTGTGGTTGATCACGGTGAAGGCTTTATGAGCCTGTATGGTCATGCACAAACGCTATTAAAAGATGTAGGTGACATGGTTAGAGAAGGTGAAACGTTGGCATTAGTAGGGCAAAGCGGCGGACAGTCGAGTTCTGGTCTATACTTTGAAATACGCCACAAAGGACGCGCAGTAAATCCTGTTAAATGGTGCAGACGTATTTAAATGAATAAAGCAGCTGCACCGCATTAGGAGCAGCTGATGAGTAACAAAATCCCACAAACATATCCATCCTCTTTTTCTAAATCGCGGTATTCTTTCTTATTGCGCGTAATGGCCTTTATCACCGTTTTTTGTTTTAGTAATTCGTTACTAGCCAGTTCAATAAAAGATCTTCAAGCTCAGCAAATCTCTGAAATACTCTTCAACATTAAAGCTTATTATGTAGAAGACTTATCGCTTACCAAGCGTACTAGCAATGAGGCAAGCGTTCAGCAGGTCGAAACTTTACTTAAGCAGCTCGATCCCTACTCTAAGTACTTAAACGAAAATGACTTAGACGCTTTATTTAACAGTACAAATGGTCATTACACCGGCGTGGGCATTGAAGTAAAAGATATAGAAAACGATATCACTATTGTTGGTGTGATTAAAAACTCCCCTGCAAAGCAGGCTGGTATTTTAGCGGGCGATATTATCATTAGCGTTAATGGTACAAACACACAAAATCGAAATATAGAGCAAGTAGCCGCGTTGATAAAAGACCTGCGTTTTAGCACAGTAACGCTCACTGTAAATCGCGCAGGGCAAGTGCTCAACTTTGCCGTTAGTAAAAGAGAAATAAACGTAGAAAGTGCCTCCAGCCAATTACTTGAATCAGGCGCTGGGTACTTAGCAATTAATAACTTTTCAAACCACACATTACACGAAGTAGCTTTGCAGGTAGCTGCACTTAAAAATGATTATCGCAAGCCACTTAATGGGTTAGTGATTGATTTACGTGACAACCCCGGAGGTACTTTACAAAGCGCAGTGGCAGTAGCGGATTTATTTTTACAAAGCGGCACCATAGTAACCACTAAAGGGCGCTATTATGACGCTAACCAAGCCTACTACGCTAAACGAGGCGACATACTCAAAGGGGTACCTATTGTGGTACTTATTAACGAAAATTCAGCCTCTGCGGCTGAAATACTCGCAGCCGCCTTAAAAGACAACAAGCGCGCTAAAGTGGTTGGTAATCAGTCTTATGGCAAAGGCTCTGTGCAATCCTTAATACCACTTGGTAACGGTAACACAGCGCTAAAATTAACAACCGCCAAATACTTTACACCTGCGGGCATATCAATTGAAGGCGTAGGAGTCACGCCGGATGTAGCTATTGCACAAGCAACTCTTCCACAATCAAATAAAGCCGTTATAATAAAAAACGAACAGAACAAAAATGCACCACAATTTGAACATGAAATACTAGGCGACTTGCAGTTAGTAAAAGCTAAGCAATTACTTAGCATGCAATAGTAAATCTTAATAAATAAAAAGATAATAAAAACTATAAACGTGAAAATAACAAAATGGCTGTTGTTGGTTATTTGCTTTGTATCTAGCACTGCTTGGGCAAAGCAAATAGCCATTGTAATTGATGATATTGGCTATCATCAGCGAGATTTAGAGTTTCTTACCTTACCAGGGCAATTGTCGTATTCAATTTTGCCCCATACCCCTTACTCTCAAATTTTTGCCACGCTTGCAAGCCAAACTAACAAAGAACTTTTATTGCATGTGCCAATGCAAGCACTAAGCGGCAAAGCGCTCGGCCCTGGTGGGCTCACGGTTGATATGGATAAAGAACAACTACAAAAAACTTTAGGTACTGCACTGGCAAGCTTACCGCAGGTAAAAGGGGTGAATAACCATATGGGGTCGGCACTCACCCAGCAAAGCCAAGCCATGAAGTGGACTATGGAAGTACTGAAAAAACGTAACTTATTCTTTTTAGATAGCCGTACTACCGATTTAAGCCAAGCGCAAAATGCGGCAAATTTTATGGGCGTTGAAAATATTGGTCGCCATGTATTTTTAGACAACATAACCACGCAGCAACAACTGCAGCAAAGGCTGGATGAGCTAAAATATAAAGCTACCAAACATCATTTTGCTATTGCGATTGCCCACCCCTACCCAGAAACCATCGACTTTTTACGACAAGCTTTGCCGCAATTAATCGAGCAAGGATTTGAACTGGTGCCAGTATCACAGCTGGTAGAACGTAAGTATATACAAATAGCCCAACAACAAGCCATTTCATTAAACTAGTGGAGTAAGCGAGCGCCCTACTCCAAAAGTTAATTTAACTCAATTATAAGTATGCTACTTATAAAACAAATGTCGCTACTTTAGCATTTAAGTCTGTTGCTCTGTCTTTCAATACTTCTGCTTGGCTTAAGTGCGCGGTAGCTGAGGTCGTTATTTCATCGGTTACATCTTTAATGGCGACCGTATTTCTAGTAATTTCATTGGTCACTTGCGTTTGCTCTTCTGCAGCTACGGCTATTTGGCCCGCCATATCAGAAATCTCATTTACCGCCAGAGTGATTTCTTCTAACGCGTGAGCTGCAGCATTTACATCATCTACGCTATTGTTGGCATAATCTTTACTGCTGTCCATCAAGCTCACTGCTTTTTTAGTGGTGTTTTGTAAGGTTTCTATAGTGGTATAAATTTCGGCTGTAGAGTTTTGTGTTCTTCTTGACAGCACACGCACCTCATCGGCAACCACTGCAAAACCACGCCCCTGCTCCCCCGCTCGAGCGGCCTCTATTGCTGCATTAAGCGCTAAGAGATTTGTTTGCTCAGCAATTTCTTGAATGGTTGTCAAAACGCTCGATATAGCCTGAGCATGCAAACTTAATTCACCAATAACTGTAGTAGTTTGGTCTATTTCGCCCGCGAGTGAATTAATCGTGTTTCTGGTTTTATCAACTAACAGCTTACCTTCACGGCTACTTTGTGCCGATTGTTGCGATGCGGTTGCGGTGTTTTCTGCATTAGCGGCAATTTCATGGGTTGCACTCGCCATTTCTGTGACCGCGGTAGCAACCATAGCCACTTCTTGTTGCTGACGCTGCAACTCACTGACGCTGTTTTGATTGGTGATTAAGCTCTTCTCTGCATCAAAGTCTAAGTCAGTAGCTAATTGACGAATATGACTGATCAGTTCATGTTGGCTGCTAACAAAACGATTAAAACTACCAGCCAGTACTCCAACTTCATCTTGCGTATCAACAGTTATACGCTGGGTTAAATCACCGTTACCATCTGCAATTTTTGATAAAGCTTGCGACACTCGGCCTAAAGGTGCGAGCAATACACCCAATAGCCATGAAATAGCCAACACACTCAGTAAAAGTGCTACTGCAACCAGCACTAATTGAGTCAGCAATAAACTAATAAGCGGAGCCTCTAAAGTTTGTTTATCCAATACAAACAGCAACTGCCAATCTGTATTGTTAATGTTTTCACCCCAAACTAGCTTATCTCGGCCTTCACCCTCAAAGTAAACAGAGGTAAATTCACCGTTTTGACTGTTAGATAAAATTAATTGATGATTTATTTTCGAGTCAATACGCGTAATATCCGCCATTACTTTTCGGGCGTCTTTATAGGCAATCACAGTGCCATCTTTATGCATCATGATTGCGTAGCCATCCGCAGGCAAAGACATTGTATTGACGCTATCGACCAAGGTTTCAATCGATAAATCCCCCGCTACCACACCGCTTTGCGTGGTTTTAGCAATAGAAACAACCAACAGATTATAGGCGGTATCTAAATAAGGTTTGGTAATTACGGTATCACTTTTGAGTTGTGCTTGTTTATACCATGGACGATTGCGCGGGTCGTAACCAGTGCGATCAATACTGGGATCAGAGTCAGTCATTTTTCCGCTGCTATCTCCAAAATATGTTAGCTGAAAGCCACCTGAAGATGCTGCTTGCTGAAGCCCGCTGAGCGTATTGCCCTCAACCTTACTCGCAACCGATTTAATTATCTGCTGACGACTAGCTAGCCAATCTTCAATACGCGTAGCCTGTTGCTTACCAGATTGGCTTACGTTATCAATACTGCTTTTTAACAGTAACGTTTTTTGAGAGGTGTAGCTATTCCACGACAGCAATACAATAATAACGGCTAGGGCAAGAACGACCGATAGCAAGATTTTTTTCTTTAGCGAATATGAGTTCATATTGAGTGTAAATTCTCGCGTTAAATGAAATTGAAAGGCAGTAAGCACAGTAATTAAATGACTTAATTTAGGCTACGATTTGAGTGACAAGTCGCTCAGGTGCGCGAATATTTTCATATACCCAAATTAAAAACAAACCAAAATAATGTATTTAAATTAAAATCAAACTTATTCATTAATTTTAAATAGCGTACATTTAATTAAAAGATACATAGATGTGACTAGAGGTAAGTAGAACAAGACAAACGATACTTTCTATTAACCTTTTTAGTTAGCTTTTTAGTTAAAAAAAAACCCCGCATATTTATGCAGGGCTTTTTAAGTTTCAAATTTTTTTCGCTATTAGCTCATTGCGCTTTGTAGTTTTTTCATTGCCGTTTTTTCTAGTTGGCGAACACGCTCCGCAGATACGCTGTATTTTTCAGCTAGCTCTTGCAGTGTTGCTTTGTCATCAGACAACCAGCGCGCACTAACAATATCTTGAGAGCGCTCATCTAGTGTTTTAAGTGCACTAAATAAACGAGTATGTGACTGCTCTTGCCATTGCTGCTGTTCGATATCGTCTGCTAGATCTGCTGTGCCATCTGTTAGATATTGCACTGGCGAGTATGTACTTGTTGGTGCGTCGTCATTATCGTCACCCGTTAAGTCAAAGCCCATGTCTTGGCCGCTCATACGAGATTCCATTTCACGAACTTCTTTTTCACTCACACCTAGCTCATTCGCTACAGTGCTCACCTCAGCTTGGTTAAACCAACCTAAACGCTTTTTGTTTTTACGAAGATTAAAAAACAATTTACGTTGCGCTTTAGTGGTCGCAACTTTTACGATGCGCCAGTTTTTAAGCACAAACTCATGAATTTCTGCTTTAATCCAATGAACAGCAAACGATACTAAGCGTACACCCACACTTGGGTCAAAACGCTTAACGGCTTTCATCAATCCTATGTTGCCCTCTTGGATTAAGTCGGCTTGTGGTAAACCATACCCCGAGTAGCTTTTAGCAATATGTGCTACAAAGCGTAAATGCGACATAATGAGTTGCTTTGCAGCACTAAGATCGCCTTCTTCTTGAAGTCGTGTTGCTAGCTCTTTTTCTTGCTCAGCTTTAAGCATAGGGATGGTACTAACCGCTTGAAGGTAGCCGTCCATACTTGCGCTTTGTTGCCCAACTGTAAGTGCCATTGCGTATAAATCTTTACTCATTTTTCACCTCGGTGATAAACATTTGAAACCATCTTAGCACTCTTTCTCTAAGAGTGCTAACACCAATTTAAAACTTTTTTAGAACATAAATCAAGTGGTATTTTGGTATGTATTTAGTCTACTACAAGCGACTGAATAAGTGATGAATTAAGGGTTTGCAAGCAATTAGCCTGATCGCAACACGCCATTTACAACACATAACGTAAAAGGAGGATAGTACACAAATATGACAATTTTAATATGTAAGAGTGCATCCAACTTGATACTTTACGAGTACCAAGTTGAATTAGTTCATTTAAACTTTATCAGGCTCTATTTCTTTAATGTATCGGTTAACTGATAAGTAAGACCCAACATAACCTAAACTAGTGGCAAGTAACACTAATGCACCAAACTCGTTAAGCGTTAAACCAATTAACGTAAAACTTGTTTGATACACGCCCGCAACGCTGCTGACTGCACTCGTTAACCACCACATCATTAGCGCAATACAAATAAATGCAAACAAGCCACCAATAACGCCATACCAAATACCGGTCCATAAAAATGGAGCATGTATAAAGGTATTGGTAGCCCCCACTAACTTCATTACTTGTATTTCTTCTTTTTTATCCATAATCGATAAACGAATCGTATTACCAATAATAAGTGTCACTGAGGTCAGGAGTAATAAAGCAATTGTAATAACGCTTTCTTTCAATAAGTCTAATAATGCATTTAGACGTTCTAACCAAGCAATATCTAGCTTACCAAAATCTACTTCTCGCTCACTTTCAAGTTTTGTAAGCAGCGCTTTAGCCGCATTGGGCTGGCGATGTCGCTTAGTGGGTGTTACCAATACAACATCAGGTAGCGGATTGCTGTCTAAATATTCTAAAGCCTGCCCAAACCCCGACACATCTTTAAATTCAGTTAATGCTTGCTGCTTAGAAATAAATTCAACGCTTTGGACCTCTGGGTATAGTGCTAAACGCTTTACTAAAGTTTGCGTTTCTTGCTCGCTCATACTCTCTTTTACAAAAAGCGAAATTTCACTGGCTTCTTCAAACCCACTACTTACCTGCTGAACATTTTTTACAACTAAATATAGCGTTGCGGGTAGCGTTAGGCTCAAACCAAGCACAGCTATTGTCATAAGTGAAGCAAGTGGCGTACGCCACATTTCACCTAAGCTGTTTACACCTTGGCGAAAAATATTAATAATAAAAAAATAACCGCCCGCTAAAGCCGATTTTTTTTGTTTGTCATTTGTGTTTTGACGCCCTTTAAATAACAAGCTCATAGCATGCCCTCCGCCAGTGGGTCTTCAAGCATACGGCCATCTTTTAAAGTCAGGCTACGATATTTTAAACGCGATACCAAACCAAGGTCGTGCGTTGCTATAAGCACAGTCGTGCCATGCTTATTAAAATCTTCGAATAGTCTTAATATTTCCATAGAAAGTTCGGGATCAAGATTACCCGTTGGTTCATCAGCTAATAAAATTGGTGGAGAATTTACAATCGCTCTAGCAATACCCACGCGTTGCTGCTCACCACCTGAAAGCGTAGAAGGATAACATTTAACTTTATCCAGTAGCCCCACTTTATCTAACGCACCGTGTACTCGTTTGGCTATTTGCTTATGATGCGTCCCTTCTATAATTAGTGGCAATGCCACGTTATCAAAAACGGTATAGCGATCTAACAAACGGTGGTTTTGAAAAATGATACCAATATCGCGGCGCGCATACGGAATTTGCCGTGAATTAACTTTATTTAAATCAACACCATTAATTAGCACGTTTCCCGCAGATGGTCGCTCCATTAAACTAATGAGCTTTAATAAAGTACTTTTACCGGCACCACTGTGACCTGTTAAAAAAGCCAATTCACCAGGCTTAATATGAAATGTCACTTTTTCCAGAGCGCGATGCCCTCCGGGATAGGTTTTACTTACTTGCTGAAAGTTTATCATTATTTATTATGCCAGCCCCAAAAGAGTAAATTGGAATTCCTTGCAATTAAAAAGGGAGCAAGCTCCCTTTTTTGGTAAATTAAGCGTCGCCCTCATCTTGGCTAAATAAAGCCTCAATAAAGTCATCGCTTTTGAATGCGCGTAAATCTTCGATGCCTTCACCTACACCGATGTACCGAATAGGAATATTAAATTTATCTGCAACGGCAAATATAACTCCACCCTTAGCGGTACCATCTAGTTTGGAAAGAGTAATCCCTGTTAAACCAACGCACTGATTAAATAAATTTACTTGGCTGATAGCATTTTGCCCTGTACCAGCATCAATGGTTAGCATAACTTCATGTGGCGCATCGGGGTCTATTTTCTTCATTACACGAGCTATTTTTTCAAGCTCTTGCATTAAATTATCTTTATTTTGCAAGCGCCCTGCTGTATCGGCAATTAACACATCAACATTACGTGCTTTAGCGGCCTGAAATGCGTCAAACACCACCGAAGCACTGTCTGCCCCTGTATGCTGAGCAATAACAGGAATGCTATTACGCTCACCCCATACTTGAAGCTGTTCAACGGCTGCGGCACGAAAGGTATCACCTGCAGCCAACATCACTGACTTACCTTCATTTTGAAACTGCTTAGCCAGCTTACCTATGGTCGTGGTTTTACCTACACCATTTACGCCCACCATTAAAATTACAAATGGTTTTTTATCAGCACTGATCTCAAGCGGTTGCTCAGCTGTTTTAAGCATGGCGGCCATTTCTTGCTTCATCAATTCATAAAGCGCATCACCATCTTTGAGCTGCTTACGGTCGGCAGCATCAGTCAAACTATCAATCAACTTCATCGTGGTATCAACACCTAAATCGGCAGTAAGAAGTTGAGTTTCTAAATCTTCAAATAAATCATCATCTATTTTTTTACCACTAAAAATAGATGCAAAGCCAGACCCTATATTTACACGCGTTTTTAGTAGGCCTTTTTTAAGGCGTGAAAAGAAACCCTCTTTTTTAGGCTTTTCGGCACGTTTAGCCTCTTCTTTTGCAAGCTCTGCCGTAATGCGCTCTTGTTCTAAACGATCAGCTTCAGCCTGTTCTTGAGCAATACGCTCTTGTTCTAAACGTTCAGCTTCGGCCTCTGCAGCAAGACGTTCTTGCTCTGCGCGTTCAGCCTCTGCCTGTTCTTGAGCAATACGCTCTTGTTCTAAACGTTCAGCTTCGGCCTCTGCAG
>NZ_CAWUKC010000091.1:0-15648 GCF_963922945.1 uncultured Pseudoalteromonas sp. | reverse complement strand
CTGATAGCTGCTTTATAAAAGCTTAAAAAACCTGCTTGCTTAATTATCCATCTAAGCGTAAAATGCGCGCTCATTTCGGCTTTTATACTATTAATTCCTTGCCTTAAACCGACCGGCCGAAACGGTAGAAGGCTCTATTAACCGTAAGGAATATCCATGCGTCATTACGAAATCGTATTCATGGTTCACCCTGATCAGAGTGAGCAAGTTGCTGGTATGATCGAACGTTATACTGGTTCTATCACTGAAGCGGGTGGTACTATCCACCGTCTTGAAGACTGGGGCCGTCGTCAACTGGCTTACCCAATCAACAAGCTTCACAAAGCTCATTATGTTCTTATGAACGTTGAAGCACCTACTGAAGTAATCAGCGAGCTAGAAACTACTTTCCGCTACAACGATGCAGTGCTTCGTAACTTAGTTATGCGTACTAAAAATGCAGTAACTGAAGCGTCTCCTCTTGCAAGAGAAGAGAAGAAAGAAGCACCAGCTGCTTAATTGTTTTGAGTCCTAGCATGGCATGTAGTCAGCAGTAAGTGTAATGGTTAGCCCATATATGAATCAGCTGGTTATATCGGGGGTTGTTTGTAAAACACCCAAGTTTAGCCAAAGCCCTGCAGGCATACCGCATTGTATTTTTGTTGTAGAACATAAATCGATGCAAACCGAAGCAGATCTTAACCGTAATAGTTACGTTAGGCTTCAGGTTGTTGCCAGTGGTAAGCAAATGCAACAACAGACTCAACATTTGCACGTTGGGCAGGCATTGCAAGTGAGTGGTTTTTTAAATCGCCACGAAGGTCGTAACGGCCTTAGCCAATTGGTTTTGCATGCTCAGCATATAGAAAGAATTATTTGAGGAATTAATCTCATGGCACGTTATTTCAGACGTCGTAAGTTCTGCCGCTTTAAAGCGGAAGGCGTACAACAAATCGATTACAAAGATCTAGCTACTCTTAGAAACTATGTTACAGAAAGTGGCAAAATCGTACCTAGCCGTATTACAGGTACTAGCGCTAAATACCAGCGCCAGCTAGCAACAGCTATTAAGCGTGCTCGCTACTTAGCCCTTCTTCCATACACTGACTTACATAAGTAAGCAGCGGATTAACAGTTTTTAAAAGGTGTAGAAACATGCAAGTTATTCTACTAGATAAGATCGCTAACCTAGGTGGCCTAGGTGACCAGGTTGTTGTTAAATCTGGCTTCGCACGTAACTTCCTTTTCCCGCAAGGTAAGGCAGTTCCTGCAACTAAAGCAAACATTGAAACGTTTGATGCTCGTCGCGCAGACTTAGAAGCGAAAATCGCTGAACAGTTAACTGCAGCACAAGCACGCGCTGACAAACTAGAAGCATTAGCAGAAGTTACTTTAGTATCTAAAGCTGGTGACGAAGGTAAGCTATTCGGTTCAA
The DNA here is from genome assembly GCF_963922945.1 of uncultured Pseudoalteromonas sp. GTDB lineage: Bacteria > Pseudomonadota > Gammaproteobacteria > Enterobacterales > Alteromonadaceae > Pseudoalteromonas. Next base: position 14,234 of record NZ_CAWUKC010000091.1, on the reverse strand, counting down.
TCGGTACTCGTGACATCGCTGACGCTATCTCAGCTGTTGGTGTTGAAGTTGCTAAATCAGAAGTTCGTTTACCTCACGGTACTATCCGTGAAACTGGCGAATTTGACGTTGCAATCGCAGTACACTCAGACGTAACAGCTACTATTAAAGTAATCGTTATTGCTGAAGCTTAATTTTTAATTAAGCCCAAAAAGCCGTGCTTTTAGCGCGGCTTTTTTGTATCTAAAACTCCTCTTTAATACCCACATAATCCCTCTATATAAAATTATTAAACTATTTTTATTATTAGTTTAAACCTTTCTTGCCTGTCTTTGCGTCTTACTTATCAATAAACTAAAAGCATAAAAATAATTAAAAGGCGACATCACGGATGTTACATGTTAAACCCGAAAACGCGCCCATGTGCGAAGCTGCATTAATTGAGCAAGTTAAGTCGGGCGAGCAAAGTGCATACAAAGCGCTCTATGAGCTGCATATAAAGCGTGTTTACGGTTTATGTTTGCGCTTACTAGCCGATGAAGCGCACGCTGAAGATGCCGCCCAAGAGGTGTTTGTGCAGGTGTGGCACAAAATAGCGCAGTTTGATGGGCGCTCACAGTTCTCTACTTGGCTTTATAGCGTCGCAAGCAATATTGCTATTAGTTATGTACGCAAACATAAAAGCTGGTTAAACAAAGTAGTGAGCATTGAGCAAAGCGGTATGGATGAGCAAAGCGTGCAAAGCTGTAAGGGCCTCAATGGGCTCGATAAATTAATTGTTCGTTTACCAGAGCGCGCCCGCATAGTGTTTGTTTTATACGCTATAGAAGGCTATCGCCACGAAGAAATAGCCCAGCAATTGGGAATGGCAGTGGGGTCGAGTAAGTCTCAATACCATCGTGCAAGGCAGTTATTACAAAAGTGGTACGAGTATGAGTAAACAAAATTTTGATGACTACTTAAACGAGTCTTTAAATAACTTAAATAAAGATATAACACCCAACAAATCGCTTTGGGCGGGGGTAGAGCATGCCATAGTTACAGCTAAGCCACGTGCTGCTAAAGCGCCATTATGGCCCAAATTAAGCGCTATTGCTGCGTGCAGTGCCGCGGCGTTATTAGCAATAAATATATTTATGAGCAATGACGAGCCAAGCCAAGTAGTGGCTATGAGTGATTATTTTAAAGCGCAAAAGCAAAGTTTATTAGTGCAGTACAAAAATCAAGATGCACTGACCAATAACTGGCAAGCACAACTACAAGAGCTTGAAGAGGCTGAGCAGGCAATTAAGCAAGCACTTGAAAACGAGCCACAAAATCAGGCGTTACTGACTATGTTGGCACAGGTTTATCAGCAACAACTCGACTTAATTAACAAGGTGCATGCACCGCGTTGGCAGCAAATATAGGGGAATAACATGAAAGCAATTTTATTAGGGCTGAGCCTATTACCACTGAGTGTTTTAGCGGGTGAAAAAATAGATAAGCAAATAGAGGTGCCAAGTGGCGGCACTATTTTTATTGAAAACCAGCGCGGCGATGTAAATATAACCGGTTGGGATAAAAATGAATTTAAAGTTTCTGGCGAGCTTGATGACAAGGCTGAAGGGTTTGAGCTAACAACCAGAGGCGATAAAACTGAGTTTATAGTAAAAATGCCACGCAATATAGGCTGGGGTAACACTGGCGATGGCTCTAAATTAACTGTATTTATGCCAAAAACAAGTAGTTTAGAATTTGCCGGTGTGAACGCATCAGTGACAGCAAAAACACTTGAAAACGGCGCCGAAGTAGATGTAGTGAACGGTGAGATCACGGTAGAGGACATCACAGGCAGTATTGAACTAACCACAGTAAACGGTGATGTTAACGCACAAAACTTAAGTGGTAATATTCAATTTGAAACCGTTAACGGTGAAATAAACGATAAGCAATCAAGCGGGGAGTTACGTTTTAGTGCGGTAAATGGCGATATTAAATCAAGCACAACCGCAAACGATGTGCGATTAGAAAACGTAAATGGCGATATCGATTTTACATTATCGAGCATTAAAAACTTACGTATCAACACTGTAAACGGCGAGGCTGAAATACAGATTAAAGAGCTCTTAAAAGGGGCTGATGTACGTTATGAATCGGTAAGTGGTGATGCTGATTTTTATTTTCCGCAAAACGTATCTGCCCAGTTTGAAATTAAAGCACACGCAAATGGTAAAATTATTAATAAAATTACCAGCGATAAAGTGGCTAAGGCTAAATACGGCCCGGCAAGCGATTTAGAGTTTAGCGTAAAAGGTGGCAGTGCGAGCGTTGAAATGGATACTATAAGCGGGCGCATTACGCTGCGTACCAAATAACGCTTAATACCGCCGATGATTACAAAAAGCAGGAAAAGATTTCCTGCTTTGCTATTTGCACAGCCCTGCCAAGTCGATAGAATAGAGCCATTCAATTTTAGTACTGTGAAGTTATGGCAAAACCAGATAAGCAAGTCGATACCCTTAAAGTCCCCCCCCATTCAATAGAAGCTGAGCAATCTGTTTTAGGTGGTTTAATGCTTGATAATCAAGCGTATGACCGCGTAGCAGAGCTGGTTGTTGCACAGGACTTTTATACCCGCACCCACAAGCTTATTTTTGAAGCCATGACTGCGCTTGCTGAAGTAGGGGACCCGATAGATTTAATCACTATCTCTGAAAGCCTTGAGAAAAATAATCAGCTGTCGAGTATTGGTGGGTTTGCATATTTAGCCGAAATAGCTAAAAACACGCCCAGCGCCGCCAATATTGATGCATATGCCAATATAGTGCGTGAACGCGCGGTAGTTCGCGAAATGATAGGGGTTGCCAACGAAATAGCCGAAGCCGGTTTTAATACAGAAGGGCGTACCAGCCACGACTTATTAGACTTTGCTGAGAGTAAAGTGTTTAAAATTGCAGAGCAGCGTTCAAAGAGTACCGAGGGCCCGCAAAGCATTCATAACATTCTTGAAAAAACAGTCGATAAAATTGAAGAGCTTTACCAATCGCCACAAGATGGTGTTACAGGGGTAAGTACCGGTTATGCTGATTTAGATAAAATGACAGCAGGTATGCAGCCTTCTGATTTAATTATTGTTGCAGCACGTCCATCAATGGGTAAAACCACCTTTGCAATGAACCTTGCAGAGCACGCGGCAATGACACAAGACAAGCCTGTGCTTATTTACTCACTAGAGATGCCCTCAGAGCAAATTATGATGAGGATGCTGGCTTCATTGGGTCGTATTAACCAAACCAAGGTACGTACCGGCCAGTTAGATGATGATGATTGGGCACGCCTTTCATCAACCATGGGTTTGTTGATGGAAAAAGGCAAAATGTATGTTGATGATGCATCGGGCCTTACTCCTACCGATGTGCGCTCTCGTGCAAGGCGTATAGCGCGCGACCACGGTGGCATTAGTATGATCATGGTCGATTACCTGCAGTTAATGCGCGTACCTAGCCTATCTGACAACCGTACCTTAGAGATTGCCGAAATATCGCGTTCATTAAAGGCGCTTGCCAAAGAATTACAGTGCCCGGTTATTGCGCTTTCGCAGCTAAACCGTACGCTAGAGCAGCGTGCCGACAAGCGCCCAATTAACTCAGATTTACGTGAGTCGGGCTCAATAGAACAAGATGCCGATTTAATCATGTTTATATACCGCGATGAGGTATATAACGAAGACAGCACAGAAAAAGGTATCGCCGAGATTATTATAGGTAAACAGCGTAACGGTCCAATTGGTAAAGTGCGCTTAACCTTCCAGGGGCAATTTTCTCGCTTTGATAATTACGCGGGGCCAGCAGTTGATGATGAATACTAATGAGACTAGCCACAGCTGAAATAAATTTAACGGCACTTGCGCATAATGTATCGCAGGTAAAACGTTTTGCCCCTAAAAGCAAAATAATGGCGGTGTTAAAAGCGAATGCATATGGCCATGGTTTGGTAAAAATTGCCCAGCACTTAAGTAATGCTGATGCTTTTGCTGTTGCCCGAATTGATGAAGCTCTGGCATTGCGCGCAGGTGGTTTAACAAAGCCAATAGTGCTGCTTGAAGGGTTTTTTAATAAAGCCGACTTACCTATTTTATTGGCTAATAATTTTCAAACTATTGTGCACGACGAAAACCAGCTTGCGGCGATTGAAAATGCAAAGCTTGATGCACCTATTACGTGCTGGCTTAAAATAAACACAGGTATGCACCGTTTAGGCATAGCCCCTGAGCAGTTTCAAGAGTTCTATGCGCGCTTGCAGCGTACACCCAATGCCAAAAGCACCATTAATTTGATGACCCATTTTTCGTGTGCTGATGATACAAACAATACTAAAACAGCTCAGCAAATTAGCTTGTTTGATACGCTTGTGAAGGAAATAGACCAAGCACATTGTTTATCAAACTCAGCAGGCATTATAGCGTGGCCAGCAGGGCACGGTGATTGGGTACGCCCAGGGCTTATGCTGTATGGGGTATCACCCATGGCCAATTGCACAGGGCAACAGCACAATTTAAAGCCGGTTATGCGATTAACCACAAAAGTCATTGCTGTGCGTGAGGTTGCCGCACACGAGCGAGTAGGCTATGGCGGCCGTTGGCAAAGTGATAAACCAACACAACTTGCTGTAGTTGCTATGGGGTATGGAGATGGCTATCCACGCCATGCTAAACAAGGCACACCGGTGATGATTGCTGGGCAGCGCTACGGTATTGTAGGCAGTGTATCTATGGATATGATAAGTATTGATATAGGCGCAAACGAGCACAATGTTAAAGTAGGTGATAGCGTTACCATGTGGGGGCCAGAGCTGCCAGTTGAAGAAATAGCCCACTGCGCTGATACAATCCCATATGAACTGCTGTGTAATATTACACCGCGGGTTAGCTACGAATATCAGCGATAGTTAGTAAGTGATATTTACTCTTTTATAAAGTAAATATCACTAAAGCCCATGCGGGCAAATTCTTGGTCACGAAAATTACGTACAGCAGAAGAGCCTTTTGAGGTCATTTCTATTTGGCGTACCATATTTAAGTAGTTAGTTAAATCAATACCTTCGGCAGCGGCAATAGCATGATACATGTCGTGGTATTTGTCTTTTGCGAAGTTAATTTCGCGCGGTTGATTTTTAAATGTATAGGTTATTCTGCGTGCCATAATAAGCTCAGCTAATTGAGTGTGAGACTAATTTTACACTGTATTGAACTGGCATAGAATGGTTTGTTGAAATCAAATAATTAAAAGTAGAGTTTAAAATGAAATTATCAGTAGAGATCAGTAAATACCCACTCCATCAAGATTACATTCCGTTTATTAAAGGTTTTATTGACCGCTTAAACGAATACGATAACTTAAAAGTGATCACCAATACGCTTTCTACGCAAATTTTTGGCGATTACGATTTAGTAATGCAAGTGCTAAATACCGAAATTAAACGTTCGTACGAAGAGTTTGGTAAGGCTATTTTTGTTTGTAAGTTTTTATCTGGCGATTTGTCTCCAGCGTAATCGCCTTTATTTAACGTGTATTAAAAACGGTAACCTCACACATGGATTTTTTAACACAAACCTTAAGTGGTTTTACAGCAATGTCGCATTGGGAATATATTGCGGTAGGGTTGTCTATTGCTTACTTATTACTGGCAATAAAAGAAAGCCTATGGTGCTGGCCTGCCGCTTTTTTTAGCACGCTTATTTACACCATAATGTACTGGAATGGCGCGCTGCTTATGGAGTCGTTACTCAATTTTTATTACATGTACATGGCTGTATTTGGCTGGATGGTCTGGCGCAAAGGCAAAGCTGATAATATTAGTATTACCTCGTGGTCTTCTCAGCGCCACGCCATCCTTATAGGCGCTACAAGCTTAGCGGCCATTATTATTGGCTATGTAATGCAAAACTACACCCATGCCGATTTTGCCTACCTTGATAGCTTTACAACCTGTTTTGCGGTGGTAACCACGTATTTAGTTGCCAAAAAAGTACTCGAAAACTGGCTATATTGGATTGTTATTGATGCAGCCTCTATGTATTTGTATTACGAAAAAGGCTACTACCCAACACTCGCGCTATTTGTTTTTTACACTATTATGGCCGCGTGGGGGTTTAAAACCTGGTACGAAGAGTACGAGCAAAGCCAAGCTAAGCCATTAGCGCAACTATAACGTATGCACCGTAACCCAAATATCGCAGCCTTATGCAGTGAGCTTGTGGCGCCGCAGCAGGTGCTACAAACCACTAAGTTAGTCAATGGTTTAAGTAACGACAATTACCTAATAAAAACCGCACAGCAAAACTATTTATTAAAATGCTATAAATCACATTGGCCTAAAATAGGGCTACAAGCCCAAACAGAGCTTAGTCAATATAACGTTTGCCCTAAGCCTATTTGGCTTGATGAAGCCAACAGGCGAGCTGCATTTCATTATATTTGTGGTGATATTGCTACTAATACCTACAGTATTGACCTAGTTGAAAAGTTGGCACGTGTTCATAGTTACCCTCTAGCTACACAGCCAATGGATATTGCAAAAGAGCTTATGTATTACGCTAACAGCAACATATATCAACAGCACAGCCGCTTAATTGAATATACGCTAAGCGCCATTAGCAACATGCCCTACAACAGTGGCTTTTGTCATAACGATTTAGTTAAAGATAACCTAATAGTAAATTCAAGTGGCATGTATTTAATTGACTTTGAATATGCGCAAACAAACGACGTATATTTTGATTTAGCGGCACTTGCGGTTAGCTTAGAGTTAAATAGAGAGGCAGAGCAGACCTTACTTGAGCAATACAGTTTGCAACAAACAAAAAATGATTTTTACTGCTCTTATAGCAAGCTATGTTACTTTAAAGTAGTGTTTTTGGTGTTGTGTATAGGGTGGTATGAGCAGCGCGACATAATTCATAAAACACGTGTATTACGCGCGCAACTTAAAAGCTTATTGGTCAATATATAAAGCTAAAGCCCGCCAAAACGTGCAGCGAGTTCTTTGTACTTTGCTACTTCGTCAGCATCAAATTGGGGTTCACCATTTTCATCTTCAGACTTGGCAATAAGCAAGCTCTCACGAGCAAGGCGCTTTACTCGCTCGGCCTTAACACCTAAAAACTCAGCCACTTGCTCAGTCGACATTAAACTCATAATTACGTCCTCTTTATAACCCGTAAGCACTTTATATATGTTGCCAAACGGTTACTATCTTTTATGTAATACCAATAAATAGCCTGTTTTTTGTAAGTTGTGAAGTGTTTTGTCAAAAACAGTTTGATTTATAGGCATATAACTCAATGATGCTGGAATTTATTAAAATATCTCTTTATTATAGCCAGTGCTAAAGCATTGATATCGCGAGTTAGTGTTTTAGCAACAAATGTGCTCTTGTGGTGAAATGGATATCACGTGGCCCTCCGGAGGCTAAGTTCTAGGTTCGATCCCTAGCAAGAGCGCCATTTGGCTACTATCACTCGCTAATGAACTTCTTCCCTCATTTATTAGTCCTTTATAGCTATATAGTATTGGTTTTAACTTAAAAATTAGACTTTTATCATTAAATAATGCTATTTAATAGGCATATTTAATTGTAGAAAACGCTTTTGCCATGCTCATCGCGTTACCCATTTCAGAGCTCACTCCTGGTATGTTTGTTGACAGTGTTACCAAACAGCATGAAGGGCTTAATAGTATAAAAATAAAAACCAGTGGTTTAGTGCGAAACCAGGCAATTATAAAACGCTTAGTAACCGAAGGCGTTTTAGAGCTGCTTATCGACTTTACCAAGGGCGATGCCGCCATACCCGATAAGTACAAACCCAAAAGCGCACCATCACAAAAACCCATAACTTCAACTAGTAAAACAAAGCCCCCCGCGGTAAAGCCTGCGATTACCCTTGAGGAAGAATTTGCCAAGGCTAGCATTAATTTTGAGCAACATAATCGTAAGCTACAAGCTTTGTACGGCGATGTGACTACAGGGTTATCGGTTAATTTAAAAGTGATTGATGAAATGGCTAACGATATAGTCAGCTCGGTATTTAGACATACCAGCGCAATGACCATATTAACCCGTATAAAAGATAAACATAGTTACAATTGGCGCCACATGATTAACTGCGCTATTTTTACGGCCGTGTTTGCTAAGTATTTAGGATACAAAGAAGAAGCCGTACAACAGCTTGCTATGGGCGCGCTTTTGCACGATTTAGGTCAAGCTAAACTCCCGCAAGGGATTATTTCTAGGCCAAGTAAACTCACTAGCAGCGAAATGGGTATTGTTAAACGACATGTTGCACAAGGGCTAGGTTTAGTTAAAGGTGAAAAAGGTATTACGCCTTTAATGCTCGATATGATCGTAAATCATCATGAGCGACTCGATGGCTCAGGTTATCCGCGTGGTATTACAGCAGAAAAGCTTAGCCGTCCTGCGCGCATTATGGCGATTGTTGATGTTTACGATGCGCTAACTGCCGACAGGCCGCATCAAGATGGGGATGAGCCCATAAATGCGCTGCGTTATTTGTTAGCTAACAAAGAGCTGTTTGATGCAGAGCTGGTGCAGCACTTTATCAAATGCTTAGGTGTGCACCCGGTAGGCACTATAGTTAAATTAACCAATGAGCGATTAGCGCTGGTACTTGAAGGCAACAAATTAAATCCTATCAAGCCTAAAGTTAAGCTATTTTACAATGCTAAGCATGGCCACCACGTCACCCCTAAAGACTTAGATTTAAATGACTCTGATCAAAGTATTAAAATAGTGTCGAGTATTAAGCCGCTTGACTATCAAATTAATTTGGCTCGTTTGTTAAAAGAGCATTTGTTGAACTAGCATTTTTACAACGCTTAAGTTTTGCGTGCCTAGCAGAAATATAAGCACCTAAAAAGCAACTCCCCATTAAAGTAAGCCACAGCAAAGTACCCAGCTCTACATGCACTGCAAAGCAGCAAAAAGTTAAAGATACCAACGCATTTATCATGGCTCCCAGCCAATAATGATTAACGGGGTTGTCGCATTGCCCAGCTTGTGTGCAGGCACAATAGTTTGCTTTATAAAAACAGTACACACTGGCGCCGCAAAAAATAAGCGCGGAAATAATAAGTAAAATGCTCACACTTTTAGCTTCCTTGGTGATTTTAAAACAAGTTTAAAATGTGAGATATTGCAAGTCAATCTAAATGATAATTAATTACAATTAGAGTATAAGCTCTAATAACACATTTCTCATCCGATGAGTTTTAAATAGTTGTTAAATCATCGTTAAAAAACGTGTTTTTTGCTGTTTTTTGACGCTTTGTTACAGTTTTTTATAAAAAATTAAGGTAGTGTAGCCAAGTTTAAAATCCTAATAACAACACATAGATACCCAAACAGCAGTTTGGTTAAGGACTTAACAATGAAATTTACTAAAACTCTAATCGCAGCTTCGCTTGCGTTAGTATCTGCAGATACGTTTGCTGCTGCGTTTCAGTTAGCTGAGCAAAACGCATCAGGACTTGGTCGCGCATACGCCGGTGAAGCATCTATTGCTGACGACGCGTCAGTTGTTGCTCGTAACCCAGCTTTAATGACTCTTTTTAAAGATAAGCAATTGAGTGTTGCAGCTATCGGTGTAGTACCAGATGTGAGCATTGAAGGTGAGTCTACTAACAACGGTATAGACCCAAGTGCGTTAGATGACGATAGTATTGCGCCAAGCGCAGTGGTACCAGCTGCTTACTTCACTATGCCTTACAACGATAAAGTATCAGTAGGTTTTGGTGCATTCTCTAACTTTGGTTTATCTACAGAGTTTAACGATGACTACGTAGCAGGCCAAATTGCTGGTGAAACAGAAATTGTCACCGTTAACTTAAATGCAAGCGTTGCATATAAAGTAACCGAGCAATTCAGCTTTGGTATTGGCTTAAACTACATTTATGCTGATGCAACGGTAATCCGTAAAGTCGGCGCCAATGCAAGTGGCATTGATTTTGGTGCTGATGCAGTTAACCTTCAAGGTGATGACACCGGCCTAGGCTTAAATGTGGGCTTAATGTACCAATTAGACGAAAATAGCCGCTTTGGTTTTAACTACCGCAGCGAAACAGATATTACATTTGAAGGTGATTTCTCAAATGATTTACCAGTAGCTGCAGGCGGCACTGGCGGTGCACAACTACCGGGTTCTGTAGAGCTAACTCTACCTGCTATTGCTGAGTTTTCTGGTTCTCACCAGTTAGATGAAAAACTAGGCTTACATTACAGCGTACTTTGGACAGGCTGGAGCAGTTTTGAGTCGTTAGAAGCGCAAGTAACAGCTCCAACTGGCGACAAGTTTGTAGCGTTTGAAAAGCAAGAACAGTTTGATGATGCATTCCGTTACTCTATCGGTGCTGATTACCAATACAACGAAGACTTACTTCTTCGTGCAGGTGTAGCATTTGATGAGTCACCAGTATCACAAGAGCACTTATCTATCTCAATCCCAGATACTGACCGTTTTTGGTTCTCTGTAGGTGGTAACTACGCGATCGATACGCAATCAAATGTTGATTTAGGTGTAAGTGTTGTTCGTGGTAAAACACAGAACTTTACTGAAACTGATGATTCAGGCAGCCAATGGGGCTTTGAGTCAAAAGGCCACGCTGTTGTAATTGGCGCTCAGTACAACTACAAGTTTTAATGTAGCTATGCCTTGTGGTTAATCGCAGGACACAAAAAAGCCGCTCACTTTAACAGTGAGCGGCTTTTTTAATGCCTGCTAAATTGCTTTAGCAGGCAACTAAAATTATAAGCTTTCTATTTTAGTTTTTTGCTCAAGTAGCTTGGTTTTAGCATCAGTGAATTCAGCTAATTTAGCATTTTCTTTTGCAAGTACGGCTTCAGGTGCGTTATTTACAAACTTTTCGTTTGCTAGTTTATTTTGCACTTGGGCTAGGCCTTTTTCTGCTTTTTCGAGTTGCTTGTTAATACGCGCAAGCTCGGCTTCAACATCAATTAAGCCCGCCATTGGGATCATAATTTCAAGGTTGCCAACATAAGAGGTCGCACATGCGGGTGCATCGTCTTTGTTTTCAAGCAAAGTGAACGATTCAAGTTTAGCAAGCGAGGCAATGAACGACTCGTTTTCGTTAATACGGCGCACGTCATCGCTTGATGCGTTAGCAAGTAGCACGTTAAGTGGCTTACTTGGGCTAATATCCATCTCACCGCGGATAACACGAATTGCTAAAATAAACTGTTTAACCCACTCTAAGTCGTCCATTGCTTGTGCATCAACGTTTGCTTCATTATAAACAGGGAAGCCCTGTACCATAATGCTGGTGCCTGCAGTTTCAAGCCCAGCAAGGGGGGCTACACGTTGCCAAATCGTTTCTGTGATGTATGGCATCATTGGGTGCATTAAGCGCAGTAGGCTTTCTAGTACCGTAATCAACGTATTACGAGTACCGCGTTGCTGTGCTTCATTACCTTTAAATAATACCGGCTTAGTTAGCTCTAAGTACCAGTCACAGAACTGGTTCCATGTAAATTCATAAAGCGTATTGGCTGCTAAATCAAAGCGGTAGTTATCAAGGTGTTCGGTGTATGTTTTAACCGTTGCTTCAAACTGGCCTAAGATCCAGCGATCAGCTAACGAGAGCGTTTTTTCACCCTCGTTAAAGCCACAATCTTGCTCTTCTGTATTCATTAATACGTAACGGCTCGCGTTCCATAGTTTATTACAGAAGTTACGGTAACCTTCTAGGCGGTTCATATCCCAGTTGATATCACGACCGGTTGATGCCATTGCAGCTAAGGTAAAGCGAAGCGCATCGGTACCGTGTGCTTCAATACCATTTGCAAAAACTTTACGCGTGTCTTTTTCAATTTTAGCGGCAAGTTTAGGCTGCATCATGTTGCCAGTACGTTTTTGTACTAAATCTTCAAGCTCAATGCCGTCAATCATATCTAGTGGGTCAAGTACGTTACCTTTTGACTTAGACATTTTATCGCCGTTGTCGTCACGTATAAGGCCCGTTACATACACAGTTTTAAACGGTACTTGTGGTTTACCATTTTCGTCTTTTATAAAGTGCAGCGTCATCATAATCATGCGCGCAACCCAGAAAAAGATAATATCAAAACCTGTTACCAACACGTCAGACGGGTGGAAGGTTTTTAAATCATCGGTGTTTTCTGGCCAACCTTGTGTTGAAAATGTCCACAATGCAGATGAGAACCAAGTATCAAGTACATCTTCGTCTTGGCTTAGTGCAACATCATCGGCAATGTTATTGTCGCGGCGCACTTCGGCTTCATCGCGGCCAACGTATACGTTGCCTTCGCTGTCGTACCAAGCTGGAATACGGTGACCCCACCAAAGTTGGCGTGAAATACACCAATCTTGTACGTCGTTCATCCACGAAAAGTACATGTTTTCGTATTGCTTAGGTACAAATTGAATGTCGCCATTTTTAACGGCATCTTTTGCAGGTTCAGCAAGTGGCGCAACGCGTACATACCATTGGTCGGTAAGTAATGGCTCAATGACCACACCAGAGCGGTCGCCGTAAGGTACAGTTAACGCATGGTCTTCGATTTTTTCAAGTAAACCAAGTTCTTCAAATTCTGCAATAATTGCTTTACGCGCAGCAAAACGGTCTAGGCCGTGTAAGCGCTCAGGAATTGGGGCATCAAATTCAAGCTCTTTACCGTCAAAGGTGTATGTTTCACCTTGGCTAAGAATGGCAGCGTTTTTATCGAAAATATTGATCATTGGCATTTTGTGACGCTTGCCAACTTCGTTATCGTTAAAGTCGTGTGCAGGGGTGATTTTTACACAACCTGTGCCTTTGTCTTTATCGGCATGTTCATCGGCAACAATGGTGATACGACGATTTACGATAGGCAGTAAAACTTCTTTACCGATTAGGTCTTGGTAGCGCTCGTCATCTGGATTAACCGCAACACCCGAGTCACCTAACATGGTTTCAGGACGAGTTGTTGCTACAACAATGTAGTCTTTGCCGTCTTGTGTTTTAGCACCATCGGCAAGTGGGTAGCGCAGGTTCCACATGTGGCCTTGCTTTTCTTTGTTTTCAACTTCAAGGTCAGAAATAGCCGTGTGTAATTTTGGATCCCAGTTTACTAGGCGCTTACCGCGGTAAATTAGGTTTTCTTTATGAAGGCGTACAAAGACTTCTTTAACTGCTTCTGATAAGCCATCGTCCATCGTAAAGCGTTCGCGGTCCCAATCAACCGACGCACCAAGGCGACGTAATTGCTTAGTGATAGTGCCGCCTGATTCGTTTTTCCACTCCCAAATTTTATTAATAAAATCTTCGCGGCCTAAATCGTGGCGTGTTTTACCTTCTTCAGCGTGAAGTTTACGCTCAACCAGCATTTGCGTTGCAATACCCGCGTGGTCAGTACCTACTTGCCATAATGTGTTGTTACCTTGCATGCGTTTAAAACGCGTTAGGGTATCCATTATTGTATCTTGGAAGGCGTGGCCCATGTGCAAGCTACCGGTGACATTTGGCGGTGGGATCATAATTGAATATGGGGTGCCTTGGCCAGATGGCTTAAAGTAGCCTTTTTGTTCCCAGTCTTGGTATAGAGACTGTTCAATATCTTGCGGATTGTAGGTTTTATCCATTACACAGAACCTTAAATAAGTACTTAAATTAGTTGGTTAGCTTTATCCTAAACGGCTAGCTATTAATCTCTTGCGTGCTGATATTGGCACCAAGTTGGCGCAGCTTTTTAAAACGCTCACGAGCGGCTTGTTTAGCTACAGGCTCTACTGGTACAAAATCAAAAACTTCGCTAAAACGCCTAATAAAATCAGGCAGGCTATTAGCTAAGTTAATTAAAACATTACGTTTGCCAACAGGAGGCGTTGTGCCTATTTCTACAGGCGCGCCGGCTTTGGGGCCTTCGCCTTGTAGGTTATGCGGCACAAAACTGTCAGGGTCAAATGCCCAGAGGGTTTCGTCAATGGCATAGGCGGTGTGTTCGTTATCAACAAAAATAAACACACGATTCCCTAATCGATACTGCTCTGCGGCAATTTGAGCTGCTAAAGCAAAATGATCATCAGCCTGTGCTTTAGACTCATCTTGTTGCTTTAGAACGAAAAATTGAGCATTGATGTTCATTGTATCGGGGTTTCCCATAACATTGAATGTGTACATAGTTAATACACATATTTTAAGAGGCAGATTTTGCCATATAACAGGATTTGCTTCAATTAATAC
>NZ_CAWUKC010000090.1:0-15670 GCF_963922945.1 uncultured Pseudoalteromonas sp. | reverse complement strand
ACTACCGCATCTGTGTCCGTTTGTGCATAAGCAGGTAAAACTGTAAGTGCTGATGCGCTAGCAACTAAGCTAGCTAAAATAAGTGATTTCATCTCTGATCCCTTGGTTGAATATCTAATTGCAAAATTTTAGCGTATCGGCACAAAAAGTAAACTCTTTATTTGCGCCACTATTATTGGCTTTAATAACTTTAGAAGGCGGCATAATTAAATTACCTTGTACGCCATCACACCCTAAGCTTTCAAGTACCTTTAATGTTTCAGGTTTTTCTATTAAACACGCTAAAACTTTAATGCCAAAACCGTGGCAAATATTATTAACTGTTTGAATAAAAAATTTGCTTTGGTTGTTATCTAATAAGTCTTGTATGTAGCTACCGTCTATTTTTACGTACTCAATGTCTAGCCCTTGCAAATATCTAAACGAGGTAAGGCTGGTACCAAAATGCTCAATACATACGTTAATACCAATATCTTTAATTATATCTATGTGTTGCGAGGCAATATGTACGTTGTAAAGCAAACTAATTTCGTGTAATTCAAATAATAAATTAGTTTTTATAACAGGTTTGGTATGCGAATAAAGCGTTAACCATTCAATAAAATCAGTCGAATATAAAGAGGCCTTACTTAAGTTAAGTGCAAATACATCGTTTGGGTGTTGCTCTTTAACATTTACAAAATTGCGTATTATTTTTTTGTCTAGCTCTTCGGTTAAGTTAAGTTTTTCGGCCATAGCAAATAAATGCCCGTTGTTAACTTTTTCGCCTTCAAAAATAAAGTGTGCAAATACCTCAAAATAACATTGTTTGTTTTGCGAATTAGTACGTTTTACAGGTTGCACCGAAAAACTCACCTCACCCGATGCTAAAATAGACTGAATAAGCGAGCGCCACTGGTTAACGCTAAATAAAGTGTCTTTATCTACTTTAGTGTTTGTATCGCCAATTGTGCAGCCAGTGTCTAAAGCTGATAGTACGTTACCAACAGGCATGCCCTTACCAACACTTACTAACGCAAAGTTAGCAAAGCCATTTACGTGTAAGCTATTTTTGTGTTGGCTAAAAGCATCGGTAATTTCTAGGCGTGTTCTATTTAAAAACTCACTATCGTAAGGAGCAAGGGCAATAAAAGTACTGCCATTTAATCTAAATACTTTTGCGTTTGTTAGCTCACCAAAAATAGTTTTAAGAATATTCGCTACTTCGTTTACGTGTTCATCGCCATCTTGGTAGCTTACTGTTTTATTAATATTTGCAAGCGAGGGCAGGGTGATCATCATGGCGGTAATAGGTGTTTCATCGCTAATAGAGTCGACCACCGAATTAAAATGGTTATCAAACGACTTACGATTCCCCAAACCGGTTAAAGGGTCTATGTAAACTTCTTCGGTAAGAGCTTGTGTTTGTTTAGTGAGCGAATCAAACGTACTTTGCAGGTTCATAACCATATTGTTAATGGCTTTAGTCACGGTGCGTAGCTCGCGGGCAACCGGTATTTCGTTGTTTAATGTAAAGCGCTTACGCGTAACTAAATGTGCTTGGTTTTCTACCGCTTTTAATGGTTTAAACACTGCTCGCAGTATTAAAAATGCCACAGCCAGCGACGCTACTAATAATAAAAACGATCCATATAAGCTACGCTTGGTATGCTCCCACAGCGTTAAGTACGATTGCCCAACGTGGCTTGTTACTTCAAGTGTGCCGGCCATTATCCAACCATTATTTAACTCAGATTGCATAGTTGGGGCATTAAGCTTAACGGTGCTTATAAACCAATTAGGTACCGACTCAACTCGTTTAGGGTTTATAAGGTCAAAAACCACCTGGTTTTCAGCGTTAGTAAATTTTATTTGCTTATAATAACCTGAGTCAAAAATAGCCGTAGCCATTGTTTGCGCAATCATTATGCTATCGTCTTCAAGGTAAGGCGAAATAGAAAGCCCTAAACTCGTGGCGGTGTCTTGGGCATGGCTAGCCATTTGCGTTTGTAGGTATTGGCGAGTGGTATCTACATCGGTAATTATACGTACAAAAAACGAAATAACCGAAATAACAATAATCAGTCCATAAACTTGGGTTTTTAAGCTCAAGCCATTTTTAAAAAAAGACGACATAACTAATAGTTCCTTTAACGTTATTCTAAATGGGAGCAAGCTCACCTTGTTCAATTCGCTCTAGCATAGTGTTCCAAGCAGACACACCACGGCTATTTTTTACTTTATTACCAAGGCCTTTCGATTTAGCTAACCACAAACCTTGGCCATTAAAACTATAAATGGGGGTTAAATCGCGGCGTTTATTAGCAGGCAGTAGTTTAGTATTAAAATTACCTAAAACATAAGGAACTTGATTTGGGTTTTCAATGTATATAAGCACCATATGCGGCTGATTAACCGTTTTTTGCCTAACATACATTAGGCGTATTTTATCCTCAGGAACGCCCAGCGCCATTAAGGTAAAGTACTTAGCAATTACGTAGTCTTCACAGTCACCCATGCCAATGCCCAAACTTTCGAGCGGAGTCGCCCAATAGTCTTTTTGATTCCATAGGTCTTGGTCGGTTTTATATTTAATATGCTTATTAAAAAAATTATTAACTAAATGAATTTTTTGCCATTCACTTTTATCAGCAGATTCATCTATAAAATTTAACCAGTTTTTTATACGTGCATGGCCTTCGCTACCATATTGTTTTTGCGCACGGGCAATTATATCGCTGTTGCGTAAATACATGAGCATATCTTGCGCGCATACAAAAAACGAAACCACTAATGCTATACAAAGCCCTAAACGCACACACGTTCCTTTAAGTAAGTATTCCCTAATAATAAAACAAGCCTAGTATAGTATTGTTAGCATTAAAAAGGTAGATCACATAAAAGCATGAGAAGCACTAAAATAGTGCGCTGCAGGCTAACTTGGTGCAACATAAATTTAACAAAAAAACAATATTAAAGGACGCTTTTTTTATTGAGTACATTGTTGTGGTGTGTATAATAATAGCCTCACACGGTAGGTGAGGTACGCTAAACGGAATTAGGCTTTTGCTTGTTCTTTTTTTGCGTGCTTTACAAAATAATCAAAAAGGACTTAAAGTGAAAGTTTTAAAAGCAGTATTACCTGTTGCTGGCCTTGGTACACGTATGCTACCGGCCACAAAAGCCATTCCTAAAGAAATGCTACCTTTAGTAGACAAGCCGCTTATTCAATATGTAGTTAACGAAGCCGTAGCCGCGGGCATTAAAGAAATAGTACTTGTTACTCATGCCTCTAAAAATTCAATAGAAAATCACTTTGATACCAGCTTTGAGCTAGAAGCCACCCTAGAGGCACGTGTTAAGCGAAGCCTGTTAGAAGAAGTGCGCTCAATAGTACCAAAAGACGTAACTGTAATTTCTGTTCGCCAATCAGCACCACTGGGTTTAGGCCATGCAGTTCTTGCTGCGCGCCCTATAGTAGGTAATAACCCGTTTGCCGTAATGCTCCCCGATGTAATTGTCGATAAATACAAGTCAAATCCGAAAGCCGACAACCTAAGCCAAATGATCGAGCGCTTTGATAAAACAGGCTATAACCAAGTAATGGTGGAGCCCGTACCACAAGAATTAGTACATCAATACGGTGTAGCCGATTTAGCAGGTAAAAAAATTAGCGCCGGCGAAAACGCGACCATTAAAAACATGGTCGAAAAACCAAATAACGATGAAGCACCAAGTAACTTAGCCATAACTGGTCGTTACGTTGTATCACCAACAATTTGGGACTTGCTTGAATACACACCACCAGGCGCAGGCGGTGAAATACAGCTAACTGATGCACTACTTCAGCTTCGTCACCTAGAAACACTCGAAGCTTACCATTTAAAAGGTAAATCTCACGATTGTGGCTCTAAACTAGGTTACATGTTAGCAAATGTAGAGTATGCAATGCAGTCTAGTCGTATGGGCGAGGAGTTTACTAAGCAAGTTAAAGAGTTACTTTCAAAGTAAAGTAATTGCTAAACAAACTAATACCATTAGCAAAATCATATCAATAACAGAAGTAACTAATGTTTGCTTCTGTTATTTAGCACGCAAAAACTATGTAAGTTGAGCATAGTAGGGAAATATCTAATGAAATTTTTAGTAACGGGTGCCGCAGGGTTTATCGGTAACTTTGTGGCTGAACGCTTATGTAACGATGGCCATGAAGTAATAGGGCTAGATAACCTAAACGATTATTACGATCCGGCATTAAAACATGCAAGACTTGAGCGTATTAAACACCTTACGCAATTTCGTTTTGTAAAAATGGATTTAGCAGATAGAGACGGCATAGCTAAACTGTTTAGTGATGAAAAGTTTGACCGCGTTATTCACTTAGCGGCACAAGCTGGCGTTAGATACTCGATAGAAAACCCAATGGCTTATATAGACTCTAATTTAGTGGGTACAGCCACTATTTTAGAAGGCTGCCGACACAATAAGGTTGAACATTTAGTGTATGCTTCATCAAGCTCTGTATACGGTATGAACGAAAAAATGCCGTTTTCTACAGATGATGCGGTTGATCACCCTGTATCGCTGTATGCAGCGACTAAAAAATCTAATGAGTTAATGGCACATAGCTACAGTCATTTATACGACATACCAACAACCGGCTTGCGCTTTTTTACTGTTTATGGCCCATGGGGACGCCCAGATATGGCCCCTTATTTATTTACCGATGCAATATTAAACGACCGTGAAATTAAAGTGTTTAATAACGGTAAAATGAAACGCGACTTTACCTACATAGACGACATAGTCGAAGGCATAATTCGTATTCAAGATGTTGCCCCAAAAAGAAACCCTCACAACAGCAATACTTCGCCTGAATCGAGCAAAGCACCATATAGAGTATTCAATATTGGTAACAATGAGCCAATCGCATTAATGACCTTTATAGAATCAATTGAGAAAGCCGCAGGCAAAGTGGCAGAAAAAAATTATATGCCAATGCAAGCAGGTGATGTACCAGCCACTTATGCTGATATTGATAGTTTAAATGCTGAAGTAGGTTTTAAGCCAAATACTAATATTGAATTTGGCATGAGAAAATTTGTTGATTGGTATAGGTCTTACAATAAGATTTAGTATTATAAATAAAAGATAGTTAAAGTCGTATGTGGCTTTAATTGATATTAAGTTGTAAACGGAAGAGTAGTACTAAGTTATGGAAAAGCAAAACGTTTTATTTGTGTTAAAAGATTTTTTACGTAGCGGTGGAGTAGAAAAGGTAACGTTGAATCTCGCACATGAATTTGCTCGGCAAGGGCACAAAGTCGGCATATTTATAATGGATGCTGAAGGTGTAGAGGAAGAGCTTTTCTGTAACTTTGATACATATTTTGGGGATTCAGGGGGCATTTCTGGTATTGCCAAATATACGTTTAAGCTAGGTGCTTTTATTAAAAAAGGTAAATATGAACTTGTTATTTCAGCAAAAGAGCAAGCTAATTTACTTAACTATACTACAAAGATATTTTGTAGGGAGTATACCCCAGTTTATACTAGGCATTGCGCATTTGACGTAAGTGATCAGGACTTAAGTGTTTCTCAAATTACAAACCTATATAAATTATATGCCAAAGGACGAGGTAACATAGTCGCAATTTCTGATGACCTTTCCAAATATATTAAAAAGCAAATTCCTAAAATTAAAGACAAAGTTAGTTTTTGTCCCAACCCAGTAGTTAATGAAAACTTATATAACCTTGCCGCTGAAAATACAGAGCAATTTTCACACCCACGACCATATCTATGTGCTGTAGGGCGTTTATGTGAGCAAAAGGGTTTCGATCTTTTATTAAAAATATATCGCCATGCATTAGACGAAAACGAAAATTTACCAGATTTAATAATTGTTGGTGAAGGGGAAGATTTAAAACAATTAGAGACTTTAAGAGAAGAACTGGATTTAAACGATAAAGTTATTTTCAATGGTTACTCATCAAACCCTTACTACATTATAAAAAACAGTGAGCTTTACCTTTTAAGCTCTAGGCATGAGGGCTTGCCAACAGTATTAATTGAAGCTTTAGCATTAAAGAAAGGGATAGTTGCATTTGATTGCCCTACTGGGCCCAGAGAAATATTAAAAGACGGCGACTATGGAGATTTAATACCCATTGGAGATTTAAAACAGTTTGCAAAAAGTATTAACAATAAATTAGTTTCTCCAGCTAATTTAAGTGGGGACGAGATCTCAAAGTACACATTTGAGCGCTCAGCCAAGGCTTACTTAGCACTTTTAAATAAATAGGTAGACATCTGTGAAAATTACTGTCGTAGTGCACAACTTAAATGGTGGCGGAGCCGAAAAAATGATGGTTAGATTAGCAAATGGATTAGCTAATCTGGGTCAAAAGGTATCTATAGTGTTATTAACCGAAGGTGGTATTAACATTAAGAACGTGAGCGATCGTGTAACTTTGCATGAATTAAAAGCACACAGAACAGTTAAGGCTGTTCCTAAGCTTAGGCAATATTTATTGGATAACAAGCCTGACAAAATTCTTTCTGCACTTACTCATGTTAATGTTATTGCAATATTAGCATGTTTATCAATAGGTAGATTAAAGTCTCTTTATGTAAGTGAGAGAAATGCCTTTTCTAAAGATAAGCTCGTAAATAATGATTTCTTAGTTAAAGTCGCATATTTTTTGGCGCCATTTTTTTATCGTTTTATACCTAACCCTGTATTTGCAGTATCAGATGGAGTTGCTCAAGATTTAATTAAAACGACAGTTGTCAATAGAGCAAGTGTAATTAATCTTCCAAACCCTACATTAGATGATGACTTTAGAGAAAAACAGTTTTCTAACCCCACACACCCATGGCTATCAGATAAGACTACACCCATTATTGTAGGTTTAGGCCGTTTAGCTGCACAAAAAGGTTTTGATGACCTAATTAGTGCAGTTGCTATTATTAAACAAAGCATGGATGTTCGTTTGATTATTTATGGGGAAGGAGAGCTTAGAGCAACACTTCAAAAACAAATTGATGAGCTTGGTTTAACAGAAAGTGTAAGTTTATACGGATATACAGAGGCGCCTTTAGATGAGATACATGCAGCAGATGTATTTGTTTTATCATCCTTATTCGAGGGGAGCCCTAATGCTTTAGTTGAAGCGATGGGAGCTCAGTGTAAAGTTGTGTCTACTAGATGCCCATGCGGACCTGATGAAGTACTTGAAGATGGCGCAGTTGGATCACTTGTTTCTGTGAAGTCACCGAAAGAATTAGCTGAAGCTATCCATAACACCTTAGTAAATGATAATTACGATATAGAAAAGCAATTAAATCTTGCTGAGAAATACACAGTGAGTAATTCAGCTAAATCCTATCTTAAAGCTATGGAGTAATTGTGAACAACTCAAACTATACTGTGAGGTTTAGCTCAATTGTGAGCTTATTACTTATGGTAGGAACATTATACTACTTTAAAGTAATATCTTTTACTTATGGTTTACTCTTTTCTGGAGGGCGAGATCTTTTAACTGCCGCTACAGATGGTAGCCCTGTTAATAAATTCTCCGGCTCTATTATTATTTTGCTATCAGGCTTTTGTTTAATATATAAAAAGATAATTTTTAGAAAATCTTTTTGGAAAAAAAACTATCTAATGTGGTTAATACCACTCTTTTGCTTTATATCCGTAACTTGGTCTGTTGAGCCAAGTTTTACATTAAAAAGAAGTATAGCTATATTAGCGTTATTTTTATTTGCCTCACATTTAACAACATTCTACAAATCAGTAGATTTACTTTATTTTATTGGTTGTGTAATTGCTTATTGTGCTCTTGCAGGTCTTCTACTTGCTATAGTTATTCCATCGCATGTATTTATTGAAGGTGGAATCAGAGGGGGGGCCTTTTTAGGGATTTTGGCCGATAAAAATGCAGGAGCGAGAGCTTACGCTATAGGGCTTACTATTTTACTCCCCTATTTTTTAAAAAAAGATAAAAAATCAACCCTATTAATGATTCCGGTGTTTATAGCACTATGTTTATCGCGTTCTGCGTCAGGAGTGGCATTAGCTGTTATAGGAATTAGTACAGTTTTGTATTTTCATTACTACCCTTACAACAGGGCTAGTAAGTACTTTCTCGGCCAAGTTCTTATCTCCTTAGGAATATTTCTACTTATAGGTTTGCTGATATACCTTGCAAAGGAATTTGCTTTTCACTTGCTTGGTAGGAATTCTGATTTAACAGATAGAAAAATAATTTGGGAATTACTACAACCTCATTTAGATGATAAACCTATTTTAGGACATGGTTTTGGCGCTTTTTGGAATAGTGTTAATGCACAAGATTTTATTGAGCGCTGGGGATTTATCGGTAATGCCCACAACGGTTATATAGAAACAAAGCTTGACGGGGGCATTGTTTTTCTAATTTTAATTAATTCGCTGATTGTATTTACAGCGTTAAAAACACTCATACGTATTCCTAGTGAAACAACGGCTAAGGAATCATCAGTTTGTCTCGCAATAATTATTATGGTGTTAGTAGCAAACACTATTGGGCATGTTGTGCCTAACTATTACGCAATTGATTTTTTAATATTATTAATTGCAATGTTTTTATCATTGGGTTCTAAAAATAATGAAAAATAAAGAAAATAAATTAACCGTTGCAGTAGTTATACCTATGTATAACTCAGCGAATACTATATTAAGAGCACTTACATCTCTTGAGAATCAAACTGTAAAACCTTCAAGAGTACTGGTTATTGATGATGGTTCTGTTGATGAATCTGTTAACATCGTAGAAAATTATATAGATAGCTCCTCTTTAAAGATTAATTTAGTCTCACAAGAAAATTCAGGCCCCTCAGCGGCTAGAAATAAAGGTATATCTTTAGTACACGAAGAACTTGTTTGTTTTTTGGATGCAGACGATGAATGGCTTCAAGATAAACTTAAAGAGCAATTGGATTTATATTCAAAGAAATGCTCCTCTCATAATATAGGTTTAATAGAAACTTTTACGACTGACACTTGCGGAAATACTAAAATAAAACGCGATATACCGATATTAGAAGGTCATCACTTCAAAGATTTTTTAAATGGCAATGCTATTAAAGCAACTGCAAGCGTTATGGTGCCCTTATCTGTTCTAAATGAGTTTGGTGGTTTTGATGAGTCACTACATTACGCAGAAGACCGTTTGTTATGGTCTCAAATTGCTGAAAAATATGATGTGTTTACTATTCAAAAGTATTTAGTCACTAGGCATTTTGGAACTGAAGGGAATATTACAAGTAACCCCGATAAATACTATAAATATAAAAAAGAATTTATAAATGTCTTTTTAAGCAAATATTCTCATAAATTGAGTAAAGAAGAGATCAAAAGATTCAAGTTATTAAACATATATGAGTTCCTAACTGTTTTCTATACGAAAAGAGATTATAAAAATACTATCAAGTGTTTCAAAGAGATGAAGAGAATATCAAAAACGTCCATATACATGCTAAATTTTTATCCTTTTTTAAAATACATTTCTTCTATCTATCACTTAAAATTTAAAAGATAAAGGTAATACATGAGCTTTTTAAGATCGGTACTTTGGATATTTTTTGATAAAGTATTTTTAGTGCTTTTATCTACACTTTCATTTTTTATTTTTGCTCTTTACCTAGAGCCGGAAGAATTAGGTAAGGGGGTTATCTACGTCGCTATTCCTGGTTTACTAGCAGGTCTTTTCTCCGGAATGATCGAGTCACCTTTGGTTAGTAAAGAAACGGTGGAGCAAAATGAGTACTCTACTGTGCTATGGTTTTCTGTTTGTTTGTCGCTTTTACTTGTTACACTTACTATGACGCTGGGGTTACTATTCCTTGATAGAGCAAATGATTTATTGATGCTGGGTCTTTCAGTAAGTACTGTCGTTTATATTTTAGCGGGTAGGCCATTTTTAGCTAAGCTAAGAAGAAAGCATAACTTTAAGAGTATTGCACTTCGCGCTTTGCTTGCTAAGTGCGTTGGATTTGTTACTGGCGTAACCCTTGCTGTTGAGGGATATGGCGCATACGCAATAGTGATGCAGTATGTATTACAGGAATTAATTAGTCTATTAGTTCTGGCGTATTTTATGAGAGATATTATCAAATTTACTTTTCATAAAGAGCTACTATTTAATACCTTAAAAATGGGGCGGTATTTATCAATATCTGCTTTCAGTAACAGTTTAATTAATAATGGACTACCCCTAGTTTTAGGTTCTGTAGCTGGAGCCGCATCCGTAGGATTGTTCAATTTCTCTAATAGAATAGTATCCTTACCAAGAGATGCTGTTTTTCATGGGATAAACACATATGCTTTACCTAGCCTATCTAAAATTCAAAATGACAAAAACTTATTAGAAAAAAAGTTTTCTGATTCTAATAAGCTTGCTTCATTTATGGTTTTCCCATTGTTTTTTGGCTTAGCGGCTATTGCTCCGTTACTTATAAATACAGTGTTTGGTGACAAATGGGTTGATAGTGTAATTTACCTTCAGTCGCTTGCTTTGATTGCAGTGTTTAGAACTTTTTATTTATTTCATGATTCATTGTTTTTAATATTTAAAGTCCCAAATATAATTACAAAGAAGGAGTTGATGTCATCAATTACTTGCCTACTTATAATAATCCTACTTGGTGGTGTAATTGGTGCCGCAGCAGGAGTTGTTGCTATCGGCTTATATACATTTTTAAGCTTCCTATGGAATTCGCTTGCTGTAAACAAGGTTATTAAATATCCATTTAAGCAGTTTTTGAAAGATTTTACACCTGCGTTCACTATCAGCGCAATAATGTCTCTGATTGTATATTTTGCATCTATTTCTAACTTTGTTGAAGATGCAAAAACAAAATTAATACTATGTTTGCTTCTTGGTGCGATAGCTTATATCACGATGTTGTGTTTAGTTGAAAAAGATAATGTAAAGAGGTTTTATTATTTAAGGTATAAAAATGAAAAAAATAATATCGTATCACCCAAATAAATCTACAGGTATTGGTGGAATAGAAACATTAATGCGTTCTTTACAATCTGTGTCTAACTCACTAAATAGTACTTTTGTCGAATACTATAATGATATAGCAAACAATAAAAAAGAGCATTTTGATGAAAGTACCTCCGTAATTTATGAAAAAATTAGGATTCCAAGATTTGCTGATGGCCAAATAAGAGAAGCAATAAAGGGGTTGTTATTTGCTTTTAAGTTAATAGGTCATAGAAAAAAAAGCTCTGATTTTATATTTATATATCATCCAGTATATTTACTCTTTCTATTTAGATTTTTTTTATCTAAAAGACGTTTAATACTAGTGCAATCAAATAGTTTAGATTGGCTTTTTTCAAGCAAGCTTGCAAAGTTAGCATTTAAGCTAAACGGTAAGAATATTCATAAATTTTGTGTTTATACTTCATTTGATCGTGATAAATTGGAAACAAACTATAATTTTAATAAAGAAAAAATCCAGATTATCCCACGAGGCTGCAAACTTAAAAGTAGTAAAAACGTCGCTCATTATAGTAAAAAGCTAGTTACTATAGCGAGAATACACGAGCACCAAAAAAACTTTGACAAAATGATAGAGGTTATGAAAAAGATTGACAGTAATTACACCCTCGATATTTATGGTTTAGGTGCTGATGAAGAAGTATCAAGTTTAAAAAGAAAAATTGCGAATATTGATAATATTAATTATTTAGGCCCATCAATTAATGTTGCTGAAACTTTAAGTAGCTATAGTGTTTTTTTAATGACCTCACATTATGAAGGGTTTGGTCAAACATTAATAGAAGCTAGAAGCCAAGGATTACCACTAGTTGTATTTAACAACTTTGAAGCAGCCGCATGGCTTATAAAGCAAGGCGAGAATGGCTTTTTAATTAATGACAATGATGTTGATGATTGCGTTAATAAAATTGAAGCTTTGACCATTGATCAGGCAACTTTTAATGCTTTTTCTAATAATTGCTTAAAAATGGCCAATGAGACTGATAATGAAAAAGTCGAAAAGCAATGGAGTCAATTACTCTCGGAGTAATAATTTAAGGAAATATAAATATGTTTGACATCTTGGTCGATAAAGTTAGGGCTGAATATAAAGAAAGTAAGACAGGAAATGTTAGCTTTTTGAACCCATATTCTTACTATATTGGCAGAAAAAATAGAGACTTATACGCTCAATTGGACGATATATATATAGATGGTCAGTTGATGGTAAGGGTTTTAGGCTTTTGTGGTATGAAAGGCATTAAACGCGTAAGTTTTGATGCTACATCACTTGCCCCTGTGGTATTTGAAAATTGCTCACTACACAATAAAACAGTGTACGTAATCGGAGCTAAAGAGGAACAAATACCTCTGTCGGTAGAAGCTTTAAAAAAACAATACCCTTTATTAAATATAGTTGGTTACAGTTCAGGATATTTTAAAAGTGATGAACATAGACAAGAAATAATTGGCGATATTAAAAAGCTAAACCCCTCAGTAGTTGTGGTAGGTATGGGGGCAGTACATCAAGAACGTTTTTTAAATGCGCTCAAAGTAGCAGGATGGGATGGCGCAGGTTATACATGCGGCGGTTTTTTACATCAGATTATTACTGGTGTTGATTATTACCCCCTTTGGGCAGATAAATATAATATGCGTTGGATCTACAGAATTTATGATGAGCCAAAGCTTTTTAAAAGGTACTTTTTTGAATACCCAATAGCATTGTTTTATATTTTTAAAGACTTCTTAAAATTTAAGGCGAAGCTTAAAGCATTACATAAATAACTTGCACGTTAATGCATTTCGGAAGGCTTTGATGATTAAAAGTAAATCTGACTATTTATATTTTTTAAAAAAAGACAAGGAGTCTTTGAAGGTAAGCGGTTTGAAAAGTTACCTATTTAATGATATCTGGAAATTTCAACGAGTTTTATGTAAACACGAGTATTACGCTAATCGCAATTCTATATTTAAACACTGGTATGCTTATAAGCATAAAAAATTGGTCGTATTTTGGGTATTACTATCCCAATAAGCACATGTGGTGCAGGCCTTTCAATTGCTCATATCGGTATTATTGTCATTAATGGAAATGCACGGATTGGCGATAATTGTAGGATTCACGTCTGCGTAAATATTGGCGCATCTGCACAGAATTCAAATGCTGTCCCTGTTATTGGTGATAATTGTTATATAGGCCCTGGGGCTAAGCTTTATGGGGGAATCACTCTTGGGGATAATCTCGCTGTTGGAGCTAACTCTGTAGTGAATAAAAGCTTTGCAGGTAATTGTATAATAGCAGGTTGTCCGGCCAAAATTATCTCGCGAGAAAAGTTAGATAGGTAAGTTTATAAAAAGGTTGATTGACCTAAACCACGCCCCAATTTTATTGAATATAAAGCTTATTAGGTGGTAAATAATTACTCATGTGTATAAAAAACGATCCGGCGATCATAAACTTATTAAAACGCTTTCCTCCTAGTGTGCGTAATAGCTTTACAGAGGAACAGCTCATGCACCTAAAAACTGCGATTGGAGCAAGACAGTGGGGGAGCCATTTAATAGATCACAGAGGTGTAATAAAGTTTTTTAAGTACAGATATTACTTTGTTATCTTAGCTGGTAGAAATAGGCGCCAATTGAGCCCTAATGAGGTTAAAGCTTCTAGAATTGCCCAAGCTATTTTAATTAGTATTAGTTTCTTTATTATTTTACTAATTTTTTACTTAATAAAATCTGTGCTGGGTATAAACTTATTTCAAGGCTTTTCTTTTGGTTTGTGGGGATACATGCAAGAAGTTTTTGCATAGTTGCTTTTCCTTAGTGCATAAATATTAACTATTTGTTTAAGTTTGGTTAATTTTTTTGTCGATGTTTGTTTTTGTTTAGCAAGTTTATTTATGTTTTATGTACTCATATTACTTGCTTTAGTTAAGTATGTAGTTAAACTTTGTATGTGCAGATAAAGTAGTTTAACTATTTACAGCATTGAATACTTAGTGGCTTTGCGTTATTATTTATTCATTGACTTGTGATACTAAAATCACTTCTCATGATATCTATAAGGATTATATAGTATGACATCTTCAAGGACGTTTAAGCCTTCCGGTTCGTCTGATGCAAATTTTTACCGTTTGTTTGATATTTTTGCCCTTTTTCTAGCTTTTCAATGTTCAGCATTGTTTTACGGATTTGAGTTAACTCCCTTTTATATGGTAGCAATTTTAAGTGTTGCCTTAAGTTATATGTATATAGCGGAGTTATTTTCTACGTATCGTTCATGGCGAGCGGGTAAATTCAAAACTATGGTATTGTGCGCTTGGGGCTCTTTAGCTGTATCCTTCATTTTTTTATTTTTTATTTCTTTTGCGTTTAAGTTTACTAATGACTTCTCTCGCATTGGACTTGGTCTATGGTTCTTATTAGGTATTTTTTATTTATATATATGGCGGGTTTGCGTTCATATTTACAAAAGAAACCGTCGCAAGCTAGGGATGAATTTACGTAACGTTGCTATCATAGGTGCAACTGAGTCCGCAGTTTATTTATTTGATGAAATTACTAAAAATGATGAACTTGGCTTTAAGTTTTTAGGTTTTTATGACGATCGTAAACCTGAACGACTGTTCGAAAATACTAAAAAGCATGATATGGCAGGTACAATTCAAGATGCTGTTAATTCTGCACGAAATGGTGAAATAGGAGTATTATACATTGCTCTTCCCATGAAAGCAGATAAACGTATCGCTGAAATATTATTGCAATTAGGTGACACGACAGTAGATGTTCATATTATACCTGACTTTTTGATGTCTAATTTAATTCATGCCCGTATAGAGCATGTTGGAGATGTTGATACATTAAGTGTTTTTGAATCACCATTTATTGGTGCTAGGGAATTTATAAAACGTACTGAGGATATTATTGTAGCTTCAATAATATTAACATTGATATCACCTATATTAATTATTATCGCAGCGGCAGTTAAGTTTACTTCTAAAGGCCCAGTTATATTTAAACAAGATCGGTACGGGTTAGATGGAAGAAAAATCAAGGTATGGAAATTCCGTTCGATGACCGTTACCGAGAATAGTGCAGTGGTTACCCAAGCTAAGAAAAATGATACACGTATAACTCCGTTAGGCGCCTTTTTACGAAGAACAAGTCTAGATGAACTTCCCCAATTTATAAACGTTTTAAAAGGCGATATGTCTATTGTGGGTCCCCGTCCACATGCAGTTGCACATAATGAAGAATACCGCAAAAAGGTAGAGTTTTATATGTTGCGACACAAAGCTAAACCTGGCATTACTGGTTGGGCACAGATTAACGGCTGGCGTGGTGAAACTGATACCCTAGACAAGATGGAAAAGCGTGTCGAGTTTGATTTACATTATATCAAACATTGGTCTTTGTGGTTTGATGTGAAAATTATTTTTATGACAATTTTTAAAGGATTTAAAAATGCAAATGCATACTAAAAAACTTGTACCACTTAGCGCACTTTTGAGCGCTATGATAGCTGCGCCTGCTGCTGCTAATTTAAAACCAGGTAGCGTTATGACTAAAGATGGGGCCGAAATTACCCCTACGCTACAAACTGGTATTAGTAGTAATAGTAACTTTTTTAGCACCCCGAACGATGAAGA
>NZ_CAWUKC010000089.1:0-15748 GCF_963922945.1 uncultured Pseudoalteromonas sp. | reverse complement strand
TGCATTAATTGGTACCTGTATGGCCGGTAATGTATATCACATTATTATGCCTGCACAGCGCTACATGGTAAGCGAAGTAGAAGCTGGGCGCATTCCTGATTCAGCGCCGGGCTTAAAAGCAAAGCAGTGCTCAGTACATAATAACTACGCCACCCTACCCGTTATTTTTATTATGCTAAGTAACCACTTTCCTTACACCTACAGCCACAGCTTTGGCTGGCTTATATTAATTGCGTTATTTGGTATTGGCATGTGGATACGCCATTACTTTAACTTAAAGCACCAAGGCGTTAATAAACCTTCGGTACTTATAAGTGGTATTGCCGCCTTTTTTGCCCTAATGCTGGCTATAGCTCCATGGCCTAGCAGCCCAACAATTACAGGCGAAAGCGCGCCTTTACAAGCAAGCATTACCGACACTCAAGCGTGGGAAATAATCAGCAAGCACTGTACACAGTGCCACAGTGAAACCCCTACATCGAAGCTTTTTCAAACCGCGCCGCTCGGCTTTAAGCTCGACTCACTTGCTGATGTAAAAAAAGCCAGTGCACTTATTCATACTCGCGCCGTTATTACCAAAGATATGCCATTGGCTAACATGACAAAAATGACTGATGCAGAGCGTGAAATGCTTGGCACTTGGCTTAGCGCAGTAAAAAAGGAGCAGTAAAATGAGCGAGCAATTTAAACATTACCCGCGCGATTTAATTGGTTATGGTGCACACACTCCGCATGCCAACTGGCCTAATAAAGCCCGTATAGCCGTGCAAGTAGTATTAAACTACGAAGAAGGCGGTGAAAACTGTGTACTGCATGGTGATGCAGCAGCCGAAACGTTTTTATCTGAAATAGTCAGCGCTCCCCATGTAGAAGACCGCCACATAAGCATGGAGTCTATTTACGAATATGGCTCGCGCGCAGGTGTGTGGCGCTTACTTAAACTCTTTAAAAAATACGATATACCGGTCACCATTTTTGCTGTGGCAATGGCCCTTGAGCGCCACCCCGATGTAGCTAAAGCCTTTGTTGAAGCTGGGCACGAAATTGCAAGCCACGGCCTGCGCTGGATTAATTATCAACATATAGATAAACAAACCGAGCGCGAGCACATGCAAAAAGCCATTGAAATCATTCAAACGCTTACCGGTAAAAAGCCCACAGGCTGGTACACCGGGCGCACAAGCCCTAACACAGCAGCCCTTGTGGTAGAAAATGGCTCGTTTTTATATGATGCCGACGATTACAGCGACGACTTACCCTTTTACAGTATTAAAGAAGGTAAGCCACAGCTAATAGTGCCCTACACGCTTGATGTAAACGACATGCGCTTTGCCGCTGTGCAAGGCTTTAATGCCGGCGATCAGTTTTATAATTATTTAAAAGATGCCTTTGATACGCTGTATGAAGAAGGCGACCCACAAGGTGAAAACGCCCCAAAAATGATGTCGATAGGTTTGCATTGTCGCTTAATTGGCCGCCCTGGACGCATTAAAGCCCTCGCACGGTTTTTAGAGTACGCTAAATCGCATGAGCAAGTGTGGTTTGCCACGCGCGAGCAAATCGCCGAGCATTGGCTTAAAACCCATCCGTATGAAGAAGCTTAGTTATCTATTCAAAATATACTTTAAAAGCTTAAAACAAAAAAAGCCCAGCAGTGCTGGGCTTAAGGTCACTTTAGGAGTAGTTAATTAAATGACACTGTAATGATGTTAGAACATACATTTTCAGTTACACATAATTGGTAATCGTACGATGGTAATGTAGCACCACGTACATAATCACGGTAACGGCCGTTGTCTGATGTGGTATCAACCAGCTCACCGTTACGGTATACGCTTAACGACTCAGCGCCCACACGCTCCCAGCTTAAATCTACACGCATGGTATCAAGGCGAGATTTATTAGCGCGTTTAAGGGTTAGCTCAAGCTCTACATCACTTACTACAACCGTTTGAGTAGACGTGCTTGTATTGCCTTCGCTGTCAGTTACGCTTAGCACAACATCGTAATTACCAGAGGCTGCATACACATGCATTGGGTTTTGATCTGATGATGTTGCACCATCACCAAAATCCCAACTCCACTGTGTAATATCGTTATTTGAATCGGTACTTGTATCTGTAAAGTTAACGGTTAAGCCTTGTGTTTCTACATCAAAGCCCGCACGCGGTGGTTGTGGGCTAACTTCGCCAATAGCGCTTAATGTGAGAGACCAAGTATTGATGGTGCCTGTATCAGCTGCGGCCGTGTCTTCTACTTGTAATGTCCAATCACCTGTAGCCACTTCACCGTTAAATGACTCTGACGTAAAGCTTCTAACTATATCATCGCTTGAGCCGCCTACATTGCTTTGTAGTGTTACCTGTGTACCTTGTGCTGATACTAACTTAACCACTAAGTCGCCTGAGTAAGTGTGCGTAATATCAACATTTGCCGTTGTACCAAACACAGTTAAATCATCCGGTACATTGATTACTGATACTGCACCCACAGGTGAATTATCAGGAATATCAACACTTGCGTTACTGCTGTAAGTAAAGTCGTTTAAGCCAACAGGTTGAACCATTAACTTAACTGATTGCTCTTTAACAATGTCACCCGCTGTTGCAGTAACTGTTAGCTCGTATTCACCCCACTGAGTGTCAGCGTCAGTTTCAACGTTAAGCATTACATCATCACCAGGTCGAGCCGTACTAGTCGACAAATAAGCGCCATCTAATGCTGATGATAATTCAAGTGTTACTTCTTCATCCCACTGGGCAATTGAGCCAATAGTAAATGTGTAATTTGCAGCTTGGCCCGCTACAACTTGTTGCGTAAGTGGATTGGCTGAAATTTTAAAGCCAGGCGTAGGATCGGCATCAATAAGTGCTTGATTTACATTAAGACGCGTACCAGCAACCGTTACACCTTGCAGCGCTGCATTTGCATCACCAGAGCTCATTAGTAACTCTTTAAGCTCTTGTGTGTTAAGTTCTGGGTTAATAGATAGCACTAACGCTGCAGCACCTGCCACATGAGGCGTCGCCATTGATGTGCCAGAATAAGATGCATAGCTCTCACCTGGTGTAGTAGATAAAATTGCGCTACCAGGGGCGCCCATATCAACGCTGGTTAAACCATAATGCGAAAACCACGAAATATTATCGGTTTGATCCGTACTTGCTACAGATAACACGCTTGCGTTTTCGTAGTTAGAAGGATAATGCGGGTTTACATCGTTATCTATTGTGTCGTTACCCGCTGCGGCTACAAACAATAAATCGGCCGCTTCGCTTGATGCAATAGCATCTGCTAGAGCTTGGCTATAACCACCACCGCCCCAACTATTATTTAATACGCGTAAGTTAACACCGGCATTTTTAAGTCCTACCATGTAGTCGATACACTTAATCGCATCTGATGTTGAACCATTACCTGCAGCATCTAAAAACTTACAGCCTACAAGTGATACTTCGTGGTTAACGCCTACAACACCTGTTGCATTATTACCGCTTGCGCCTATGGTACCTGATACATGAGTACCATGGCCTTCATCATCCATAGGGTCGCCACTGTTGGTAATAGCATTAATACCATGTACGTCATCTACAAAGCCGTTGCCATCATTATCAATACCATCACCTGGTATTTCGCTGCTATTTACCCACATATTACTCGCTAAATCGCTGTGGTTATAATCAATACCGGTATCAATTACACCTACCACAACATCGCGGCTACCCGTCGAAATATCCCATGCTTCTACTGCATCGATATCAGCATCGGCTGTACCACCTGTTTGACCCTCGTTATTCAAACCCCATAGCTCGTCAAAGCGCGGATCATCAGGCGTACTTGCAATACTTACTTGGTAATCAGGCTCTACGTACTCAATCGCTTGGTGAGACTTTAAACGTGCAATAGCTTCTTTAGTGCTCATACCTGAAATTGTAAACTTAGCTAAGCGCCCAGAGAGTAAAGACTTGAAGTTATCATCAACTTCATCTGCGTTAACATCTGAGATTTTTGCTTTTACTAATGAACGTGCTTGTTTACGCATTTGTGCTGACGCATTTTTTTTGTATTTAACAATTACTGCATCGCTACTTGCTACAACAGGTTGTTTAACTCCAGCATCAGGTAGTTTTGCAGCAGCTAAACACGGTAGTAAAGCAAGAGTGATAATAGATAATTTTGTTTTCATTGTTCTATCCATAGTTGGTTTAACTTAGCCGAGCTAAGTAAATTTACTTACAACTTCAAATACAAGAGGATCACGTGGCATAGAGCTAGAAAACTAAGAAATTTAAATTTACACAAGTCAAAAAATAACAAACAACTAAAAATCAACATTTTTAACCAGAGTGATTAACAAAAAAACATGCAACACAGTCATTTTTATGAATTAATAAACTGTGATTTTACCTCATTAAGGACCAAACGTTTTTACTAGTTTTTCTTTCTTTTTTGTTCCTATATAAATACTATTTTATAAGCAATTGAAAAATAAGACAATTAAAATTGGTAAAAAAAGATGATTTAAGTCTATTGTCAGGAGGAATACAGTGAAGGTGTTCTTACAAAAAGTATAGCCGCGTTATATTTAATAAAAATGACAAGCCTAAATACATAATTTGTAATAACGTTCGATTTACAAAATCAAATAAGAGTGGATCACACCATTATTCAGCACGGCATGCTGAGCGAAAATATCTTATTAAAATTTATAACACTTAAGGTATTTGATTTTACTATTTCAAGGAGAATAAATAATGAAGTTGAACAAAACACTTTTAAGCTGCGCTGTTGCATTAGCAGTAGGTACCAGCTTTGCCTCACATGCAGATACACAAAATAAATCAGTATCAAGCTCACAGCTAAGTACACAAGTATCAACTGAAAGCCTAGAGAACAGCTTAACCCTAATTCAGACTTCAAATGAAAATAACGCGTTTCTTTATCAAGAAGGCGACAGCAACACTATGCTTGTTACCACCACAGGGAACAATAATGAAACTGAAGTTGTGCAAAGCCAATTTGGTAATTATGCCGAGGTAACCACCACTGGCGATAACAATACGCAAGTGTACTCTCAAGATGGTGTTGCTAACGGTTTTATTTCAGAGGTAACAGGTAACAACAACATGTTGTTTGTTAGCCAATTTGGCCAAGGCTTTTTTGTAAATAACGAAGCAATTAACATTATAACTGGTGATGACAACCTTATTGATGTAGAGCAAGGCAACGGCGGCCACTGGTTCTACAACATGGATATGCAAGGTAATGCAAATGAAATTAGCTCTTTGCAAGAAGGTGAATGGCATGAAGCTGAAATCACTATGCTTACAGGTGATGAAAACAGCCTAAGCTTAGCGCAAGATGGTTACTGGAATACCTATAAAGTAAGTAGCTTACAAGGTAATGAAAACGAGCTTGATGTTGAACAAAGCGGCGACCGAAACGCAGTCACGTTTAGCTCAATCTCAGGTGATGCGAATGAAATTGACGTTGAACAAGATGGATTAACAAATGCAGTAACCTTTGCAGCTGTTATGGGCGATGATAATCAAATAAAGCTAGATCAAGAAGGTTCACTTAATACTATTGAGTCAAACTTATTTGAAGGCGCAAACAACGAAGTAACAGCAACGCAAGTTGGCGACGAAAACTTAGCGACCGCAGAGTTAGTTGGTGACAGTAATGAGCTAACTTCATTACAAAACGGCGACTTGAACGAATCTTACATCGGTGTAATTGGCTCTGACAATGAGTTCTCTACTACACAAGTGGGTGATTTAAACTCTGTTCACCTAGCTAACTTTAACGGTACAGGTAACGATGTTGATTTAGTTCAATCTGGTGATGAAAATACCATGCTGGTGCAATCGTCGTATCCTGATGTGTCGCTTACATCTAACGATAACGATATTGATGTTTCGCAAACAGGTTCTCAAAACGAAGCAGTTGTAACACTTGCGGGTATTTTAGATAGTAACGATAACCAAATCGATATTGCGCAAGATGGCATGTTAAACCTAGTTGATATGATGATTGAAGGAAGTAACCACAGTATTGATATTTCACAAGAAGGTGAAGGTAACTGGGTAAGCGGCGTTGAGCAGTCAGCCTTTTTAGTAGGCGGTGAAAACGTAACATTTACAGTCACTCAAGTAGGTAATGATAACCTTGTAGAAGGCTCAGTAATTGGCTTCGATAGTACGGTTTCTGTTACGCAAATTGGTGACGGTAACACAGCAACAATTACGCAAATGTAATTATTGAGGTGGGGAGGCTAACCCTCCCCATTTTTTTATGACAATAAATATTCAATTACGTTGCTCCCTACTTATTCTTTTTCTGTGTTTTTCTTCGCAAAGCAAAGCTTCGCAAGAACTAGAAATAGATGGTTTAGTGCTTGATAGAAGTATTAGTCGTTTTGGTCATCAGTTTTATTACGAATTTTCGAATTACTGGCGAGATCTCCCCTCAACCGCTGGTTTTAATATAGAAATAAGAGAAACAGTAATCCCAAAAGCAGGCACAAAACTCTCACTAATAATGAATAACCAACTTGTGTATGTAACCTATTTAGGACGTAGATTAGCTCCACTTAACGAACGTGTTGAGCAAGCTGTTTACGCTGTAATAGACGCGATGGCACGCTCAAACATCGCAACATCATCACCCGACATGGCAGTAAATGGATGGTAAAATGAAAAAAATAGCACTTATAATAATAACAACACTTTGCTTTTCAGCCTCAGCAACTGAAATAATTTATACCCCAATAAACCCAAGCTTTGGTGGTAACCCATTAAACGCCAATATGTTGCTAAGCAAAGCACAAGCACAAAACAAACATAAAGCCCCCACCATCGAAAAAGGCTACGCAGAGCAATTTCAAGACTCGTTGGAGCGCACCTATTTAAACCGTATGGTCAGAGAAATAACCGATATGGCGTTTGGTGAGGAAATTGAAGACAGCCTATTTGACCAAGACTCAATATTTATGAGTGGCGATTATCAAATAGAAGTGATCACCAGCACAACAGACACTATTACAGTAAAAATAACCAATATATTAGACGACTCTGTCGTGATCATCGAAGTCCCGAGGTTTGGATAATGCGCAAAATAATAATAACAATAACGCTATTAGCCCTTAGCGGTTGCTCAACTATGGGAAACTTAATTCCCCCTTCACAGCAAGTTGCTACCACATTAGAACCCACTGAAATATTTAGTGATTTAAAAAACTTACCTAAGCCCGTAGGCAGTATTCCTGTCTCTGTGTATTCATTTAGAGATCAAACAGGCCAATACAAACCGCAAACTAATGTTAGTTCGTTTTCAACCGCAGTAACACAAGGTGCTAACTCTATTTTAGTGCAAGCTTTGCATGAGTCGGATTGGTTTACACCAGTTGAACGCGAAGGCTTACAAAATATATTAACCGAGCGAAAAATTATTCGCGCAGGCCAATCTGACAACCCTAATCAACCAGATTTACCGCCCTTAACCACCGCTAAAATAATTTTAGAAGGCGGTATTATTAGTTACGATACCAATGTAAAAACGGGAGGTTTAGGCATGGAGTATTTTGGTATTGGGGCTTCAGAGCTTTACCGAGAAGATGCCATCTCTATCTATTTACGCGCAGTTGATGTTCGTACCGGCCAAGTTCTATTGAGCGTTGCCACCAGCAAAAAAGTACTTAGCCAAGAAATGCGTGCAGGCTTTTTTAGGTATGTAAGCTATAAACGGCTAGCCGAAGCGGAGGCCGGTTTCAGTGATAACGAACCAATGAGCATATGTGTAACACAAGCGATTGAAAAAGCACTCACAGATTTAATTACAAAGGGCATTGATAGAGGTTTATGGGCTCAAAAAGCCGCCTAAGGTTATAATTCATAAACTAAAAAGGCTACGTGATGTAGCCTTTTTTATATAAAACATTTTTGCCCTAACCGACATTAAATGTATCGAATTGGCTTAATTACTTAGCCATAGGTAATAAAACCGATATATAACGCTGAGCCCAATTTGCCAATTCGACTCGGTTACGCGAATTGGTTTTTTTAAAGGCGCTGTACAAATGCGTTTTAACGGTGTGGTCACTAATATTAAGCTTATCAGCAATAGCATTATTGCTCGCCCCT
Organism: uncultured Pseudoalteromonas sp.; assembly: GCF_963922945.1. Taxonomy (GTDB): domain Bacteria; phylum Pseudomonadota; class Gammaproteobacteria; order Enterobacterales; family Alteromonadaceae; genus Pseudoalteromonas. Next base: position 7,607 of record NZ_CAWUKC010000089.1, on the reverse strand, counting down.
TGGGCAATTAAATGAATTACTGACTTTTCACGTTTAGTGAGGTGCGCGTAATCCCCTTTTTTAAGGGTGATGTCTTCTTGTAGACTATTAAACGAAGAGGCCACCGACAGAATATCTGAAAACGCTTTTGATATAACCTTACGTGTAAACCATAACTCGCCCGAGGTTATTCTTACTAACCCTTTAAATATATCTTCAGGCGCATCGGTTTTATAAAAAACGCCATTAAAATGATTGAGTAATAAATTTTTTTCACATACTGCACTAGGCTCTACATTAAATAGCACCACTTTATGCTTTTTAGCTAAACAAATTAAATCGGCAGGTAGTAAGTCTAACCAGTTGTTTTTAGCGCCATCAATTAGAAATAAATCAAACTTATCCCTTTTCTCGTTTTTAGGGATCACGTCGTCCATTTTAATATCGCCAAAAATGGCTTGCATGGTTTTTAAAATAGTTGTGTAGCTTTCGCAATGAAAAGAAGATTGAAACGTAGTTTTTACAAAAACGGCGTGTGGATGTAGCATAGATTTCTTCCTTGAAACGTTTATTCCACATTACCTAATTTATAAACAACTTTCAATGCGATTTTGGTATTATTACCACAAAGTAAAAACTAGCATTAATTACATTAACGCTAATATTTACAATAACTTAAAGATTAACAAAGATTTATTTTTATACAAAGCACTGCTCTGATCAGTATACTAGGCATATACAAACTTCTACTTTTTATTTAATTTTTTCTTTAAGTTTATTAAGCGCCTCTACCGAAAAGCCCCTGTCGTAAAAATGTAAAATTTTACCTTGGCTATCTATTAAAATAACGCGTGTATTGTTTGGGTTTTTATTACCAGTAAATTTTTGCACAGCTTCACCATCGTCATAAATAGTGATTACCCCGCCCCATAGCTCTTTTGGAATGCCCTTGCGCATACCGCTGTCTATAAAAGTACTAAACATGCGGGGTGCCATCCCTGCTATGGTAGGTAGTTCGTATGTGGGTAATGTAACTCCAGCCATGTCTAAGCCAATTAACCAGCGGTCTATGTCAAATTGGCTATCTTGTTTATAGCCAATGAGTAACAAGGTTTTATCGGCTTTAAAATCATTCGGTATAGTTACGCTTTTTTCATCTAGGCTTTGCCCGCTAATAGTGGGAAACTGCTGACCTAAAATTTGTTGATTTGGGTATTGAGCGGAGCACGCACTAAGTATTAACACCATAAATGCGCTGGTTATTATTTTAGTCATTTTAAAACCTTACACTGTTATAAATATCATACTAATACGTGTATGAGGTAAAACACGTTTAAACCGTTTGCAATTTTAAATACGCTTTAAACTCACGAAGTGTCATAGGCTTGGCATATTTCCAGCCTTGGCCGAAGTGTACGCCCGCTTGTTTTACTATGGCTTCTTGTTCATTGGTCTCTATGCCTTCTGCTACACAGGTGTAGTTAAACTTACGTACCAGGGCCATAATATTAGGGATCATTGATGCCTTTAAGCCTTGTGTGGCTATATCTTGCACAAAGGTGCGGTCAATTTTAAGTTGATGAAAGCTCAAGTTTTGTAGATTTTTTAAGTTAGAGTAACCCGTACCAAAATCATCTATCGATAAATTAAAGCCCGCCTCAACCAAGCTTTTAAAGTGGGTATGTGCAACTGTTGAGTCTAAATATTCATCTTCTGTTATTTCTAGACAAATAATAAAGCGCGAATCAGTAAGTGCCGGTATGTCTTTTAAAAGCGCAATGTTTCCGGTTTCTACATCGCAGGGAAAAATATTAATAGACACTTTAAAGTTACGTGGCAACTTCTCAACAGTGGTTAGCTCATAAAGTACTTTTTCAATCATGGCTTGGGTAAAGCGCCACGTTAAATTGGTTTTTCGGATAATAGGGATAAATTGGTCAGGGAACAAAACCCCGTATTTATCTTCAAAACGGGCCAATGCCTCACAGCCAACCACTTTACCCGTTTGCAAACAAATAATAGGTTGGTAGGTCCAATAAAATGAGCCTTTTTTTAGCCCCTTGCGCACGCGCGTAATAGTTGAGCGCCTAGCCGCTAAGCTGTAGTCAATTAATAGCCCACTCGATACACCAGCTAACGAAATTAAAATAAGCGAAATAATCAATAAAAATTGATTATCTGCAAAAAATTGGCTCCAGGGTAAATGCACGGCAACGCAGTACCCTGGATTATTGTTACTACATTTAATAACTGATTCATAAGGTAAAAAAGCATTGTTTTTTACTTGCTCATAAACCCCATTTGAGCCAGCTAAATGAAACATGTTATCGCTGTTTTTATAGAGCACTTCCCACTGAGGAGAAACAATCACTTTGTCGTTAAAGGCCCGCGTATCTACAATTAAATTGTAGCTGCCTTGCCTTACCATGATCACTTCCATTGCTCGGCCACTAAACAAAAGCAAATACAACTGCGGCTCGTACCTTACCCGTACAGGTTTATTATCGTGTTTATCAATTCGAATATAGTCGGGGGGGTTATCTGTAATTGTTACTGCTAGCTTGCCCGCTCCGGTGGTGCAAACCAGTTCATCATTTATAAAAAAGCCAATATCTATCACGTATTGCGCATCAAACAATGCACGGCGCATTTCTATTAAAGTATTGCTGTTACATTGCTTAGCATTTGAGTTATTAAGGCGGGTTAAAATGCTTCTGCGCTCTGTAGCTGCAGCATCAATGTGTTGAACAATATAATTTGAGTCGCGCGCTAACTGCCGTCCTAGTTTTTGTGCAGCAAAATAAAGTAATGTACCCGCACATATCGCAAAAATTACGACACCGCTTATTACAGCAATTAACGACCTACGTTGATATTGTTTCATGGCACCTTTTTAAAACTGTGTGATTCGGCAGCAACAATAATTGCATACCTGCGTATAAATGCAATCAAGGTTGTAAAAAATTATGGAAAACTACAAATTTAATTCATTGATTTACATGTAAAACTACGCGGCTAAGCAATTTACTAAGCTGCTTATGGCCTTGGCAGGATAAATGTATGCCATCGCTCCCTAAAGGTGATGTAAGCTGTGATATATCAACATAATTTAGTGCATGCTCTTGCGCAATGCCTTTAAAAAGATCGTTCAAAGGCAGCAGCTTTTGTTCAAAGTTTAGATAAATGCGGCTTAACGCTCGCTGAGGGTTAATAAATAAAGGACCAATGATAATTAAATTAGGCAAATTGATAGGTAAATAAAACTGCTTAATAGAGTTGATCAAATGTGTAAGACCGTTTGCTATATCTGCAGGCGCTAAATTAAAACGCTTTTTTAAATCGTTAGTGCCAAGCGCTATAACAATAGTGTTTAGCGTATGCTGCTCTAAATAAGGTTTTAAATAGCGAATGCCGTTAAGATCTCCCATAAAAGGCGGATTGTTCACTAGCGTACGATTTGGCTGCCCCGCCTCTATTACTTTATATTCAGAGCCAAGCTGCTGATTTAAAAGCATTGTCCAGCGGGTACTTTCATCGTAGCGCTTACCCGTTTCGGGGTTTAAGCCCCACGTATTCGAATCGCCAAAGCAGAGTATATTTTTTGTTATTTGTGTCATTAAAATGGATTAAGTGTATAGCCCTGTTGCTGAAGTTGTGCGTGCGCGGTCATCGCAGAAAGCGACATTTTTACGCCATCAATGAGCAATTCAGGCGTTACTTTAAAGTGAGTTGCCGATTGCCCGCACACATACACCTGAGTGTTATTAGCAAGTAGCTGCTTAATTAACGCTTGGTTTTTATTATCAGCACTAAAGCGTTTTTTATATTCGCTATTAGCTAACACATCAACACTTGCGCTACCGTGCACAACTAATGCAAGTTGAATGTTTTTAAGCTTTACGCCATGCGCTACATGCATATTAATAAAACGTGCTAGCGAATTTATTGCATGATTTTGCTCACCACTTTTAGCGCCATCAGCAACGTCAAATGCTATTTTAAATACCGTAGAATCATTAATTTTGTCATGCTCGGGTACATTGTAATAATTACCAAACCCGTTAATTGGTTGCTCATTAGCATAAATAAACGGGCTAAAAAGCAGCACTAACCCTAGTAAATATTTCATAAAACAATCCTGTGTTTTTAAGCGTATTACTAAACTACCAGAGACACATAAAAAAGGCTGCAATTTATGCAACCTTTTGGGTACTTTTATGGCTATGGTTAATAAACTGCATACCTAAATAACTAAAGGTATTTTTAAATTGCTCTACAAAACACGCTGGCGCTTGGGTTGATGACGCATTAGAAAGCACTGAAAAATACTTACTACGCAGCGTTCGTAACTTTGGTTTTAATGCTTCATCGTCCATGTAGTCGGTTATTCTATCAATAAATAATTTCATTTGTACCGTGGTGCTGTACCAATAAACGGGTGAGGCAAACACCCAGTGGTCATACTTTAAAAGCGCTTCAAATACCGCATAAAAGTCATCGTTTTTATAGTTTTTGTTATAGCAGTATGGCGCTATTTTATAATCATCTAAGCATATTACCCGCACATTATTTTGCTCAGCAAAGCTATTAACGTGTGCCTGCGTATTACCATTTTTACGTGCGCTTGAATAAATAATAACTGTGCTACGCTTAAGTTTTTGTTGCATTTAGTTAGCTCCTTTTTTAATGTTGAAAGAAGCTTAAAACCTCAACTGATATTGAGGTCAACCGGATATTTAAAACAATGCCACTAGATCAAAAAAAACTAACCGAGGCCAACCTAACCGTAGGTTATGTCGCCAAGCGCAGCGGCGTAAAAGTATCAACCCTGCACTTTTACGAAACAAAAGGGCTAATACGTAGTTGGCGCAATAGCGGTAATCAACGCCGCTATAAAAAAGACGTACTACGCCGTATAGCGGTAATTAAAGCTGCACAAGCAATGGGAATAACGCTTGATGAAATTAAACTCACCCTAGCCACATTACCTGAGCAGCGCACACCCACACAAAAAGACTGGGCAGCCCTTTCAAAGCAGTGGCAAGCACAGCTAGATGAGCGCATAGCGTATATGCAGCGTTTACGCGACCGCGTTGATGGCTGTATTGGCTGTGGATGTTTATCTATGAGTAAGTGCCCTATTTATAACAAAAACGACCACTTAGGCGAAAACCAAAGTGGTGCTATTTTGTTAGAGCGAGATTGAGGGCTAGGTTAAAGTTAATCTAAGCCACTAAGCCCTTCTTTTGCCGCTCGGTATAAAGCGCCTAGGGTTGAGTCGAATACCGATTTTATAAAGTTATAAGTCAGCTCTACCGCTTTACTGATTACTTTGCCTGCAAACACTAACATATGCCCTAGTAAACCTAAGGTTTGTGTTGCAAACGAGGCTGAAGCTTTAGCTATTTTATCAAGCGTTCGCGCTAACATATCGTAAAAAGTGAGCCCAGTACCAATAGCTGCTTGAGCTGCTACTGCACTGTAATAGCCCGCATCTTTTAAAAGGGTAATTAATGCAGCACCAAGTTTATCTGCCCAATGGGAGGTAAATGATGCTTGATTTCGATCTTCAAATTTTAAACGCACAGGCATGTTTAAAAAGTGATTAGCTTGTATAGTTAAGTTGTTCCAATTATTGCTATTGGCCGTGTTTAAGTAGCCAGGCGTACCCGCAAGAGTATGTGCAGCACCTTTTAAACCTTGTCCACTATCTAAACGTATTTCTTGGCCGTTATGCGGAGCATGCGAAAAAGGCCATAAAGGCACTTTAGCCACTGGGTCTGCGCCATGTGTACAGCGGTATATTTTATCGATTCTGGATGTTGCAGCGCGAGAAAAACTTTCAAGCCCCACACGCGGCGAACCAAACGTATATAATTTTACAGGAAGTGAATACTCAGCTTTGATCCAATCAGCAGAAAGCGTAGCTAACGCACCTCCTAAGCTATGACCAACTAAATGAACGCAACCCGTTACTTTATCTTGAATATTTGCTGCTATAAACTCTTGCAGCGCAGGCTTCATACTATAAAAAGTCTTATTAAAACCAGCATGTACCATACTCCCATTTGCCCCACCACTTACGCCAAAGTTACCATCAGTTAATCCATCCCTTAGCGAGTTAGTACCGCGAATAGTAATAACCGAATCCCCCTGATACGCACCTAGCCCATGCCCTACTAAAGCAAAACCCGTGCTTAAATTAAATAAGTGAGAAAAAAAGCTGCCCGTTACGCCTTGTACCGCACCAGGGTTAACAGAGAAGTTAAAATTGTCGCGCAAAGAGGCATGAAGTGTGCGATTGAGTAAATTAGTGGTCTTAATGCTTTTTGCTTTATAAGCAAGGCTTGCTAATTGTACGGCTTGAGTGGGTGTCAAAGTATTCATATAAGTTCCCTTTAAATTAATAGTTAAAGTTTACATGATGTGTATATCGTAAAAGTGTGGCTTGTATCTTCTTTAATTGGAATATCGTAAGTTTGTGGCTCTTTGCCAATATCACACTCTAAATGTGCAAGAAGCTCTTTAAGTGTGTCACTTTCTTCATGGATTGAAACAGGTGTGTACCATAAAACAATCCCTTCTGGCGTACCGTTTTCTAAATAAATATGTTGAACTAACGAGTCGTTATCAAACATATTAGAAGGCTTACCTGTTTTTATTGTTTTTTCTGTGAAGGTAAAATAACCCTGCTCATCTGTTGTAGTATCGTCAACGTATTCATCGCCATAGGTAAGTGAACGTATTACTTTAGTGTTTGCAACTGGCTGCCCATTATCTAATAACTGCCCCTTTACTGGAGCCGATAAATAAAATTCTTGTTTATTAAAAAAGCCAAACATATCTGCACAAGCCTGTGATGTAGTAAAAAAAACAACGGCAATAGAGACTATCACCAATACAAAAATTTTTAAGCGCGATAAAAACAAAGCAAACTCTCTCCCAAGGCCTAGCTATAAACTACTTAATGTATATGGCTAATTAATTACACCAGCCATATATATTAAGTAGGGGTCTAATTAGGTACAATCATACTGCATGTTTTTTAATCAAAAAACAATCACTAATCTAATTATAAAATAGTGTATATATTAATTTACCAATGCCACTCAGCATGATGCCGCCCATAAGCAAAAAAGCATACATAATACTAATAGCACCGGCTGAAGGGTCGCTCTTTTTATCAATTTCTATGCATGCCGTACACACAGCAAAAAATATAAAAAAGTTAGCTATCACACCTAAAATAAAAGCATTGCCAAATAACGGTGATACGCCAGCTAAAACGGCACCCAATATTAGCAGCGAGCTTGAAAATGAATGTTTATCAAACCGGCCCTCAATTATTTTTATAGCTAAGGTGGTTAGCATTAAGAGTAAAAAGTATAACGTTGGCCAAAACTGATAATATAAATACCCCCAGCTTAAAAGCTCACCTGAAGTTGATGAATAAGCTTGCTGGCCTATATCGGCTGCTGAAGCATTCGCGGCATTTTCGGTAAAGAGGTACGCTACCCCACCAATAATTAATTTTATAAGCCAAAAAAATAAAAAGCTGGCAATAGTAAAACCAATAGCGTCATCCCTTGTTAATCGTTTTTTAGCTTTGCTTTTTACAATAATGGCGA
>NZ_CAWUKC010000088.1:0-15799 GCF_963922945.1 uncultured Pseudoalteromonas sp. | reverse complement strand
TTGCTGATATAAACGGCGTACAATTAACGCCAGGTAACAGTGCGGCAATTAAAACTATGGTTGAAAAGCCAGATGCAGATAAAGCGCCTTCAAATCTTGCTGTAGTAGGGCGTTATGTACTAAGCAAAAATATTTGGCCACTGCTTGCTAAAACGCCTGTAGGTGCTGGTGGTGAAATACAGTTAACCGATTCAATTGATGAGCTAATGAAGCAAGAAACCGTAGAAGCATTCCATATGAGTGGCCGCTCGCACGATTGTGGCGATAAGCTAGGCTACTTAAAAGCGATTGTAGAATACGGCATGCGCGATACTAAGTTAGGTGAAGACTTTGGCCAATACTTAACGTCGTTAGTTAACGATGAGCCGGCTGCGCAATCTGATAATGTTGTTAATCTATAATAATATTAGCTTAAAGTTTGACGCTATGAGCTGCTAAGCTATTTAGCCTATAGTAAAAACCTGATTATGGCGCGGCTTTAAGCCGCGCTTTTTAATTTTTAACCCTGCTTTATTTTAAATAATTTAAACTGATTAAATATAAAGTAATAATGAATCGCCCCGAGTTCATCGGAGACCAGTTTGTTTAAGTCAGGCCACTTTACCTGACTCGTTTAAATTATCATAGTAGTCTGTTTCATACTGAGCTGGTGAAATATACCCAATTGAAGATAATAGGCGTTGATTATTAAACCAATTAACCCACTCTAACGTTGCGTATTCAACAGCATCAACATTCTTCCACGGGCCATTTCTGCGAATAATCTCTGTTATTAAATAATCCATTTATTGTTTCAGCCAATGCATTGTCATAAGAGTCACCCACACTCCCTACAGACGCTTGAATTCCAGCTTCAGCAAGTCGCTCAGTGTACCTTATAGGCAATTATTGACTCCCTCTGTCGCTGTGGAAAATTAATCCCTCAGGGTTGCCACGGTGCCAAATAGCTTGCTCTAGTGCATCAAGAATAAGTTCTGTGTGCATTGTCGTTGATACACGCCAACCTACAATGTATCGTGAAAAAAAATCTATCACGAAAGCCACATAGACAAACCCACTCCATGTGGCAACATAGGTGATATCAGCGACCCAAAGTTGATTTTGCTGCTCAGCAGTAAATTGACGATTAACTAAATCCAGAGGCTTATCTTGTTGCTCGTCAGGTATCGTTGTCTTATGTGCTTTACCCCGATGAACACCTTGAATTCCCATCAATCGTTCGACTGTACAGCGGGCGACTCGATGGTCGTCAAGCTGTAGCTGCTTCTAAACTTTTCTTGCACCATAAACTGACATATTATCCTCCTACACTTCGCGAATGAGTATCATCAGCTCAGCATCACGTTTTTTGCGGTTAGACAGCCGCTCAGGCTCTCTTTGTACCTTTTTATGAGAATAATACGTTGATGGTGCAATCGGCAATTCCTTGCAAATTGACTCGGCACCGTAATGCTTTCGGCAAGCATCAATAAAATCCACGATTACTTCTGTTTGCTGTCGACTTCCGCTTGGGCGAAAAAAGCGGCAGCTTGCCTCAGGATATCATTCGTTCGCTTGAGCTTGAGATTTCTTGACCCATGCTCTAAGTGTTTCTGGACTACACCCCAGTTTGTCTGAAACCGATACTAGTGCCAGCCCAAAGAGATGGGTATTCATGCTGTTGTGTGGTAACAAGCCTAATTGCACGTTCACGAAATTCTGATGTATAGCGATTTGATTTTTCATAGTTCCAGTTTCTCAAGTTATTAAGTCTCTGGCAAACTCGGGGCGGTTCACATAAATTAGTGTATATTCAAGAATTAAAGTGACAGGACATTAGGAAGTTGAAAAAGTTTAAGTTTATAAACAATCAATCAAAAAAAGAGTTTCTAGCGTTGCCTGATAAAACTCAAAAGCGCTTTGCAAATGATTTAAACGCTATCTGTCAAAACAAAGAGCCATTTAGCAAATTTAAGCACTTAAAGGAGAGTGCAGGTATTGGCGCGGTTGAGCTGATAGAGAACGGCAGACCAGCATACCGAACGATTTACGTTGCAAAGTTTGCCGATACAGTGTTCATCTTACACTCGTTTACCAAGACTACTAACGGAGTTGATAAACAGGCTATGGACACTGCGAAGAAGCGGTACAAGCTAATGCAAAACGAAATAAAATAAATATATCAATGCTTGTATATATATCAGTGTTGATATATATTGTTTGTAAATTAATCAATAAGGTTATTAAGATGACTCTTGAATACTCAAACATCTTTGATGCAATTACAGAAGATAAAGCCGAAGCTTCTGAACTTCAGACGCGCTCAGATCTGATGATTGTTATTCGTGACATTATTAATGCGAAGAATTGGTCACAGGCTGATGCAGCGATTCAATTAGGACTAACCCAACCTCGCGTAAGTGATCTTGTTAATGGCCGAATTGATAAATTCAGTATTGATAAGCTAATGACTTGTTTGTACAGAATTGGTTTTCGTTTTAAACCATCTTTTTCAGATAACCAGTTAACAATGGCTGTTGAAACCGTTAAAGAACACTAGGTGTAATAAGTTAACCACTTGTATTTTGACGCTTTGGATGATTAGCTATCTCCAAGCTTTAAAATCAGTGAGGGTGTTTGACCACGTAATGTTTATTATTGAACTGTAGATTGTCCTCTGATTTTACTTTACCTAATACTTGATGGTATCCGAGCGTTTATCTTCAAGCGCTCTATCGCTTAAAGGCTTTTTTAAAAGGTCCCGCTCCTTCGTGACACGCTTTAACTCAGTCTCTAATTTAGCGATATGCAATTTTTCATTGGATGATTGAATGGATTTAGGTTTATCTAATAACTGGCTTCACCAGTGTTATAAAGTTTTGGTACAAATAAATAACCTAACCCTGCCCAAAAGGATTAAGTTGATTTATAAAATACAAGAGTTTAAATGATATGTACCATTGGCAAGAAAAATTGGCCTCAATTTGAATAGGCTTATTCAGCTAAACGCTAAGGGCAAAGCTTATTTAGGCTGTAAGCGTCGTTACTTTAAATCGTGAGTTCCGCCGGCCATTTCTGAAAAGCATATACAGGAATAATTTGGAGTGGCTGAATCAGATAATGCGTGATTCATTGACAGCACGTATATCAATAAACCCTGTGAAAGTTGGCTGTATCTCGCTGTGGCTGTCGGCGTGTTCTTTTGTAAGAGAATTGGCTGGTGTTACAGCTAATAATTAAGTGGAAATCGTTATCAACGCGATATTAGTGGCTGTACGGACTGATAAAACAAAGCAGCCTAGCTTAAAAAGCTAGGCTTTATGTTCATATAATTGACACGTATTGGCGGCGATGGATCGTTCACACAATTAAGCAGGTGAAAATGTCTGAAATAGCCAAATTCAGATGTTTTTAGCTTAATTTAATAAGCCAAATCGCGCTCAAAGCCTTACTATGTAAGGCTTAAGAGGAGAGTAATGTTTTCTCCTAGTAGAGGGAGTTATTAAAGAGTACTCGCTTTGTATATATTCTAATACCAGCTAGTAGCTTAATACTTCTACATTATTAGGTAGAATAGCCTTTAGGCCTATGTGTGTTGATGGTGTAAAGCAATCGCTTGGCTTTGCGGCTTTTTGATAGGCTGTGCGCCATTCTACTAGTGCTATATCATCGAGTATTAAATGTGCTTGCTGCTGAGAGGGAATAGCTTGAATTTCTAATAGCACACGGTAACTTTTATAGCCTCTGCGTGGCGACTGAAATTCTATATCAACGTATTTAAATACTTCATTGCTGTCTATATTAAGTTCTTGAATCAGCTGCTTTTCGCTGTTGGTGTAAGCATCAAATAGTGGCTGTCCATTTTTTCTTCCTTGCCAGTAGGCTGTAATTTTTAGTTTGCTGTTATTTTTGATCTTAAATGAGAGTGATACTGGGGTGTCGGGCTCATAAACTCGTCTAAAATTTTGTATACCAAACCATAAGGGTTGCTGTGGTTTGGTTGTTAATGACATTGCTTGATTAAGGTTGCTGCTCACAATTTCAGAATGCGCAGCATTTTCAATCAGCCATTGTCGCTCTTTGACGTTAAAAGAGGCAAAGTTTTCAAAGTCACTGCCATTAATTAAATTAGTGCCTAATCGGTAGGGGGCAGGAGTATTGTTAACATGCACTGCTATTGGGCAGGCTTGCCAACCAAGTTTTTTGGTATTTATTATTGTTGTTTCTAATTTACTGAGTGAATGATGCTTGGAGCTAGTTACCTTGCTTTGTAGGTTTTTACTTAAAACGGCATGCGCCCCTGAAGCGGTTAATAGTGTATTACGTCGTTTAGATAATGCACTTATACGTTGCAGTGTTTGGTGTTTGTGTTCGCCTACCGCAGGGGTTGGTTTGTAGCCTTTTAAGTAAATAGGTACTAATTCAGCACGATGAAATTGCCCGTTATCCATCCATACATATAAGATAAAGCTATGCTGTGTTGCTGAAAAATTTTGATCAAAGATAAAATTACCCAGTGAATAAGCAAGCAGCTTATCGTTATAAAGCTCTATCCCTTGCGTTACATGTGGGTGGTGAGCAATTGCTAATGCAGCGCCTGAATCAAGCACATGTTTTAATCTTTGCTCTGTCACCAAAGTAGGTTCATTAGTGTATTCTTGACTGCCATGATACTGAATAATGGCCCTTGCTTGCTGTTTAGTTGCAATGTTAAGTGATTCCAGTAAGTTGTTTGAATTACCAAGTGTAGCTCCGCCTTGGCTCTGCGTAGCGACTTCTGTTGACTTTGAGGTGCCTGGCCAACCTACAAACCCTGAAAATGCGAATGGCTGATTATTTATGTGCTCAATATGAGGTTGAATAGCGTCTTTGCTATTTAACCCAGCTCCTGAATATGCAATGTCTGACAAATCTAAATATTTAAACGTTTGTTCAAGCCCTTGTTGTTGAAAGTCATAGATATGGTTATTACCTAAGGTTACATAGTCAACCCCGGCCCACTTTAAGGCGTTAAGTGTCTTTGGGTGAGATACAAAATTGATTGATTTGTCGGCCCTTGAGTCCATAGCTTGCTCAGCGATAGTGGTCTCTAAATTTACTGATGTGAAGTCTGCAATCTCTAAATACGGTTTCATTGCTCTAACAATATTTTTACTGTCTGCAAGTAAGCTGTCTGTGTGGAGTAAAGTCGGGTGATTAAAATAAGGCTGGTAATAGCGCCTTGTCATCATAGTATCTCCCGCAAAAGCGAGCATTACACGATCTGGTTGCTTTTTGACTAATACAATGGGAGTCAATCGACCTTGAGAGTCATTAATTTCAGAATATGAAAAAGTGTGGATACTTTTATAAAAACCTTTTTTCTCAATTGTAAGTTGGTAGATATCCTGGGTGTTTAATTTTAATGTAAAAGTGCCATCGTTTGTGGTCGTTACATATTCTGTTGCGCTGGTAATACTGACGCCAGTAAGGGGAATATTAGCTTCATCTGTTACTTTACTTGTTATAGATAACGCGTAAGCATAAGAGAAGTTAGTGAGGTAAATTAATATAGCGAACAGGATATTTTTCATTTTATTGCCTTAAGCTTTAAAGTAAAAAACACTCGTATTATTTCTTATAATGACGAGTGTTGTTTTGTTACTATTATTTGCCACCATTGCCCCACAAAAAGTGTGCTGGAATACTCATATAGCCTTGATCAAACAGCAGCCCATTTTCTCTGTCTTGGTTAATTAATAGTGGGCCATCTAAGTCTACATATTTTGCTAGAGGAGCCAATAAGGCGATAGGTGCCATGGCTAAAGAGCTACCTACCATGCAACCTAGCATTATTTCAAAGCCATGTTTTTCTGCTTGTTGTGCTAAATTGAGTGCTTCAGTTAGGCCGCCGGTTTTATCAAGTTTAATATTCACCACGTCATAACGGTCTTTTAAATAAGTTAGATCTGCTGATGTGTGACAAGACTCATCTGCACATAAGGGAATGGGAGAGTGAAAGGTAATTAAATCGTGATCCTTACCAGCCGGTAAGGGCTGTTCAATTAAAATTACATTCATTGCTTTTAACTCACCCACACACTGTGTTAAATCGTCGAGACTCCAGCTTTCATTTGCATCCACTATAAACTGGCTATTAGGTGATGCTTGGTGAATTGAACGGATCTTTTCAATAATTCCTTCGTTGTCGAGTTTAATTTTTATGAGTGGGGCCGGTGTTATTTTTTTTATTGCGTTGGCCATAGCACCGGCGCTATCGATACTTAAGGTTTGCGCTGTTATAAAAGGCTCAGCGTTGGGTAACTCAAGTAACTCAGTAACGCCCTTGCGTGTTTGCTTGGCCTTTAAATCCCATAATGCGCAATCTAATGCATTACGTGCTGAGCCCGCGGGTAATAAGCTAATTTGTTGCTCTAAATCTGATGCATACTGATTTTGAGAAAAAAACTGTTTTATTTGCTCAGAGACGCTACTAATCGATTCCCCATATCTAATGTATGGTACAACTTCAGCCCAGCCTGAATGCACGCCATCGCAAATAGAGAGTTCAAGTACACTTGCTTCGGTGCGAGCGCCATGGGCTATACGAAAAACTTTCTTTAAAGGAAATAATTTATTTTTTAACGTAAAGGTGATTTGGTCGGCTTGTATTAATGCTTTCATAATAGTTGCAACTCATTCATGTTATCGACAATGGCTTTACTTGTATGGCGAATTGGGTCAATACAAGGCACCGCAAATTCTTTACTTAACTCTTCACAAAGCTTTTTGGCTTCGTCTTCTGATACCGATGAGGTGTTGATAGCAATGCCAAGAACTTTGGCCTCTGGATTAGTGAGTTTAGCCGCTGTTAAGTTTAAGGCTATGGTTTCGCTGATACTTGGAAACGCGCTTTGCTCAATGCCACGCATATGGGTACGATTAAGTGCATGACAAATAATTAGCCCATCAGGTTGGCTGCCATGTAATAAGCCCAAGCTTACGCCAGCAAAAGCTGGATGTGATAACGAACCCTGACCCTCTATTATATCCCAGTGGTCATGTTGATTATTCGGTGATAAGGATTCAGTGGCGCCAGAAATAAAGTCGGCAACTACACAGTCAATAGCAATCCCTTCGCCATTGATTAAAATACCCGTTTGACCTGTGGCTCTAAAGTCTACATTGAGTCCTCGCTGTTGCATTTCTTTTGTTAAGCTTAACGACGCGTACATTTTACCCACTGAGCAATCAGTGCCAACGGTCAGTATGCGCTTGCCCGTACGTTTAATACCTGTGCCTGTGGCTAGCTTTTGAGTGGGATGGCGAATATCAAATAGTTGTCGATTGTATTGCTTTGCTGTAGCGGCAATGTCGGCATTATCAGCTAATTTTTGATGTAAGCCACTAACAATATCTAGGCCATTTTTTAACGCTTCAATAATGTAAGGAACCCATTTAGGGTCTAATATGCCACCACTGTTTGCCATGCCTAATACAAAAGATTTTGCGCCGTTTTCTACCGCTTGGGCAATATTCATTTGTGGTAGCCCAGTTGACACCGTGCAACCTTCGACACGATACTCTGCAATACACTTTTCAGGGGACCAATCGGCAGGCCCTTTGGCCATTTTTATGCTTAATACATCTGTGCTATCACCTAAAAAAAGTAAGTAAGGAAAAGAAATATTCATGCGTTTGTCCAATAATTAATAAAGATTAATATTGAGCTTATAGGTTGGCAGAAATTTGAAAAGTACGTTGTTTTCTGATGATTATAACCTAAGGTTATAATCGCATTTATAGGGTAAGATAGGGAATAAACTCGTCCATTACTTTGGTCTTTGTTTGGTTTTCTAAATGTACCGCACTGATATCAAAATAAATAGGCTCTTCAAATGACGCAAATGCAATGTTGTCATTAAGGTTACCCATTGCAGTATGTTTATCTACAATGCATATACCCATGCCGTAACTGACCAGCCTGACAGCAATAAAGTAGGTCTGCACTTTTATAGATGAGGTTAAATTAACGTCATCTTGCATAACTTTAACCCACAATTTTTCTGCTAATGGGCCACTATCACGTATGTCAATGGTGTCTAAATCAGCTATATCAGCTAGAGATAGTGTGTTCGGCTGCTCTGGAAATAAGCTCTTGGGGTATACAATAACTAACTCAGATTGAGTTAATGGGGTAATGGTTAGCCCTGGTAAGGTGGGTGGAGAGAGCACAATAGCAAGATCACATTTATGCTCTAATAAAGACTGCATCACCGCATCGTTATGGATAGTTTGTATATCAATATTAATATTGGGATAATCTTTAATATAATTGGCAAGTACTCGCGGAATAGCATCAAATCCTAACGCAGGTGTGACGGCTAAACGCAGACTGCCAAATTCTGATTTTTTAATATTCTTCGCTGTATTTTTTATAGAGTGCAGTTGTTGGTATATTTTGTCAACTTCACCAAACATCATCTCGGCTTCTTCGGTAGGAACTAAACGACCTTTAACTCGTTCGAATAACTTAAAGCCAAGTTGCATTTCTGCATGCGACAACACTTTGCTAACAGAGGGTTGTGATACATGCAGAATTTTTGCCGCATTAGTGATTGAGCCTGTGGTGTAGATTGCGTGAAATATCTCTATATGCCGTAATCGCATTACTTTAGTCTTTGAAGCTTAATAAAAAGTTAAAAACAACTGTATAACTAAAGCATTAGTAATATCAATGAAAAAAGCACCGACTAAAGGCACAGTTAAAAACGCTTGGGGAGAAGGGCCGTAACGCGCTACAGATATTTCCATGTTAGCTACAGCGGTGGGGGTTGCCCCTAGGCCAAAACCACAGTGACCCCCCGCCATGATCGCTGAGTCAAAATTACTGCCCATTACGCGGTAAGTAATAAAATAAGTGAATAATATTAAGACAATACATTGCGTTAAAATCATAATTATTAGCGGCGCTGCGAGATTCAGTAATTCCCATACGCGTAACGACATGAGTGCCATTGTTAAAAAAATAGAAAGAGCCATAGTGCCCCATAAATCAATACAAGTGCGACTTAATTTTAGTTTAGGGAGTAGCTCGCTTACGTTGGTTAGGCCTACACCAATGAGTAGCGGGATTAAAAATGCCGGTAGAATAACACCAGCTTTGCTCAGTATTGTATGGAGTTGTTGCCCTATAAACATACAGGTAAGAATAATAAGTAAGGTTTCTATCATTTTTTTTGGTGTGACAGTGTCTTTTTCGCTGGGGTTAAAGTGAAGGGCTGTTTTTAGTGTGTTGCTACTACTGGCTTTTAAGTTATGTTTTAACACCAGTCGCTTAGTAACTGGACCGCCTATGATACCACCGAGTATGAGGCCAAACGTTGCCGCGGCCATAGCAAGCTCAAATATGCTTTCGTCAGCATTATAGTGATTAATAAACAAATCCGCATAGGTGGCCGCGTTGCCATGTCCTCCTGAGAGAGTTACAGAGCCACCAATCAAACCATACAAATAATCAACACCTGCAACATGTGCTACTCCTATTCCAACAATGTTTTGAATAAATAAATAACCGGTTGCAAGGGCTAAAAATAAAATAACTTTAGGCCCTCCGAGTTTTAGAAGTTTTAGGCTGGCACCAAGGCCAACAGTGGTAAAAAATAAGATCATTAACGGGCTTTTTAACGTCATATCAAAATTAAAAGAGACATTGAAGTTACTATATGCAATCGCACTAATGATTGAAAAAACTAATCCTCCAACGACAGGCTCTGGAATATTATTGTTTTTTAAAAACATAACACGACTATTCAAAATATAGCCTAACAACAGAATGCCGAGTGTGATGATTAAGGTTTCATGCAGTGTGAACTCAATTTTCATGATGGTAGACCTTTGTAATTTTTGTTGGCTAAAGATATTAAAGAGAATTATGCATTATCAGCAGTTCAAAAATTTTAGTGAGCTATAACCTTAGGTTTTATGGATTATTTATAGAGGGGATATCTGAAGGTATAACCTATGGTTATACCCTATTAATAATTAGCTACTTTATAATTGATAGTTTGTTAGGCAATGTTGCAAAACGGTAAATTATTTATCTGTTGCCACAATAACATCATCAATGGGGATAGTTATGTATAAAAATAAACGTTGTAAGGTTAAGCATATTAATTTGTGTATTCTTGCTGCATTGGGCGGGCAGTATTTATTCACTAGCTCTGCAGTCGCTCAGACAGATGAGCTACAAAAAGATTTAGAACGAATTAGTGTTGTTGGTTCTAATATTAAACGAGCCACAGATATTGGTGCATTACCAGTTACGGCTTTAACTGAAAAAGATATTGAAAATACAGCTGCGATGACCGGCGATGAATTGTTGCGTTCTATCCCGCAAATTGGGGCTGTTAATTTTGGGGCAGCCACGGGCAATGGAGGGGTCAACGATGCCCGGGGTGATGTTGCTTCTATTAACTTACGCGGTGTAGGCTCAGGTAATACTTTAACATTACTTAATGGTCGTCGCTTAGTTAACCACCCTGGCACTCAGTCTGAAAACTTTGTTCCGGTCTCAACTGTTAATTCTAACACTTTGCCTGTTTCTGGATTGAGATCATTACAGGTTTTACGTGATGGAGCCGCTGCTATTTATGGTTCCGACGCTGTTGCTGGGGTTGTCAATTACCAATTAAAAGATGATTACGAAGGTAACCAAGTAAAAGTGTCTCATGGTTTTTCTGAAGGTACCGAACTTAAAGAAACGTCACTAAGCTTTTTAACAGGTTTTGATCTTAATGATGGGCGCTCACACTTAACAGCCTCGTTTAATTACTATAACCGAGACGGCATGATGGCATCTGAGCGTGATTATGCAAAAAGCCATGACTTACGTAATTATTCAACTTTGCCCGATGAGTTTATTGGTGATACCCAATTAGACAATCGTTCAACATCAACTCCTTGGGGTGAGTTTCAATCAGACAGTTTAGGGCGTTTTCATCTTCAGCCAAATGATGACAATTGTGTGGTAGCCCTTGACGGCGGGGTGTGCGCTGCAAGTGGTGGCCTATCAAGAGACTTACGTTTTGATAGAGGCACGACTCGCTCTTTAGTGTCAGATGTGGAGCGAGTAAATTTTTATAGTTATTTTACTCATGAAATTAATCGCGATTTATCACTGTTTTCAGAGCTGACTTATTATAGCGCCCAGGCTAAGCGTACCCGTGAACAGACTCATAATTTAACCGCGCAACGTTTTACTATTAGTGCAGATGCCGCTTTTAATCCATTTAATGAAAATATTTTGCTAAGAAACTATAGGGCCGTAGACACCGGACCGCGCAATATTGAAGTTGATGATTTGAGTTATCGAGGTTTGATAGGGTTAAAAGGTGTTTATAAAGACTGGGATTGGGAGAGCGCTGTTTTTTATACCGAGGCAGAAACTAATGACGTTGCCAACCGTATTCAGGCAAGTAAATTTCAACAAACTATAAACAGTACCGATCCGTCTTTGGCATACGATATATTCACCGGTGGTGATATTGATAACCCAAATAGTGGTGATTCTAGCCTGAATCCACAAACAGTTATTGCCCCATTTATGGTTAAAGTCAGTCGAGATTCTAAAACGAGCTTAGCCTCATTTGATTTTAAAGTTAGCAATGGCGCACTTTTTAGCTTACCGGCTGGTGATGTGGGTGTAGCTATGGGTGTTGAGTATAGACGCGAAACGTTTGAGGATAACCGAGATCCTTTGCTTGATGGCAGTCAGCCTTTTATTGATCAAATAACTGGCGAGCTACTCTCTGGAAGTGATGTACTTGGAAGCAGCCCAACGCCAGATTCAAACGCTTCGCGAAATGTTGCTTCTGCCTATGTGGAGTTTATCGCCCCAATTATTGATTCAGGTTCTCAGTATGTGGAATTACAGCTAGCTGGTAGGTATGAACACTTTTCTGATGTTGGTAGTGCATTTAAACCAAAGATTGCGTTGTTTTGGGAGCCTGCCGATTGGGTTAGTGTGAGGGCATCCTATGCCGGTGGCTTCAGAGCGCCTGGTTTGCCACAAGTGTCTGCAGAGGGAGTGCCACGCTCAAATACCCTTTATGATCCGGTGCTAGATAAAAGCTACAGTATAGTTGATGTGCGAAGTGGCTCAGATGATCTCTCACCTGAGGATGATCAGAACACGTCGATTGGGTTTATATTTCAACCCCTTGAAAACTTAACCTTTACTGTGGATGCGTGGAGAATTGAGCAAAAAGATTTAGTCGGTATTTTACCTGCTGCATCGCACCTTTTGTATGACTCATTATTACGCAGTGAGGGGTCGTCTAATAAGGCTGTTATACGTGATGCTAATACTAATGAAGTAGTGCAAATTAATAATGAATATTTAAATCTAGGTGTTAGAAATATTGAAGGGCTTGATATTGGCCTTGTTTATGATGTGGATACTAATTTAGGTGATTGGCAATTTACTGTTAATGCTGCAAAGCTTAGTAAATTTGAGCAGGCGGTTGACCCGATTTCAGCACAGTTAATTGCCGCCCAAAATGAGGGGAATGCTGCAGTACCTAGCGATAGAACAATCCAAGGTACGGGTGATTTAATTAAGCAAAATGGCCGACCGGAATGGCGTGTTCGTAGCTCTATTGATTGGCGTTTAAATAGCTGGGGCGCGGGGGTTAGTGCAAATTATGTCAGTAAGGTGACCGATACTAGCGCTACAGCGACCGTTAACGATGAAGTAATAACATTACCAGTAGATAGCTTTACCCAAGTAGATATGTACGCAGACTATCGTTTTACTGATGGTGACATATTATCAGGGACTAAAGTGCGCTTAGGTGTCAGAAATGTAGGCGATAAAGAACCGCCACTGGCTGATGAGTTAGCACATGGTTATTTTGGCTCTCTGCATTCGAACAGAGGTCGCTATTTCTATCTGAATTTTTCATCTAACTTTTAATTAATGGCAAAAAATTAAATACGTTGTGTTGCATGCACAACGTATTTTTAGGAGTTTATATGCGCTATTTTTTTTATGCATCATTGTTCTTTATTATCTCTTGTAGTCAAACCAGGGAGGCTCCTGACGATAAAGCAAACGGCTGTATTAGCGACAACGTGTCTTTAACTAGCAGTTTTACAACCGGAAGAATGGATGAATGTGTACAGATTGAGAATAATCACTTTTTAATAACTTTAAAGCCTGAAAATGAACCGATTAATAACAGTCCTTGGTATGCCTTTAAAGCTCAATCACAGGTGGAAAAAACAATTAAAGTGACGATTGCTGTCAGTGGTGACAGAGCTAATCGCTACTTACCTAAGTTTAGTTATGACAAACATACTTGGCATACGCTTACTGATTATCAGCAAGAAGAAAGGCTTAGCTTTTCTATACCGGTTTCAACTACACCTATTTACATTGCAGCGCAAGAAATTATTGATAATGATTACTATGTAAACTGGGCTAATAAACTGTCTTTATTATACAAAACAAAAGTGGATATTTTAGGCTACTCTTCGCAAAACAGACCAATCTATAAAATCCAAACGGGCGATGAAAATAAAGAGTGGGTGGTTGTTTTAGGACGTTTACACCCACCTGAGGTAACGGGGGCGCTGGCGTTGTTTCCGTTTGTAGAGAACTTACTGTCTGGAACTGAACTTGCGAAGCGTTTTCGCGATAAGTATAACTTGTTAGTTATTCCTAATCTAAACCCCGATGGTGTGGCACTAGGTAACTGGCGACATAACGCGAACGGCTTTGATTTAAATCGTGATTGGATCACATTAGCGCAACCTGAAACTAAGCTGGTACATAATTATCTGCAGGAGTTGGCTAAAAAAGGGCATAAAGTTAAATTTGCGTTGGACTTTCATTCCACCAAACATGATGTTTTTTATACTATGCCGGTTGATTATGGTGTTGCAGACAAATACTTTGTAAAACATTGGTTGGCAAATTTAGATGCTGCCACAGCTGACTTTAAGGTAGTTCAAAAACCAGGCAATAAGCCTAATAACGGCGTGTCTAAGCAATATTTTGCCGATAACTATGCAGTCCATGCCGTTACCTATGAAATGGGGGATGAGACCAATCGCGATAAGATTACTAAAGTGGCATTAAAAGCAAGTGAGACTTTAATGGAAACAATTTTGAGTAATACCGATCATGACAAAGAGTAGCGAATTATGAAAGATGTATTTAAAACTAAAAAGTTATTAGCGTTGGTCGGTTTAGTGATATTAAGCGGTTGTTCAAAAAAACAGCTTGAAGCTGATTATTTAATTATTAATGGCCAGGTTTATACCGCAGAGCAACCCCATTCTGAGGCGTTAGATATTGCTGTTTGTGGATCTAAAATTTGTGGCGTGTTTTTACAAGGCGAAAGTAACGTTATCGCTGAACAAACAATTGATGCTACAAATATGATTGTTAGCCCTGGGTTTATAGATCCGCACACACACACGCTTGAAGAACTGTTAAGTAATGATAAGAATAATAACCTGAACTATTTAACACAAGGTGTTACAACGGTTGTAAATGGTAATGACGGCGAGGGACCAGTAGATATTGCGGGTACAGCTAGTAAGTTACAAAAAAACAAAATAGGTACTAATGTTGCGTTATTAATTGGTCACGGCAGTGTACGTGAGCAAGTTATGGGTCGAGCACAGCAACATGCCAGTGCTGAACAATTAAATGAGATGCAAAAATTGGTTGCCAAGGGCATGCAGGAGGGAGCGCTAGGGTTATCGTCGGGGCTATATTACGTACCAGGAAGTTATGCAAATACTGAGGAAATTGTTTCACTGGCTAAGGTCGTTGCTGAGTATCAAGGTATATATGATACTCATATGCGTGATGAAAGTACCTTTAACATTGGTTTTTTAAATGCAATTAAAGAGTCGATTGAAATTGCTGAACAAGCACAGGTACATTTACATTTAGCGCATATTAAAGCGCTAGGCGTCGATGTGTGGGGGCAAAGCGAACAAGCTATAGAATTGATTGAACAGGCTCAGCAAAAGGGGGTAAGTATCTCTGCAGATCAATATCCATGGCTGGCATCTGGCACTAAGCTGCATAGTGCTATTATGCCTAAGTGGGTAATGGCTGATTCCAGAGAGGCATTTATTGGCCGGTTAAACGATGCTATGTTAGCGGATCGCTTACACGCTGAAATAACTGAAAACATTAGGCGCCGAGGGGGGCCAGAGTCTTTATTAATCACCGCATTTCAGGATGCTAATTTAGTGGGGAAAACCTTAAAAGAAGTTGCACAAGCTAGCAAGCAAAGTGTGGTTGATACTGCTATAGCGTTAGTAAAAAAGGGCGATGTAAGGGTTGCTTCATTTAATATGTCACAACAAGATGTTAATGCATTTATGCAACAACCTTGGGTTGTGACGTCGTCAGATGGCACCAATGGCCATCCGCGTAAATACGCCAGTTTCCCTCAAAAATACCAAGAGTACGTTGTAAATAAGCAGTTGTTGACAACATCTGAGTTTATAACGCAAAGCTCACGTAAAACCGCGGCTTATTTAGGGATCAAAGATAGAGGTGTACTTAGAGAGGGCTACGCGGCTGACATTATTATTTGGGATGCAAATAATTTTCAAGCGAATGCTGATTTTAGTCAATGGAATAAGTTGTCCACTGGCGTAAAGTATACGTTGGTAAATGGCCACTTAGTAATTGATAAATATAAATATCTAAATGAGTTACAAGGTGTATTTGTCGCGCGGTAATGCTAGTGTAAACAACTAGAGCAGCGCCATTGTTGTTTTAGTTGTTTAAAGAATACCGAGCTGAATTAAA
>NZ_CAWUKC010000087.1:0-15894 GCF_963922945.1 uncultured Pseudoalteromonas sp. | reverse complement strand
TTTATGTAAGCTCAAACGCTGCTTTTTTAAATTTTTCCCTTGAAGTTACTCCACCTCACCCCATATTAAGTGCATAACGCAGACACTTTGCTAATTGGAGATACATAAATGACTGCAGCACAAAAAGAAACATTAGGCTTTCAAACAGAAGTAAAACAACTATTAAACTTAATGATTCATTCGTTATATTCGAATAAAGAAATATTTTTACGTGAGCTTGTATCAAATGCATCAGATGCTGCCGATAAGCTTCGCTTTTTAGCGCTTTCTAATGGCGATCTTTACCAAGGTGATGCTGATTTACGTGTACGCATTAGCGCAGATAAAGAGGCGAACACAATTACCATTTCTGATAATGGTATTGGTATGACACGTGAAGAGGTCATTAGCTCTTTAGGGACTATTGCGAAGTCGGGTACTGCTGAATTTTTCAAAAACTTAACCGGCGACCAAAGTAAAGACTCGCAATTAATTGGCCAATTTGGTGTTGGTTTTTACTCAGCATTTATTGTGGCTGACGAAGTGACAGTGCGCACGCGCAAAGCGGGTGAAACACAAGCGTATGAGTGGCAATCACAAGGTGAAGGCGAGTACACGCTACAAGAAATTGAAAAAGAAGGCCGTGGTACGGACATTATTTTACATCTGCGTGAAGAAGAAAAAGAATACGCGGATGAATACCGCCTGCGTAGCATTGTGACTAAATACTCAGACCATATTTCTACGCCGGTACAAATGTATAAAGCAGAAGTGCCTGAGTCTGAAGGCGAAGACGGCGAAAAAATCCCAGCAGTTCCAGGTGAGTGGGAAAGCATTAACCGTGCAACTGCTTTATGGACACGTGATAAGTCAGAGGTTTCTGATGAAGAATACAAAGAGTTTTACAAGCATGTAAGCCATGATTGGGAAGAGCCACTAAACTGGGCGCACAATAAAGTAGAAGGTAAAACTGAGTACACAAGCTTATTGTATATCCCTAAAAAAGCGCCGTTCGATTTATGGAACCGTGAGCGCCAAAGTGGCTTAAAACTGTATGTTCAACGTGTCTTTATTATGGATGACGCAGAGCAATTTATGCCAAGCTACCTGCGCTTTGTAAAAGGCTTACTTGATTCAAACGATTTACCATTAAATGTATCGCGCGAAATTTTACAAGATAACAAAGTAACGCAAGCAATTCGTAAAGGGTGTACGTCTCGTATCTTAAAAATGCTAGAGCGTATGGCTAAAAACAAAGCCGAAGACTACCAAACATTTTGGAACGAGTTTGGCCAAGTAATCAAAGAAGGCCCAGCAGAAGATATTGCAAATAAAGAAGCCATTGCTAAATTGTTACGCTTCTCATCGACTCATACCGACTCAGAAACACAAGATGTATCGCTTGAGCAATACATTGAGCGTATGAACGATGAGCAAGATAAAATTTACTACGTTGTTGCAGATTCGTTTACAGCGGCTAAAAACTCGCCGCACTTAGAAATCTTCCGTAAAAAAGGTATCGAAGTATTATTACTAAGTGACCGTGTTGATGAGTGGATGATGAGCCACTTAACTGAGTTTAACGAAAAATCGTTCCAGTCAATTACACGTGGCGACCTTGATTTAGGTAAACTTGATGACGAAGAGACTAAAAAAGCACAAGAAGAGTCTGAAAAAGAAGTCGCAGGCTTAATTGAGCGCATTAAAACAGCGCTAGGCGAAGAGGTTAAAGAAGTGCGCTTTACGCATCGCTTAACTGACTCTCCAGCATGTGTTGTGAGTGATGACAACGATATGAGCTCGCAAATGCAAAAACTTATGGAGTCAGTAGGTCAATCAGTACCAGAGGCAAAGCCTGTATTTGAGCTTAACCCTGAGCACCAATTAGTTAAGCACTTAAACGATGAGCAAGACGAAGACAAGTTTGCACAGTGGTCTCATGTATTACTTGACCAAGCGTTACTTGCTGAGCGTGGAACATTAAAAGATCCTACTGGGTTTGTAACACGTTTAAACAAGTTAATGCTTGATTTAAATAAGTAAGACTAACAGGCTCTTTTAATTGCTAAAAGAGCCTAAAATATAAGCATAATGATTAAGGAAGCGGATGCTTCCTTTTTTTATGCGCTATAAAGTAGGCAATTAGTATAAGTTGCTTGAGTATCTGCAGCGCTTGTGGAAGAATTCAGGCTTTAAAATAACTATCCATACTAGGGGACAATGATATGCGCATTATTCTTTTGGGCGCGCCAGGTGCTGGTAAAGGTACTCAAGCTCAGTTTTTAATGGACAAATACGGTATTCCACAAATTTCTACCGGTGATATGCTTCGTGCAGCCATTAAAGAAGGTACACCACTTGGTTTAGAAGCTAAAAAAGTAATGGACGCTGGTCAGTTAATTTCTGACGATATCATCATAGGTTTAGTAAAAGAGCGTATTGCTAAGCCAGATTGTGAGCAAGGCTTCTTACTGGACGGTTTCCCACGCACTATTCCACAAGCTGATGCAATGAAAGAAAATGGCGTTGTGGTTGATCACGTTATCGAATTTGACGTTGCGGATGAAGTAATTGTTGAGCGTATGGGAGGACGTCGTGTACACCCTGGAAGTGGCCGTGTTTACCACGTAGTTTACAACCCACCAAAAGTGGAAGGTAAAGACGATGAAACAGGCGAAGAGCTTATCATTCGTGCAGATGACACGGAAGAAACAGTTCGTAAACGTTTAGGTATTTACCATGAGCAAACCATGCCATTGGTTGATTACTACCAAGCTGAAGCAAAAGCAGGCAACACGCAATACCACAAGCTTGACGGAACACAAGCTGTTGAAACTGTAAGCCAGCAACTAACAGAACTTTTAGGTTAATAAAACCTAAAGACCTATTATTAAAAACCGCCAGCGGCGGTTTTTTTGTATATGTTATTAAAAAAATAAAACAGATGAGTCGCGTTTATCTAAAGTGTTTTGAGCTTTTCTATCACAGGCTCGTAGCTTGGCTCAGTCGATAAGTTTGATACAAGTTGCTTGTAAATCACTTTATGACTTTTATCTAAAATCAGCACGGCACGGGTGAGTAGCCCCATATCTTTTATAATCAAACCATATTTTTGGCCAAAGTCTCGCCACACTGAGTCAGATAAAGCTATCACCTTGTCGATATTTTCTGCATTACAAAAGCGTTTTTGAGCAAATGGCAGATCGGCACTAATGGTCAGCATAGCGACTGTAGGAAATTGTGAGGCTACTTTTTCATTAAAATGTTTTGTTTGTAAGCTACAAATGCCAGTATCTAAACTTGGCACCACACTAATTAAAACAGCTTGGCCTTTGTAATCATCAAGATTTACAGGAGCAAAAGCACCATCCACCACTTTAAAGTTTGGCGCATTATCGCCTACACTTACCCCTTTACCTAATAAAGTGACAGGTTTACCTTGAGCAGAGACCTTACCTGCATCAAGTGTGTTTTCTGGGTATTGTGATGCTTGCCCAACTGAGCTTAAAGCAAGTGTGCTCAATGCAAAAATAACAGAGCGTACCATAGCTATTTCCTTTTAAAATTAACGCAATAGGTTTGCGTGTATTATACTGAATATCACTAACCAAGCGATTAAATATCATGACAAAAGTAATATTAAGTTTTGTGAATATAAAATTGTAAATTTAAAGATGTTTTATTAACATGTGGTTACAAAATGTATATTAAATAGAGTCATAAGGCCTATTGACAATATAGGGTCAAATAAGAGAGATAGTATGTCAACCTCCGTATTAATATGTGACGACTCAAAATTAGCGAGGCGTCAGCTAGCTCGCTCATTACCAGATGACTGGGAAATAAAAGTTGAGTTTGCTCAAGATGGTGTTGATTGCATCAAAAAACTAAAAATAATTGAGCCCGAAATTCTTTTTCTTGATCTAAACATGCCAGAGATGGACGGTTACGAAGTGCTGATGGCCATGAAAGAGCAAGGCCTTAATATTTTAACTGTGGTTGTATCTGGTGATATTCAGCCAAATGCACACCAACGCGTCACTGAATTAGGTGCCATTGATTTTATTCAAAAACCTTGCTCCCCTGAAAAATTAGCCGATATTATTGAACACCATGGCATTAAAGATAAAGCGATGCGCGAACGACTCGCTCACTCTTTAGGTGAGCAAGTAGACCCTGATGTGCGTGATATATACCAAGAGCTAACGAATGTTGCTATGGGCCAAGCAGGCGACTTACTGGCACGGCTTTTAAATGTATTTGTGAAGCTGCCTATTCCGAATGTAAATGTGCTAGAAGTAAATGAGCTGGATATGGCACTGCAGTCAATTGATAATAATGCCGCGACCTCAGGCGTGTGTCAGGGCTTTATAGGCGGTGGTGTATCGGGTGAGGCGTTACTATTATTAAATGATTCAAGCTTTAAAGAAATCGCGTCATTGATGAATTACGACGGTGAGCTTAACGATAAGGTTGAGCTAGAGCTGTTGATGGATATTAGTAACATTTTGATAGGCTCAATTTTAACAGGGCTCTCTAAGCAACTAGATATGTCTTTTAGTCAAGGTCATCCTATTGTGCTTGGTCAACATCGTGATGTATCCGAATTGGTTAAATCAAATAAATCTCGCTGGCAAAGAACCTTAGCGATAGAAATAAGCTACGGCATCGAAAACCACGATATTAACTGCGACCTTATGCTGTTATTTACCGAAGATTCACTCAAGACTTTGAAATACAAAGTTGCTTACTTATTAGAAGACTAAATTATGGCCGCTGATTTAGAAATGAATGAAATCCATTGGTTAATGGATATGTTTAACACGGTTGATGTGGGCCTTGTTGTATTAGATAGAAATTATAAAGTGTGCGTGTGGAATGGCTTTATGGAAAACCACTCGGGCTTGTTGCCAAGTGCTGTAAAAGACAAAGACCTCTTTGATTTATTCCCTTCAATTAATGAGAAATGGTTTAGAGGTAAATCAGAGTCCGTATTTGTACTTAAAAATCGCTCTTTTACTATCTGGGAGCAGCAACCGTATATCTTTCGTTTTAAAAATTATCGTCCGATTACCGGTAAAGCGGATTACATGTATCAAAATGCGACCTTTATTCCGCTTACTAATACGCTGGGTGAGGTAAGTCATATTTGTATTATTATTTATGACGTGACAGATGTAGCCGTGAATAAGAAAGAGTTGGAAGAGCTTAATCAGCGCTTAGAGCAAGTAAGCCAAACCGATAGTTTAACGCAGCTATTTAACCGTGGGCACTGGGAAACGACACTGCATCAAGAATTTTTACGTGTAAAGCGCAGTGGTGGCAGTAGTACATTATTAATGTTTGATATTGACCACTTTAAAAAAATTAATGATGAGCATGGCCATAGCTGTGGCGACTATGCGTTACGTCACCTATCTGATT
This sequence comes from uncultured Pseudoalteromonas sp., assembly GCF_963922945.1. Taxonomy (GTDB): domain Bacteria; phylum Pseudomonadota; class Gammaproteobacteria; order Enterobacterales; family Alteromonadaceae; genus Pseudoalteromonas. The sequence continues at coordinate 10,491 of NZ_CAWUKC010000087.1, read as the reverse complement.
TGTTGCGCACCACACTACGTGAAACCGACATAGCGGGGCGCTACGGAGGAGAGGAGTTTGTTGTTACTTTACTTGATACCGACAAGCAAGGCGCTGCAACTTTTGCAGAGCGCTTAAGGGCGTTGATAGAAGCCAATCCTTTTGTTTACAAGCATACAAAAATAAAAATGACAGTGAGTATTGGTTTTGCAGGAAATAGCCCTGAATTTGCAAAACATGAGCGATGGATTGAAGCCGCTGACAAAGCCCTGTATCACTCAAAAGAGCATGGGCGTAATAGAGTAACCGCTTTTGAGGATATAAAAAATGACGCATAAGCGTCATTTTTTATGCGCTGTTAAAATTAAGGCGCGGGATACCAAATTGCACCGTAAGCCTTTGATGTAAATACTTAACAAAGAGATTGGCTAAAGTGCTGTTTGTATCAGCCGTTTTATTTACTCTGTTGTATGGCGAGTATCATCTGCTGGGCATTGGCCAAGAATAGAAACATCGCCTGTACTGGTTTCTTGCTGCAATTTAACCTTAAATCCCCATAACCTATAAAGATGCTTTAGTACCTCCTTGTGGGAGTTAGCAAGTGGAATACTGTTGTGGGGTACATAGCGAAGTGTTAACGATCTGTCACCTCTTACATCAACATTATAAACTTGAATATTAGGTTCGTGATTACTCAAATTATATTGCGCAGACAGTGCTTCACGTACTGCTTGATAACCGCTATCATCATGGATTGCCCCCACCTCTAAATGCGGATTACGGCTATGATCAACAATTGTGAATAGCTTGAAGTCACGAATTAGCTTTGGGGATAAAAATTGACTTATAAAGCTCTCATCTTTAAAGTTTTCCATAGCAAAATGCAGTGTATCTAGCCAATTAGTTCCAGCATACTCAGGAAACCAGCGCTTATCCTCATCTGTTGGGTTTTCACAAATACGACGAATATCCACCATCATGTTAAAGCCCAATGCGTAGGGGTTAATACCTGAATAATAATTGCTATTGTATGGCGGTTGATAAACCACATTAGTGTGGCTTTGCAAAAACTCCATTATAAAAGAATCGGTTAATTTACCTTCATCATATAAATGGTTCAAAATGGTGTAATGCCAAAAAGTAGCCCATCCTTCGTTCATCACTTGAGTTTGTTTTTGTGGATAAAAATATTGCGATATTTTTCTAACAATCCGAATCACTTCTCGTTGCCAAGGTTCTAATAAAGGCGCATTTTTTTCAATAAAGTATAAAATGTTTTCTTGAGGCTCTTGCGGGAAGTGCGTCTCTTGTTTTTTAGCTTCTTGTTGCTGCACAGGGATAGTCCGCCAAAGCTCGTTTACTTGAGATTGCATGTAATCTTCACGTTCTTTTTGACGTTTTTGCTCTTCAAAAAGTGATATTTGTTGCGGACGTTTATATCTATCTACGCCGTAATTCATCAGTGCGTGACATGAATCAATTAAGCTTTCTACTTGCGTAATACCGTGTTTTTCCTCGCAGCGGCTTATATAATTTTTTGCAAAAACTAAGTAATCTATAATGGAGTCGGCGTCGGTCCAAGTTTTAAATAAGTAGTTACCTTTAAAAAATGAGTTGTGACCATAACAGGCGTGTGCCATTACCAACGCTTGCATTGGTAGTGTGTTCTCTTCCATTAAATACGCAATACAGGGGTTTGAGTTTATTACAATTTCGTAAGCTAACCCCATCTGTCCACGCTTATAGTTTTGCTCTGTTTGTATAAATTTTTTACCATATGACCAGTGGCTGTAGCCTATGGGCATGCCTACGCTTGAGTACGCATCCATCATTTGCTCAGCGGTTATAACTTCTATCTGATTAGGGTAAGTATCTAATCTGTAATGTGCTGCAACACGGGCAATTTCAGTTTGGTACTGCTCAAGCAGCTCAAAAGTCCAGTCAGGGCCATCACTCATTCGTTCATTGCTCATAGTAAACCTCGCTTAAGCTAAGCAGCCCCCTGTTGGTGGCGATTTTTTTTAAACAGCTCCCTGAACATAGGGTAAATGTCTTCAACACTTTGAATGTGCTGTATTGCAAAGTTGCTATGGGTTTGGGTTATATTTTGATATTCGCGCCACAAGCTTTGATGAGCACGTGTGGTAATTTCTATGTAAGCAAAGTAGCGTGTAGCCTTAAGTAGTTTATTACGCAGTATCTCACCACAAAACGGGGTGTCGTCTGCCCAGTTATCGCCATCAGAGGCTTGTGCTGCGTATATGTTCCATTGCTCTGAATCATAGCGTTCTTTTATTATTTCGTTCATTAATTTAAGCGCACTGGAGACAATCGTACCGCCAGTTTCTTGAGAGTAAAAGAACTCTTGTTCATCGACCTCTTTAGCTTGTGTGTGGTGGCGTATATAGACCACTTCAATGTCTTTGTAGCTTCGGGTCAAAAATTGATAAAGCAAAATATAAAAACGTTTTGCCATATCTTTAGTGGCTTGATCCATTGATCCTGATACATCCATAATACAAAACATAACGGCTTTGCTGGTGGGGTGGGGTCGCTTTTCATAATTACGAAAACGTAAGTCGTAATTATCGATAAACGGCACTGACTTTATTTGTTGTTTGAGTTTTACAATTTCCTCTTGTAAAAGTGCAATAATAGCTTGGTCGCTTTGCGTTTTCTCAAGCTCCATCGCAAGTTGCCCTTCAAGCTCTGCCAAGCGCCTTTTTTTTCCTGCGCTCATAGCGACGCGTCTTGCAAGCGAGCCTTGAAGAGAGCGTACAATATCGATGTTACTGGGCATACCATCACTGCAAAAACCAGCTCGGTGCGTTTTCATTTGCACTAATTTATCTAACTGGTTTTCTTGTAAGTTTGGCAGCGCTAAGTCTTCAAAAAGTAAATCTAGGTATTCATCTTTTGAAATAGAGAACACAAAGTCATCTTGGCCCTCGCCTGAGTCACTTGCATCAACATCGCCTGCGCCTCCACCTTGGCCTCCTTTAGGGCGTTCAATTTTATCTCCTGTTGAAAATTGATCGTTCCCTGGATGAATTTGTTCTCTGTCGCCACCCTTTCCCTGGTGAAAAATTGGCTCACTGATATCTCGCTGCGGTATAGAAATACTTTCTCCTGAGCTTGAGTCTGTCACACTACGTTTATTAACCGCATCAGAGACCGCTTCTTTTATTTGTTTTTTATAGCGCCTAATAAAGCGCTGACGATTAACTGTGCTTTTGTTTTTACCATTTAAACGTCTATCTATAAAATGCGCCATACTTTTCCCCCTAAAACAACATGAAGGCTACTGCGATTTTCTAACTCGTAAATACCACTCAGAAAGTAAGCGCACTTGTTTTTGGGTATAGCCTTTTTCGACCATGCGATTTACAAAGTCTTCGTGTTTTTGTTGATCCTCTGCTGAGGTTTTTGTATTGAACGAGATAACGGGGAGAAGATCTTCTGTATTTGAGAACATTTTTTTCTCAATTACCGTGCGCAATTTTTCGTAGCTTGTCCATAGTGGGTTTTTGCCATTATTGTGAGCGCGCGCACGTAATACAAAGTTAACTATTTCGTTCCTAAAATCTTTAGGGTTGGAAATGCCTGCTGGCTTTTCTATTTTTTCAAGCTCTGCATTGAGTGAGGCTCTATCAAATAACTGGCCTGTATCAGGGTCTCTGTATTCTTGATCCTGAATCCAAAAATCGGCATAAATTACGTAGCGGTCAAAAATATTTTGACCGTATTCAGAATATGACTCTAAGTACGCGGTTTGTAATTCTTTACCAATAAACTCAACATATTGCGGAATTAAATAGCCTTTTAAAAAACTCAAATAACGCTCTTCTACCTCGGCGCTAAATTGCTCACGTTCAATTTGTTGCTCCAACACATAAAATAAATGTACGGGATTAGCAGCCACTTCGGTTGTATCAAAATTAAATACCCGTGATAGAATTTTAAATGCAAAGCGGGTAGAAAGCCCAGTCATACCCTCATCGACTCCAGCGTAATCGCGGTATTCTTGGTATGACTTTGCTTTAGGGTCGGTATCTTTTAGAGTTTCACCATCATAGACTCGCATTTTTGAATAAATGCTGGAGTTCTCAGGCTCCTTTAACCGAGACAAGGTGGTAAATTGAGCCAGTGTTTTGAGCGTACCGGGTGCACATGGTGCACTGGCAAGTTCACTGTGTTGAATAAGTTTATCGTATATTTTTATCTCTTCGGTAACGCGCAAACAATATGGGACCTTCACAATATACACTCGGTCTAAAAATGCCTCGTTATTTTTATTGTTTTTAAATGTTTGCCATTCTGACTCGTTTGAATGAGCTAAAATCATACCGTTAAAGGGCAGTGCACTGATCCCTTCTGTGCCGTTGTAGTTGCCTTCTTGCGTTGCGGTAAGAAGAGGGTGCAACACCTTGATAGGGGCTTTAAACATTTCTACAAATTCCATCAACCCTTGGTTTGCTAAGCATAAAGAGCCTGAGTAAGCATAAGCATCGGGGTCGTTTTGAGCAAAATGCTCAAGCTGGCGAATATCGACTTTCCCTACCAATGCTGAAATGTCTTGATTGTTTTCGTCACCGGGTTCGGTTTTGGCAATCCCCACTTGATTTAAAATTGAGGGATAACGTTTTACTACTCTGAATTGACTAATATCGCCGTTAAATTCTTTTAATCGTTTTGCGGCCCATGGCGACATGATGGTTTTTAAATAACGAGGCTTAATACCGTATTCTTTGTCAAGCACATTAGCGTCTTCAACAGGGTCAAATAAAGAGAGTGGATGATCATTCACAGGTGACCCTTTAATTGAATAAATAGGTACTTGTTGCATCAGATATTTTAGCTTTTCCGCAATTGAAGATTTACCGCCCCCGACTGGACCAAGTAAATAAAGGACTTGTTTGCATTCTTCTAGGCCTTGAGCGGCGTGTTTAAGATAAGAGACGATTTGCTCTATAGCGTCTTCCATGCCATAAAAGTCGGCAAAGGCAGGGTAGCGTGCAACCACTCGATTAGAAAATAATCGGCTCAAACGTGCATCGGTTGACGTATCAACCATTTGCGGTTCACCGATGGCCATTAAAAGTCGCTCAGGGGCACTGGCGTAAGCGGACTTGTCATTCTTACAAATTTCAAGAAATTCGCTAATACTGTATTCTTCTTCTTGTGCTGCTTCGTATCGTGCTTGGTAGTGCTCAAATATAGTCATAATAACCTCCGAAACCCGCTTTAAAAAGGTGCTTACTTTTTAAAGTCTAGTCAGAGATTACTATTTTTGTGCAATAAAATTAAAAATTTAAGTGAAAAAAGATCATGTGACTGATTGGTAAGCTTTACGCGTATAAAGGCAAATTTACTGTTGAAAAGGCACAAAAAAAGACGCCGAGGCGTCTTTTTAAATCAGCATCTAATGGCTAATTAAGCGAAATTTGCGTTCGCGAATTCCCAGTTAACAAGCGCCCAGTAACCTTTAAGGTAATCAGGACGAACGTTACGGTAATCAATGTAGTAAGCGTGTTCCCATAAATCCACAGTAAGAATCGGAGTAACACCCTCGTCGGTAAGCGGTGTTGCTGCATTAGACGTGTTCACGATATCTAAAGAACCATCAGCTAATTTTACTAACCAAGTCCAGCTAGAACCAAAGTTATTAACTGCTTTATCGTTTAATGCATCTTTAAATGCGTCAAATGAACCCCATTTTGCGTTGATTGCGTCAGCGATAGCGCCTGTTGGCTCACCGCCGCCATTTGGAGATAGACAGTTCCAGTAGAAAGTGTGGTTCCAAATTTGTGCAGCGTTGTTGAATACGCCACCTTCAGATGAACATACAATCTCTTCTAACGATTTGTTTTCAAATTCAGTACCTGGAATTAAACCGTTTAGTTTAACAACATACGTGTTGTGGTGCTTGCCGTGGTGATACTCAAGAGTTTCTTTTGAAATATGAGGCTCAAGTGCATCAATTGCATATGGTAGTGACGGTAGTTCAAATGCCATTTTTTATCTCCATTTTCTTTTGGTTGATAACTCGTTTGATGTTACGTAATGCCTGATAGAACAGACCACTTACCTATACCAAACGAAAATATAGTGTTACTATAATTGTTGAGTATTTTACTCAAGTTTTAGCAAACAGCAATGCTATTGCGAAAGACTATTTCAATTGCGGCTTTATTTGCCCATTTTAAGTTATATATCTGTGGCCACAATGATTTATTTTCAAGCCCTGGGTATATCAAGCTATCGTCATTTTGAGGTTGTAGATGGAAACCATTGATAAAATTAAACAGCAGATTTCAGAAAACCCAATAATCCTTTATATGAAAGGGTCGCCTAAATTACCAAATTGCGGTTTTTCTTCACAAGCGTCACAAGCGCTAATGTCATGTGGCGAACCATTTGCTTATGTTGATATTTTACTGAATCCAGATATTCGTGCTGAGCTACCTGCTTATGCAAACTGGCCTACCTTCCCACAGCTTTGGGTTGAGGGCGAATTGATTGGTGGTTGTGACATTATCATTGAAATGTTTCAACGCGGTGAATTACAGCCACTGATCACTGAAACAGCAGCTAAGTATAAAGAAGCTGACGCAGAGTAATTGCTACTTTTTATAGATTATTAAGGCCACGTTTTACGTGGCTTTTTTATACCTCTAAATAATCTTTAACGCCCTTATTTCTTAAATAGCAATGCAAAATAATACTCAATTATTTTGTGGTTCTAAACATGCCACTTTTTTCAAAAAAATTTCATTTACGGTTGTATGCATGTATCTGGTAGCGCAATGAAGTTGCAATTGCCGATAATAACTAAATAGCCAATTTTTTGGCCAGCTATTAATACGTATTTCTAGCTTTAAAATTGAAGCGTACATAAGCAGGTTGATATCAGTCAATTCGTGCGCGTTTAGTTCGATTAATTAGTGCTCCACAACCAGCGAGCTGCTCTTTGCTTTGCAGCATCTAATTAAGTACAAGAGGGCACTAAGCAGTCTGTATCAGCGTAAATTTTAATTAAACTATATGCTTTAGATAAAAATTCACGCAATCTGCACAAAAAGCAACACAATAATTAATAACTATCCTAATGCATGCGTTAAAAGCGTAATACTAACCCTTTTATTTATTTAAAAGGTATTAAACTATCTAAATGTTAACTGAATTTCCTGTGTTTTAGTGAATATTTATTCATTGAGTTTTGCGTTTACGCTTACGTAAAGGGTATGCTTTTAGCTCCTTTGTTTTTACAAAATGTTAAAATTGACACCAGTGTCATAGAAATATGATGTACAAATAATCGCTAATTGTTAAAACTTATGAGTTAAAAAGAAATCTTGCCTTGAAGTGAGAAATATTCAAGAATATGAATATATATTCAAAATAATATTGACTCTATTTACTATAGAGGCTAGTTTTGTGCGTCTGTTAGCAAATCGTCGAGCAGTTCATTCACGTTAACAGTGCAGCAAGGGAGGGGTCTATGTTATACGACTCAAAATTAGAAAAAGATAATTGTGGCTTTGGCTTAATAGCCCAAGTTAATGGTCAAGCTAGTCATCGGCTTATTCGTACAGCTATTACTGGACTTGATCGCATGCAGCACCGCGGTGGTATCTCTGCCGATGGTAAAACAGGCGACGGCTGTGGTTTATTACTTCAAAAACCAGATAGTTTTTTCCGTGCAATTGCGAGTGAGCACAATTGGCACTTAGGTAAAAATTACGCCGTAGGCATGGTTTTCTTAAATTCAGATCCCGTTTTAGCACAAGCTGCAAAACAGGTTTTATGTGAAGAATTAGAACAAGAAACACTTAAAATACTTGGCTGGCGTGAAGTGCCAACCGACCCTTCAATGTTAGGGCCAATTGCAACACAGCAGTTACCTGGTTTTGAGCAAATTTTTGTTACAGCGCCTGAAGGCTGGCGCTCTAAAGATTTAGAACGACGTTTATATGTAGCACGTCGTCGCGCAGAAAAGCGTTTAGTAGAGGATGAGTCATTTTACATTGCCAGCTTATCGGGGTTAGTGACTATCTATAAAGGCCTTATGATGCCTGCAGATTTGCCTAACTTTTATTTAGACTTAGCTGATATTCGTATGACCAGCGCTATTTGTGTGTTCCATCAGCGTTTTTCTACTAACACCCAGCCGCGTTGGCCTTTAGCACAACCTTTTAGGTATTTAGCGCACAATGGTGAGATTAATACTATTGAAGGGAACCGCCAATGGGCTAGAGCACGCTCGTATAAGTTTTCATCGCCACTTATTCCTGATTTACAAAGCGCAGCGCCGTTTGTGAACGAAACAGGCTCTGACTCATCAAGTTTAGATAATATGCTTGAGCTATTTTTAGCCGGTGGTATGGACTTATTCCGTGCTATGCGCATGCTTGTGCCGCCTGCATGGCAAAAAAACCGTGCTATGGATGATGACTTACGCGCATTTTACGATTTTAACTCTATGCATATGGAGCCGTGGGACGGTCCTGCAGGTATTGTTATGTCTGATGGACGTTTTGCAGCCTGTAACCTTGACCGTAACGGCCTGCGTCCAGCGCGCTATGTTATTACCCAAGATGGTTTTATTACACTTGCCTCTGAGGTGGGTATTTGGGATTACACTGCAGATGAGGTGGTCGAAAAAGGCCGTGTAGGGCCTGGCGAGCTTTTAGTAATTGATACAAAGCTTGGCAAAATCTGGCACTCAGATGAAATCGACCAAGATTTAAAATCGCGTCATCCTTACAAATCATGGCTTGAAGAAAACGTTAAACGCTTGACCCCGTTTGAAGAGCTTACTGAGCAAGATGCGGGTAACCGCTCGTTTGATGATGAAACGCTGGTTAAATACCAAAAAATGTTTGGCTACACTAACGAAGAGCTCGATAGTGTTATTCGTGTAATGGGTGAAAACGGCCAAGAAGCAACGGGCTCAATGGGGGATGACACGCCATTTGCAGTACTCAGCGAAGGGCATCGTTCATTGTACGATTACTTCCGCCAAAAGTTTGCGCAAGTGACTAACCCGCCAATCGATCCGCTGCGTGAAAACCACGTAATGTCACTGGCAACGTGTATTGGTAGTGAGCAAAACGTATTTAACGAAACAACAGGCCACGCTAAGCGCCTGCAGTTTGATACACCAATTTTAATGTATGCAGACATGCAGCAGCTACTCAATGCCGATGACGAGCATTACAGCTACTGTAAGATTGATATTACATACACAGCAGAGGAAGGTTTAGAAAAAGCGGTTACACGTATTTGCGATGCTGCACAAGAAAAAGCAGCCGCGGGTTGTGTCATGCTTATTTTATCCGACCGTAACTTTAGCGAAACCCAATTACCAATCCCTGCTGCTATGGCGGTAGGTGCTGTACAAAAACGATTAGTTGATAATAACTTACGTTGTGAATCTAATATTATTATTGAAACGGGCAGTGTACGCGATGCACACCAGTTTGCTGTGCTACTCGGTTTTGGCGCAACAGCGATTTACCCCTACCTCGCGTATGAATCTCTGGTTGCAATGAGCGACGATAAAGTCATTGAAAAGTCGTATTGCGAAGTAACGCTTTCATACCGTAAAGCCATCAATAAAGGCCTGTATAAAATTATGTCTAAAATGGGCATAAGTACGGTTGCGTCGTATCGTTGCTCAATGTTGTTTGAAGCAGTGGGTTTATCTGATGCGATGATCCAGATGTGCTTTAAAGGTGTGGCAAGTCGTATCAAAGGTGCCTGCTTCACTGATTTCGATAGTGATCAACAAAAGTTACATAAACTTGCCTTTAGCAAGCGTAAATTATTAAGCCATGGTGGTTTATTAAAATACGTTCACGGTGGGGAATATCATGCGTACAACCCAGATGTAATCCAAACGCTACAAAAAGCAGTCCGCTCTGGCGATTATAAAGACTATGGCGCATATGCAGATTTAGTTAATAACCGCCCAATTGCTACTTTACGCGATATGCTAGCGCTTAAATTACCTGAAAAAGGTATTAGCATAGATGATGTAGAGCCGGCTGAAAACCTATATAAACGGTTTGATTCAGCTGCAATGAGTATTGGTGCACTTTCGCCTGAGGCGCATGAAGCGCTTGCCATTGCAATGAACCGCTTAGGCGGGTGTTCAAACTCTGGTGAAGGCGGCGAAGATAAACTTCGTTACAACACCGAGAAAAACTCACGTATTAAACAAGTTGCTTCGGGTCGTTTTGGTGTAACGCCGCACTACCTTCGTAATGCGGATGTAATTCAAATTAAAGTGGCGCAGGGTGCTAAACCTGGCGAAGGCGGGCAATTACCCGGTGAAAAAGTAACGCCGTATATTGCAAAGCTTCGTTATTCGGTACCCGGTGTAACATTAATTTCACCACCACCGCATCACGATATTTACTCAATTGAAGATTTAGCCCAGCTAATATTCGATTTAAAACAAGTAAACCCAGAAGCCATGGTGTCAGTGAAGTTAGTATCTGAGCCGGG
>NZ_CAWUKC010000086.1:0-15904 GCF_963922945.1 uncultured Pseudoalteromonas sp. | reverse complement strand
GAGCAGTGGACTTTTAATCCATTGGTCGATGGTTCAAGTCCATCATGACCCACCACTTCTAAAAATCTCAACATTATCCTTATTTTATTTAAATCAGTTTGTTATTTTTATTTATAAACAGCATGCCCAGATAGCTGTTATTTACCTGTGTATTCTCGTATAATTTGCCGTAATTAATGCACTGTAGATGAAGTGGTCGAGAACATGAGTCTAGCTCAAACTATTATGCCTGAAGGTTATATCTTTCCTCCTAAGCCAGCTCCGTTAACTAAAGACGAGCAAGGCGAATATAAAGCACGTATTAAGCAACTACTGCAAGACAAAAATGCAGTGCTTGTAGCCCATTACTACACCGATCCTGAGATTCAAGCTCTTGCTGAAGAAACAGGGGGCTGTGTTGCCGACTCATTAGAAATGGCACGTTTTGGTGCTCGCCACGATGCCGACATGATCATCGTTGCAGGCGTACGTTTTATGGGTGAAACCGCTAAAATTTTAACGCCAAACAAAACAGTTGTTATGCCAACGCTAGAAGCTACTTGCTCACTAGACATTGGTTGTCCTATTGATGAATTTTCAGCGTTTTGCGATCAGCACCCAGATCGTAAAGTGGTGGTGTATGCAAACACCTCTACCGCAGTTAAAGCCCGTGCAGATTGGATTGTAACCTCATCGTGCGCGCTTGAAATTGTAGAGCACCTAGATGAGCAAGGCGAAAAAATTATTTGGGGCCCAGATAAACACCTAGGTAGTTACATTCAAAAAAATACTGGCGCCGATATGATCATGTGGAACGGCGCATGTATTGTACACGATGAATTTAAAACAAAAGCGCTTAAAGATATGAAAGCGCTACACCCTGATGCAGGTGTATTGGTGCACCCTGAGTCACCTGCAGAAATAGTGGCACTGGCAGATGCGGTTGGCTCAACTAGCCAACTAATAAAAGCGGCGCAAACAATGGATAAAGAAAAATTTATTGTAGCGACAGACCGCGGTATTTTTTACAAAATGCAGCAACTATGCCCAGAAAAAGAATTTTTTGCAGCCCCAACAGCCGGTGAAGGCGCATCATGTAAAAGTTGTGCGAATTGTCCGTGGATGGCAATGAATGGCTTAAAAGCGATTGAAGAAGCGCTATTAGACCCACGCGGTAAAGAAGTATTTGTAGATATGGGCTTACGCGAAGGTGCACTTAAGTCACTTAACCGCATGTTAGACTTTACAGCCAACATGGCTAAGTAAATAACACTGTGTAAAAACGGCTAAACCTTGTGGTTTAGCCGTTTTTTTATGCCTAAAGTAAATTGCTGATTGATTATTAGACACTTAACAACACAAACTTAAAAATGCCTTGCACCTATGTATCCTATTTCATACTATAACGCGCTGTTGCACTGCAACACTCTGGAGAGATGGCTGAGTGGCTGAAGGCGCACGCCTGGAAAGTGTGTTTAGGTTAATCCCTAACGAGGGTTCGAATCCCTCTCTCTCCACCATTATTCTTAAACCCAGTTATTGAATATCAATAACTGGGTTTTTTAATGCCCGTTGTCCAAACCTTTATTATTGGCAAGTAGGCATGAATTTAGTGCGTAATCTCAATCAGCCCTTAACGTCGCTCCTTCAAATGAGTGACATGGTTTAAGCCCCTAATTTATTGGTACTCAAATAACGCGTTTTCCCATTCTTGAATGATTATTTGGCGCTTCATCTGATCGTCTATCACTAATATTTCTATGCCAAGGGGGACGGGGCGAAGCTGACCTTCTGATATATCAAGTAAGTGTCTTTGTTTTGTTCTTACTTCGTTATTTATTGGCTCAAAGTTAGTAAAGTTGGCCATGTCTGTTTGTCCGTGTGCCGATACCAAATAGTCTACAAATTGTTGTGCGCCAATGACATTTTTAGCATGTTTAGGGATAATGGCGCTGCGCATTATTACAGATGTGTAGTCTTTAGGTTGCACCACAATAATATTGGGATGCTGCGCCGCCCATGTGCGCGCATAAGAGCTTAATATGTTATAGCCAACACTGAGCTCGCCCGTTGAAAGTGCCTTGAGTATGTCGGCGCTGCGTCTAAATACACGTGTGCTGTGATAGCCGAACGATTCAAGCATTCGGCCATAGCTTGAGCTTTGCTCGCGGTCATGAGCCCACAGCAAATAACCTATACCCACCTGAGTAATATCGTAAATGCCAATGCGGCCTTTAATTTGCTCACTTCGCCTACGAATTAGCTCTAATAATTCGTTGCGGCTACTTGGTGCGGCCTCTTCGCCTAAAAATTCTTTATTAAATGCAATTACTGCGGTTTCATAGGTAAAGCCAAATACTTCATTTCGCCATTTGGCCCAAGCAGGAAGCTTATTTGTTTGCTCAGAGCTGTAAGGTTGTGCGTAACCGTCGTTAACTAACTTTACCTGCAAGTTCATTGCTGAACTTAATAATACGTCGGGCGGGTTTTTAACGTCGGCTAAAAATTCGCTATATACTTCAAAAGTACTCAGCTCGTAGTAGTCAATTTGTACCGATGGGTATTTTTTTTGAAAGGCCGATAAAAAAGGGGCAATTTCCATTTTATCGGCGCCGCCATATATTTTAAGTACGGATTTATTTTCGCTTTGTGCCGGAAATACTAAAGGGGGTTTTGCAGCAACGAATGGCGAGCCTACAAAGCACGTAAAAACAACGGCAGTGTAAATCAGCGATAAAAGTTTCAATGTTCGTCCTCGGTCAGCATGAGCGGAAAGTTTATTTCAAAAATAAGCCCAGACGGGCTGTTATCTAGCAGCTTAATAGCAGCGTTATGATGCTCCGCGACCTCTTTTGCAATGCTTAAGCCTAAGCCACTGCCGGCACGAGGATCGCCTTTACTTTTGTAAAACCGCTCAAACACATGTTGTTTTTGCGCATCGGGCACACCTACGCCTTGATCAGCCACGCATAATCGGGCTATGTAACCACTGTCTGTACTGTGAAGCTCGGTAGACACATTTACTTCTTTATTTTGCGGGCTAAATTTAATCGCGTTTTCTAAAATGTTGCGTAGCATTTGGCTAAGTGCAAATGAGTCACCATTAATCATTAAGTTATCATCACCTTGGTAGGTAATGATCACGCCGCGTTGAATTGCCGATACCGCAACATCTCTACACACAGATTTAACCAACTCAGGCAACGAGAGTGTGATTAATGGCTGGCTATGAAAACGGTGCGCAAGAGTGGCTTGGTTTAACAGTTGCGTAACGGTGCTGTCGAGTAAATCTGTTGAATATAAAACACGATTTAGCTGCTCTGTTCTTATTTTTTCATCGTTTTCTTCAATGGCATTTTGCGCTTGGCTTTTAAGGCCTGCAAGGGGCGTTCTTATTTGGTGGGCCACTTCGCCGGTAAAGCGTTTTAAATGGTTTAGCGAGACTTCTAATTGCGATATAAAATGGTTAATGGTTGACACTAAATCGGCCATTTCTTTAGGGACCGACATATCAATAGGGCGTAAATCGGTTGGAGAGCGTTTTCGTATTTTTTTATTTATGCTGTAAATAGGGCGCAGTATTTGGTTTACGCCTATTAATATAAGCACAATTGCAATGATAAAAGTGAGTATAACCATTTGAATTACATTTAAATTCATTTCGTAGGCGAGCTGATCGCGAGCTTGAGTGGTTTGGCCTATTAAAATATTTATATCAAACGATTCCCCCACTTCGTAAAGTTTATCTGAGAGTAAAATAAAGCGGTAGTTTTCGCCTTTGTACTCACCCTCCCAAAATTGAATAAGTAAGTTATCTCGCGGATCATACTCTACACGTTGCCAGTTTTTAGCAGCCTTTTTTAAAATATGTTGGTATAAGCCTTCGTAGCCGGTTAAGTGCTCACCCTGATTTTGTGTAATTTGATACACCAACCTGTCGTTTGAGGCCATAGAGAGGGTTTCAAATGTAGCGCTGGGTAAATCAACAATAATTTCGTGGTAATCAATGTGGGTATTTTCAAAAATTTGTAAAGCAGCACTGGCAAGTAGCCTATCGTATGAAATTTGGGCGGCGTTTTTACTGTAATTATTAGCCATAAAGTAGGTAATAAGTGTAATTATAACCATTAAAGCAATGGTTATTGTAAGCAGCTGTCGGCGAATTGAGGGGAGGGTTTTGCTACTCATTACACTCTGCTAAAAGGTAGCCTAAACCACGCAGTGTTTTTATATCAACACTGCTATTTACCAGCTTTTTACGAAGCCTTGCTACGTAGGTTTCTATGGCGTTGGGGCTAGGGGAGTCGTCAAACGAATATAAGTGATCGAGTAACTCATCTTTATTAAGCACTTTACCTTGATGCGTTAAAAATATTTCTAGCAACCTAAATTCTCGTTGTTTTAAGTCAATAAGTTCTTTAGCAATAGTGACCGTGCATGATTTTCGGTCAAAATCGAGGTTGCCATAACTTATAATGTCTTTACCTAGGCCTTGGTTACGCCTAAGTAGGGCGCGGCAACGGGCTTCTAATTCGCCAAAATCAAAGGGTTTAGTGAGGTAGTCGTCGGCGCCTAAGTCGAGTAATTCTATGCGGTGCTCTACTTGAGCGCGTGCCGTTAAAATTAATACCGGCGTATTTGATGAGCGAGCCCTGAGCTTTTTTAATATTTGCTCACCGTTTAAATTAGGCAAGTTTAAATCAAGTAAAATAAGGTCGTACTCATGGCGTTTTAACAGCGAATTAGCCACGTCACCACTGGTTACCAGGTCTATGCCTTGGCCCATTTTGGTAAAGCGTTGACAAATTGCTTCTCCTAATACTTCATCGTCTTCGACTGCTAAAATTCTCATTAAGCGCACCTGTAAAGTCGCAATTAAAAAATATAATTTTAAGTTGTGCAAGACACTAAACAATTACTGAAGCGTTTACAATACGCAAATACCTTCGTTTATAGCAAGTTAAGCTATAGTTTTAATTTAATAGCCAAAAAATACAACTGCCTAAAATGTAATTATCTTGTGACAGGTTTGTGACAGGTTTGTCATGTAAATTGCAACATGAATAAACTGATACACACTACACACTACACACAACTATAAATTTAATTAAACAAGGTAGCGGAGACAACTATGGCTCAACGGTTCTCTAAAATATTTGCTGTAACAGGCGCAGTATTAACTTGTGTTTCTATTCCTTCGTATGCTTCTTTTAATGGGCTTACAGAGCAAGACGAATTTAATATTAAGCTAAGGTCAATTTACTTTGATCGCGATTACGATAACGACGCCAGCGACGACTCAACGTTTGCACAAGGTATAGAGCTTAATTATCAATCGGGCTATTTTAATGATTTAATTAGCATAGGGGCCTCTACTTATACTGTATTAAATTACAATTCTACCGGCAGCGCACAAAATAATATTTTACCTGCAGGGGATGAAAAAGGCGGTGTTGACGATAGTTTTTCTAAGTTTGGCCAATATTTTATCGACTTTAAATTAGGCGATAATGGCCATGTAAAAATAGGCGGGCAAAAAACCAAAAGCATGTTGTTAAAAAGCTCAGGTAGCCGCGCAATTCCAAATACGTTTAGAGGCGTATTTGGTGACTACACGTTTGGTAATACCAAAGTATATGGTTACGCCTACGATAAATGGAGCCGCCGCCACGACGACAAGTGGGAAGATTTTTCTACCGACCAGTCTGACAAAGGTGCAATTAGTGTTATTTGGGGTGTGGGCGCAAGCTACAAAAAAGACGCGCTAAAAATAGACGCAGAGTATTTAAATTCTCATGACTACTTATCAAAGTTTGGACTTAAAGGCAGCTACGCGATTAAGCTCGACCAAAGTAAGTTAACCCTTTCAAGCGGCGTATTTACCTCACAAGACGATGGCGATTTATTTGTAACCGGCGCAGAAGGTGGCGATTTAGATGACGAAGATGCACTAGGTGCAATCCCTGGCGTTACTAAAAGTGAAAATGATGGTTTTGCCTACTACCTAGATGCGAATTGGAAAAAAGATATTTGGACACTAGGCGCCGCATTTACCAAAGTGAATGATGCCTGGATTGAAGATAATTTTAGTGGCGATCATGGGACTAACCCGTTTCCCACGCGCTCACTCATCGGTGCCGATTTAACAAACCAAAATGAGTCAACTTGGCAGGCTCGCTTAGGTGTTGACCTAAAAGCAGTGGCACCCGGTTTAACTACAAAATTTTATTACACCAGCGGCAGCGATGCAGAAAATTCAAGCTTAGGTAAAGCAGGTGGCACAGCCGATGAAAAATACTGGGCTATTGATACACGCTACAAAGTAGCGGCTGTAAAAGGCTTAAGCCTACGATGGTTATTTTTAGATTACACCACAGATGAAACCGGCAGTGTTGATGGTGTAAAAGGAGATAGAGCAGATCACCGTGTATATGTAGATTACACTATTAAGTTTTAAACGCCCATTCGATTGGCTTTTAACGCGCAGCATGAAAATGCTGCGCGTTTTTTAATGTCTAAAAGTTATTTTTTAATCAATTTTTATTTCGTGACAGGTTAGTGACAGTTTGGCTGCTTAATCTTAAAAAAAGGGCAACGTTTTGATAACGACGTTACTTGTTTTTAATTGCATTGAAAGGGCGAAACGATGAACTCAACACACACTACACCACAGTTAAAACCTGCGCCGAGAGCCATCCACTTTCGTGCAAATAGCCACCAAACAGCCACGGCTGCTAGTGCAACAAGTAATACTAATTTTGCCCCTCAATCTTTGCAAAGTAAGCAAGAGCAAGTGCAAGAGTGCGTGGTTATTTTAAGTAATAACTAACCCGTTACTGCTCATTTAAATTGATTTAGAAGCTGGATTATTATGACTATTCAAAAAAAAATACCTTGTGTCATTATGCGCGGCGGAACGTCTCGCGGGACTTATTTTTTAGCCAACGATTTACCGAGAGAGTGGGATAAACGCAAAGAAATTTTAACGGCAGCAATGGGTTCAGGCGATCCACTGCAAGTAAACGGTGTTGGTGGAGGAAACTCACTAACCAGTAAAGCGGCCATTATTTCACGCTCAACCGACCCCGATGCAGACATTGATTACTTATTTGCGCAAGTTGCTATTGAGCAAAATGAGGTAGATATAACCCCTTCATGCGGTAATATTTTATCAGGTGCAGCACCTCTAGCAATTGAATACGGATTGGTTACTGCCAACGACGGTGAAACAACGGTACGGGTTAAAAATGTAAATACCAATACCCTGATTGAAGTTGTGGTACAAACGCCTAACGGCTTTGTAGAGTACGAAGGCGATGCCACCATTGATGGCGTACCAGGCTCGGGTGCACCTATTTTACTTAAGTTTTTTGATGTGTGTGGCACAAAAACCGGTAAATTACTGCCTACTGGCTCTGTACGCGATACCTTTGATGGCGTAGAGGTAAGTTGTGTAGATGCTGCCATGCCAATGGTACTAATACCGGCACCATCATTGGGTGTAAAAGGCTCTGAAACTAAACAAGAGCTTGATGCAAATACAGAGTTACTGCAAAAAATAGAAAGCATTCGCCTGCAGGCGTCACTAAAAATGGGCCTTGGCGATGCCACCGGAAAAGTCATTCCTAAAGTCGGCCTACTGTCGGTGCCGCAATTTGGCGGTACGATAACTTCGCGCTACTTTGTGCCGCAAAATTGCCATACCAGCCATTCTGTAACGGGGGCAATTTGCGTGAGTGTTAGTTGCATGTTACCAGGCAGTGTGGCGTACGACTTAATTACGCCACAAAGCTCAGAGCAGCAAAATATAGTGGTTGAACACCCAAGCGGTAAAATAGATTTACTCCTTGAGGGGCGCTTTGAAAACGACACCCTAGATATAAAATCGGCGGGGTTAATGCGCACAGCCAGAATGTTATTTAAAGGTGAAGTACACATACCTGCAAAAGTATGGGATGAGAGCAAGATAGCTTAACTTATTCCAATGGGCAAAATAGCTTACTTAATTAAGCGAATTGGTGTTAAGCCTTAGTAAACCAACCGAAAATGCGATAGCAGATTGTCTGTTATCGCTTTTTTTATGCTTAAAATACATTAATTCAAGTTTGTTTTCATTTAAAAACAATGCCTTATAAATAATTCTAAATTAATCGCTAGTTTGGCATCGATGACAGGTAGATGACAGTTTCGGCTATTAGTCTAACTGCTGTTAACTTCTTTTAACGAAATACTTTCATCTACGTAATAGATGCAATGACGTTATTAGGAGGTGTTTAAATAATTGCAGCGAATGACAGAGGTCAAATTATGAAGATTAAATTAAGTACTTTTGCACCTAATCGACTAAAAGCAATGCTTGTAGCGGTAGCAGCAAGCACCTGTATCAGCTCAGCTTATGCAAATAATAACGATGAAGTAAGCTTTGATGGTGAGCGAGTAGAGTGGGTTGTGCCTTTTAAAGAAGGTGGCGGCTCTGACACATGGGCACGTTTTTTTGGTCCGCGTTTTTCTCAGCATTTAAATGGTAAACCTGTGGTTGTGGTTAAAAACATACCAGGTGGTGGCTCTACCAAGGGCGCTAACCGCTTTGAGCGCCGCGCTAAAGCAAATGGTTTAAATGTATTTAGTACTTCTGCCTCTACACAAATCCCTTACTTACTTGGCGACTCACGCGTTAGATACGACGTAAAGCGTTGGAACGTAATTATGGCCACACCGACTGGTGCGGTGGTATATGTGCGCCCTGAGCTGGGTATTAAAAACGCATCAGAGCTTGCCAAATTGCAGGGTCAAAAACTTAAATTTGGTAGCCAACGCGCCGCGTCAATGGACTTAGTTGGGTTATTAGCCTTCGATATGCTTGATTTAGACATTCATGCCATTTTTGGTATGAAAGGCCGTGGCAGCGCGCGCTTATCGTTCGAGCGTGGCGAGGTAGATATCGACTTTCAAACTACCTCTGCCTACTTAAAAAAAGTACAGCCGCTAGTTGATGAAGGTAAAGCGATTCCGCTTATGTCGTTCGGTGTACTTAATAAAGAAGGCAAAATTGTACGCGACCCAACGTTTCCTGACTTACCCCACGTAGGCGAAGTATACGAAATGATCCACGGTAAAAAGCCAACAGGCGTTGAATACAACGTATGGAAAACCTTTTTTGTAGCGGGCTTTGCAGCGCAAAAAGGCCTGTTTTTACCAAAAGGCACACCTGATGACGTTATTGCATCTTGGCGCAATGCAGCACAACGCGTCATTGATCAAGACAACTTTAAAGAAGAGTCTGAATTAGTACTTGGCCAATACCCACAACTTGTAAACGAAGATGCAGTAAACACACTGAGCTCAGCACTGACAATTTCTGAAACTGACAAACAATGGGTAAGAAATTACCTAACCGAAAACTACAACGCGCGTTTTTAAAACCCATGTTGATTTGTTGTACACACAGTGGCTCGCATTTAGTGAGCCACTTTTTTAATCTAAGGAGAGCAGTATGTTAGATGCATTTTTAATTGCGCTACAAACTATTCTTACCCCCACACACTTAATGTATTTATGCGGCGGCGTTTTTTTAGGCTTGCTGATTGGTATTTTTCCGGGTTTAGGCGGTATAGCGGGTTTATCGTTATTATTGCCATTTTTATATGGTATGGACCCCATCTCAGCGCTTGCTATGCTTATTGGCCTAGTGGCGGTTATTCCAACCTCTGACACCTTCACCTCTGTATTAATGGGTATTCCAGGCTCCAGTGGCTCACAAGCCACAGTGCTTGACGGTTTCCCATTGTCTAAAAAGGGCCAAGCAGCCCGTGCGCTTTCAGCTGCGTTTGCTTCGTCATTATTTGGTGGCCTTTTTGGCGCAATTATTTTAACACTGTTTGTACTGATTGCCCGCCCCGTTATTTTAGCGTTTGGCTCGGCCGAATTATTTATGCTTACTTTGCTAGGTTTAAGCATGGTGGGTGTATTGGCCGGTAACAGCTTAGTAAAAGGCTTAAGCGCATGTGGCTTAGGTTTATGTTTAGGCTCACTTGGCGGTGCACCTGCAACCGGTGAATACCGCATGGTATTTGATAACGGTTACCTTATGGACGGGCTTCCATTAGTGGTTGTTGGTTTAGGTATATTTGCATTACCAGAAATTATCGATTTACTGCGTCAAAACCGCTCTATTTCAGAAGCCTCTGAGCTAGGTAGAGGCTGGTTTGAAGGTGTTAAAGATGTTATTAAAAATAAATGGCTAGCTACACGTTGTGCTGCTATTGGCTGTGTTGTTGGCGCATTACCTGGGTTAGGTGGCAGCGTAGTTGATTGGATCTCTTATGGGCACGCGGTGCAAACCTCTAAAGACACCGAAAACTTTGGTAAAGGCGACATACGCGGTGTTATTGCACCCGAATCATCAAATAATGCTAAAGAAGGCGGTGGCTTAATTCCTACCTTATTATTTGGTATTCCTGGCTCTGGCAGCATGGCTGTATTTTTAGGTGGCATGGTGCTTATTGGCCTAGAGCCAGGTCCTGCGATGATCACCACCGACCTTGATGTGACTTACACCATTGTATGGTCACTGGCACTGGCTAACGTTATTGGCGCGGGCGCGTGTTTACTTATTTCTAAGTGGGTTGCAAAAGTAACCACAATTCCTTATACGCTTATGGCACCTTTTATGGTTATGGTGATCTTTTTTGCTGCGTTTCAGGCAACCCGTGATTTAGGTGATTTAGTTGCATTGATAGGCATTGGTATTTTAGGTGTATTTATGAAGCGCTTTGGTTGGCCACGACCTGCATTTTTGATTGGTTTTGTACTAGCAAGCGGCATGGAAACTTACCTTTATCAAGCTATTCAGTTTGACGGTATTGAATTTTTACTTAAGCCGGGCGTTATTATTATTGGTGTATTAACTGTGTTGTCTATTTTCTTTGCTGCACGTCATTCAATCAAAGCTGCTAAAAAAGAAAAAGCCAATAAAAATACAGCTAATGCTGAGCTAAAACCAACTAATCTTAAACCACAAATCGCATTTTCTGGCTTTATTTGTTTGGTGTTTGCATACGGTTTGTATGACTCATTCCAACGCACATTTTTAGGCGGTGTTTTTCCTGCTGTGGTGTGCTCGTTCATGCTAATACTCTCAGGCGTTGTGCTTATAAAGCTTTTACTAAATAAAGTAGATGACGCGGTAAATTACGATAATGAGGTTTCTGCAGGGTATATAAACGACTCAAGCGTAACTGGCCTTTGGCATTATGTATTTTGGTTATGTGGTTTATTAGCAGGGTGCTTTTTGGTGGGGTATGTGATTTCGATTGCGTTGTTTTTCATTATCTTTTTACTGGTAAAAGCACGTATTTCGATTGCAAGAACACTCACACTCACGGTATGTGCATTGGCATTTTTACTCACTTTATCCCACTTAATGGTATTAGATTTACCAAGCGGATACCTACAAGAGGTGGCAAGTTTTACGCAGCTATAAATATCGCAGTGCTAAACGCAATATTTTGCGCTTAGCACTGTTTATTAATGCGCTAAAAGGCACAGGCTTAATAAGGATAAAATTATGATTTCACCTAAGCTTATTTTAATGCCGCTTTCTACAAGTGGGCATGTAACAGAGCGCTTAAAAGGGGGCTTAGCCGTTGCTAAGTATTTTAATGCGCATCTTGATGTTTATCACACGCACTTAGACCCAAAACGTTTTTTACCAACCGGGCAGCTTGGCTTGCCAACTAAATTAGTACAAGAGCTAGACTCTGTGGCGGGGCGCTTTGCGACAACCGAATCGGCAAATTTAAAAGCTGAATTTATTGATTTATGCACACAGCTACAGGTTAAATACAGCGACGATAGCGCCGAGCAACCCATGCACCCAAGCGCTTCATGGCATATTAACATAGGTGTGCGCAGCGAGATAATTGCAGAGCAAGGTAAGGTTGCTGATTTAATTATTATTCCGCAGTCTAAAAGTGGTAAATCAACTTCGACCTTTGAAGCATCGGTTATGCGAAGCGGTAAACCAATATTACTGGTACCACGGCAAATGACTCACTTTGATATAAAAACAGTGGTAATTGGTTGGAACGCCAGTACAGAGGCATCGCGTGCGCTTAACTACAGCCTACCATTATTGAAACAAGCTGAAAAAGTGGTTATTTGTACCAGCGCCGGTAGCGCTGATAAAATGCCAAATGGCCATGAAGTGGTTAAATATTTAGCCCAGCACGATATTAAAAGTGAGTTTGTAACATTTAATAATGGCAGGCAATCAACATCAAAAGCGTTTATGTCGGTAGCACAAATGCACAATGCAGACTTAGTGGTGATGGGTGCATTTACACACAGGCGTATTCATGAGCAAATTTTTGGCGGTATGACTAACTACATGCTAGCAAATACCACCTTGCCAATACTTATGGCGCGATAACACTCAAAGCTAAAAAACTAAATTTTACCCAAAAGCCGATATTTACATTCAATATCGGCTTTTTTATTTTTAGTGACTCTAAAGCTTATTGAGCTTTTGGGATAAGTAATGTTAGTGCGCAAATAAAAAACGTGATGCTGGCTATTTAATACTTTCTCTTTTTAGGAATTCTTAACTGGCTTTCAAATTCATCAGGAAACAGCACCGTGCCGTCGTCATCTTCGGTAGGGAACACCGCAATCAGTAGGTCGTCTTCTTCAAGGCCGGGTGTCCAGCGACTAAACCAATCTTTAGTAGGAATAGCTTTAGGTGTACAGCCTTCCCATTCGCCCGTGGCCCAGGCTTGTGCAAAATCGCGGGTTGGCCACACGGGTACACAGTCGTCATCTTCGTTGGCAAGCATTACACAGCCATCATCGTCGTTTAAAATCCATACTTGTTTGTATTGCTTTACGGTTTCAAACATAAAAGCGAGTCGTTTTTTTGCCCCTAGCCCTAAAATTACGGTTTGTTCTTCAGTTGCATTTGCAGTTGTCATAATTGGCTCACTCTTAATTGCTTCAAATTTAAATTTTACTGTTATCAGTATATCGAGTTATATGACAGAGTGTTGAAAAGTTATTATTTAATTTCATCCTTGCAGATCTAATTTTAAGATTGAACAGTATAAGTTCCCATAAATTTGAGCGATCATTCAAAATTACCCTTGAATGTTATTAAAAAAGCCGCATCTCATATGCATACTCTTAATGAAGGATTTAACAATGACCACAGATTTACTGGCTCCGTATAAACTAAATGACACACTTGAACTTAAAAACCGTGTACTTATGGCGCCCTTAACCCGTTGTATGGCTGATGATAATTTAGTACCCACACAAGACATGGTTGAATATTATGCGCGCCGTGCCGATGCCGGTTTAATTATCAGCGAAGCCACGATTATTCGCCCAGATGCGCAGGGCTACCCAAATACTCCAGGGTTATTTACTAGCGAGCAAATTCAAGGTTGGAAAAAAGTAACTGACGCCGTGCATGCAAACGGCGGAAAAATGTTTGCCCAGCTTTGGCATGTTGGCCGTGTTGCTCATCCTCACTTTTTTGACGGCGACGTATTAGCGCCATCGGCAATTGGTGTTGAAGGCACGGTACCACGTATGCGTGAGCTGACGTACATTACCCCAAAAGCAGCCACAAAAGAAGACATCAACTCGCTAATAGCCGACTTTGCTAAAGCGGCCGAAAACGCCATTGAAGCGGGCTTTGATGGGGTAGAAATTCACGGCGCTAATGGTTATTTAATTGATCAGTTTTTGCATTACGCTGCCAATGAGCGCACAGATGAATACGGCCAAACACCTGAAAATATGGCGCGTTTTGCAATAGAAGTGACCGATGCGGTTATTAATGCAGTAGGTAATGAGCGTACTGCAATTAGGCTCTCGCCAGGTGCTTATTTTAATATGGAAGAAGATAAGCGTGATAAAGCGGTATTTGATTACTTATTACCACAGCTAGATGAGAAAAAACTGGCTTATATTCATGGTGGCATTTTTGATGACAGCACACAATTTGAGTCATTAGAGGGCAAAACAACCTCGCAGTATTTGCGTGCAAACACTAAAACCAGCCTAGTGGGCGTAGGCAGCTATAGTTTTGATGATGCAAAACAAGCAATAAACAACGATAAGTTTGATTTAATTGCGATTGGTCGCCCATTTATTGCCAACCCTGATTACATTAGCAAAGTGGCTAATAATGAAGAGCTTGTTGCTTATAGTGACGAAATGTTAGCTAAACTATTCTAATTAATTAGTGTTTATATATAAATCAGCCTAGGTGTTTGTACTTAGGCTGACTTACAAATGACATAGCAAAGCCATAAAAGTCCCACAATTTTTTAACACCTCTGTCAATAAACTTCATTTTTGTTGTAATAATTTAAAATCATACTGTGCCCGCTTTCATAATTACTTTAGATAATTAAAACCAAACGGGACAACAATGTACGCTTTAACCAATAAATCGATTTTGAGCATAGCAATTGCTATGGCTGTATCAACGTCAGCTTATGCTAACGACAACCAAATAGAAGAAATAACCGTTACTGCAAAACCAACCAGTTACGCAAATAATGTGATTGAGCCTGCCATGCTTGATCAACAAACAACGGTGTCGAGTGTGTTATCGGTTATCGATAACTTACCTGGCATTAGCATAAATGAAGGCGATGCATTTGGTGGCGATGACTGGTCTACCACAATTACTATGCGTGGTTTTAGTATTGACTCAAACCAGCAGCAATTAGGGATGACCGTTGATGGTATTCCTAACGGTGGCTCAAACTATGGTGGTGGCGCTAAAGCAAACCGTTACCTAGATACCGAAAACCTAGCTACAGTAGAAGTAGGCCAAGGTACTTCAGATATTAAATCGGCCTCACTTGAAGCGCTAGGCGGTACATTTAATTTTGTAAGTAAAGCGCCAAGCCTTGATAAAAGTACCACTTTTGCTTACACCTCAGGTAGCCACGATGCGACCCGTTATTACGTTAAGCACGAAACCGGTACTATTTTTGATAATACACAAGCGTATGTAAGCTATTCACAAACCGATACTAGCCGTTGGATTGGCTCGGGTAGCAACGGCGGAAAAGATAACCAACACGCAGAGCTTAAATTTGTAACAACGCTTACAGATTTAACCATGACAGGGCGTTTATCTTACGATGATGTAAGCGAGACTAATTATAATAGTGTAAGCCTTGCACAATTTGAGCAAACGCCAGAGTGGGATCAGCTAACGTGGAACTGGACCGGCGTTCCACATTACGACCAAATGTTTGCCGAGGGCTGGGGTACACTGCGTGAAAATACGTTAGCGTATTTAAAGTTTGAATATGCGCTTTCGCCAACATCGCTTATTACAGTGAGCCCTTATTATCATAATAACTCGGGCCGTGGCGATTGGATCCCACCGTATTTAACAACTCCAGTAGATGAAAACGGCAACCCAACTACAGAGGGCGGCACTAACGCAGGCTCTTACGGTTTTGTAGATAGCGCAGGTAACGCACTGGCACCAAACGAAGGCTGTACGGCAAGTTTAAGCTGGCCGTGGGAGTCGGGCCCTGGTTTAAACCCAGCATGTTATGATGATACGGCAATACCTGTTATGTCGTATCGTCATACGCATTACAAAAAAGACCGCTTAGGGGTTACTGCAAATTACCAAGCTACGTTTGGCATGCACGATATAGAAGCCGGTTTTTGGTATGAGCAAAGCGACCGTGATGAGTCTCGCGATTGGCACAAAGTGATTAATGCCAGTATTTATCATCACTTTGATAGCACACCATACTGGACCCAGTATAAAAACACCTTTGAGACCGACACCCTTAAATGGTACGCGCAAGATTCAATGGCACTTGGCGATTTTATGCTTAACCTAGGTGTTAAAAAGTACCTAGTGGATATTGAAAAGTACGACCACTAC
>NZ_CAWUKC010000085.1:0-16430 GCF_963922945.1 uncultured Pseudoalteromonas sp. | reverse complement strand
CCACCCCTACCTCCCCCCCACCTCCCCTCCTTTTTCACTTTTGCTTTGCCGCCTCCTTTACCTTCGCCGCATTTGCCTTCTTTTTTACCTTTAGCATCACCGCCACATTTGCCTTCGCCGCACTTGCCTTCTTTTTTACCTTTAGCATCGCCGCCACACTTTCCTTCACCGCACTTACCTTCTGCAGCGTCAAGTTGATAACCTGTCACTAGCTGTTGAAATTCAAACGGGTTTGCTTGCGCATCTGTAGAAACTAAACTTGCAGAGCCTACAACTACTGCTCCTAAAGTTAACGCGATTGAGTTTTTCTTTACTGTATTCATTGTATGACTCTCTTATAAAAGTATGTTTAAGGTTACGCAAACTAATTGTTGTCAATTTTGCGTTGTTTGTATAATTAACTAGACCTTGTATAAAATAAAAACTTTCATTTATTTTCACTTTTTTACTTTTTAATTTACACAAACAACTATGGTCAGTAATTTACGTTTTATCAAATCAAACTTTGCAGGTACACTACGCCCCCGTTTTTTTATTAAAAATACGCTATGAAACTTGTTTTAGCACCTATGGAAGGTGTGGTTGATTTTAAAATGCGCCAACTGCTGACCAATATTGGTGGCTTTGACTTATGTGTAACAGAGTTTATTAGAGTGGTTGATAAATGTTTACCGGCAAAGGTTTTTCATCGCTATTGCCCTGAGCTTAATAATAGTGGCTATACCCAAGCCGGTACGCCTGTACGTATTCAATTACTCGGACAAATAGCCGATGTGCTGGCCGATAACGCAATTAAAGCGATCGAATTAGGCTCACACGGTATAGATCTTAATTTTGGTTGCCCAGCAAAAACTGTTAACAAAAACCGGGGCGGTGCTGTGCTGTTAAAAGACCCTGCTCAAATGTACCATATAATCAAGGCAGTAAAAGATGCGGTCGGCCATGGGCACCAAGTAAGCGCTAAAATACGCTTGGGCTTTGATGATGACAGTAACAGCCAAGAAATAGTAGATGCCGTTGTTAGCGCCGGAGCAGATAGTATTGCGATACATGCCCGGACAAAGCGTGATGGTTACAATCCACCTGCTTATTGGGAAAAAATCCCCCCTCTCATAAAAAACAAGAATATAGACGTAGTCGCCAATGGCGAAATTTGGCAGGTTGAAGATGCCCTACTTTGCCAAAAAAGAAGCCAGTGCAATGATTTAATGCTTGGGCGAGGCGCACTTTCTCATCCTGATTTAGCAAAAAAAATTAAAGCCCATATAAATAACGAAACATATGAGGGATTAGCGTGGGAGCATATTATTTATCATTTAATTCACTCTGCATTACATCAAGACCCTGATCAAGATACAAAATACTTTGCCTCACGCACAAAGCAATGGCTTGGCTATCTAAAACGTCAATACCCGCAAGCAAATGAGCTGTTTGACGAAATCAGACGGTTAAAAGTAAAAAGTGAGGTTGCGCAAGTTTTAAAAAAATACGCTAAGTCTCCGCAACTTGATTCAAGTCATAACATATAAACAATAAAGACCAGATAATATCGATATAACGAAACGCTGACTTGAGGTTATATCGATATGCTTTTCCAGCAACAACTACAAAGTGAGATAGCAAAAGTTAAATCGGCAATATTAACTATGCTTAGCCAATCTGAACACCTTGCCCATATTAAACTGCGTGACGTTATACTAAGCAGCCAAAATAATGAATGGCTTGATAACGGTGCATGCAACTTAGGGCCAGAGTATCAAACGCTTGTAAATAGAATGACCAAACTAGAAGCAGCAATAAGCCAGATTGAAATAGGCCAATACGGTTATTGCTGTGATTGTGAAGAGGCGATTTCTGAGGAGCTGCTTAAACAAGACCCAACAACGCAACGCTGTGAGATGTGCGCTAAGCACACATAATCGTTTAAAGCGTTAATAGTTGCTCGGCAAAACTAAAGGCGTGGGCAGGGTATAATACGCTATCTTCAACTAAATATTGCGCATCGCGCTCTGAGATAGCTAAGCGCTTTACTAAGTTTACCTTTGCCTGCGACAGTGTCCATGCGTGATAGTGTATGCCTATATCCGTTTCCATAAGTGCAAGCATCAGTTTTTTATCCTTTGGGCTTAGCAGAATTTTATTAGCCATAACTGGCAAAAGCATATACTCAGTGTGCCAGTCAAGCCCCGATACTTTAGGGGCGTCACTTAAATATTGGCTGACAAAAGAGCTAGAATGATCATCGTTATACTCAAAATTAGCTACAGTGGCTGGGGTCGCTTGCAAATATTGGTTAATCTTTTCAACCCACTGTAGTGGCGATTTAACTTCCCCACTAAAGTAATTTAACTTACTTTGATACCATTCACTGCCATTAGCAAGCCCTCTTAAGCCAATACTTCCTCTCGGTTTATACTGCGCTAAGTAACCACTGAACTGTGCAACCTGCGCTTTTAAGTCACTTTCACCTGGTATGTTTAATAGTGAGGTTTTTAAGTAACCTTTTAAAAGGTCTAATTCGACTTTGTTTAATCTTAAATTACTTTGCAGCGCACTCTCTAATTGATTTTGAGTGAACTCAAGCCAATCAATCACATCTTTGTAACTTGCCTTACCTTGTCGCGCAACAAGCACGTTTTCTAACACATTTATCTGAGCCGGCCAGCTAAAAAAACGCTCGGGAAAGCGCTCAGCAATAATCAAGTAATTTAGTTGTTCCATTTGTGCTTTTGACAAAGCCATTGTTTGTAACCGCTGATAGATTTCGTGACGGCTAGACAAATACGCTAAAGAAAAGGGAAAAACTTGCTCTTGTAAAACATGATCACTATTTGTGTTTTTAAGAGTACTATTTAAGTTTTTTATACTTACTTGCGCAACATCATAAGATTCAAAAGGCGTAGGCTGCTTTGAGCAAGCAACTAAAAAAAGACCAAATAGGACAGATATAATATGCGTTTTATTCATTGTAAGTTCCAATAAAAAAAGCCCCTAAGGGGGCTTTTTGTATAATTGCTAAAACAAATTAAAGTTAAATTTTAACGCCGTTGCGAGCGGCTTTATCTTTAATAAATGATGCCCAACCTTTTGCAAACTTACGTGTGCGCGGGTCGTCCATTGCTTTAGTAATAGCAGCATAAGCTTGCTTGTATTTAGCTTGGTAATAGTACGCTTCAGCTAAATCTGAATAAACCGTGCCTTTTTTGTCAGAGCCAAGCTCTAACGCTTTGTTCAAACGAACAACAGCAGCACTGAAATTTTCAGATTGTAAAAGTAACGAACCTGCTTTGCGGTAAAGCTCTGCGTCGTCGTCAAATTTAGCAGCTTCTTCGTAGTACTTAGCAGCCTTTTCAATGTCTTTAGAACGGTGGTAGTTACTTGCAATCGCGTTAACGTTTTGCTTAGTACGCTTAACTTTATCTTCTTTAATCGCATTCTCAAGGGTTTTTGCCGCTTTAAATGGGATTTCGTTCAAAGAGTAAAAGTTAGAAAGTACTTTGTAATCTACTTCCGCTTCAAAATAGCCGTTTTTAAATGCTACTTCCATGGTCGCAAGACCTTTGGCGTAGTCTTCGGTTTGTAGGTAATATTTACCTAAGCTCACCCAGGCTTTTTTGTCATCTGGCCAAACTCGAACAATCTCTTCACCAATCTTTACCATGTTAGGGTAATCTTTAAGTTCAAAGTATGAACCTAATTTTAATTGGTAAGGGGCCTTGTTCGGCTCCTTTTGTAGAGAGATTGCTTTGTCTGCAGGCTCAAAAACATCACGAAACTGACCTAACTGATAATTTGCTTGCGCGATACGAGTGTAAACTTTAGGGTCTTCTTCACCGGTGAAGTCCATCCATGCGGTATATGCTTTTTTGGCTTCTTTGAACTTTTCAGTTCCAGCGTATAAATCACCTAATAGTTTTAAAGTCTGCTCGTGGTCTGCGAAGTTTAGAATATCAGGCGCAACAGCTTGTCGTGAGTATTTAATCGCTTCTGCGTACTTCTCTTTTTGCGCGTACATGCTACCTAAGTAACGATTTACAGTCGCTTTATCGAAGTCGTTAGATGCGTCAATCTCTTTTAACAAGGCAATTGCTTCATCAATTTTGTCTTCATTGTACAAGTCAAACGCTTTAATTACCTTTTTACCAGTACGCTCGCCCATGATTTTAGTCTTGGCTTTTTTACGCGCTTCAATTTTAGCGTAATCCGGCGCTGCTAATACAGGTGCAGTAATAGCTGCACCTGACACAGACATAAGAATTGCAAGAGCAGTTACTTTAGATAAATTTCTCATTACTCGCCTCCTTAGCCTTGGTTAAGTTTAAAGTCTAGTTGAACTTGTAAACCAACTTGTTTTTGTGGTTTACCGTCAATAATTTTAGGACGGTATTTCCACTTACGAAGTGCACGTTTAGCTTCACGGTCAAAGATGCGTTTTGGTTCTGCGTCAATAACTTGAACGTCAGTTACACCACCTAACTCATCAATTGTGAACGAAAGTTGTACCCAACCTTCTTTACCATCACGCGCTGCTTGCGTTGGATATTTTGGTTCAATACGAACGATAGGTGTCGCATCACCATCTCGTCCAAATGCACCTGGACCACTTAGTCCACCAGCCGAACTTCCTACATCGATGCTACCCATGTTAAATGACATAGCACCAGGGTTAGGATTGTTATTCTCCGGCTGTGGCGGCTGCGGTTTAGGCGGCTGCTTTGGCGGTGGCGGAGGCGGAGGCGGAACACGCTTCCTCTCCTGCACCTTAGATTCAGGCGGATTCGTCATTATTTCGACTATGATCTGCTCTTTTTGTTCAGTATTACGGTCAGCCCCACCAGAGATGAGGTAAGCCATGAAGTAGAACAAGCCGAAAGTAACTGCCCCACCTGCAATCAGTGAAAACAGAAAACGAATCATTACTGATCTCCAGCTATTGAAATTCTCAGGTTGTCACCCGTCGCTTTGATCTGGTCCATAACTTTAACCACTACACCGTGCTTTGCTTCTTTATCAGCTTGCAAAATCACAACATCAGTAGGTTGTTCTGCTAATAAACTTTCGATTTTTGCTGAAACACGTTCAACATCAACTTGCTGTTTATCAATCCAGATAGCACCATCACTGCGAATAGCAACAAAAATGTTAGCATTTTTTTGCTTCGTAGCTTGGGCCGCTTTAGGTTTATTGACCTCGATACCAGCCTCTTTAACGAACGATGTAGTTACGATAAAGAAAATAAGCATGATAAATACGATGTCAAGCATTGGCGTCATATCTACCGCTGCTTCTTCTTCTTCACGAAAACGTTGTTTACGTGCCATATTTAATTCTCTCTCTAGTGATGAGGCATGCTATCTACAAGTTTGGCTTTCACCATTCTCGCTCTTGCCTCAAGGCGTGAGCTAAAGAAAACTCCAGATAGTGCCGCAACCATTCCAGCCATTGTTGGGATTGTTGCCATTGAAATACCTGATGCCATTAAACGTGCATTACCAGTACC
The DNA here is from genome assembly GCF_963922945.1 of uncultured Pseudoalteromonas sp. Taxonomy (GTDB): domain Bacteria; phylum Pseudomonadota; class Gammaproteobacteria; order Enterobacterales; family Alteromonadaceae; genus Pseudoalteromonas. The sequence goes on along the minus strand of NZ_CAWUKC010000085.1, from coordinate 10,930 downwards.
TTGAGTTGCCATGGTTTCGAAAACCGCGATCATACCCGTTACAGTTCCAAGTAAGCCTATTAAAGGACAAACAGCTACTAATGTTTTAATCAACAACATACGCTGATCTAATTTTTCAGACGCTTCAGAAATCCATGCTTCACGGATTCTGTGTGCGTACCAAGACGTAGTGTCTTGGCGGGCATCCCACTTTGCTACAATTTCCTTCGTTAAACGAGGAAACTCAGAAAGTAGGAACCAATAGCGCTCAATCATTAAAACCCACATAAGAAAGAGTGCTATCGCGACCACGTATAATACCTGGCCGCCTGTGCCAACAAAATCCCTGATAGATTCCCATATCTCCATCAGGACTAGCATTAGGCTTTCTCCTTCTCCGCGTGAGTAGCAACGATACCCGCGCTTTGCTCATCAAGGATGTGTAATACTGACTTACTACGACCTGCAACAATTGAATGAAGTAGGATAAGTGGTAGTGCAGCAATTAGACCTAGCGCTGTAGTTACAAGAGCTAGAGAGATGTTACCAGCCATGATCTTCGGATCGCCTGTACCGAACAATGTGATTGTTTGGAACGTTAAGATCATACCGATTACTGTACCTAATAGACCAAGTAGCGGCGCGATTGCAGCAAGGATCTTGATGATATTGATACCCGCTTCAACACGTGGCGTTTCACGTAAGATAGCTTCGTCAAGTTTAAGCTCAAGATTTTCAACGTCTTGGTTTTTGTTGTCATGGTACACTTTAAGAATACGACCCAGTGGGTTGTTTGTATTCGGCGTAGATACGTTTTTAAGCTGAGACTTAATCTTAGAAGTCGTAAGCGCTAAATCAACGAAACGAACTAAGAAGATTAATAGACCTACAGCTAGAAGAAGTGTGATGATGTAACCAACTTCAGCGCCTTGCTCGTAGTATTCCATTAATGTTTTCTTCTGCGTGTTGATACGTAAAATTGCACCGCGAGTCGGGTCAATGTATACGCCAGCGTAGTTATCAGCAGAAGTACTTTCTAGTGCAGAGATACCCTCTAAAATGTAGCTATCAGGTTGTTTACCTAAAGGCTGAATAGATTTTGTCTCTGGCGAGTAGATTAAGTAACCTTCGTCAGTAACTAAGTTAAAATTACCAATACGTGTTACTTGCTTAACTGTAGAGTTACCGTCAAGACCTGACACCTCAGTTTCAAAAGTAGATACTTTTGCTGATTCAGTCATTTCAGTTTGTAGTGCAATCCAAAGCTCTTCAAGTTCACGAACTGTTGGAAGCTCTTTCGCTGCTGCTAAAGAACGTAGTACTTCAGCACGGCCTGGTTTTTCAGCACTTACTAATGAAGCTTCGATTGAACCGATAGCGTCTTGTGCTGCACGACGTACAACACCAAACATTTCACCAAGCGTACCTTGAGCATTTTGAAGTGCTTGCTCTTTTTCAGCTAGTGTATTCTCGTTTTGTGCATATTGCTTAGCTAAGCTGTCACCGCGCGCTTTTTCAGCTGCTAGTTGGCTTTTTGCTTTGTTAAGTAATGCTTGCTTGTCAGCACGCTCTGATAAGAACTCTTGCTCACGTTGCTTGTTGATTTTACCTTCAGAGATACGTTCTTGCTTTACTTGCTCAAGAATTTTATCTAAAGCATCAGTATTTGCATGTGCATTAAGCGCGGTACCTGCAGAAACAGATAGTACTGCTGCAACAGCAAAACCTTTAAATAGTTTCTTCATTATTCGATTACTCCGCACCAAAGATTGGTAGTTTAACAAGTTCTAGTGTCGCTTGCTTACGCGCCATACGAATCACTTCTTTAACTGGCTTAAGGTATTCTTCACCTAATTCTTTCCACTCTTTAGTGTTGTTATCCCACACCCAAGCGTGTTTTAAGTCAAAAGATTGTGCTACGTAAGTGATACGACCTAAACGACCGATATCAACGTTAATGTTTTTACCATCAACTTCTAAAGTACCTTGAGAAGCAGTTACAGCCGAGCTGTAAGCAGTTTCAACTGTGTATGCTTCAAGAACTTGGCGGAATTTCTCAGACGTCGTTACAGACGCAGAAGCCATGATTTCACGAAGTCTTTCTACACGAGCAAGACGAGAATCAAGATTAAACGGAACGTCCGCTTTGATGAATTGCTCAAGCGTATCGATCATGCGATACATCAAAGGCACAACGTTTTGTTTGGTGTTGTCGATTGTAGCGATTTGACGGTCAAACGATTCAATAGAAGCGTTTTGGTCAGCGACCAAACGTGCTACGTGATCGTTGTACACTTTCATTAGTTCAGTCTCATCAACAATACTACGGTACTCAGCGATTAGCTCTTGAGTTTGACCGTATACGTTGTCAATTTTAGCTTGAGACTTAACAGCAGCCTTTTGAATTTGCTGACCTGCTTTTTGCACGTCATTCAAAGGATCTGCAATCACATTGCTGCTTGCAAATGCAAAAGCGCCAACCAACGCAGATGCTACAAGACTCTTTCTGATTTTAACAGACATAGTTCCCAACCAATTAAGTAATGTTACTTTTATAATTTAATTATCACCCTTATAAAGGATAACAACCCTGATATCTTTTAATAGATATCAACCCTCCAATAATGCTAAATGCAATACGCCCTGTCAACTTGATGTTAGCCATTCTAACCAAATAAATACCTTGAAAAAGCTAAAACTAAAGTACCATAAAAATCACTGTTAACATAAATGCAACCAAAACACTTATTTTAAAGCAGTACTTAGCCCCTTTAAAATTAAACACTAGTTAAAAATTAGACACTTACAAGAAACAAAAATGCAACATTTAAATCAAACTGAATCGCACCTTAAAAAAAAAACAAAAATAATACTAATGTGACAAATTGATGAATTAAAATTGTGATAATTAGACTAAATTTGCAGCTTAACTTGTAAATCCCACACTTCATCGTATAAAAAGCCACCAATTTAGCAGTAGATATTTACCGATGTATAAAAATTACTGCAAATAAGTAAATAACTTTACTTGAGCAAAGTTAGAAAAGGCTATCTCACCAAACAATATAAGTGGACTTAATTAAACCAGATATTATGGATGAAAAAGTACGGCTATTTTAGCAGCATAACCAAATAAAATGGTTAACCGGATAATTTAAATCCGTAATAATACTTGAGCATATCAATGGCTAAACGTGTTGCTGTCATAATAAACCATTTGATTAAGCTGATTGCGATTGCAGTTTTTAATACGAAAAGATCATTGAAAGTACCTATATGCAAAGGGGGAATGATTTAGCGATGCGTTTTTATAAACCACAAGCTGGCACTAGGCTATAAAAGTAGAACATGTTTGCGCTGATTTTAGGTTAACTTGGGATAAAGTGTGAGAAGCAGCAGCGAATGCAGTGTTATATTTGAGGTTTAGAAATGAATGGATGTCTTGAGATTATGGTGAAACAGAAAACTGCTTCACCAAGATGAACTAAGGTTCACATAAATAAAATTATGCTACTTCTACGTTCTCAGCTTCTGGGCCTTTTTGACCTTGTTTGATGCTGAAAGTCACTGCTTGACCTTCGCTAAGAGTGCGAAAACCAGAACCAGCGATTGCGCTGAAATGTACAAACACGTCAGGGCCGTTTTCTTGTTCAATGAAACCAAAGCCTTTAGCTTCGTTGAAAAATTTTACTTTACCAGTAACCGACATACTAAATTTTCCTGTAAGTCAATAATTAAAATTCAGCCATATCATTTATGGCTATATCCTCCCTGAGTCAGTGCCCAAAAATCTGGAGGTACAGTACAGGAACAAGTTTTAACCTAACCGGTAACCTTAAACGCAGCACAATATCCGTAAATTCAATACGCAAAAACTCAAAGCAAGTTAAGATTAACACATTAATATTTTTTTGGCTCTATTAATTAAGATTTATTTACTCAGAACAAAAATAATTAAAGGGGCATATATAAGTGGTTATTTTTAAAGCTTAATTTGCTCAATAAATAGTTGGTTTTTAGTTTATAAATGTAACAAATCATGTCAAAGCACTCAGCCTTACAGATAAAGGGGATAGCAAGTAGCATGAAAACGAGCGCTAAGAGGAACTTATACGCAAACAAAAAGCCGTAGAGCAAGCTATACGGCTTTATTAAAATGCTAATTTTGTCTACTTTATTTAACCTGCCAATCTATCGTTGCTTCTGCTTTGATTGGCACGACTTGTGAGTCACCCAATGTGTAGCTAGCAGGAACTTGCCAAGGACTTCTTTCAAGGGTGATTGTATCTGTGTTACGAGCGAGCCCGTAAAAATCTGGCCCAAAGTGACTTGCAAAACCCTCAAGCTTATCTAGTGCACCCGCCTCTTCAAAAGCTTCGGCGTAGAGTTCAATAGCAGCATGTGCTGTATAAGCCCCAGCACAACCGCAGGCTGCTTCTTTTTTATCTTTGTAATGAGGGGCTGAGTCAGTCCCTAAAAAGAACTTTTTATTGCCACTTATAGCGGCAGCCATTAATGCTTGTTGATGTATATTGCGCTTTAAAATTGGTAGGCAATAATAATGCGGGCGAATACCTCCGGCTAACATATGATTGCGGTTATATAATAGGTGATGAGCAGTAATAGTTGCAGCTACATTCTGCGGTGCAGCCTCTACAAACTCTACAGCATCTTTTGTTGTAATATGTTCAAGCACAATTTTAAGCGTTGGAAAATCTGCAACAACATCGCCTAAAATCGTCTCTAAAAATACTTTTTCACGGTCAAAAATATCTATAGACGAGTCAGTCACTTCACCATGTACTAGTAATAGCATGCCCACTTCTTGCATCGCATTTAAAACAGGGTAAATATTTTTTACTGATGTAACCCCTGAGTCTGAATTTGTGGTTGCCCCAGCAGGGTATAGCTTTGCAGCAACAATTTTACCGGTTGCTTTGGCTTTTTTAATTTCTTCAGGGGTGGTTTTATCGGTAAGGTAAAGTACCATTAAGGGTTCAAAATCACCTTGTGGTCCAGCAGCCATGATCCGCACTCTGTAAGCAAGCGCTAAGTCCGTGGTCGTTGCAGGCGGTACCAGGTTGGGCATGATAATAGCGCGCCCCATGTAGCGGCTAATATCACGAACTGTATCTTTTAATTGATCACCATCACGTAAATGGACATGCCAATCGTCAGGACGCGTTATGGTTAATGTGTTTTTTGATTCGGTATTAATGCTCATTACTTTTTTCCACGGCTGAATTTATCCGATCATAGGCATATGAGAAGATCTAGTAAAGTGTTATCTAATTTATTCCCCGCTTTGAGTGCTGCAAAATACGATTGGGTTTGAGTTTAACGACGATTACACCCATTCAAACGTTTTATTTTGAACATGCTTTAAATTTGGGTTAACTTATCAGTGTTAATACAAATAAAAAGAATAAAATTACCTTATGTCGAATCATATCGATACCTATAAAGCGCTCGAAGTTAAAACTGAGCAGCTGAGCATAATAAATCAGTTTTCGTCTAGTTTATTACAGCTCGATACACTAGAAGAGCTTTTCGAGTATGTAACTACACAGGTCGTAAACCGCCTCGGGTTTGTTGACTGTGTTATTTACTTGGCTGATGAAACACGCTTACAACTTAATCAAGTTGCCTCTATGGGTATAACTCATAGCAGAGATAAATACCAAGCAGAGCGCAAAGTCATTGGTTTTAATGAAGGTATAACTGGATACGTAGCACGTACTGGCACTGCTATTATTATTGGTGATGTTACCTCAGACCCACGCTACATTGCTGATGAGCGCCCTGCTCAATCGGAGTTATGTGTTCCTCTGATATATAAAGACCAGGTTTTAGGGGTAATCGACTGTGAGCACCCAATAAAAAATTACTTCACAAACGCTCATTTAGAAATTTTAACCACCGTAGCGCATTTATTAAGTGCAAAGTTAAACCAAGTGAACACGGTCGATAGTTTAAAACACACAGTGAATCAATTAAATGATGCCCAAAAGCTTGAAAACAGCTTATTGCAAATCGCTAATTTAACTTACAAAGCCAGTAACTTAGACACCTTTTTTGAATCACTTCACGACATAATAAATAGCTTACTTCCTGCAGATAACTTTTTTATTGCCCTTTACGATAAGCAGGTAGATATACTCGATTTGGTTTACATCGTTGAAGAAGGCATTCAAACGCACGCACACAAAAAAATATCAAAAGAACAATTAAAAGACACAGCTTCGTATTACTTACTAAAATCAGACCGTGTATTGCTATTAAATCAAAACGATTATCAGCAACATATAGATAACGGCGACTTTAAACTTGTTGGCCGTCTTTCAGAGTCTTGGCTGGGTGTACCGTTTAAAGCAAATGACAGAATTAGTGGTGTAATTGTTGTTCAAAGTTACGATAAAAAGCTTCATTATAACGAACATGACAGCGCCCTTTTAACCTACGTAAGTAGGCAGATCAGTATGGCTATAGATAGGCAGCTTGCACGACAAGAGCTTGAACATAAAGCGCTGCATGATGAGTTGACTGGCTTAGCTAATCGCTCGTTACTTATTGAGCGTATTAAACATGCTATTTTGCGATTATCGCGAGTTAAAAAAGGCACCAGCCATGCGCTACTGTATTTAGATTTTGATCGATTTAAAAGTATTAATGATTCACTTGGTCACGAGGTTGGCGACCACTTTTTAATTAAAATTTGTGAGCTAATAAAAAGTACAGTCAGAAATACCGATACGTTTGCCCGCCTTGGCGGCGATGAATTTGCCATTTTTATGGAAAACATTACCCACCGTAACCAAGTTAATGAAGCATTGAGGCGAATAAACGCAGTACTTGATAAGCCACTTAATGTGGATAGCCATTTATTACAAGCATCAACCAGCATTGGCATCGCTTTTACTGAAAGCAGTGACGATAAAGCCTATTTGTTACTACAGCAAGCCGATGCGGCCATGTACGAAGCAAAATCCAGCGGACGTGGTCAAGTTAAGTTTTTTAACAATACTATGCGTAAAAAGCTCAAAACACATGCTGATATAGAAAACGACTTACAGCACGGCATTGAACACGACGAATTTGAGCTTTATTTTCAGCCTATTTTTACAATTGCTAATAGTGACGTGGTAGGCTTTGAAGCACTGGTAAGGTGGCACCACCCAACAAAAGGGTTTGTACCACCCAATGAGTTTATTCCAATAGCCGAAACTACCGGACAAATTATCAACCTTGATTTGCATTTGCTTGAACTTGCCGCTCAGCACATTGCCCATTGGCACACACTAGGTCATCGCTTTTTAAAAGTAACGGTTAATGTATCATCGCGTCACTTTGCTAGCCTCGATTTTGTTGCGCAAGTTCACGCTTTGTATAATAAATATAATTTGCCCTTAGGATCATTGTGCCTAGAAATCACTGAATCTGGGCTTATTGCTAACCTTGATCTAGCAACTCAAATTATAGAAGGGCTCGCCCCACTTAAAGTAAAGCTATGCTTAGATGACTTTGGCACGGGCTATTCAGCACTTGGTTACTTACACCAACTGCCCATACACATTCTAAAAATCGATAAAAGCTTTATTGATCATCTTAACAAGCGAAACAATCCACTCGTAGAGGCTATCTTGTCACTCGCGCAATCATTAAATTTTGAAGTCGTAGCAGAGGGGATCGAAACTCAAGAGCAGCTAACTATTTTACAAACAACCCAATGTAATTATGGCCAAGGCTTTTTAAAATCAAAACCCGTAACGGCAAACCAAGCGATTAAACTTATAAATAAACCGCTTTAATCACCTATTATTGGGTTTACCTCTTATTACAAGGCGGTATAACCCTCATCTATTGAGTAAATTTCACTACTTTTACCACGTCTTTTGCCACGTTTAGTGCAGCTTTATTTTGCGCTTATAGCAAAACAACTTGAACTGAGCTCATGAAAAACCCCTCAACATAATAAAAAATAAAGTCTATTCATTAGTTAAGCTAATTTTAAAAGGTTAATAGAGTAATAAATAGATTTTTTTAGCCATCTAGACGTTGAAACGTTTTTTATAAAGGCGTAGTATGGGTTCAATCTTAGCCGAACTCACATTTCCCTTGAGAATTTTTAAAGATGATTGACATAAAACACCTTAAAACTATTGCGACATTAAAAGACACCGGATCGTTAGTTAATACAGCCCGCGAATTATTTTTAACGCAATCAGCTTTATCTCATCAAATTAAAGACTTAGAAAACAAGTTAGACTGCCAGCTATTCGAAAGAAAAACGCAGCCCGTACGCTTTACACCACAAGGTATGCTATTACTAGAACTGGCCAATGATGTATTGCCTAAAGTAGAAGCAACTAAATGCCGTTTGAAAGAAAGCCTTAACCAACCTATTTCACAATTAAGGCTAAGTGTTGAGTGCCATGCTTGTTTTCATTGGTTATTACCGACTATTAAAGAGTTTAATAATTTTTGGCCTGATATAAAAATTGATTACGAGCGCGGTTTTAGCTACGACGCTATACCTGATTTACTAAACGATGAACTCGATTTGGTGCTCACATCAGACATACGTGAGCCAGACAAGTTAGAGTATGTTCATTTATTCGATTTTAAGTTAAAGCTTATTGTTGCCCCTGATCACGATTTAGCAAAAAAAGCATACGTTACGGCACTGGATTTAAAAAGCGAAACCATTATTTCATACCCGATCCCGCGTGAACGCCAAGACATTTTTAAGCATTTTATTCAAAATGCACGTTTTGATGGCACATTAAAAACCGTTGACCAAGGGTTATTAATTTTTCAGTTAGTCAGTGCAGGTATGGGAGTAGCAGCTTTGCCCGATTGGCTAGTAACTCCTTACGAAAGCCAAGGCTTAATTAAATCAATTCCGCTTGGCGCGCTTGGCTTAACGCGACCTATGTATTTAGCAATGAAAAAAGACATGAAAGACAACCCCGTTTATCGCCATTTTTTAAATACGTGTAAGCAAAATAACGGTCGATAAAACACTGGCTAATGAGTAACATAAGGGTTTATTGTTTTTATGTTACTTTTTATGTTTGAGTTAAAAAAATTCATAGGTGGCTTGATTATGCCACTTCCTCTATTTGGCTTAATCGCGTTTGTCATGCTAATTTTGGCATTTCGTGGACGTAAGCCTGCTTTAGTGCTTGCCAGTTTAAGCATATTTATACTGTTAGTTCTAAGTATGCCATTTACTGCGCATCAACTTATCAAAGATCATGAACCAACTTCTTTAGCGTTTAATGCACTGAATTCCCCGCGCATAGATAAAATTGTCGTACTGGGCTGCGATATAAACCCAAACCCCGCTTTAAGCGCTAATAGTCAGCTAGGGAACTGTGCACTTACTCGCTTAGTAGAAGGTGTTACGCTTGCAAAAAGATACCCTAATGCGACGCTTTTCGTATCTGGCGGTGGCTATAACAAAGTAACAAATAGCGCATTAATGAGCCAAACAGCAATAAACTTAGGGGTGAGTAAAAGCCGTATAATACAAAACCCGCAGGCAATGGATACCGCTGCAGAAGCCAAACTCCTCGCGCCTAAACTCGTTGATTTTAAGGTTGCACTAGTTACGTCTGTACTGCACATGCCTCGCGCAAAAAACTTGTTTAATGCCCAAGGCATCGAGGTAATTCCTGCCGCTACAGACTATCACAATTTTGCTGCTTTACCTTTTTATAAGCAATTTATACCCAATGCTGATGCATTACGTGTAGTAACGCAATACATGCATGAAGTGATTGGGAGTGCTTGGATAAGTGTGCGCCGCTGGATAAACCCAGAGGCGCTTTAGGCTATAAGTAAGCTTAGTTATACTGGGTTATCAATATCTATAAAGCTCACATCAAAACCATGCTCTTTAGCAAGTAACTCACCAAGCGCTTTAATTCCGTAACGCTCAGTTGCATGATGCCCTGCTGCAAAAAAGTCTATATTTTGCTCTCGCGAGCTATGAATAGTTTGCTCCGATGCCTCGCCCGTAAGGTACGCATCAACTTCCTGCTCTGCTGCTAAATCGATATAACCTTGCCCGCCTCCTGTACACAGCGCAATGGTGTGAATTTTCTCATCGCGTACAACACTACGTAATGGTTCACGGTTTAAAACTTTAGCTATTTTATTTGCAAACTCGCTACCTGTAAGCGGAGTTTTTAACCGTCCTTTCATCGCAACGCTATTAGATACGGGCTCAAGCCCCGCCTCTATTTCAATATCAAGTAGTTCAGCAAGCTGGGCGTTATTCCCAATGACAGGGTGAATATCTAGCGGTAAATGATAGGCAAATAAATTTATATCATGAGCCAGAAGCGCACCTATTCGACGCTTTTTCATACCTGTAATAGGCTGCGATTCACCTTTCCAAAAATAACCATGGTGGACCAATATCGCATCAGCATTTTTTTCTATTGCTGCATCGATAAGTGCTTGGCTTGCAGTTACCCCCGTAACAATTGTATTGATGTCGTTTTTACCTTCGACTTGCAGTCCATTAGGGCAAAAATCTTTAATAGTGTGAGGCTTTAAAATGTCGTCTAACAGTTGATTAAATTCTCTACGTTGCATACTTATTACCTTACTCAGTACTGAATTTTGTGCAAATTTTGGCGTTTATGGGCTTAAAATGGAAGGAAAATCGCAAAAAATTGAAAAACTGTTAGAAAATAGGTATAAATACCGCTTCTTTATCTGTGTTCACAACGTATAGGGTCTCTGATGAGCAAACTAGACAAAACAGAAGTTTTATCTGCCTTTGAAGCTGCATATGAAGCTGCCAATGGTAAAAAACCTGAAATTACAACTAAACCTGGCTGGTACAGCATTGATGGTGGAAAAAACCTACGCTTAGCGGATGTAGCAGAGCTGACGAAAGAATTAAGCGCTGGCAAAACGCCTGAGCAAACTGAGCAAA
>NZ_CAWUKC010000084.1:0-16977 GCF_963922945.1 uncultured Pseudoalteromonas sp. | reverse complement strand
TAGTTAAAACATACAATTAAATTGGTGAGCCCGGTGGCATTGGTAAACCACTGAAGTTTTCAGGCCACTGACCCCCTTTTAAAAACTGTTTAACCTGCTCTGCTAAATACTGTTTAAACGCACTCTCCCCTACGCTAGTATTACTTAATATTGAGTTTTGGTTATATTCATTGCTCAACTTAACTAAGTAGTAACGTAACTGCGCTTGCACCTCAGGGCTTACCTTCACGTTAGCCACTAAATCAGCCATATTTTTTGCAGTTAAAAATTGTACTCGTTGGGTAATTTTGCCTTTCATCGTATTAGGCGATGACGCTTTAAAAACGTGACGGTAAAGCTGTTCAAGCAACTCATCTAAGCTATAAAAGTTATTATTACGTACTTGTTGTTGAGCTAAACGATTTAAACGCTGCGGGTTTAACAATAACGATAAACTATGCTGTGCAGCTACTTCTGGTAAGGCCATAGCATCAAGTGTTAACCCAGTACGCCCTGTTATGCTTTCACGCGATTTAGACTCACCATACGCTTTTGGCGGAATAAGCGCTAACACCGACTCGGGCAAAATTAAATTAGCGGGTTTTATGGTCGCTAATAGCGCATTTACCGCCTCTTGCTGCTGTGCTTTTGAAACCACTTGTGCCCCCTTAGCTGGCGAGCTGTTACGTGTTTCGTATTCGTAGTTAACCCCCGCAATGAGTTTAACTGCAGCCTCTACTTGATAACGATGAAATAAATAGAGCGGCACAAGCTTTTCTTCTAACTGCGAAAGTGCATCACCTGTTTTAATGTTTTGAATGCCAAATTGCGAAAGCGCCTTTTTACGGACATCAAGCACTCTAAGTAGCTCTTGCGCTGGGTTAGTACCGTTATCCCATAAATGTGCTGTAGGATGTGCACCGCCCTTTGCGCGTGCATCTCTATCAGATATAAACTCAAGGCCCTTAGCTTTGTTCTCTTTTAATATTGCTGCAAGCTCAGCGCTTTCGTCTTGGTTGGTAAAGTCACTATAACCATACTTAATAACTTGGGTATCCCATACGCCAATGCCACTTGCATAGCCACGGGTTACATCAAGCTCGCCTTGCTCGTTAAAGCTAAGTAGCGGGTGTGGGTAATCCATAACCGACGCTCTATCACCCACCGAAGCTGCAAAGTTATGTGCAATACCCAGCGTGTGGCCAATTTCGTGTGCACTTAATTGACGAATTCTATCTAGTGCCATAGCTTGTAGATTTTTAGCCACTTCGGTTCCCTTTAAATAAGGTGCACCGAGTGCTTCTGCAATCAAAATATCTTGTCGTACACGTAGCGATCCCAATGTTACATGCCCTTTGAGTATTTCACCGGTACGTGGGTCTATAACAGAGCTTCCGTATGACCAACCTCGTGTAGCACGGTGTACCCATTGAATAACGTTATAGCGAATATCCATAGGATCAGCATTGTTTGGCAGCTCTTTAACTATAAATGCGTTTTTATAACCTGCAGCACTAAATGCGTCGTTCCACCATTTACCGCCTTCAAGTAATGCGCTTTTAACCGGCTCAGGAACGCCAGGATCTAGGTAATATGTAATGGGCTCTACGGGTTCACTAATTGGTAAACTTGGATCTTTTTTAGCAAGGCGATGGCGCGGTATATAGCGTACATACATAGACTCACCAAGAGGGGCTGCGTAATCTTTATGCTCAATACTCCAATACCCAGATTGCGGGTCAAATTTACGCGCAGTGTAATTATCATCAGGTAACTTAATAAGTGAGTGATGCATATGTACAGTAAGTGCATAAGGGTCTGCACTTACTTGACGTACAAATTTACCCGGCTTAGTGCCCTTAAACGTTAGCACAGCTTCAAGCTCAGTGTTTTTAACAAACGCCTTTGAACGGCTCATAAAAACAGCGCTGCGTGATTCATCAAGGTTAAAGTTACCTTGTTTACGAGCTGCTAATTTACGACTAACGCCATGAACATCACTCAATAAATAAGGAGTGTAATCAATTAATGCAGTTTTTTCGTTTTGTGCAACGACTTTAAAGCCCGCTAAAATACTTGATGCGAAGGCCTCTTTTATACTTTGCTGCTCTGCTTTGTTAGTTGTATTTGCGCGATAATAAGTATTAAGCGCACGTAGCATGACTTTATCGCCAAACCGTTCAAATTGGACTAAATGCGTGTTACCAAGTTGACCTCTATCAAGCCCTATATCGTTAGAGCCAATACCATAAGGTAAACTTTGCTGAAGCAAAAATTGCTGCTCTAATTTATCTACTTTTAAAAACACTTTGCCGTTTTGCGTATCGTAATAAAACGAAAAGTACCCAGGAAAGTGATTCATTTTCGCAGTAAATTCATCTATAGACTTAATTGCTGCGTGCGCTTGGGTTATGATAGAGCACAGCACAGTAAAGAGTATGTAACTTATTAGTGGTATTTTTTTCATAATCTTATCTTTGTTATTGGCGTTTTAAGTATGATTAGGTGGCACAATTATTACAGTGCTATTTAAACAATACAGGTATTTAAGACGAAATTCAGCGCACTTAGCTAATCTCTCTCACATTTAGATTCGCTAGTACACGTTATCAGGAAAATAGAATGCGTAGACTCCCTCCAGTATTATTAGAAGACGGTTGCCCTAGAGAGCTTTTATCATTAATTAGAACCATCTTAGCAGCATGTAAAGAAATATCGTTTCGTGTTGGTCAAGGTGCGCTTTCTGGCGTATTAGGCTCAACGCTAGATGAAAATATTCAAGGCGAAACTCAAAAAAAGCTCGATGTACTATCAAATCAACTTTTAAAAGATATTTTACTTGAGTCAGGCTCTGTTAAAGCTATTGCCTCTGAGGAAGAGGACTACACAGTCGCCGGCAACCAAAATGCCAAATACATTGTCGCGTTTGACCCGCTTGATGGCTCATCAAATACCGATATTAACTCGCTAGTAGGTACCATATTTTCAATTATGGAAGCCCCTGAAGGCTCAGATGCCGCCGATCAACGTATCTTTATGCAACCTGGCCACAAACAAGTAGCTGCAGGTTACGTACTTTACGGCCCATCAACCATGCTTGCACTTACTACAGGTAAAGGCACACGCATGTTTACGTTAGATAAAACTCAAGGTAGCTTTTTACTAACACAAGATTTTGCGTCTATTCCTGCTGATACCAACGAATTTGCTATTAATGCGTCAAACCAGCGTCACTGGCAGGGCGCAATGCAAAATTATATTAATGACTTACTTGCTGGCGACACCGGCCCACGTGCTAAAAACTTTAATATGCGCTGGATTGCAGCCATGGTTGGCGATGTGCACCGTGTACTTAGCCGTGGTGGTTTATTTACCTATCCAACCGACACTAAAGACGCAAACAAACCCAATAAGCTGCGTTTACTATACGAAGCCAACCCTATGGCTATGCTAGTTGAGCAAGCTGGCGGTATAGCCTCAACAGGCACCGAGCGTATTATGGATATTCAACCCGATGCTATCCACCAGCGTGTAGCGGTCATTTTAGGCTCAAAAAACGAAGTAGAAACGTGCCTGAGCTACCATAAATAAATCTTTTTTGCGAAAAGCCAAACCGCATTTAATTAAAATGCGGTTTTATTCTTCTCATAAAACCGCAACAATGCCAATTTGCTTAATTAAGTGGATTATTTTGGGGCCAAAAAAACGTGTTGATAGCTAGGCAATAAATTTGCTCGATAGTTTCTCTGGCAATTGCTCCTCATTGTTCTACCTTCTGTATCCATGCAGTCGTAAATGAAATTTTTAACACAGCTTACTGACTACATATACGAGAAAGTCACTCATCTACACTGTAAATATTCAGTAAAAAGATTTATTTAGATTTCCTAATTAAATAAACGACAACTCTAAGCCGCACTCTTTACAGTTTAAATCTTTAGCTACTTTAAAATGTTGCTGCTTTAAACTCAGCGCATCAAAAGTAATAAACACACTTTCTTCAACATACCCTAACAGCATATTCAAAGTAAGCTGAGCCTGCATAGAGCCTATAACTCCAAGCAATGGGCTGATTACACCAGCATTACTACAGTTTACAGCGGGGGGCGCGTCATTTTTTGTAAAAATGCAGCCATAACACGGGCTATTATTTTTCCTAAAATCAAACCCCATTACTTGCCCATTTGTGGCAATCGCAGCTCCGGCAATCAAGGGGATTTTTTGCGAAAAACAATAACGGTTTACACTGTAGCGCGTGGCAAAGTTATCAGAGCAATCAAGTACTATGTCGGCATTATTTAAAAGCTCATCGGCGTTGCTATCATCCAGCTTTTTACATTGCGTCACTATGTCTATTTGATTATTAAGGCTTGCTAATACCTTGCCGGCGGCAGCGACCTTTTTTTGCCCTAAGTGATTTACTTTATAAAGCACCTGGCGCTGTAAGTTAGATAGCTCAACCGCATCATCGTCTATTAAAACTAGCCTACCAATGCCCGCTGCGGCTAAATACAAAAGTGCAGGGCTACCCAACCCGCCAGCACCTACTACGGCAACAGTTGCAGCTTTAAGTGCTAACTGCCCTTCTAGCCCTACCTCTTGCAATAATAAATGGCGGCTATAACGCAGGGTTTCTTTATCGCTGAGTTTATCCATTTGGCTGCTTTATAGCACTTTTTAGCGCACTAATTGCTGCAATATAATCATCCGCTTCAGTAATGGCTCTCACCACAGCAACACTGCCTACACCGGTATTTGCCACTTCGCTTGCGCGACTTAAATCTATGCCTCCAATGGCAACCGTTGGGTAGCTTTGCATTAATGGCACACACTTTTTAAGTTTATCGAGCCCTTGTATTTGCCCGCTCATATCTTTGGTTGTGGTAGGGTAAATAGCACCAAATGCCATATAACTTGGTCGGTAGTTGTGCGCACGTAACATTTCGTAAAAGCCATGTGTAGAAAGCCCCAGCCTCAACCCCGCTTCTTTAATCGCGGCTAAATTAGCAGTGTCTATATCTTCTTGCCCTAAGTGTACGCCGTAGGCACCATGCTTTATTGCTAACTGCCAGTAGTCGTTTATGAATACATGCGCGTGGTGCTTTTTGCCAAGATCTACTGCCTGTTTAATTAACTCATCGAGTTCATCGTCGGGTTTATTTTTAACACGCAGCTGCGCTGTAGTAACCCCTTGCTGTAAACACTTTTCTAGCCAGTCTAGGCTATCGACCACAGCATATAAGCCTAACTCTTTGCTCTCACAAGGGGCAAAATTTGCAGCCATGTTAAATTCAAGCGGTATATCAAAATCAAGTTCATCACCAAGCCAGCTGCCAGGCTCAATCACTTGTGGAAAATCATCTAAATTTGTAGGAAAAGCTGTATGCGCAACAGGGCCTATTCCTTCGCCGTACCTAACCGACTGCTTTAAGCCTTTGTTTATATAAGCTTTAGCTAAAATAAAGGCATCTTTTAGCGGGTAGTCTTTTGCTAAACACGCGGCAATTACTGAGGCCATGCTGCAACCTGTACCATGACTATGGGGGCTTTGAATTTTTTTATTCCCAAGCCAATACTCTTCGCCGTTTTGTGTGCAGTAATCGATACAATAACCTGTTGGGTAATCCCAGTGCCCGCCTTTAATAACAACCGCTTTTGCACCCCAGCTTAATAGCTTTTTAGCAGCGTCTTTCACGGCACTTGGGCCAATTAAATACACCCCTGTTAGCAATTGCGTCTCGTGCGTGTTAGGCGTTATTACATCCACCAGCGGCATCAAGCACTCTTTAATGGCACTTACGGTATCTTCTTCTGTTAATACATCACCGCTTGAGGCAATAGCTACTGGGTCATAAACAATCACAGGCGGTACAGGCCATTTAGCTTTGTAATGCGCTATATGCTCGCTTATTAATTGAATTTGCTGCACATTAGCCAACATGCCAATTTTAATTACTTTGGCTTTCATATCGCTTTCGAGTGCTAATAATTGCGATTCAATAATATCGGTAGATACCGCGTTAATGGCCTCTACCCCTAAGCTATTTTGTGCCGTAAGCGCGGTAATTGCCGTGCAGCCATGCACGCCAAAGCTTTGTATTGCTTTTATATCAGCTTGGATACCTGCACCGCCGCCAGAGTCAGATCCGGCAATTGTCCACACTAGATTATTCATACTCGTTATTTCCTTACTGCTGATGCCAAAACGGCATACCCATTGTTGGGGTCGAGGGGGCTGCTAAGTCTTTTTCAGGCATTGCTTTGGCATTATACGCAAAGCGCCCTGCTTCTACCGCTGCTTTAAATGCACGACTCATCGTAACTGGGCAGCCAGCCCCTGCAATGGCTGAATTTAACAATACCGCATCATACCCTAATTCAAGAGCTTGGCAGGCATGCGAAGGTAAACCAAGGCCTGCATCTACTATTAATGTGGTGCTTGGTAAACGCTCGCGAATGGTTTTTAAATTATAACTATTTAACAAGCCTTTACCGGTGCCTATTGGCGCGCCCCACGGCATAAGCACCTCGCACCCTAGCTCATTTAAACGCTGGCAAAGCACTAAATCGTCAGTGCAGTAGGGCAGTACTTTAAAGCCATCATTAATTAATAGTTTAGTGGCTTCTAACAATGCGAATGGGTCGGGTTGTAAGTTGTAGTCATCCCCTATTAGTTCAAGCTTAATCCAATCGGTTGCAAATACTTCGCGGCACATTTTAGCAAGTGTTACAGCTTCTTTTACACTATGGCACCCTGCGGTATTAGGCAGTATATTAAGGCCAGTATTTTTAATTAATTGCCAAAAGTCATCCCCCGCTGCCACGCTTTGCTGGCGCCTTAATGACACCGTTACTATTTGCGCGCCAGAGGCTTTTATTGACTCTTCCATTACCGTAGGCGATGGGTATAGTGCCGAGCCTATTAACAATCGGCTATTAAATTGTTCGCCATAAATAGTTAGGTTATCGTTATTTGGCATAATGCTACCCGCCTTGAATAGGCGACAACAATTCAATGCTATCCCCTTCGTTAATTGTGGTATTGCCGTGCAGGCTTTGTGGAATAAACTCACCATTTAGTGCCACCGCAAAAGGCGGCTTTGCACCAAAATTTTGTAATACCTCAACAAGTACTGCGCTTTTAATAGTTAGCTGCTCACCGTTAATTGTTATCGTCATTTGTTACTCACCCTATTTGAGATAACGCATCAGCCACTAATGCAGGGCCCAACATATAGCCATGGCGATATAATCCATTAATGCTAATTACGTTACCTTCTTTTAAAACTTCTGGTCGGTTGTTTTTAAATGCAGGGCGCAGCCCGCTTTGAATATTCAACAGCCGTGCTTCGGCAAATCCGCTGTGCACAGTGTAGGCCGCCGAGAGCAGCTCAAGCGTGGAGCGCACCGTTGCAGGGCCGCTATCATCAGACTCAATTTCGGTTGCACCAATTACATACTCATTATTAGGCTTTGGCGCTATGTAAATTGGGTAGCGCGGGTGCATTAAACGCACCGACCGCGTTAAATTGACCTCTGGCGCATAAAGCCTGGCTACTTCTCCGCGTACACCTCTAAGTGGCTTATCAGTTTTAGCACCTAAGCCACGACAATCAATAATGTAATCAAAGGCGCGATTATTAACCTTGCCGTTTTGAATATTAGCGCGCTGATTAAAAGCAAATTTAACCTTGCGTTTATTAAGCATGGTAAAACTTGCTTTATAAAAAGCCTGGTTATCTATTTGCCCTTCGCAGGGTAAAAACACACCTTGGTTAAATCGACTTGCAAGTTCGGGCTCTAATTGTGCAATTTGTTGGGTATTTAACGTCTGTGCGCTGTGCCCTGCTATTGGCTTTATTCGCTGGGTAAAACTTTGTAAGTCCCCTTTATCTTGCTGATGCGCTACAACCAATGTGCCTTTTTGCTGATAAAAAACTTCACCTTCAAGCTCGCTCACTATCTCTGGCCAGCGCTTGAGTGAATTTAGCCCCATAATGGCTAAATCTGTTTCACACATTACCGACTCAGCAAGCGGCGCAAGCATTGCTGCAGCCACTTTACCGGCACTATTTTGTGTTTGCTCGTCACTTGCTTCAAACACGGTTACATGATGCGACTTACTCAGCTCAAGAGCCGCTAAGCGCCCTGCTAAACCAAACCCCACAATTGCAATGTTGTAAAACATAAACGCTCCTTTTAATAACAGGCTAGCAGCCATAAACTGCTAACCTGTTATTGGCTTATATTGCTTTGTGGTAAATTTCTGAGCCCGTTTGTTTAAATTCTTCCGACTTCGCTTTCATTTGCGCTTCTACATCAACCATTTTGATCTCAATTGCATCACCAACATTGTTGGGATCGATCCCGCGAGATTCGAGATCTTTTGCGTAATCGCGTACCTCTTGGGTAATTTTCATTGAGCAAAATTTAGGACCACACATAGAGCAAAAGTGCGCTACTTTGCCAGACTCTTGCGGTAGGGTTTCGTCGTGATATTCACGGGCTCGTTCTGGGTCTAAACCAATGTTAAATTGGTCGTGCCATCTAAATTCAAAACGCGCTTTTGATAAGGCATTATCGCGCTCTTGCGCGCCGGGGTGGCCTTTGGCTAAGTCGGCCGCATGTGCTGCAATTTTGTAGGTAATTAAGCCCTCTTTTACATCTTCTTTATTGGGTAAACCTAAGTGCTCTTTTGGTGTGACATAACACAGCATGGCACAGCCGTACCACGCTATTTGTGCAGCGCCTATACCGGATGTTATATGGTCGTACCCAGGGGCTATATCGGTCGTTAATGGGCCTAATGTGTAAAAAGGCGCTTCGCTGCAATGTTCTAATTGCTCATCCATATTGGCTTTAATCATATGCATTGGCACATGGCCTGGGCCTTCTATAAATACTTGTACGTCGTGTTTCCACGCAATTTTTGTAAGCTCTCCAAGTGTACGAAGCTCACTAAATTGTGCTTCGTCGTTGGCATCGGCAATCGAACCTGGGCGAAGGCCATCACCAAGTGAAAAACACACATCGTATTGTTTTAAAATTTCGCAAATATCTTCAAAGTGCGTATATAAAAAGTTTTCTTTATGGTGCGCTAAACACCACTTAGCCATAATTGAGCCACCGCGCGATACAATGCCGGTTACACGCTTTGCCGTCATTGGCACATAACGCAGCAATACACCTGCATGAATAGTAAAGTAATCAACACCTTGCTCGGCTTGCTCAATCAAGGTATCGCGAAATATTTCCCATGTTAAGTCCTCAGCCACACCGTTTACTTTTTCAAGCGCTTGGTAAATAGGTACTGTGCCAATGGGTACTGGCGAGTTACGTACTACCCATTCGCGCGTTTCGTGAATGTAGCGCCCAGTAGATAAATCCATGACGGTATCGGCCCCCCAACGGGTAGACCACACCATTTTTTCTACTTCTTCTTCGATTGATGAGCTTACCGATGAATTACCAATATTGGCGTTAACTTTAACTAAAAAGTTACGTCCTACTATCATGGGCTCGGTTTCTGGGTGGTTAATGTTGTTTGGCAAAATAGCACGGCCACGGGCTATTTCGTCACGTACAAATTCAGGGGTAATAAAATCAGGAATACTCGCGCCAAACGACTCGCCTTTATGCTGTGCTGCTAACAGCTCTTCTCTGATTTTTGCACGACCCATGTTTTCGCGTATGGCTACGTATTCCATTTCAGGGGTTACAATACCTTGGCGAGCATAATGCATTTGCGTGACGTTTTTACCCGCTTTACCACGACGGATTTTAGGTAAGTGCTCAAAGCGAATATGATCAAGGCCATCATCAGCCATACGCTGTTGGGCAAATTGCGAGGTGACAGAGTTGAGCACTTCAGTGTCGTTGCGATCTTTTATCCACTGTTCACGAAATTTAGGTAGCCCTTTGCGTACGTCTAACTCAAAGTTAGGGTCGGTATATGGGCCCGATGTATCGTAAACTCGCAGTGGTTCATTTGGCTCATACACAGGGTTTTGCTCAGTACCGCCAATAAATGTGTCGCTTAGTGTTATTTCACGCATTCCCACGCGTACACCACTTTGACTGCCCTCAACATACACTTTTTGTGAGCTTGGAAATGGCTGACCCGTTAAGTTATAAATATATTCTGACGCGGCTGCGCGCGTTTCTCGACGTGTTGATTTATTTGTAGTGTTTGACATGACTTACCTCATTGCTAAAGGGTTGTCTTGTCAGATATTCCATAAGGAATAGAGAAAGATCGTAACGTAGCCGTAATGCTACTTTGCAGCCTAAAAAGATAACATTTTGTTGTGCGCATAAAAAAGACGCACAAGCGTCCCGTTTTAGGCAGCTTGTTCCCTACGCAGGTTTTAACCTGATCAGGTTCACGGATCCCGCTTTCGCGATCTCAGCCTTAATTATTTAAGGCACTCCGACAAGTAAAATATATAAATTGTGTTCGGTGATTTGCAATTTCTTTAACAAATCTGCGCTGAGTGTACGCCAGTTAAAACTTACCTGCAAGAGGCTGTTTTACATACTCAGATTATTGCTTTGCAATAAACTCAAAGGTATGGTTGCCCTGCATTACTAGCTGAGAGCCTTGCATGCTAAGCGTTGCACCTTCTCTAAGCGCTTGTAAAAACTGCTGCTCAAGCTGATCAACATCGGCTCCGCACGACTTTCGCGTCATGCCTAATTTATTAATACTAATGTTGCTATCTTCAAGCTGACCTTCACCAAAAAACTTATTACACCCTGCAAATCCGTTTACTTGCAACGCTTCAATAAAGCTCATTGATGCACTGTAAGAGGCCGGCACAGCTAAACCATCAACCTTTGATAGTTGCCATTGTGTGTACTTTAGCTGCTCAGAGGTCACCGTCCCTGTGGCTGTGCAACCAATACATAAACCGATTAAAAGCATCGGTATTGCTGCTAATTTCATGCTATTACTAACTAAATATTTAATTGTTGTAATAGTAACAATTTTTATGCGGTTTATCCGTTAAAAATGCATGTTTTAAATGTAAATTTTTGTTCTATGCTAGTTTAAAAGTTAAACAAGTTAATTTAGGTCGCAGTTTTTAAATAAGTTATCCATTTCGGGTGGCAAAAAGGGGCGGCCTTTTTCATTAACCGATGTACCAATAACTCTTGCTTGAAGCATAACTTTTTCATCACTTTTACGAACAATTGCCTGCTTAAACGCAAACTTTAAGCGGCTTATACGCTCAGGCTCTACCGACACATAAAATTCATCTTCAGGCACAAGTGAATACTTGTAATCAACTTCACTGCGTATTACTACTAAATTAACTTTTTGCTTTGCAAGCAATGCAAAGTCGACCCCATTAGCAAATAAAAACTCATGGCGAGCATGCTCTAAATAATTAAAGTACACACTGTTATTTACAATCCCTTGTAAGTCACACTCATAATGGCGCACTTTAAAATCAACTTTAAAGGTCATATTAGTAATCCTGATTATTTAACGTATAATCGCAGCGTTATAACACAAGTATTAAAATAATTGCTACCATACAAGTCCCTAAAATGGAGTTAAGTAACCCAATGAACTTACGTTTGTCTTTAATCACTGCGGCGTTATTACCACTAATGAGCACGCCATTTATAGCAAATGCTGATGACAGCGACTTAGAACGAATTGTTGTAACCGGCGACTTTCAACGCGAAAGCATTCAAACGCTAAGCGCAAGTGCTAGCCTATTTAGCGAGTCTGAAATTAACCAACGTGGCGCAAGTTACTTAGACGAAATGCTAGGTAGCACTGCAAACGTAAACTTTACTTCAGGTGCGTCTCGTGGTCGTTATATTCAAATTCGTGGTGTGGGACTTCGTTCACAATTTGTAGACCCAATTAACCCATCGGTTGGCTTGGTCATCGACGGCATAAACTACTCGGGTTTAGGTGGCAGCTCGTTATTATTTGATATTGACCACGTAGAGATTTACCGCGGCCCACAAGGCACCCGCTTTGGCGCAGACGGCATGGCCGGTATGATTCAAATGGAATCTGCTCAGGCAACTGCCGACCCTAGCTTAAAGTTACAAGTAGGTATGGGTACCTATAACTCGCGTGAAGCCGGCCTTGCAGCAAGTACTGGATTAACAGACGACACAAGCGCACGTGTAAGCTACTTTCGCAGAAAATCAGACGGTTATGTAGATAATCTCTATTTAAATGACGAAACTCAACAGCAAGATGAGCAAGTAGCCCGCTTTAAATTAAATAGCCAACTCACTGAGCATTTAAATACCGAGCTAAACCTGCACTACATTGATATAAACAACGGCTACGATGCGTTTACGCTCGATAACAGTCGTAATAGTGTAGCCGACGAGCCTGGCCAAGATAATCAACAAAGCTATGCAATAGGGATTAATAATACCTACACTGGCTTTGATGCCTTTGATGTAAGCTTAAATCTTTCAGCCATAGACACAGAGCTACTTTACAGCTTTGACGAAGACTGGGTATGTAACGACGCCAGCGAGCCACAATTATGTGCAGCAGGCTTACACCCTTGGGGTTATAGCTCTACCGATGTATACACGCGTGATCGCGACGATCAATCCGCTAATTTACAATTTAATTCTAAAACAGGTAACTGGGTTGCGGGTATTTACTATCAAAACCGTGACGTAGATTTAGAGCGTGAATACACTTGGCTTGCAAACCCATTTGCTTCAACTTACGAAACTAGTAACGTCGCAGTTTATGGCCAAGTAGCTACATCTATTGGCCCTAAAACCACGCTGATTACTGGCTTACGTGTTGAACAGTATCAAGGCGATTACACCGACAACAACGGCTTTATCGAAGATACGGATGATGTAATGGTAGGTGGTAAAATAGCACTTGAATATCAAGTGATTGATCGCACCATGATCTACACCAGCATTACTCGTGGTTACAAAGCAGGTGGCATTAATTCAGAAGCTTTAGCAAAAGCCAAAGATGAAGGTTTAAATTTAGATGCTGACTTTTTCCAGCAGCACACCAGTTTTGACCCTGAATATTTATGGAGTGGCGAGTTTGGCGTTAAGGGCTCATCGCTTGATGATAAATTTACCCTGCGTTTAGCTGCATTTTATATGCACCGTGACAATATTCAATTAAAAGCATGGCAAGTAGAAAACCAGCAATTTACAGGTTATGTTGATAACGCAAGCTCTGGCAGTAACTACGGCTTAGAGGTTGAAGGTAGTTACCAACTTACCGAAGACTTATTCTTAACAGGTAGTGCCGGTTACTTAAACACAGAAATTGACGACTTTGTAACGCAATCGGGCTTGAATCAAGACGGTCGTGAGCAAGCGCAATCACCTAAATACCAATATGCATTTAGCGCACGTTACAACTTTACTAATGCGTTGTACGGTATGATAGGTGTTGAAGGTAAAGACGATTATTACTTCTCAGATAGCCATAATTCACAAGCGCCAAGCAGCAATTTAGTAAACTTAAGCTTAGGCTACGAAGCCGACATGTGGGCAGTGCGTGCATGGGCACGGAACGTATTTGACGAAGAAGTACCAACCCGCGGCTTTGAGTTTGGTAACGACCCACTTGATGGCTACGAAACACATACTTACGTACAATTAGGTGAGCCACGTGTTGCGGGTATAACGTTTACGTTAGAGCTGTAAGCTTTAAAATAATGACCTTGCGGGCTTTTCCTGCAAGGTTTTTTTATGCCTATACTTTAAAACAGACTGACGTACATATCTCGAGTATGCGATTTTAAAAAACAAAAAACCCAGCTTAAGCTGGGTTTTTACAATTCTGAAAGAAACAAAATTACTTGATTTTAGCTTCTTTGAAAATCACGTGTTTACGAGCTTTAGGATCGTATTTTTTGATTTCCATCTTTTCAGGCATGTTACGCTTGTTTTTGTCGGTAGTGTAGAAAAAACCAGTACCAGCAGTTGAAACTAAACGGATTTTATCGCGCATGATTCAGTTCCTTAAACTTTTTCGCCGCGAGCACGGATATCTGTAAGTACCGCGTCGATGCCTTTTTTATCGATAATACGCATACCTTTAGTAGTAGTGCGTAGTGTTACAAAACGTTTTTCACTTTCAACCCAAAAACGGTGTGTTTGTAGGTTAGGTAGGAAACGACGTCTAGTCGCGTTTCTCGCGTGTGAACGGTGGTTACCAACCGTTGGACGCTTACCTGTAACTTGACATACTTTAGACATGTCTCTATATCTCCAATAACTTCGCTCGAGCTTAATTTAACCTAAGGCCATGTATTTGTGCCCTAGATAAATCGAAGGGCGCTCTTTATACAGCTTTTACAGGCAAAGATCAAATACTGATCTATCCAACCAGCTCATATGTAAATTTGATAGCGGCTAATTATAAAGATCGAATGCCCTTAGGGAAAGTAAAAACTGCATTTAAATTAAACTAATTTGCTAAAACTGCCCAAACCGCTCATTTTTAACACACTTATTCATCAACTAACCTTAAATCAGGCCCCGCTGCGCAAAAGAAACACACGTTTCTCCTCCCACAATGATGTGATCAAGTACACCTATGTCAACCAATTGTAGTGCTTGCTGCAATTTTTTAGTAATAAGTTTGTCAGCTTGGCTTGGCTCGGCGATGCCGCTTGGATGATTATGCGCCAAAATAATTGCCGCTGCATTATTTTTTAAGGCCGCTTTTACAACCTCTCTTGGATAAACGCTGGCTGAGTTTATTGTGCCATAAAACAAAACTTCGTCTTTTACTAAGCGGTTTTGACTATCAAGATAAAGCACCATAAACACTTCTTGCTGTAGCCCACGCATTTGTATTGTGAGGTAGTCATAAACTGCATTAGGCGAGTTAAATACAGCTTCTCGCTGACAGCGCTCCTGCATGTAGCGCTGACTCAGCTCAAGGACGGCTTGTAATTGCACATATTTTGCCATCCCCAATCCTTTTTGCGCGCAAAACTCATCTTGGCTGGCGTTAAATAAATTATGCAATGTTTTATTTTCGTTAAGCAGGTGTTGGGCAAGCTCAATCACATTCATACCGGGTAAGCCCGTACGCAAAAATATCGCTAATAACTCAGCATCGGTCAGTGCTTTAGGGCCTTTAGCAATGAGCTTTTCACGGGGGCGAAGTGAATTAGGTAACGAAGTTAATTGCATTATTCATCCTTGATGATTAAAAAACAGTCATATAACTGTAATGCAATTTTTGAAAATAGCCTGATTTTTTAGTCTTAAAAACTTAGCTCAAAGCACAAAGATTTGTTATTTTAGCCTGCATATACACTCAAGCAAAAAACACGCATGACTAACTTAACAAACAAAAAAATTGTACTTGGCATAACTGGCGGTATTGCAGCCTATAAATGTGCAGAGCTCGTTAGACGTTTAAAAGACGCAGGTTGCGAAGTAAAAGTGGTCATGAGCGAATCAGCCAAACACTTTATAACCCCCTTAACCATGCAAGCGGTTAGTGGCGAAATGGTCTCAGATTCATTGCTTGACCCCTCAGCTGAAGCGGCGATGGGCCACATAGAGTTTGCCAAATGGGCTGATTTGATTTTAGTGGCGCCTGCAACCAGTAATATCATTGCTAAAATGGCTGCTGGTATTGCCGATGACTTACTTACCACGCTATTAATGGCGACCCCAGCAAAAGTCGCTGTGGCACCAGCAATGAATCAGCAAATGTATGCTCACCCTGCTACACAAGCTAATTTAGCAACACTTAAGTCTCGTAACGTCTTAATTTGGGGGCCAGGTAAAGGCGAGCAAGCGTGTGGCGATGTAGGCGCAGGGCGCATGCTAGAGCCGCATGAACTTGTAGCCTTGTGCACTGCCACAGAGCAACCGCAATTATTAGCAGGTAAAACCATTACCATTACTGCGGGGCCAACCCGCGAGCCGCTTGATCCAGTGCGTTTTATATCAAACCACAGTTCTGGAAAAATGGGCTATGCACTCGCACAAGCCGCATTAGAGCTTGGTGCAAAGGTTAATTTAATTTCTGGCCCGGTGACGATTAAAGCCCCTGCTGGCGCTAATTTAATAAACATAGAAAGTGCTGAACAGCTTTTAAATGAGTCATTAACCTATGCTGTACATTCAGACGCGTTTATCGGCTGCGCCGCCGTTGCTGATTACAGAGCCGCGAATGTCGCCACGCAAAAAATGAAAAAGCAAGGTGATGAGCTCACCCTGACACTGATTAAAAACCCCGATGTAATAGCCGCTGTTGCAAGCTTAGAGCAAGGCCGTCCTTACACTGTAGGTTTTGCAGCCGAAACACAAAATGTAGAGAGCTACGCAAAGGGTAAACTTAAAAATAAAAACTTAGATATGATTTGTGCAAATGATGTATCAAAAAGTGGCTTAGGCTTTAATTCCGATCATAATGCTTTAACACTTTATTGGCATAATCAAAGTGTAGAATTACCAGCAACAAGTAAAACAGCCATTGCACAACAAGTAATCGAACAGCTCGCTAAACAACTATAAAAGTGCTGGAAACAAACTGAATAAAACATTAACATAAGCCACTCATTTGAACAGAAAATGACTAGCCCCAGCTAAAAATAACAAATAAAAAGGAAGGTTCATGCCTGCGACAAAAAGAAGTAATCGCAAAGAGCAGATTCTGCAAGCACTCGCACAAATGTTAGAAACCAGCCCAGGACAACGTATCACCACAGCGAAGCTTGCTGCTGAAGTAGGCGTTTCTGAAGCGGCGCTTTACCGTCATTTTCCTAGCAAAGCACGTATGTTTGAAGGCCTAATTGAGTTTATTGAAGACACACTTTTGTCGCGTATTAACCTTATTTTAGAAAACGAAAAAGAAAGCCAAACACGCGTTTACAATATTTTATTATTGCTACTCACCTTTGCAGAAAAAAACCCAGGAATTACACGCATACTCACCGGCGACGCCCTGCAAGGCGAGCAGGAGCGATTACGTGAGCGTGTACAAGGGCTATTTGAAAAACTAGA
>NZ_CAWUKC010000083.1:0-17255 GCF_963922945.1 uncultured Pseudoalteromonas sp. | reverse complement strand
GCTTGCCAATGTTTGTTGTATTAACTGGCCGAGGCTGTTGTATTCAAAATTGATATTTTGGCTGCTTACGCCTTCGTTTTTACGGGCAATAAGCTGGTTGATGCTGTCGTAGTTGTACGTACAGGTATCAAATAATGTTTGCGCTGGGTGTGTAAGCTGTTGCTGCGTTAAACGGTTGAATACATCAAACTGTTGATTGAGGGTAATACTGTTACCAAACTGCTGGGTGTTAATATTACCTTGGCTGTCGTAGCCTAGTGTTACAAGCGGCTCAGCGAGCTCACCCTCTTTGCTATTGGCTTGCTGTAAGTGAATAGCACTTAGCTGGCCAAACTGGTTGTAGCTGTATTTAAGCGTGGTTGAGTCTGGCAGCGTAAGCGTTTGCCTTCTGCCGTATTCGTCGTAACTGTATTTTAATGTATGCGCTTGTTGCTGGTTATTAACTTGCTCGGCGCACAATAGCCTGCCGCCTTTATCAAAGCGTTGTTTAAGTGTTGATTGTGCATTATGCGCACGCGTAATTTTACCTTGCAGGTTATAACTGTAGTAATTGGCGTTATTAATTATATGTGAGTCGCTTGCAAGGCTTGCATGCTGCGCAGTTACGCGGCCAAGGCTGTCGCGCTCTATTTTTACATGGCGTTTGTTGCTTTGTGTTACTGAAGTTAAGCGGTTACAGGCGTCGTATTTATATTGCTGTAGTGTGCCATCAAATCCGGTTATTTGTGTAGGGTTTTCGTTCGCGTCGTAACTTATGCGGTATACATGGCCGTCGCTTCGCTCGATGGCTGTTAAGTTTCGCTCTTTGTCGTACGTTAAATGCAGGGCGCTGCCATCGGGCTGAATAACACAGTGCGGTTGGCTTAGCCCTTCAAAGTGTTGCTCTGTGGTGTCGCCTTTGCTGTTTTGCGAGCTAATTAATCGCCCTGCTTCGTCGTAGCTAAAGTATTGATGCTGTTTATTTTCAGGCTCGTTTTCATCAAAGGCTATGGTTTGTGTAAGCTGGCCGTGCTCATTGTATTTATATTGGGTGAGTAAGCCTGCGTTATTCAGTGTGGCATTTACGCGGCCTAGGCTGTCGTAGCTGTAACGTATTAGCTCATCGTTATGGTGTTTTGCTAACAGCTCGCCTTGTTCGTTCCAAATAAATTTGGTGATTTGACCATTTTTATTAATATGCTGGGTTAACTGGCCAAGCTTATCGTAGCTGTATAACGTGGTGCGACCATCACCAAAGGTTTCGCTTTGTAATAAGCCAGCCACACTGTATTTACGCGTAATGGTTTGGCCATCAGGTAAGATAGTTAATACACGTTGCCCAAGTTGGTTGTAAGCAAAATGGGTTTGGCTACCATCTGGCTGTGTTATAGATTCTAATTGGCCGAAAGGTGTGTAGCTATAGCGCGTTGTGCTGCTATCGGGCTTAATTTCACTGAGCTTTTGGCCTTGCGCATTGTATGTATATTGCCAAACGTTGCCGTTAGGGTCGGTATGTTTTACCAATTTACCTTGTGCGTTATGTACAAAGTGCTCTTTGTGGCCGCGAGAATCTATACAGGTTGTTTCACCAGCTGCTAAGTTATATTCAAACTGGTAGGTATAGGTATTGTTATCGCCCCACTGCTTTATACATTTAGCGCTGGGTGAGTAGCTATCCCACTCAAAATGATGGCTAAAGCCACTGGCTCGGGTACGCTTTGTTAATAAATTAGCGGCGTTATAGGCGTAGCGCTCAGTTTCGTTTTGCTGATTAGTAGCCTTAACAAGGTTTTTGTTTTCATCGTACTCGTAGCTTGCTAGTAATGGCGATAGCAATTGCTGTTTGTTGTTTTTATCGGTGCAGTACGCTGCTATTTTGCTTAATAAACCTTGCGTGTTGTAGCTAATTATACAGCCACGTACTTTGTTTACTTCTATGCGGTGTAGGCGCTCTTTTGCATCGTAATAAAACGCGATGCTTTGGCCTTTTTCGTTAATTATTTTTTCAAGCAGCCACGCGCTTTCGCCTGGTTTAAACGTAAGGTGTTGGTCATCTGGTGTTACAAGTACTTGCTTACCATTTGTTTGGTAATGTAGCGCAAGGTTACTACTTAACTGATAGCTTGATTGGCCAGGCTTTACTTTTTCAAATTTATGTTTAGCGCCGTGCTCATCTTGGTACTCTAACCAGTAAGTGCCTTTTTGCTTAGGGCCCACTTTTGGCGGTGGCAAGTAATGCTCTGTAAGGCTTGCCATAAAGTCATGGCGCCAACCATTACCCATTGTTGTGCACACATCAGCATGAGATGAGCGATACAAACGTCGCCACACTAATTGGCGGCTGCCTGCTAGAGTAAAGTCGATAAGCGGGAGAATTTCTTCGCCCGACAGCATTGATACCGGATCTGAGCGGCACTCTTGGTTTGTAATGGGCTCTTCGCTTGCGGTGTTATTACTTGCACCACCCGTGTTTTTAGCAGGTGCTTGCGATGCGCTTTTACCCGATACGGTTGAGCTTGATTTATTGCTCGACTTTTTACCCGCTGAGCCACTATTAGTATTATCGCTTACTTGAATAGCCGACTTTGCTTTTTGGTGGTAACACGTTACTACGCCACTTACTAAGGCCTGGGTAAGTACACTTGCTGTTTCGCGGGCAGAGGCACTGCGTGGGCAGTTAATGCCTGCACTATTTAGTAAATTAATTACATCAAGGCGTTTGGCTGCGTCACCTGTTAACGCTCCGCCAATTTGGGCTATTTGTTGTTTAGCTGTATCTGGAGTATTTGCCACAGTCAGCACATAACCTGACGGCGTTTGGCCTTTGCCAACAACCAGGCAAATGGGGTAACTCGTTCCTTGTAAAACAACCGTATTACTTTGCATTAGTTGTGTACTTCCTCACTTATCCATAAGTATGATGCTGCGGCCTGATATTTTGATTGTTCTTGAGAAATCACTAACGCGTGTTTAAAGTGATTTACAATAGCCGGGCTTGAGGTCAATTGATATAAATTGACAAGTCCTTCAAGCGCACCCATTTTACCTAGTTTGTAATTAGGTAATTCATAATGTGTATGCTCATTAATTAAACTGCTGAGCCTTTGTAAATTAGTCAGCCATACGTCACTTTGCTGATGTATGCCGTTGCCTGGAGCAAAAATAAGGTCTATGTAGTCTTTATTATGCTGTGCAATATTTGAAAATATACCACCTAGTTGGTCGTGCTTTATAAAATCGATTGAAGGGGCAAGCTCATGGCTTACTTGCATCCAGCCGCTTTTAACCGTTTCAATAGTCGCGAGTGCACCACCCACTCCTAAGTATACCCACTCATTGTTTTTATCGGCTTTATAGGTTGTGTCAATGGCTATAACATTTGCTTTAGCCCATTTTTTTTGCCCCGCCATTTGTACTAACGTATTAGCACCAACAGCACCATAAAATAATAAGTGCTCTACATGATCAGGGAACAACTGTTTAAAACTTTTTGCTAAAAGCTGCTTTAGCTCATCTTGGTACGCCAGTGCTGGCAATAACCATACAAGTGGCAAGTTTGAGTCTTCGACTTTTGCAAAAAGCTCTTTCGCTTTTACTATGCAGTCATAAATACAGGCATTCCATGATTGCCAATTAATACCGTTAGGTGGGTTTGGGGTATCTTCATGTAGCAGTGTATCTATGTCTTGCGACAAAGGCGTAAAAAAACAGCTTACGTTTACATTAAACGCCTTCATGCTTGCGCCTCTGCTTTTACATTTTCAGCCACAGATTTGTAGTAAGTATACAAATTGAATATTGCTTGGCTATAACAGTCCATTGCCGACATTTCTATTGCGTTTAACCTTTTATTAAGAGATTTGCCAGCTACAAGCCTCTGCAAGCAAAGCTCCTCCTCGTATTTAGGCCAGTTTTGCTGTAACTGCTGTTTAAAAGCCATTAGTGCTTGTTGTTCAGCATTAAACGCACTTAGTTGAATGTCATAGCTTACGAGTAAGTCGAGCTTATCACCAAGCATACGCCTTATTAAGGCAATAATGGCTGTTGGGTTTTCTACTTGGTTTAACGACATACACGCTAAAGGCACTAACTTTACATAGCCACTTTGTAATAGCACCTGCAACGTATCATCTACTGTTAAAACGTGGCTTGCGTAGTTACTTAACGCGTTTACCTGTTCCCAACTTAGAGATAATAAAAAAAGCGACATTAACGGTGAATTAACAAGCCCACTTTTATATAGCTCATCAAACACATGTTTTAGCACTTTTATATTGGCATTAGGGTTGAACGCGCTGATAAGCGAGACGGTTTCGGCTGTTGTTTCCTCTTGTTCAGTGCTATTAGCTAACGCAAAATAAAGAGTGTTTAAGTCAATTAATGCAATTAAATTAAAGCTGTGTTGTTGTAATAAAACTTTATGAATAACAGCCTTTGCTAAACCATGCAGAGACGGGCTGTTCAGCAAAGCGTTTATAAAAGCAAGGTTAATTGTTTGCGGTAAATTAGCCATCACTTCTATGCATGCCTGAGAAATTACATCAAGGCTTTGCTCGTCAGTTACTAACGCATTAAGTTGTGTTAAGTCGGGCTGGGTAAAACATTGAGGAGTATTGTTTTTTTTAGCGGTTAACCAGGTTATTTCTAACAGCTTTTTTTTGAGCGTTTTTACATAACCTACAGAGGTAAACGGGCAGCACTGTGCATTACTTATATTGAGTAATTGTGCTTGATGATTACTTAAGTAGGTAGACAGCAAAATTAGCCACCTATTAATACAGTAGGGTTGCCAACAACAATTTTTCCGCCGTGGGAGCTATCATCACCCATTCGAGCTGCGGGTTTACCGTTAATTTTTACGCTACCAGATCCTGACTTTATGCTGTCGGGTGGGCCAACACATACTAACATATCGCCTTTACGTGCCGCGGGCATTCCACCTATTAATACATTAGCAGAGCCAACCACAACAGGGCCGCCAACATGTGGGACTGTACCTGTTGTTTTAGGGCATACATGCATATGACCAATTGTAGCTGCGGGCTTACCCATAAAGACTCCTTGTCTTATTTACTTTTTAACAATAAACCTAATCAAATAAAGGAATAATTAATAACTTACTTTGAGCAACTAAACCCGATAACGTATCAATTAATTCCGCTTTATTATAATCAGAAATAGATACAGGGCTTTGTAGAGCATATTGATACAAAGCGGCTATAATGTCTTCACTGTTTAATGCACTATGTAAATTACTAAAAAACTGATTTGCGTAATAACCATTCATCGCTTTTAAATGCGTTAATGCAGGATTTAGCAACGGATCATCAGGTCTATTTAAAGGCAAGCAAATTAAATAAGGCAATCCATAACGGCAATATACAACGTAACCATTATTATTAATGCCGTTTCTAAACCCTGTGTAAAAACTATTTATTATTTCCATAATTGCACTAATTTAATTTAATCATACCGGCAGATAAAGTAATGGCACTACCATCAACTTTAACATTACTGCCTTTAATATCTATATTAGTGCCTTCTATAGTTATATTACCGCTGCTGCTCATTTTAATTTGTGCAGAGCCAGTTTTAATTACTATTTCGTCTCCCGCTTCAATGTTAAGTGTTTTACCCACTTTTAATGTGTCGTTTTCACCAATATCATCACTGCGGTTTTTTGCTACTTTAAGCGTTTCATTATTGCCAATATCAACTTTTCGATCGTTACCAATTTCAATATTATGGTCGTGATCTGTTTTGTCGTTCTGGTCATTTTTTACGTAAAGCTGTTTGTCTTTTTCTGCTTGAATATAAACCAGCTCACTGCCTTTTTTATCTTCAAACCTTAGCTCGTTAAAGTTATCGGCTCCGCCTTCTTTTGTAGAGCGTGTTTTAATACCACTTTGTGTTTTTTCGCCAGGTAATGCGTACGGAGGCATTAAGTCTGCGTTGTAAACAGCGCCACTTATAATAGGTTGATCTGGGTCGCCATTTATAAAGTCTACAAGTACTTCTTGGCCTACACGTGGGAAGAAAAACGCCCCCCACTTTTTACCCGCCCAGTTTTGCGCTACACGGATCCAGCAAGAGCTTTTTGAATCCTTTTTACCTTCTCGATCCCAATCAAACTGCACTTTTACGCGACCATATTGATCAATCATTATTTCATCAGCGCTATCGCCGGTTACAATTGCCGTTTGAACCCCATTTATTACAGGTTTTTTCTTATTTATTTGTGCTCTGTAAGGGATTTCTTTGGGTACGCATTCAAAATGGTTTGAGTACACTTCTTCAGCACTTGATTGTAATGCACCCGATTGATTAGGTATTGTTATTGACGTCATCATTGAGGTAATCACAAAGCTTTTACCCTCAAGGCGTGGGTCTTCGTGCTTTTTAAAGCTAAATAATTTGCCAACAGTGAATGAGCGACAGTCACTGCGACCACTAGAGAGCTTCATGTCTCGCTGTAATGACTCAAGCTGAACAGATGCTAAGTTTGCCGCACGTGGGTGGCACTCTTGCTCGCCCGTGTATTCAAAAATTTCTGATACCGATTGAGTCGGGAGCTCTGGATTTGCTTGCTCACCATCAGGGTATCTTGATGGCTGTTTAAAATCGTAACCAACGCGTTTAAAGCTGCCAGGTGCAATGCTTAAACCGCCCTGCCAACGTGATACGTGTGATTCGCTTAAATGGCCTGTTGAATAAACAACTTTCGCTTCGTCACATACCTCGTATGCAGTTATATCATCTGCAAGTACCAGTGTGTGGTTGCTATTGGTGTGCTCAAAAAAGTAAAAAATACCTTCTTGTTGAAAAAGTCGTTGGATAAAGTCAAAGTCTGACTCTTGGTACTGAACACAGTATTCGTATTTAGGGTATGTCTTGCTGGTTTTATCGCTAAAGGCAACATTGTGTTGGCCAAATAGGTCAGCAAATATTTCTTTAATTGTTTTCTTTTGGAATATTCGGCTGTTTTTACGATTGCGCATAGATGCTGCAAACGGGACGATAGTTGCTTGGTAATCTATATAGTTTTTTTGTTCTTCTACATCTGCTGTGCGGCTACCATTTGATACTAAGTGGCTTACTATTCCGTGATAGTAACGCTCGCCACCGCCTTGTGCATTTTTTACTTTAATAGATACCGGTTTTCCAACCAAGTCTTCGTGTGCTATTTGTTTACCAATCGTGTACATATTGGCAGACATAACGAATAAATCTGACATTGCCTCTTGGGCAACAAAACGAGTTAAATAGAGGGCATCTTTACCAGCAGGGGTGCTAATTTGAATTACGTTGTTATCTTGTGTTGCTTGTTGCATTCCTTGCCTTTCCCATCCTAAAGATCAAAAAAAGCTCTGAGCAAAAGCTCAGAGCCATTATAAGGTAACAAAAATTACATTTGTTGACCTTTAACACCGCTGTAACCGTATACAAGTGGAGCAGTAATGTTATTTTTGTCGTCTGTTGGAGTAACAGTCATCATCATTTCTGTGTAGCTGATAGTGATTGTTTCGATAGGACGATCGTTTTGTACTGAAACAGAGTAGCTAGAAATCATCGCATCTGTAAGTTCGATTTTCATGATTTCTTCAACTTTATCACCTTGTTTAGTGATATGGAAAACAGCTGGAAGGCCTTTACCGATAGTTGCTTCTTTGAAAAGATCCGGAGATGCTTTATCTTGAAGTTTAGTGATGGTTACATCGCCAAGACGAGTAGAGCTAGACTCACGGTCCATTGCTGTACCAGTTGCTGCGCTAATTTCACGGCTTACGTTCCAATCTAAAGATAATACTGTGATTAAATCTTTGAAAGATTCAGCTGTGGTTTCGCCTTTGATTGAACCGTATTTTAAATATGTATTTGATTGCATTTGATAATGCTCCTTTTAATTAAACAATGTTATCCATTTAGACTGGATTATTTACTTTGGTTTCCCAAAAATTCCTTTGAAATCATTATCTTTAATACAGCAATGAAAAGGCCCTCAGATTCCTTTCCTTAGATGAAGACAATGTCTCAAAAATTCCATGTAGTGATTTAAGGCACCAAAATTATAATACCCTAAAAATAAAGAAACAACCTTAATACCAAGTTAATTTAAATAAACTTTAATTTAACTCAATATTAAATTCATTATCTATAACTGACAGAAATATACTATTTATTTCTTTATCATCTATCATGCTAGAAAGTAAAACTTCCGAAAGTAAAGGTAATAGTTTATTTTGCAAAATGGTGTGAATGTTCCTAGCACCGGACCCAGCATTTTGGCAATTATCAACAATATATTCTATTACGTCATTTTCATATTTAAGCTCAGCATTGTAATGCTTTTTAACGCGTTTAATTATTTTAGCGATTTGTAGTGATGCAATTTCTGTAAGAATATCGTCACTTAGTGGAATATAAGGTATTACATTAATACGACCTAAAAAAGCTGGTTTAAATGAGGCGAGTAAATCATCTTGTAATGCTTTTAATAAACCTTTGATACTCGGCTTACTTTCTTCGTCTTCAAATAAGCTCATGGTGGTATCAGTACCCACATTAGAGGTCATGATAATAATTGTATTTTTGAAGTCGATATCGCGGCCTTCACCGTCTTTAATTGTACCTTTATCAAATACTTGATAGAAAATATCTTGTACACCAGGGTGTGCTTTTTCCATTTCATCGAGCAATACTACGCTGTATGGTTTTCTTCTTACGGCTTCGGTTAATATGCCACCTTCGCCATAACCTACATACCCTGGAGGTGAACCAAGCAGTAGCGACACTTTATGCTCTTCTTTAAACTCAGACATATTAATAATGGTGACATTTTCTTCACTGCCATACACTTCGTGTGCCAAGGATAGTGCAGTCTCGGTTTTACCTACACCACTTGGACCTGCCAACATAAAAATACCGTTAGGTCGGCTTTCATCTGCTAATTGTGCGCGAGATGTTTGCACGACTTTAGCAATTAAATCTAAAGCGTGATCTTGCCCCACTACGCGTTTTTTCATTTCTTGCGCGAGGTTTAAAATGCCATGTATTTCATCTTCGTGCATTTTACCTACAGGTATGCCAGTCCAATCTGATATAACCTGTGCAATAAGCTCTTCATCAACTTGCCAATGAACCATATTATGTTCAAAAGCAGTTAACTTTTCTTTGCTCTGCTTTAGGCTGGCTAAAATTTCATCTGATGAATTATCTTGATCTGAATTAATAGACTCGAGTGCCTGATTAAGCTCAGCGACAATTTCTTTTTCTACTTTAAACTGCTCAGTTAATGGTGCTAATTGCTCTTCAATGGTTACAAGTTCAGTTTTAAGTGTATCTAGTTGCACAGAGTGATCTAAACCTGTTTTTTGTTCACGGTGTAGCATTTGCACTTGTGTTTCTATTTCGCTTAAGCGATTTACAAGTTGCTCTATAGTGTTTGGTGTAGATGCTTGGCTCATTGCCACCCGTGCGCAAGCAGTATCTAATAATGCTACGGCTTTATCGGGTAGCTGCCTTGCCGTAATATAGCGATGCGATAAATGCACAGCACTTTCGAGTGCTTGCTCAGAAATAAATACTTTATGGTGTTTTTCCATCACTGGCACTAAACCGCGTAACATTGCCACGGCTTTTTCTGGCGTTGGTTCTTCAACTTTTACCACTTGGAAGCGACGTGTTAGCGCAGCATCTTTTTCAAAAAACTTTTTATATTCAGCCCACGTTGTAGCGGCAATAGTTCTAAGCTCACCACGAGCAAGTGCAGGTTTTAATAAATTAGCGGCATCGTTTTGGCCTGCGGCTCCGCCACTACCAATCATGGTATGTGCTTCATCAATAAATAAAATAACAGGGTTAACTGCATTTTTTACTTCGTTGATTAATGATTTGAGACGATTTTCAAACTCGCCTTTCATGCCTGCGCCAGCTTGCAATAGTGCTAAATCTAAGCTGTGAATTTTCACATTCTGCAGCACAGCCGGTACATCTTTTTGTGCGATTCTTAAAGCTAAGCCTTCAACTACAGCTGTTTTACCTACACCCGCTTCACCGGTTAAAATTGGGTTGTTTTGACGACGCCTAGTTAAAATATCGACCATTTGGCGAATTTCGAAGTCGCGGCCCAAAATAGGATCTATTTTTCCGGCTTTTGCTTGTGCCGTTAAATCAACAGTAAACTGATCAAGGCTCGGGGTTTTAGAATTACTAGCCGATTGACTCGCCGCACTTTGTACTGAATGATTACGTTCTTGCGATTGGGCGACTATTTCTGGCCATGCATGAAGTAGCTGCCCAGGCTCTATTTTATTAAATAACTTACTACAGCGTGTTACCAAGCTCGACAAAGTATCGTCTTTTACAAGCGTATAAATAACGTAGGCACTACGAATTTGGTTATCAGTAAACTCTATACTGGTACTTAACCAAGATTGCTTTAATAGACTCGTAACATGCACAGATAAACTAGGTGATGACTCGCTACCAGTTTTAAACGCTTCTAAAGATTGATTTAAGTCTTGTTTTACTTTTTCTATATCAATGTCAAAAGCGCCAAAAATAAGCCTAACGTCATCTAGTTGCTGCTCAATCATGGCAAGCAGCCAATGTTCAAGCTCTACTGTAAAGTGGCTTCTGCTATTACAAATTGCAACAGCCGCCTCTAGGCTTTTTCTGCAATCAGGGCTTAGTTTTTCAACTAGTTTATTGAGTGTCATCGAAGACATACCGTGTTCCTTTTAAATTTAATTATCCCTTAAACGATAACTTAGTAGGGTTAGATTTTGATTTGTTATTTTGTACCGCTAAAAAAGAATTTGCGCCTAATTGGCAATCATTCTTAGCCAGCTGAGCGGCGCCTAAATGCTGAAAATCAGTTTCAATAACTAAGCGAAACTGAATTGAGTTTCCAACGTAGTCTTTAGTAATTTTATTTGCGAGCTCAAATAAAGTGCCTTTTGGTAATAGCAGTTTTGCTTTATTTGGATCATTTGATTTTATATGCACTTCAATATTGGACGAGACATCCCAAACCTTTTTACCTAGCATGGTATCTATACCTAATTGAGCATGCTGACCTTCAAATAACGCTTGACTAGCAAGACGGGTTTGCTCTTGCTCTTTGAGCTCGTGCCATTGACCAACCATTTGTTTTATTTTTACTTCGCAGCCAAGGTATGAACTGAGCACACTTTGTAAGTCAAATGCATTACGAATTTTTCGACTGTACAAACCTGAAAAGTGCAACTGATGTTCATTATAGCCACCACTTAATAGCCCCAATATTTTGGTATATGGATCTTTATTTTTATCATCGTTTACATGATTTAATGAAGGCTTATATTTTTTCCAAGCTCGGTAATACAAAGAGATCAGGCGATGATTAAACATATCGTAGAAATCGCGCATGGTTGTGTCTTTATAGCGAAGCCTTTGCATCACCAGTTCACTATAAAATTGCGGTAATGCGCCAGAGCAGCCAGTTAACCCCATAAATGAAACCTGCATATTCACCTTGTGCAAGCCATCTTCAAAGCCAGTTTCTTCTAGCTTGGTAATTGCATTTCCTGGGTAGCCAAACTTTTGTGTTGCCGTAAATTTTATTAGCTCTTGTTTCGGGTTGCTGTCGTAACCTACATGGCGATAATCTAAGCCACGCTTTTTAAGTTGGTTTTCAATAATGAAAACCGCTTTATAAAAATCGACTTGAGAAGCTTGGGCAATTAATTGCTTAATCATAGTAATGGTTTATCACCTACGCGTGCAGGCCACTGATAATATATTTGCTCTTGCTCTTTTAAACGCAAACTTAAACGTGTGTAACTATTTATGGCGGCAAACTGAGCAAAGAAATGATCCAATACTGCGGCAAAAAAGAACATACCACTGCCCGAAAAGTCATCGTTAGCAAAAGTAATTTCTATTTCGCTGCCAGTCACAAAACTTACCCTACCTTTTTGAATAACACGTGCAGTTGCAGGCTCAATACTTACCCTATATATATTATCTATTAGACCCTTGGTTTGAGGCGATGCTCTAAAATCATAAAGGCGGAGTACTTCTTTTAATTTATTGCACGCATCTTCACCGCTAAATGTATCGAGTGTTAAATGGTTAACAAGTTGCCAACGCGTTGCATCGGCTAATACGGGTCTAACAGCATGGGTAAATGGCGCTAAACAACGAATTTTTTTAATTACATCGCCGCGCTCTGGCATCAGTAATCCGAGCTCTTCGTCGCCAAATGGCATACTTGCGGGTAAGTTACGGTTGCTACAATGCGCGCGCACAGTAAGTACCGAGTTACCTTCACCATATTCCATTGCGCTGTTTTCAAACTTTGCATCTACCAACGACATGAATGTCTCGGTGCCTGACTCAACATAGCCGCCTGCCCACGACGCGGTTTCTCTTCTTATATGCCAAAATAAATCTTCGTGGCCTTGATAGTTTGGGTGAGTTTGTCCGTAAAATGGCGCAACAACTTGTTTATTACCTTTGTGATCAAAGGCAATAACCTCTGAGATACCTACTACCTCAGAAATTTCTGAGTCCATATAACGCGGTGCAAGTTGATACTCGTATTGACTTATCTCAGGTCGAATTGGCTCAAGCTCTTGTTCAAATAAATTAATTATTGGCGTGCATCCGAGCAAAAACATATCCTCATCAACCTGTTTTTCAAGCTCACTTGATTCGGTATCAAGGTATATATAAATATTACATTTGTTGGAGTTTTTAGGTAATGCGCCGCGTATGCCTTCGAGTTCAAAAAAACGAAACTTCTCAGGAAAAGTGAAGTTTTCAACCAATAAACGATAACCAGCAGCAGAGCGCTGAGAGTAAGGAACAACCGCTTCGTGAGTTTCAAACCCAACTGCTTTTAATTGCTTTTTTGATAAGTATTTAATGCCTTCTTCGTCATTATCTATGGCTATACCAATACTATGTTTAAATAACAGCTCGTACACTTTAAGTGTATGATGCCACTGCCCGTTTATATATACACGAAGCTTTTCTAAACCGGTTTCTGCAAGCGATACACCTTTATATTCACCAGTTAGTTCTAACTTAAATATAGACTTTGCCTTTTCGTGCCAACGCGGCTTTGGCGCAACAAAGGGGCTGTTATCAAACTGTGCTTTCGTAATTTCAATGGGCCAAAGGTAGGTTTCATAACAGGTTTGAAACTTACATTGCTTCATAGAATCAACGTTAGTTTCAACTTCACTTGCTCTTGGGATGACAACTCCCGCAGTTGAAAGGTTTTCGGCTTCTAATTTTACTATCGACATAGAAGGGATTGGGGCCTGATAATCAGGGAGCATTTGCCCTAATAAAGCATCGGTTAGTTCAGGGAAACTGTCATCAAGCTTTTGTCTTATATTGGCAGTTAAAAATGCAAACGATTCAATAAGCCGTGATACATGAGGGTCTTCAACATGGTCTTCACTAAGCTTTAAAC
This sequence comes from uncultured Pseudoalteromonas sp., assembly GCF_963922945.1. GTDB lineage: Bacteria > Pseudomonadota > Gammaproteobacteria > Enterobacterales > Alteromonadaceae > Pseudoalteromonas. The sequence goes on along the minus strand of NZ_CAWUKC010000083.1, from coordinate 3,811 downwards.
GCCCAGCTACTTTTGGGTATTTCTCAGCAAAGTCTTTACCTAAGTGACGCACAAATGCTAATTCACGATTGTAATATTTTAATAATTCATCGTTCATAATGATGCCTCTATAATCTTCATACCTAAATTTACAGGCTCTACCTCAGAATCAAAGCTTATAAATTCTGGCTCAGGATCAGCGTATAAAAGCGCATTAATACGCAAGTTTAAAACGCGATTAACCGGTACTTCATCATCAGTAAATACTTCAACTTCTAAAAATCGTGGTTCAAATTTTAAAATAGTATTCCTAACTGTCTCGCATAGTAATGCTCGACCTTCGTGAGAGCTGACCGACATACTTGAAAAATCAGGTAAACCGTACGATAAACATGACGTAGCAAGCTCACTATATTGAGTAGGCCATGTATGCCATTGAATACGGGCGTTAAGCAGTGCTTCTATGTCTCTGCGCACATTTTTACGTAGCTCACTGATTGTGATCCCTTCGGTACGCGATGGTGCATCTTGAAAGTCAGGCTCATCATCAATGAGCCTATCTAGAATAGATGCTTGAAGCTGCTGCTTATGTTCTATCATTATTGCTCAAATATAAATTATGCTGCTTCTACAGCATTAATTTTTAAATTAGGAATTGTAATAGCCTCATCATTCACAAACAGCATTTTCATGCCTTTACCAATAGTGAATTCATCTTTGAGTTCAACCCAATCCGAAACCTGACCTAATTTTTCGAGATCCGATTCAGCATTGGCATAAACAAGGGGTAAGTGTGCTGTGCCTGAAGGACCTTCTTTAATTGTTATTTCCACGCGTAGCCAAATGCTTTCTAATACTGAGCTTACAGGCTCTACCTTTAACGACTCAATTTCATCAAAATTTGCCAAGTAAAATTCACCATTTGTGCCTAGAACTTCTAAATAAGGGTTTAATGTATCGTCCAAGTCGCGTGCCACAGACTCTGCATCATTTAACGAACTTACTCTTAACGCTTCCATTTGTGCAGAAAGCTCAGCTGCTTCATCTATCTCGCCCTCTAGCAATGCCACATGCATTTTTAAAAACAATGTGTCTATCTCATCAGCATCGTGAAATAATTTAGGGATCCCTTTACCTTGGTAAAAGTCTATTCGCGATTGCTGAGCACGAATTAAATGCCTTAGATTGACCGCACCTACAGCAAACTCAGGATTTTTTTGTACCATAAAATCGAGCTGTTTATCTGCTTTTTCAAGATCACCATTTATGCACAGTAACTCTGAATAGACGCTTCTTATATCAAAATTTAAAGGCTCATCTTGAAGCTCTGTAGCACACAGAGAGAGTGCTTCAGTTAGTTTTCCCTCGCGAATTAAGCTGTGTATTTTCTTCATGGTTATTCCTTTATTTTGTGATGAGGACTGAGCTCTGTTATTAATTTAATGCTCGAGACCATTTGATCTAATTGAAAATGGGGTTGTAGTTGCAAAACAGAAAAAAAATGACCTGGGTTTGCTTTGTTTTCACTTACTTTAATGCGCGCGTTACTCAGTGGATACTTACTTCTGATTTGCTCAGATGCTGAGTCTGATGCGGTTGTATAATTGTTGATCCACGCCTGTAAATCACGCTCACACGCATGCGCATTTATGTATGAACCAACTCTATCGCGGGCAAGTATTTTTAAATAATGTGCAAAACGAGATACGCATAAAATGTACTGCAACATAGATGAAAGGCGTGCATTTATATTAGCTGCACTGGATTCGTAATTTTTTGCTTTTTGTACCGATGCGTTACTATAAAAAACAATATGCTCAGTATTAGTCACTGAGGAAGTGGGAATAAATCCAAGTTCAGAAAACTGTTTTTCAAATTTACTTGTTACTAATAAATCCAATGGCGGTTTAGCTTCTTTTTGGTAGGTATCGTTTGCAAAGCTATCTTTTGCAAGCCCTGTGACCAGCCCTTTTGACACTTTACCAGGCTCTATTCCTCTAATGTGCCCAAACCACCCGCTATCACAGTAAGCCCTAATTATTGTTGATACAAACTGAAACGCAGCATTACCCCATAACATATCTGTTTCAGGGTTTTTTATTTGTTCTTTAAAATAAAAGTCTTGATGGCGTTTACCATCGTTACTGTAGGGCGCTCTGACTAAAACGTGCGGTAACGTTAAACCAACAAAGCGTGCCTCTTCCATTGCTCTAAAGCTTTGCCATTTTACATATTCAGGTTGCTCAAATTGATTAAATAGATCGGCGTAATACCCAAGGTCCGAAAAGTTATCTGCACCAAAAAGGTTTGGAGACGCTGAACATATAAATGGTGAGAATGCTGCAGCTGCAGTGCGCGAGATTTCTTTAATAGTATCAATATCGTTATAAATAGTGCCATTAAATGACATGTTACTAATTTCGTAATCGCCAATTACTGCACCAAAAGGCTCGCCACCGGCACTATCAAATTCGCTTTGATAAAGTAACTGGAAAAAGTAACTTTGGTCGAAATCTATCGCTTTATTTACATCTTTAGACAGGGTTGCCCAATCACAGTTTAATACTTTTATTTTTACTTTATTTTCTTTGTCGTATTGCTCTGTTTGGAGGGTTAACCACCATAAGTTACGCCAGCTTGCTTCTAATTTTTGAAAGCGGGTATGGTGAATAATGATATTTAATTGCTGAGAAATTAACTGATCAAGTTCAACAATAATTCGTTGTAAATAGGGACCAAGTGATTCTTTTGTCCAAGAGATAGGAGAATCAGAAGAGCCTTCAAGCCACAATAACAGCGCCTTGTCTAAGTTTTTTTCGTTCAAAAACCTATCAAGCAAAGCATCATTATCGCTAATTCTAGACTGCGACTTTTGGTGAAAAGCGTAGTCTTGATTTATAAATGAAAACTCTTCGTGATTCATTTTACTGCATTATCCTTAACGCTAAAGACTAGTTAATTAACCAATCTCTGGAATTTTAGCTACAAGACGTAATGAAGAAGTAAGTTCTTCCATTTGTAGCCAAGGTCGTAACCATGCCACTGCGTTATAAGCGCCTGGCTGACCTGGTATTTCTTTAACTGATACTTTCGCATCGGCTAATGGGTAACGTGCCCTGATATCTTGACCACCGCCCTCTGTCGCATTTACATACGATAGAATCCAACGGTTTAACCATGACTCAACATCTTCTGCTTCCATAAAGCTACCAATTTTATCTCGCGCCATCACTTTTAAGTAATGGGCAAAACGAGAGGTAGCCATTAAGTAAGGTAAGCGGGCTGAAATGGCAGCATTAGCTGTTGCATCTGGCGTTGAATATACTTGTGGTTTTTGACAGCTTTGGCCACCAAAGAAAACGGCATAATCAGTATTTTTGTAGTGACATAAAGGTAAGAAACCAAGTTTACTAAGCTCAGCTTCACGGCGGTCTGTTATGCCGATTTCCGTTGGGCATTTAAGATCCGGATCACCATCATCGCTTGTGAAAATATGCGTTGGTAGGCCTTCAACTTTACCACCGCCTTCTGCACCACGGATCGCAGTACAAAAGCCGTATTGTGAAAACGCTTTGGTCATATTAGTAGCCATTGCGTATGCTGCATTACTCCAGCAGTAGTCGCTATTATCAGTGCTTACTGAGCGACCTGCTTTTGGCTCAACTTCAAACTCTTCAAAGTTAAATTCTTCGACAGGTTTAGAAGCTGCACCATACGGTAAACGAGATAAGAAGCGAGGCATAGTCAGCGATACAAAACGTGAATCATCGCTGTCTCTGAACGAGCGCCATTTTGTGTACTCTAGTGACTCAAACACTTTTTCTAAATCACG
>NZ_CAWUKC010000082.1:0-17374 GCF_963922945.1 uncultured Pseudoalteromonas sp. | reverse complement strand
CTCTTTGTGCAATTGATCTTTTACAAGAAGCTGCGCTTCTAACGTGAGCAAGCTCAACGTCTACGAATAAATACATAATTTCACCCCGTAGATGACTAATTTGCTGGCTTTGAAAGCTAAACTTTAATCCTTAAAAACAAATACTCACAAAGAGTTTAAGAGACGCTCCGCTTTAGAGAAGTAATTAAAACACTAAATTTATAAAATGCTGTATTAACTTTGTCTTCTCATTTACTCCTCATTTTATTCTCTTTGTGCAATTGATCTTTTACAAGAAGCTGCGCTTCTAACGTGAGCAAGCTCTACGTCTACAAAACCAATAACGTGCTTTATTTATGCTCTAAATCAAATTCAGTTAAATGACCGTCGCCGTGGATTAGTTGATAGCGTGCTAAGTCGCCCTGCTCTAATGTAATTAAACTAATGGCGGAGTCACTTACTAAATACTTTTGGCCTTCGCCTTTGGTTTGGTGTTTGTCTACTTCCATGTGCCAGCGTTTGGTGAAAAAGTTAAGCGGACTTTTGGGGCCGTATAGTATTGAGTCGAGCTTATCGAGTACATTAATGAGCTTGCGCGGAAATTCGTTTTTAATTCCGCTGGCGGTGAGTTGCCATATTCTATTAGGGTGATCGCCAAAGCGCTTTTGCACCGAAAAACAAAAAGAGTAATGTACATCGCCCGACAAAATAAGCGTTTCGTTGGGCGTGTCCGTGCGTCTAAAAGTGTCGAGTAGCTTTTTGGCTGAGCCTTCGTGTGCCATCCAGTTTTCTACGTCTACCATAAGCGGCTGGCCGCACATATTAAATGCCGCTTGTATTGCCTCTATTGATTTAACGCCAAACACCGGTGCTGGTGATACAATAATTACTTTGCTGTGGCTAAGCAGGCTTTCTTCAAGCTCTGTTAAGCGCTCCCAATCAAGTAAGCCTGAGGGTTCATTAAAATTACTTTCGTTACGCCAGCGGTGGGTGCGGGTATCAAGTACTACCACTTTTGGTGTAGTGTTAAGCTCATAATGCCAATAATTAAACTCATTTAGCGGTTTATCAAAGGCTTTAAACTGCCAACTATTATTAGCGCTGCGGCTTTGTTTAAAGTCGTTTATTAGTGCACCTGTTTTATGTAGCGCGTCGTTACCGAGCCCTTGAAATAACCAATAGCTTATCAGCCCGTTATTAATGATGCGTTTACTGCTTGGGTTTTGATTTATTGCTTGCTCCCACCCTGCTGTTAGGTTCCAATCATCGGTTACATCGTGATCATCAAACATCATCAAGGTAGATACATTGGCAAATAAACGATCTACGCTATTTAAACCTTTTGCGTAGTCTATTAAGGCCTTTTTTTCGGCGTTAAAAATGGCGTTGTTTTTTTCATTACCTTGCGTGTAATGCATATTTTGTATATCAACGCATTGCCATGCGGTGGCACTAAAGTTAAGTAGGTAAAGCGCTATAAATTCTTCAAAGTGGATTAAGTGGTTATGTGCTTTTACGCTAGAAAAGTGCGGCTCGTCTTTTTTTAGCCAATACCCTACCCCCAGTTTTGAACGCTTTTGCCATGGCGTTTTAGGTAAGTAATGATGGCGGTTAAAAAGCTGATCGTTTATATCTGCTGGTAAATTAAGCGCAAGCGGCTGCTCTTTATAAAGCCCTAATACATCTATTAGCTGATGAATTGCCAATAGCATAGGTGCTGCTACATCATCGGCGTAAACTTGATCGCCACTTAGCAACAACAGCTGTGCACCTTGCTGGTCTGTACTGCGCTGGGTATCTTGCCATTCACTTGCAGATACTAAACTGTCTTTTGCAGGATGATGCGCGTTACGGCACGAGCCATGTAAAATATGCGTAAGCTTATTTGCAATTACAAATGAAGGGGCGGCTTGGCCTTTAAAACACCATGGCGTTAAATCAATTTGCTGCTCATTTATGTACAGCGTATACGCTAATAAGGTATCGACCGGAAACGGGTTATCAACGGGTTTTATAATTATAAAGTGGAGGTAAAGGTGTTTACCTAGGGCAATGCTTTGCTGCTCGCAGTAGCTTTGTTGGTCTTTAAGTGTGATTTGGCAATTGCCAGGGCGCGATGTAGCAAATTGAATACATATACTACCTTGCTCAGCTCGGCGCACCATGGGCCCCATTAATAAAAGCGGGAGTTGCGCCGATTGAGTAGTCATGTGTTAGCCTTTTGCTGCTAATTTAAAAAGTGAATAAAAGTTATCTGTGGTGGCTTTTGCAAGCTCGTTAAAGCTAATGCCTTTAAGTTCGCTAATGTAGTAGGCAACATCTTCTACATACGCCGGCTGATTTGTTTTACCACGGTACGGTACAGGTGCTAAATACGGTGAATCAGTCTCAATAAGTAGCCTATCGAGTGGGATTTGCTTTACTACTTCTTTAAGCTCTACGGCATTTTTAAAGGTAACAATGCCCGAAATAGAAATATAAAAACCCATATCAATCGCTTTTTTAGCCATATCCCAATCTTCGGTAAAACAATGCAATACGCCACCGCAGTTTTCTGCTTTATGCTCACGCATTAAGTTTATGGTATCGGATCGGGCATCACGGGTATGAATAATAAGTGGCTTTTGCAACTCGTTTGCTACTTCTATATGCCCTACAAAACTGGCTTGCTGCACTGCGTGCGTGTCTTTTGAATAATAGTAATCGAGGCCTGTTTCGCCTATTGCGACCACTTTTTTATGCGATGCTAAATCGATAAGCTGCTGTTTATTAAGAGCATCTTTTTGATCAAGCGGATGTACGCCACACGATGCCGATACATCGTCGTAATGTTTAATTTTTTCAAGCATGCTTGGGAATTGATCAAGCGTTACACTTACACATAAAAAATGCTCTACTTGCTTTGCGCGGGCGTTGTCGAGTACTTGATCTAAGTTTAAATCTAGTTTGTCAAAATCAAGACGATCTAAATGGCAATGAGAATCTACAATCACTATACGGCCTGTATTGTTTTAAAATTTAAATTATACCAATTTGCAATAATACGGGATCACAAAGTATGTATTACAAATTAACGAGCAAAATAGCCCATTGAGCTACATGGTATATGTAGGGTTACCAGAGTTTAACATAGTGCCTAATAGCTTTTCGATTTTAGCATTTAGGTTTGTTTTATCATCTAAAAAACTTATGCCAATACCTGGCGGGTTTGAGCTTTGTGCGCCTTGTGGCGTTACCCAAGCTACTTTTCCTGTTACCACGTCGTCTTCTAGTGCATCAGGCAAGGTCACCCTTAGCGCTAAAGAGTACCCAATTTCGTAACGCATGTTGGTACGCACAAATAGGCCACCTTTTTTTAAATATGGCATATAGCAGCGGTAAAGTTCGTCAAGGTTGTCTACATCAACTAAAAGCTCTTGCATAAGTATTCCTATTAAATGTGACGCAGGGCATGCGCTAAACGCGACACTGCTAGAGGTAAATTAAGCCCAAGTACCTCTGTGCTATTTTGTAAAAATTCATTCACCGCTTGCTGCGCACTTTGGTACGCGTCAAAACTTAAACCTCTTATAAGCTGCTGTTTTAATTGCTCGCTTAAAAATAATGTAAAAATGCGTATTAGCTCAGGTTGTTTATTTATAATATTAACAAGCGGACTAAAATTATGGCTTTGTTTAAACTCAGTTGCAAATTTATATAAAGTATCAATGTGTTGCAGCTGCTCTTGCGCTTGCCACTGTTTAATTAACAGTGGTTGCGTGTAAAATAAAGGCAGCCACACATAGTCACTAATATTTAAATCGGCTAACCAGGTTTTGGCTTCATTGGGGTTAGTTACTTTAATGTCTGTTTTGGCGCAGCGGCTTAAAATAGTGGCAGGTAACTGCGCGGTATTGCTTGTTGTTAAAATTAAAAAGCGACTATTGCTGGGCTCTTCTAGCGTTTTTAGTAATGCGTTTGCCGCAGCGGTGGTCATTTTTTCGCAGTTTTCAATAATGGCCACTTTATTGCCATTTTGTGCAGCAGAGTGGTTCATAAAATCGCTTATCGCACGAATATCGTCCACGCCTATGCTTTGCCCTTCAACTTGCGTTATGCGTTTATCTGGGTGGTTTCCGGCATGGGTTAATGCGCAGCTTTTACACTGCCCACACGGAGCTAACTTGCTACCTTCGCTTTGCATGTGGGTATTAATGTTTTGGCATAACAAACTATTAGCTAATTGCTCGCTTAGCTCAAACTTACCCACGCCAATAGGGCCGCAAAGCAACTGCGCATGATGAAAACGCTGCGCTTTATAACTTTGCGCAAGCTGTTGCTCTACAGTATTAAGCCACGGCAATGCCATGTTATTTTAACCCTTCAAAAAAGGTGCGTAATACATTGGTTATATCGCGGTGTACTTTATCAATACTTTGATTGGCATCAACGGTTTTTATTGAGCTGTCGTCATTTGCCAGCTCTACATAGCGCATGCGCGTGCGCTGAAAAAATTCAATGGCTTCTTGCTCTATTCTATCAAGCTCACCACGACCTTTAGCACGTTCAAGGCCAATTACTGGGTCTATGTCTAGGTAAATGGTTAAATCGGGTTTTAACCCTTTTAATACCATAGACGATAAAGACGATAAGGTATTAGCGCTAATACCGCGGCCGCCGCCTTGGTACGCTTGAGACGATAAATCGTGGCGGTCGGCCAATACCCACTGCCCTTTGTTAAGTGCAGGGTTAATTACATTGTGCATTAGCTGTGAGCGTGCCGCATACATAATTAATAATTCAGTTTCAAAGGCTATGTCTTCTTCATGCTCGGCTTTCACAAGTGTTCGTAAAGACTCTGCAAGCGGTGTGCCCCCTGGCTCACGTACGTTAATAAAGTCTATTTGTTTTTTATTTAAAAAATCTTGGCACAGCGCAATGGCTGTTGATTTACCTGCGCCTTCAAGGCCTTCAATTACAATAAATTTTGGTTTCATATAAGGTTCAATTCGTTTTATTTAATATATACGTTTTTACTGCCGCGTTGTGTTGCTTTAACGTGGTTGAAAATTGATGACTGCCATCGCCTTTAGCCACAAAGTAAACATACTCTGATTGCGGTGGGTTAAGCGCTGCTAAAATAGCGGCTTTTGAGGGCATGGCAATGGGTGTAGGCGGCAGCCCGTTAATGCGATACGTGTTATAGGGCGTGTAATCGCGTAAATCTTTTCGCTTAATGTCGCCGTCAAAACTCTCACCTAAGCCGTATATTACGGTTGGGTCTGTTTGAAGGCGCATATTGGCGTTTAATCTATTTATAAATACAGCGGCTATTAGCGGGCGCTCACTGGCAAGGCCGGTTTCTTTTTCGATGATAGACGCCATGATCAGCGCTTCGTAAGCGTTTTTATATGGCAGGTTAGTTGCTCGATTAGGCCATGCTTGCTCAAGTGTTTGTTGCATTTTAACGGCTGCGCGCTTTAGTAAACTACTGGCTGTATCGCCACTGTGATAGTGATATGTATCGGGATATAACCATCCTTCTAAATGGTCTTTTTCACCTATTATTTGCCGCGAAAGTTGCTCTGTATTTAAGTTATTAGTTAAGTGCGGCGCGCTATTAATGGCAGCTAATACTTCCCGTAGGTTTTGCCCTTCAATAATGGTAAAGCTAAAACTAATTTGCTCACCGTTGTTTATTTTTTTTATGTTGTTAATAACGCTTGTATTGGTCAGCTCGTATAAACCGGCTTTTAAATCAGTTAGCGTTGGGTCAAGCTTTGCAACTATTTGGTAACGCCAACAGCTTTTTAGCCAGCCTTTGCTTTGCCACTGCTTGCAAAGCTGGTTAAAACCTATGCCTTTTTTTACTTTAAACTGAGTAGGCGTTGTTATGTTTAGCGGGCTTGCTATTGTTGCCTGTAATTGTTGATACCCTAAAAGCGTTGTCACTAAAGCTAACAATAATACCGATAAAATAACTTTTAACACTTAGCCTCCTTGGCTAATAATTCATTTAATAAAGCCATGCTTTGCTCAACGTTAAATGACTGTTGTTCAATTCGATTAACAGCCACAGCGCCCATTAAGCTGTTACATATAAACACAGCGCGTGCTTGAGTTAATTCGTTTAGGCTAACTTGCTTAAATTCAACGGCTAATTTATCACATAACGATTGCAGATAAACCCCTTTTATACCGCATTGCTCAAGGCTTGGCGTATAAACTTTATTATCAATAATGGCAAAAATATTAGCTGCCGAGGCTTCAATGACATTATTTTGATGATCGAGTACTAAAACATCATCACATGTTTGGTTTGCCATGGCGTTTTTAATCAGCACTTGCTCTAGCCGGTTTAGCGTTTTTAGCCCAGCGAGTAAAGGCTGAGAAGCTAATTTTATTGGGCTTAGAGCTAAACTCACTCCGCTCTTAGCCAGTGCTTTATAATTTTGCGGAAACGCCAATACAGAGATCAATATTGTTAAATGAGCTTGCTGCGGTAATCCATAGCCGCGCCCACCTTCACCACGGGTGATCACAACTTTAAGCACGTTTAGCTGGCAGTGACTAATCGCTTTTGTAATATGTTGCTCAAGCTCAGTAAAATTAATTGCTGGGAATGCTAAACGTTCGGCACATTCTATTAAACGTGCTTTGTGGTATTGCCAATGCTCAACGCGCCCTGCAACTACTTTGGCAGTGGTAAAAAAGCCATCACCATAGTTTAGGCCTCTATCACGCGTATTGATCGTGCTTTTATCGTTGGTTGTTATTATTGTTTGCATATAAATAACTTGCATAAAAAAAGCCCAGTTAAACAACTGAGCTCTTATAATTTGGTTCGTTGTTAAAAAAGATTATACCTTTTTAAATAGCAACGAGCCATTAGTGCCACCAAAACCAAATGAGTTACACAGTGCAAAGTCGAGTTTTGCATCACGTGCAGTGTGGGCTATGTAATCTAAGTCACAGCCTTCATCTGGGTTATCAAGGTTAATGGTTGGTGATACTTTTTGATCAGCTAACGATAAAATTGAAACAATTGACTCAACAGAGCCTGCAGCACCTAATAAATGCCCCATCATTGATTTAGACGAGCCTACCATTACATCTTTAGCTGCATTGCCAAAAATAGTTTTAACCGCTTGCGTTTCGGCTTTATCACCTGCATTGGTCGATGTGCCGTGAGCGTTAATGTAGCCTACTTGATCTGCATTTACTTGCGCATCATTAAGTGCATTTTGCATAGCAAGTGCTGCGCCGGCACCGTCTTCTGGTGGCGAGGTCATGTGGTATGCATCACCACTCATACCAAAGCCAACAAGCTCAGCGTAAATTTTAGCGCCACGAGCTTTAGCGTGTTCGTATTCTTCTACTACAACCACACCTGCACCATCAGAGAGTACAAAACCATCGCGGTCTTTATCCCAAGGGCGAGATGCCGCTTGTGGATCATCGTTACGTGTAGAGAGCGCGCGTGCTGCATTAAAGCCGCCCATACCAATAGGTGTACAGGCTTTTTCTGCACCGCCGGCAACCATAGCATCCGCATCGCCGTAGGCAATCATACGTGCTGCATGGCCAATATTATGAAGACCCGTTGTACATGCCGTCACAATAGAAATATTAGGGCCACGTAAACCATGCATCATAGATAAATGGCCCGAGATCATATTAATAATGGTTGAAGGTACATAAAATGGAGAAAGCTTGCGCGGACCACTATTTAATAATTTTATGTGGTTTTCTTCAATTAAGGTTAGCCCGCCAATACCTGAACCTACTGCAACACCTACTCGGGTAGCATTTTGTTCAGTTATTTCAAGCCCTGAGTCTTGTAAGGCTTGAACACCCGCTGCAATGCCATACTGAATAAATAAGTCCATTTTTTTGGTATCTTTCGCCGACATATATGCAGTTGCATCAAAGTCATTGATGAGTCCAGCGAATTTAGTACCAAATTTTGATGTATCAAAGTGAGTTATATTTTGTATACCACTTTTACCATCTAATAAGCCTTGCCAGGTAGATTGCACATCATTACCTAACGGCGTCAACATTCCTAAGCCAGTTACGACAACTCGACGTTTAGCCACGGTTTGCCTCCAATAAGGGATATTTTCACCAACTGATTAAAATACTCTAAAGCTATTTAACTTACTAAATTTCAATCTATTGGCATTACAAAGGGAATTCATACCCAAGCGACCTCAAAGTGCGAGTCTCAAATTCAGTTAAGTATGTGCTATTACAAATTAATGCAGTAGAGAGTAAAAGCGGGTGAACTTGAATCATGAACTTTGAGGTGGTTTGGATATATAGATTAAAGGCAGCGAATGCTGCCTTTAATGTGCGATTAATTACTCAGCGTGAGCTGTAACGTAATCGATTGCAGATTGTACTGTGGTGATCTTCTCAGCTTCTTCATCTGGGATCTCAGTATCGAACTCTTCTTCAAGAGCCATAACTAGTTCTACAGTATCAAGAGAATCTGCACCTAGGTCGTCTACGAAAGAAGCTTCGTTTTTAACTTCTTCTTCTTTAACACCTAGTTGTTCGATGATAATTTTCTTTACGCGTTCTTGGATGTCGCTCATTCTTCTTTCCTTTATTAAAAACGCCAATGCGTTATTTTCAGATTGCGGCGTAGTTTACGCCGCATAATTCTCTGATTCAATGATTTGACCATAAATAATTGTCTGGTCAAACCTCTGAGTGTTTGTTTTATCTTTTATCGCTTATTTTCACAGCGATTTCAAGTATGTTTAAAGCAAGATCACAAAAATTTCAATGTTTTTGAGATCACTTGCATATGTAAATTTAAGTGCATGGGTTCGCCAATGGTTATTAAACCATGTACATCGCGCCATTTACATGCAAAGTTTCGCCAGATACATACCCAGCCGCGTCAGATGCTAAGTAACACACCGCTGCTGCTATTTCGTCTGGCTGACCCAGGCGACCTGCCGGTACATTAGCAAGCGTAGCTGCTTTTTGATCTTCGGTTAGCTCATCGGTCATATCGGTTTGAATAAAACCAGGCGCTACCACATTTACTGTAATACCACGTGATGCAACTTCACGTGCAAGTGACTTAGAAAAACCAATTACACCAGCTTTCGCTGCTGCGTAGTTAGCTTGGCCTGCATTACCCATAGTACCCACTACTGAGCCAATGTTAATAATGCGGCCGTTCTTTTTCTTCATCATAGGGCGTAATACCGCTTTAGATAAACGGAAAATAGAGCTTAAGTTGGTATCGATAATATCGTCCCACTCACCGTCTTTCATGCGCATTAATAAGTTGTCACGGGTGATACCCGCATTATTTACCAGTACATCAACATCGCCTAAGTCGGCTTTTATTGCAGCAAGTGTTGCCTCAATCGATGCAGGATCGGTTACGTTTAACGCATATCCCTTACCGTTTTCACCTAAGTAATCGCTAATTTTAGCTGCGCCTGATTCACTAGTAGCTGTACCTGCCACTTTTGCGCCCTGTGCCACTAACGTGTTTGCAATTGCTTTGCCAATACCACGGCTTGCGCCAGTAATTAGGACAACTTTGCCCTCTAATGAAAATAAATTAGTCATTTAAAATTCTCTTATTTTGCAGCTTCAATGCTTGCAGCGTCATTTACTGAACCACACACCATTGATTTATCGATTCGTTTTGCAAGGCCAGTTAATACTTTACCTGGGCCAAATTCGTAGCTTTGTGTAATGCCTTGAGCCACTAGCGCTTGTACTGTTTCTGTCCAACGTACAGGGCTGTATAGCTGGCGCACTAATGCATCTTTAATTGCATCAGCTGAGTTTCGTGCTTTTACATCAACATTATTAATTACATCACACTTAGGTGTATTAAATGTTAAAGCCGCTAAATCGGCTGCTAATTTTTCAGCTGCTGGTTTCATTAATTCACAATGTGAAGGAACACTTACACTTAAAGGCAATGCACGTTTTGCGCCTGCATCTTTACACGCTTGTGAAGCTCTATCTACCGCAGCTTTGTGCCCTGCAATAACCACTTGGCCTGGTGAGTTATAGTTTACAGGTGAAACAACCTCACCTTGTGCAGACTCTTCACAGGCAGTTTTAATTTCATCATCACCTAAGCCAATAATAGCCGCCATTGAGCCTACGCCAGCCGGTACTGCTTCTTGCATGTATAAGCCACGTTTTTCAACTAGCTTGACTGCTTCAGCTAAGTCAATCACGCCACTACATACCAAGGCAGAGTATTCACCTAAACTATGACCGGCCATAACCACATCTGTATCTGGGTTTGCTGCCAACCAGTGGCGGTAAATTGCCACACTTGCTGTTAATAAAGCAGGTTGAGTGCGGTGAGTTTGATTAAGTTCTTCTTCTGGGCCATTTAATACCAGCGCTGCTAAATCATAGCCAAGTGCGCTCGACGCTTCACTAAAGGTTGTTTTTACAATGTCAGAGCTTTCTAAAAGCTCGCTTAACATGCCAACGCTTTGTGAGCCCTGACCTGGAAATAGAAGTGCAATTTTTTGTGCCATACTTTGCTCTTTTTAATTAAACAAAAATTTTAACTACGGCAGAAAAATTTAATCGGCCGCCGAGTTATTTGAATGTGTTTTTTCGAAAATAGCGGCTATTTTTTCTGGAAGTTGACGCTCAACCTCTTTTACCGCTTCATCAATTGCTGCTTGAAATGCTTTAGCTGATGCATTTCCATGGCTTTTAACGACAATACCGCGCAATCCTACCAGAGAAGCACCGTTATACTGGTCGGGGTTCACCCGATTATAGAGTTTTTTTATGACAGGACTTAAAATAAATGCCATGCATTTGTAAATTAAGTGCTTTTCGAGGGCATTTGTGAACTTTTTCATAATAAGTTTAGCAATGCCTTCGCAGGTTTTTAACGCAACATTGCCAACAAAGCCTTCACACACAATCACATCAGCTTTGCCTGTAAAAATATCACTGCCCTCGCTATAGCCAGTATAATTTATATAAGGGCTTTGCTGCATTAACTGCGCAGCTTGCTTAATGCCTTCGTGACCCTTTATGTCTTCGGAGCCAATATTAAGTAAGCTCACTTTAGGATTTTCACACCCAAGGGCTTGACCGGCGACCACTGAGCCCATAATGCCAAATTGATAGAGTATTTCAGAATCACAATGCACATTAGCCCCTAAATCAAGCAAGTAAACCGGTTTTTTTTGTTCTGTTGGCACTGCTGATATTAAAGCTGGGCGTTTTACACCAGGTAGCATTTTTAAAACGTAGTGCGCCATAAAAAACAAAGCGCCAGTATTACCTGAGCTAACACAGGCCTGTGCCTCACCTGATTTAACTAAATCGAGGGCTACACGCATAGAGGAGTCTTTTTTGGATCGTACAGCAAGCGCAGGCTCACAGGTATTGGAAACAACTTCATTACAATGACGAATGATGAGTCTAGGGTGCGAGAGCGAGTCGAGTGATTCTAATTGATCGGTAATAACCTGCTCGTTGCCGCATAAAATGAGGGTTAAATTGGCATGAGCATTTACTGCGCTAACGGCAGCGGGGATAGATGAACGGGGGCCATAATCGCCCCCCATCATATCTAACGCTATGGTTAGATTAGTCAGCATAAAGCAATCTCTTAGTTAGAAATTACTTGAACGCCTTTGTAGTAACCGTCAGCAGTTACGTGGTGACGACGATGAGTCTCACCTGAAGTTTGGTCAACTGTTAAAGTTGGACCGTTGATCGCATCGTGTGAACGGCGCATGCCGCGTCTTGCACGAGACTTTTTGCTTTTTTGTACAGCCATTAGTCTTCTCCTAAGAATCTTTCTTAAGTTGTTTCAAAATATCAAATGGATTTGGTTTATCATCTTCCGCTTTTAATACACCAAAGCGAGTAGGCTCTGATGAGTAACTGCATGAAGCTTCGTTGTGGGTAGGCACTAATGGAATGGCTAAAATTAGCTCGTCTTCGATTAACTCAAATACGTTAATTTCACCGTTTTCATCAAGCACTACTTCATCGTAGACTTCAGGAAGATCATCTGACTCAGCATCCAAACCGACTGGCGAATACATAAAGTCTTGATCCAAATCCAACCCTAAATCATCATTACAACGTTGACAAGTTACAGTTACATGTGTGGACAAATTGCCGCTAATCACAACTAAACCTTGCTCATCAGTTTTGCACTGAATTTTTACCGCTATTTCACCTGCTTCTTCCTGTACAACACCTCGTAAACGAGCAAGTTTTTCAAGCGGTACAATACCATCGTAAGATAAACGGTGTTGCGCTGCTTTCCCAGGATGAAGAGTGATGGGAATTTTTACCTTTTGCATAGGGGCTGCATCATATAGATAGTTAATAGGTTAGTCAAAGCAAAAAAGCATTTTTGCGTGGTTTTTCACGTGTTTTCATTACGGATCTGATTTATCCTAACTCAAACTAAATTTAATTAGGATATTAATTTATGAAGCACCCGCTTATATTAGCGTCAAGCTCACCATTTAGGCAGTCTTTATTGCAAAAATTTAACCTGCCATTTAGTACTTTTTCGCCTGATATAGACGAAACCGCTTTACCAAATGAGGCCCCCGAGCAACTTGTTTATCGCTTAAGTGAAAGTAAAGCTCGCGCAGCAGTTAAACACTTTGATCAAGGTTTAGTTATCGGCTCTGATCAAGTTGCTGTGTTTAACGGGCAAATACTCGGTAAACCTCACAATAAAGAAAACGCCATTGTGCAACTTTCTTTGTTTAGCGGCCAAACAGTCACGTTTTTAACCGGCCTTTGCGTTTATGATATTGCAGCTAATAAAGCAAAAACACTGATTGAACCATTTGAAGTGGTATTTAAAACACTTACTCTTGAGCAAATCGAAGCTTATTGTGATGCCGAGCAGCCTTATAACTGTGCAGGGAGTTTTAAAAGCGAAGGCCTCGGAATTTGTTTATTTGAAAAACTAAACGGCGACGACCCTAATAGTTTAATCGGCTTGCCATTAATTAAACTCAACCAACTATTAACTGAGTTTGATTTTGACGTTCTCGCACATCAGTAATTAACTTAACCAATTAAAATATGTTGCAACTGTTGAAAGTTATCAACCGTTGCAACAGGTGTAAACGTGTTGAGTTCCTCAGCATTGTTTACTCCCATGGTCACACCGAGTCTATCCATCCCCGCAGCTTTTGCCATTGCCATATCTATTTTAGTATCGCCAATCATTAGTGCTTCATCTGCGCTAACGCCTAACTCCTCTAAAAGTTGGTATAACATATCGGGAGAGGGTTTAGATTCGGCCTCACTACTGGTAAGGCTTGCACTAAAAAATTTGCGCAGCTGGCTTTGCTCAAGCAAACGCTCCAGCCCACCTCGCCCTTTACCTGTAGCAATGGCAAGTATCATTCTGTGTTGCTTTAACGCACTTAAAACAGTGCTCACATCATCAAATAAAGGCGTTGCTGTGGTATCGATACTGTACTGGTGTTTGTAATCTGCAACTAAAGCTTGATGGTGCTCTGGATAAGATGGAAATAGGACCTTGATTGCATGCTCAAGCGACAATCCAATTATATTTTTAATTGCTGTGTCGCTTGGCGGCTCAATATTTAGCGCAAGCACACTGTGACGAATACAATTAACAATTTTGCTAATTGAGTCCATAACAGTGCCATCCCAATCAAAAATAACTAGCTTATAGTTTTAATGCGCGCCTGTACTCATTACGCTTTTGCGTCTCTTAATTTTAAAATACAATTTTTTAGCGCATTATCAAGCGGTGCTTCTACACGCATTGTGGTTTCGTTTTTAGGATGAAAAAAGCTTAAATCGTGAGCATGTAAAAATAGACGGTTTAGCCCAATTTTTCGCATCGACTCATCAAAACCTTGGTCGCCGTATTTATCATCACATGCAATGGGGTGGCCTTTACACTGTGTATGAACACGAATCTGGTGAGTGCGCCCTGTTACAGGAGAAGCTTGCACTAATGAACAATCGTTAAAACGCTCAAGGACTCTAAAACGCGTATGTGAAGGTTTACCTTCGTTATTGTCTACACGCACTACCCGCTCACCTGACTTAAGCGTGTTTTTACGTAGCCCTTCAGTCACATTTTTAACCGATGAATCCCACTGGCCTGTTACCAACGCCCAGTAATTTTTTTCCATGGTTTTTTCACGCAATTGCTCATGCAGCGCGGTTAGTACTGAACGACGCTTTGAAATTAATAAACAGCCCGACGTGTCTCTATCAAGCCTATGCACCAGCTCTAAATTTCGCTCATGAGGGCGTAACACGCGCAGCGCTTCAATTAAGCCATAACTCAAACCACTGCCGCCGTGTACAGCCATGCCTGAAGGTTTATTGATCACAATAAGGTATTTGTCTTCAAATAAAATTGCATCTTCTAGTTGCTTTACTTTATCAAGCTTTTTAGGCACAAACTCTTCACGCTCAGCTACTTTAATTGGCGGAATACGCACTACGTCGTTAAGCTGCAATTTATAAACAGGCTTTATGCGCTTTTTATTAACGCGCACCTCGCCTTTGCGCAAAATTTTATAAACTGCGCTTTTAGGCACCCCTTTTAAATGGGTAATAAGAAAGTTATCAATGCGCTGACCTAAATGGTCTTCGTTGATTGTGACAAAAGTTACTTGTAAGCCGGTTTTTTCTGACATTGCCTAATCACTGATTTAAGTAAAATAATTTAGTTGCTAACACAGTTATAATAGTGGGATAATCAGCAGCGCAAATATTTAGTATTTGCAAATAACAACGGTGCTTTTTAACACATTAAAACATTCGTGATGCACATTCTGGGTAGCCGATCATACAGATCCGAGTTAAGTTTTCCAAAGCTTTTATGCCTACTCAGTTAACACGTGCGCTCAACTAACAGTAATGCGCGTAATATATTACTGATTAAGTTTGAACATGAATTAATATTTAATGTAAAAATAAAAGCAATGAACAAATAATTTGTTTGATAGTGACGACGTAAAAACGTTGTTCAGAATTTGCTCACATGTAGTACCGTATAGCAGCTTATTTAGAACTAAAAATCTAGCAAATAAGCGTTTATTAACATTCGGCAGCGAATTTTGCTTTCAAGTACAAAGAAAATACCCATTGTATTTTAGCTACTTTTGAGCCCTACGCGCCTAACATAAACGCACTAAAGATTGATATGACAGGCCAACTTCTGGGTAAAACTTGTAAAGAGCGTAAGAGCCAACAGTTTTAGCACCGTATAGAATTTAATAGCGTATATGTACGCTGTTGTTAGCCAGCATTTAAAAAATACTGCATACAAATACTGAGCGTTCCGTTACAGACCCAGTCGTGAGGCTGCACATTCTAAAAAAAGGAACAACTGAACAGACGAGCACGTTTCGTCATGTCAGCGACAAAAAATAAGTAGAGTAACAATATGAAACGTATGCTAATCAATGCAACGCAGCAAGAAGAAATGCGCGTAGCACTGGTTGACGGCCAGCGTCTATATGATTTAGATATAGAGAGCCCAGGTCACGAACAGAAAAAAGCCAACATTTACAAAGGTAAAATCACACGTATAGAGCCTTCTTTAGAAGCAGCTTTTGTTGATTATGGTGCCGAACGCCATGGTTTCCTTCCTTTAAAAGAAATTGCCCGTACTTACTTCCCACAAGGTTATACTTTTCATGGTCGCCCAAATATTCGCGACGTGATCAAAGAAGGTCAAGAAGTAATTGTACAAGTTGATAAAGAAGAGCGCGGCCAAAAAGGTGCGGCGCTTACTACTTTTATCAGCGTTGCAGGTAGCTACTTAGTGCTAATGCCAAACAACCCTCGCGCTGGCGGTATTTCTCGTCGTATTGAAGGCGATGAGCGTACTGACCTTAAAGAAGCGCTGAGCCGTTTAGAACTCCCTAAAGGTATGGGTTTAATTGTACGTACCGCAGGTGTAGGCAAATCGTTTGAAGAATTAAATTACGATTTAAAAGCACTTTTAGTTCATTGGGAAGCAATTCAGCAAGCAGCCGACAGCGCTAAAGCCCCGTTTTTGATTCACCAAGAAAGTAACGTAATATTCCGCGCAATTCGCGATTATTTACGTCGCGATATTGGCGAAATTTTAATTGATAAACCACGCGTATTTGAAGAAGCTAAAGCGCATATTGAGCGTTTTCGTCCTGACTTTATGAACCGTGTTAAGCTTTATCAAGGCGACACGCCTTTATTTACACATTACCAGATTGAAAGCCAAATTGAGTCTGCGTTCCAACGCGAAGTACGCCTGCCTTCAGGTGGCTCGATTGTAATTGATCCAACCGAAGCACTTACCTCTATTGATATCAACTCGTCTAAAGCAACCAAAGGCGGCGATATCGAGGAGACGGCACTAAACACTAACTTAGAAGCCGCTGATGAAATTGCACGTCAATTACGTCTTCGTGATTTAGGTGGTTTAATTGTTATCGACTTCATCGATATGACCCCACCGCGCCATCAACGCGAAGTAGAAAATCGCTTAAAAGATGCAGCGCGCCCTGATCGTGCTCGTGTGCAAATTGGTAAAATTTCGCGCTTTGGTTTACTTGAAATGTCGCGCCAGCGCTTACGCCCTTCACTCGGTGAAGCAAGCCAAGGTCCGTGTCCGCGTTGTAGTGGCCAAGGAACTATTCGCTCTAATGAATCGATCGCACTATCTATTCTGCGTTTGATTGAAGAGGAAGCGATTAAAGACAATACAGCTCAAGTGAATGCACAAGTACCTGTTGCTGTTGCCGCATACTTATTAAATGAGCAGCGCAGAAGTGTTCACCGTATTGAAAGACACCACAAGTGTGATGTAGTTATTATTCCTAATCAACACATGGAAACACCTCATTACGAAGTGATGCGATTACGTAAAGATGAAACGCTTGAGACAGTAAGCTATGACCAAGTTGTTGCGCCTGAGCCAGAGTCGTTTGAAATGGCTAAACCAGCATCGGCACCTGTACGTGAAGAGCCAATGCTTAAAGGCGTAGTAATGCCTTCTACCCCTGCTCCACAAACTAAAGTAGACAAGCCTGCCGCACCGGTAGCAGTTCCTAAAGTTGAAGGTGGTTTGTTAGCTGCCATTGGTAAGTGGTTTAAGTCTTTATTCGCAAGCGAAAGCGAAGAAGAAAAGCAAGCTAAAGAAAATGCTGAGCAACAAAAGCAGCAGCAATCACGCAATAACAACCGCCGTGGTAACAATGACAACCGTCGTCGTAACAATCAGCGCCGTCGTAATAACTCTCGCTCTAAACCGCGTAGTGAGCGCCCTGCTGAAGAAGAAGTTAAAACAGACTCTACAGCAAACGAAAATCAAGAGAAAAACGAGAACCGCAATAAGCGACGCCGTAATTCTAACTCACGTAAGCGCAACGATAATCGTAAT
>NZ_CAWUKC010000081.1:0-17776 GCF_963922945.1 uncultured Pseudoalteromonas sp. | reverse complement strand
ATTTATGGGGAACAACCACACTGCATAGGCTCTGCCTTGCCTAATTACCAAACAGGCGGCTGCAAATTTAACCTCAAAAGATAAACAGGCCCTAGTTAGACATGGGGTTAGTTATTTTTATTTAAACCGCCAGCTTTGTTTGTACGGGTATACGTCAGGTAAAAAGCCTGCTTTTATTTGTTGTTGGCAAGCTTGCCAAAAATCGGCTAAAAACAGATCGCTATGTTCATCGTTAAAATAGTTAAATGCCGTTTCGTTTGCACTAAAAAACACCTTAAACTGGCTGGGGAAAATATCGCTCTCTGCTATATCAAAATAACTGTTGGCGCTTAACTCCTCAAGCGCGTTTTGCGCAGTAGGTACCTCTCTAAAGTGACAATCAGTAAGCGGGCAAATTTCATCATAGTCGTAAAAAACCACACGACCCCAACGAGTTACACCAAAGTTTTTCATTAGCATATCCCCTGGGAATATATTAGCACCTGCTAAGTCTTTAATCGCTTTACCGTAATCGGTCATAACCTGTTGCAATGCTTTATTAGAGCAGTGATTAATGTATAAATTAAGCGGCGTCATTTTGCGCTCAACATACACGTGCTTTAAAATAAGCGCCTTGCCTGATATAACCATGCTGCTGCCAATTTGAGCTTTCATTTGCTTGAGTAACTCGTCGCTAAAGCGGCTGAGGTCGAACGCTAAATACCTAAATTCGTGTGTATCAACTAAGCGCCCTACGCGGTCGGCTTGTTTTACAAAGTTGTATTTATCTTTTACTTGCGCTTTGGTGGCTGTTTTTGGTGCACTGAATTTATCTTTTATTACTTTATAAACGTAATCTAGCCCTTCAATGGTAAATACCAGCATAACCATACCGGGTGTACCTGGTGCAGTTACGTATTTTAAACTAGCTGGGCTATTTTTAGTGGTATCAACTTTGTAACGATAAAACTCTGTTTTGGCATGCTTAATAAAGCCAATCGCATTAAATAATTCAAAACGTTTTTTATGAGGCATCAGCACGCTTAAGTAATCGACATAACGTGCGGGCTGGTCGGTATCAACCATAAAATAGGTACGTGCAAAACCAAACAATAAACTTAACTGATCGGCGCCCATCATTACGGCATCAAGCTTTAACCCTTTATCAGTATTTAATATGGCAATGGCAAACGGCATGTTATCACCATTTTTAGCAATGCAGCGCCCTATTAAGTAACAGGCTTTGTTTCTAAAAAACAATGAGTTTGCGTATTCTATATATCCATTATTTAAATTTATAAGCTGATACACTTGTTTACATTGCTGCTTTGCACCGGCCATTAAGGTTGTTTGCAAGGCCTGTAAATCGGCGTCTAAATGACTAAAAGGCACTCTAAATGCTTGGCGGGTAATGAGCGTTTTTACAGCGTGGTTAAACCCATCTTTAAACGAAATTCGGCTGACTAAATTTTCGTACGAACGCGGCTCGCTTCTGTACTTTGCCTTTAATACAAACAAGTGTACGGTACGAATTTTTTTATCATCCCAAATTGCACCAAAGGTAGAATTAAAAAAGGTATGTGCTATGGGTTTGTTTTCATGATTTTGCACCATATCGCCGTATATATTTTTAGCAAGCTGCCATGTTTGCGAGCAATTAAGTTCAGCATGAGCAATTACACGTACGGCTTCACTAACATTTTTTACTTCCCGCTCGTACACTTGTAAGCGCTCTCGCATGGCAGTTTGCACATCGTGATACTTTTGTTGTTCAAACCGGCTTTGCGCACCTAGGGTAATATTTAAAAACTGCGCAAACATGGCTTCAAAGCCTGCAAAAACAGCGCGGGCCAACTTAGTAGCAATAACTTGCTGTAGCGCATTATTGGATTGATTAGCTAACGATTTTGACATGGTTACAACACTTTTATTTTTACCACTTATAGCGGTTATTTTTTATTAATTGTTTACACCTTAGCAAGCAGGCTTTAATTTAGGTAATTAATAAAGCATATAAATAAAATTTATTGGGCGTATTGACCTTTCGAGGTTAATTTTGCAGCCGTGAATTTGGCTTTTAAGTAAGGCAAAGCACATGTAGTGTGGTTACTCCTCATAAATGTACTTTAACGCCGCATAAAGGCCAAATACACACTGCCCAGAGGGTTCTTCCTAGGGACGATTAACTCTTTGTTGCACGATTTTTACTTAGCCCACTAGGTGGCAAATCTCGCGCCGCGATTTAACCGTCCCTAGATTGAACAAATTTCAACCCTGAAAGGCCAACACGCCCACATGAATATACGTAACGTCGATCTCAACTTATTAGTGTACTTAAATGTGCTCATTGATGAAAAAAGTGTCTCAAAAGCGGCTAATAAACTCGCGCTAACACAACCTGCCATGAGTAACGCACTTAAACGATTACGTGATTTATTTGACGACCCGCTACTTGTGCGTGCCGCAGGCTCTATGACCCCCACCAGCAAAGCACTTAGCTTAAAGCCTGAAATAGAGTCGCTTTTAAAAATGGCAGAGGCGATTACTCAGCCCAGTGAGCAATTTAACCCAGCAACGGCAGAGGTGACCTTTAGAATAATGGCAAACGACTACATGGAGTCGACCTTAATTGCCCCCTTTATTACTGAGCAGTTAACTAAAAACCCTGGGATTAATTTTGATGTACTTAGTCCAAGCGATGTCAACCTACAAGATATGGAAAAAGGCACTATCGATTTAGCTATTAATCGATTTAACGGTCTACCACGCTCGTTTCATCAAGCCAGCGTTTGGCGAGATAATTACTGCTGTTTAACCCACCCTAAAAATACCTTTTTACAGCATTTAAGCCTTGATGATTACCTGCAAAAAGAACATATTTGGGTAAACCGTGCTGGTTGGGGCCCAGAAGCCGCCGTTACCAATAAATCAGGCAAGCAAAAGCTAGGCTGGGTAGACGAAGCACTTTGGCAATTAGAGCAAACCCGAAAAATACGGGTGTTTACCCGCCACTACATGATTGCAAGTTTGCTATGCCAATCTGAGCAACTTATTGCCACCTTGCCGCGCAGGCAGGCTAAATTATTAACCACGCATACCGATTTAGTCATTAGCCCAGTACCGTTTCAAATAGTCCCTATTGAGGTAAAAATGATATGGAGCCCACTACTTCACCATGCTCCCGCACACCAGTGGTTACGCCGTGAGTTGCTTGAGTTTGCTAAAACAGTGGCTGATAGGTAATAAAGATAAATTCTTAATACTTGTGTTCAGAGCTCAAGGCCCTAACCCGCAATTTTTATTACGCACTGACTCACGCAGTGATCTAGCTAATTGATTGCTTTATAAATTAACACTAACACCGCTTTACGAAAGCTTAAAAACGCTATCTAAAAATACTGTCTACTCTTTAATACAGCATCTTTCAAAGATTTGACCCAAATTAGGTACTCTATTACACTCAACTTAGTCAAAATAAATAAGTTTAAGTACTCGTTAAGCAAAACTTACTACATAAAAAAGGAAGTTTATGTATCAATACCTATATTTAAAGTGTTCACTTATGATGAGCAGAGCTACCAAAATTAGCTTTGTTCCTTTCTCTCAACTTAAAACGGATAATTTACAAACTCTCTTATTTACTGCACGACTTTTAGTATATATAGCGCTTTTATACTTTTTGAGTGGGTTAGGTACTTTTATATACGAAGTCCATGAAATTGTTCATTTATATAACTTTGAACAAACTTGGGCCGTGATATTTAAAAACATTCATCAGGCACTTTTGATGAAAAAATTATTATGGGAGATGCTTTTTAGCGCTGCAATATTAGCGACAGCCGGAGTATTGGCCGCAATAGTTTCGTTTGAGTTTAAATATAAAAGTGCCTAATAATATATAAATCCAAAATAAAAAAGCGCCATGGTATTCAACTTTGGGAAAATACCATGACGCTTTTGAAATCGTAGAAATAGGAGTGAACCCTACCCTTTATATTTAGCAACCTTGATGCCAACCCACCAAAAAAAATAAAAACATTTACAATCAATAACCTATTAAAATTATAATTTTAATTATTATTTAGTGTGTCCCAGTTTTGTGCATTTTTATAGGTTTTTGCACCACTTTAATTAAGCCTCTTAGCTGGGATTAAAGCACTTTTCAGTTAACTATTATTTACTATTGATAAAATCAATATCAGTTATTAAAAACAACAATTTCATTAATAATACACTTAGCGCTAGAGTGAAGTTAAGCCAACAAACTAAGAGTAATGATTATGACAACATCAAGCTTCACACAACAAGACGGATTATTTATTGATGCTAATTTACATCAGTTTATTACCCAGCAGTTATGCACTAACACCAATGCCGCACAGATATACCAAGCACTTGCTACCTTGGTTGATGAGTTTGGTTGTAAATGCCGTAAAACCAAGCACCAGCCCGATGACATTTTAGAAGTAGATACGCTACTGCATGCGTACCAGCGTAAAAACCACCCGCTTTGCCACGTAGATGCACAAACAACGGAGGCAGTACTTGATGAATACTGCTGCCAAGTTCCCGCTATTATTGTAGTTGCATTAATGGATACGCTTAGCGGTACACAGTGTGACGAACCTAATGCACACGATATTTACCACCGCGCTGCACAGCTTACTAATCGCCCCTGTGTTCACAAGGCAAAAACAGCCACAGCGGCCTAATAATGGATTTGCTTAAAAATACTCGATAACCTTTTGTGCAAAGTCACTGCAGCTTAGGGTTGTCGAGTTATTACTATTTTGTGCTAAATCAAAGGTTACATTACCACTTTTAAGTGCTTGTTCGAGCGCTTTTTCAATCAGCGTTGCTGCCTCATCCCAGCCCATAAACTTAAGCATTAAAACAGCACTTAAAATACTGCTACTTGGGTTTGCTTTGTTTTGCCCTGCTATTCTTTCAAACGTGCCATGAGTTGGCTCAAAAAATGCCACCTCGTTATTTAAATTAGCAGCCGGCATAATGCCCATTCCGCCAACTTGTGCGCTGAGCATATCTGCTAAAAAATCGCCATTTTGGTTTGTGGTTGCCACCACATCAAATTGCTCTGGGTGCATTAAACATTGTTGCAGCATGTTATCGGCTATCACTTCTTTAATAATTAAAGGCGATTTATTAGTGCGTGCTATTTCAAGCCAGCGTCCGTTTTCGTGTGGGGTAGCATTAAACTCATTTTGAGCCAAAGCAAAACCCCAACGTTTAAAGGCGCCATCGGTAAATTTAAGCACGTTCCCTTTATGGACAAGCGTTAACGATTCGCTGTTATTTTTAAGGGCGTAATTAATTGCATAGCGTACTAGGCGCTCAGCGCCTTCTTTAGATATATTTTTTATACCTATGCCACACTCTTGTGAAAACCTTAGACGCGTTACGCCCATTTCTTCACATAAAAAGTCGAGCATTTTCTCACTCTCTACGCTGCCGGCTTGCCACTCTATTCCTGAATAGACATCTTCGCTGCTATCACGCAGCACTGTTATCGCCGTTAAAAATGGGTTTTTTAACGGCGATGGCAACGCACTTAACCCTTTAACAGTGCGCATATTTACAAATAAATCCATTTCGTGTCTTAGCGCCACATTTAATGAGCGAAAACCGCCGCCAAGAGGTGTCGTTAACGGCCCTTTAATTGCTATTTTACAAGCACGTACTGCGTTAATCGTCTCCTCTGGAAACCAATCGCCATCATATAACTTTGCTGCTTGCTCGCCGTTATATACTTGCATCCAGTGAATTTTTCGCTCCCCAAAATAACAGTGCGCAATGGCATTATTCACCACATGCTGCATGGCCGGTGTGACCTCTTGCCCAACCCCGTCACCATTAATATAAGCAATAATAGGGTTTACAGGCACATGCCATTGGCCTTTAGCATCAATAGTAATATTTTCTCCGTGCTCAGGGATTTTAATATGCTGATAAGCCATGGTAATACCTATACTAGAAATAGTGTTAGCTGATTAAATCATGCTTAATTGATCATGTATGCAATTTGCTTTTTATAATTGATATTAGTTAAAAAAATAACGAATTACGTGTGCTTAATTATGTAAATAATGGGTCTAGTATCAAGCGTGTATTGCGGAGGTATAAATGAAGTTGTTTTGGCTATTATTACTATTAATGTGTTCTTTAAAAGTCTCAGCTGTTGATGTGGTTATTCATAATTTAGACTCGCTTACGACTAAGGGCCAAAAAACGGTATCAATATGGGTAAATCAGAGCCTCAAAAAAACACAAAATACCTTAGGCCCATTACAACAAACCACCTTACCTATTTATTTAAAGCCACAATATTTTGCTTTTGAACCCGTGCCATGGGCTAGCGTAAAACGCCATAATCCCGATGGATTAGAGCTGCATATTGACCGATACGCAAGTTTAAATGCTTTTACAAAAGATTGGACGCTCTACCATGAGCTTTCACATTTATATCTACCATTGCTGCCTTACTCAGGCTTTTGGCTCAGCGAAGGGTTTGCTAGTTACATGCAAAACGTAATAATGCGCAACAGCGGTGTCATCAGCCAAGCGCAATTTGTTCAGCGCCTGAACGCAGGGTTTGAGCGAGCACGCTTACAAACTAAAACAAAGCGGCAGCCGCTTAATAAGCTTTCAAGTGATATGTGGCAGCAACGCGCACAACAACGCGTTTATTGGACTGGAGCCGCATTTTTTGTAGAAGCCGATTTAGCCCTTCAAAAACAAGGTAAAAGCGTGGCCGCTATAATAAAACAGTACCAACTATGCTGCAGGGCTGCGCGTGCGAGTGCTAAAACGCTAATAACAGATCTTGATAAGCTCTCGCGCAGTAGTATTTTTAGTACCTTGTACGCACAATATAATACGCGCACCGACTTTCCTGTTATTACTAAAACGCAGTTAAATACACTTTAAAGGCTTTTAATAAGTGCGCAATACTCATCATACGCTTTGCTATCGTAATTATTTGAGTAAGCATTCATAAAGCCGTGTAAAAGCGCTGCTTTAATACACGTAACGTGGCTTCTACTGGCTAAAACACTTATCACTTCATCAACATTAAAATGCATTTCGGTATGTGGAAAAATAAACGTACAAGGTACTTTTGCCGAAATATCTAAATGATTTCTAATTTGTGAAGGGTAAAAGCCTATCAACTTTTTTAGGTGTGGATTGCCTGTTAATAACTGCGCACGCCACGCGGCACTTGCCCCTGCACTAAACCCTATGCACGTTGTGGGCTCTTTAAGGTTATTAAATACATTTAAGAGCTTAGCTACGTAATTGTCATGGCCGCAGTCATTTATAAATTTATTATAATAATACTTTTCACTATCAATGGGTTGCAGTTCTCCTTTATAGGGGTCTATAACCTCTGTATTGGCTTGCATAATTTCTAACAACCTCATTAAAGGTGCTGTTAAACCATAAATATCGCTGACTATTATGTAATTCATACTTACCTTTTTATGGTTAAAACCCATGCTTTTAAGCAGTTGATAAAATTAAGTATAAATAATTTTTAAATAAATAGCTTGCACACATTTTTTATTTAGGTTAATTTTCTTCTCTGGTCTTAAAAAACCATCGCGGTTAACCTTTTTACCCTGATCCAGTAAGCCCCGCAAAACGTATATTTAAAAGCTAAGTTATTGTACGGCGAGAACCCCTATTAATACCTTGATGATTTTTTTAATATCATCGCAAAAGTGTCATAAAGATCGTCAACACTATAATGAAGCTAAACACAACACCGTTAATTTATTAACTGCATTTGGCTATAAAAAATAGCGCAGTGTAAATAACAAGAATAAAGTGAGTTTTATTATGTCTTATAAATACAACGGATCTATGATCCAAATTGCCCATCCGGTGCAATCAATTTCTGTAAACAAACAACGTGTTATTTTTAGCGATACACAAGGTTTGAAAAACGCCATGTTTCAAAAAGCAAGTGAAGCGCGTGAATTTGTAAAGTGGTTAAAAGCCAACTAATCATAGCGAACTATTAACTGCCCAAGCAGATAATACTAATAAAATGTGCCAGCTTTATAGCTGGCATTTTACTTTGTTGTGCTTAATTGACTACAATAGCAATAATTTCATTGTCTTAGGTAGTTATAGTAATGCTCCGTGCATTTTTGTGTATCGCCTTGTATTTAAGCATTTCTTCGCACAGTTACGCCCACACAATTAACTGGCTAACGCACGACTTTGCGCCCTATTACATTTTAAATGGCAAATACCAACACCAAGGTCGCGATGAAAGCGTTATAACTTTGCTCGAGCAACAACTTCCTCACGTTACTTTTAAACGCGTTGTCATCCCCTCTGGCAGAGCTATTCAAGAACTTGCTAATAAATCTGCGACACATTGCGCGCTCTCGCTTTATAAAAATGAATTTAGAAAAAGCTTTATCCACTTTAGCGAGCACAGCTCAACAACAGGGCTGTCACCTTCTATTGCTATGCACAAAGGGTTAGCAAAATCGCTTGGAGTAGCAAATGGCGAGGCGGTATCTTTGCATGACTTACTGGCAGAAAAAAAGCTTACATTAGGTGTATCAATGAATCGCTCCTACGGTGAAGCGCTCGATAAGGTTATAAATAACACCCCAGATATAAATATTGTTATTCGCCCTACACGCAACAGCTTGGCAAGCCTTACCTATATGCTTAACTTAAAGCGTTTAGATATTTTATTAGGGTACCCAAGTGAGCACCATTACCTAGCAAAATCTATGTACTTTGAAGAAAACCTCACTCAGCGAGCAATTGTTGAGGCCCCGCCGCTAAGTTATGGCTACATTGGCTGCACTAAAAATGAGCAGGGTGCTAAAAACATTCAACTATTAGATGAGCAATTAAAAAAAATTAAGCAAACAGAGCAATACCACCAAGTCATGTTACGCTGGTTACCTGAGCATTTAAAACCTTTATTAGAGTCACGAGTTCGCTCTACTAAAAATAATTCCACTCAAAATTAAAGGGTTGTTTGTATCGCATCACTGCATTTTACTTCTTACTGGTATTTATAATATTTAGCAGCTTTGAGCATCGATGAGTTCAATATAAATCAGGCTATCAGGTGATACTTGCAAACAGCTAATTAAGCCTTCTTTTATAAGCTCAAGCATAGCAATAAAGCTCACCACAACACCGCTTCTTCCTTCACTAAAAGTAAATAAGTGACTAAAGGGCAGCGCTTTTTTCTCTTTACTGAGCAAAGCTAAAATTTGGCTCATACGCTCACGGGTAGAAAGTGCTTCTGCAGTTACTTGGTGATGTTCATATGTTTTAGCGCGCGCCATTACATCGCTCAGTGCTAACATTAAATCTTTTAATTCCAGCTCTGGCAGGTTTTTGCTGGTATTTTCATTGACCGGCATGCTCGCATTTGCTACAAAAATATCACGGCCAACACGGGGAATAGCATCTATATTTTCGGCTGCTTTTTTAAACTGCTCGTACTCTTGCAAACGCTTAATCAGCTCTGCGCGGGGGTCTTCCTCTTCTTCGAGCTCCTCGTGCACAGGCAATAACAAACGTGATTTTATTTGCGCCAATAACGCGGCCATAACCAAGTACTCGCCAGCTAGCTCTAAATGGAACTCGCTCATCATTTCTACATAACTAACATATTGCTCAGTAATACTAAATATAGAGAGTTCGAGCACATCTAACTTATGTTTTTTGATTAAATACAGCAGTAAATCCAGCGGGCCTTCAAAAGTTTCTAAAATAACCTCAAGAGCATCGGGTGGAATGTACAAGTCTTCGGGTTTATCTACAACGGCTTTACCATGCAAAAAAGCCAGTGGCAGCTTTTGCTGCACTGGCTCATTTTCGGTATTCTTTACACGGGGGGTGGTATCACTCACACAGGTTACTCAAACGGGCTTGTATCGCCACAGCCTACACGTAAAATGTGAACATCATCTTCTGATAGGTCAATGACTGTGGTTGCTTGCTCTGCGAGGTGTCCGCCGTCAATAATTAAATCTACGTGTTTATCTAATCGCGTTAAAATTTCATCTGGATCTGATTCTGTAAACTCTTCGCCAGGTAAAATTAACGAACACGACATTAACGGCTCCCCAAGCTCTGCAAGTAATGCACAGGCAATAGGGTGCTCTGTAACGCGCATACCTATGGTTTTTTTCTTATCGTTTAATAACCGCTTTGGCACCTCTTTTGTGCCTTTAAAAATAAAGGTGTATGGCCCTGGCGTATTATTTTTAATAAGCCTAAACATTTGGTTATCTACACGGGCATACGTTGCAAGCTCAGATAAATCACGGCATACCAGCGTAAAGTTATGGTGCTTTTCGATACCACGAATACGTTCAATACGCTCTTTTGCTTGCTTATTACCGAGGTTACATCCTATGGCATAGCCCGAATCTGTTGGGTAAATGACAACCCCGCCCTGCTTTATAATATCAACCGCTTGGCTAACAAGTCGTGGCTGTGGGTTTGCTGGGTGAATATGAATTAATTGACTCATGATAATGCTCCTTCTTGCCCTTCCCACATCTGCCAAACCCCTTGGCAGCCTTTGGGTAAGTATAGGTTTTTGCCTAGCTCTAAATAGCTAGTTGGAAAATGAAAGTCAGAGCCTTGCGAACACAATAAATCGTACTCTAGGCTCAATTGCCCTAAAAACTGTCGCTCTGTAGGGGCCTGTTGTGGTTGTGCAACTTCCATTGCGTCTCCCCCTGCATGTTTAAATTCAACGAGTAATTTGCGCAGCCATTTATTAGACATTTTATAACGACCAGGGTGAGCCAATACTGCTACACCACCGCCCGCATGGATTGCCTCAATAGCAGTTTGCATATTACACCATTTGCTAGGAACGTAGCCCGTTTTAGCGCGCCCGAGGTATTTTTTAAACACCCCAGGGAAGTTTTTAGCGACCCCTCGCTCTATTAAAGCGCGTGCAAAATGAGCGCGGGTAATTTGCGCGTTTGCAGCCAAAGATTTGGCTTGTTCGTAAATGCCATCAAACCCGTTTTTTGCCAGCCTTTTACCAATTTCGATTGCTCGCTCATCACGCTTTTGTTGCTGCGCCAATAACAATGATGTAAGGGCACTATTGTTTATATCAATATTGAGCCCAACAATATGTATTTCAAAGCTTTCCCACTTAGTCGAAATTTCTACACCCGAAATAAGCTTAAGCGGTAGGTTTTCGCTCTCAATAAACGCGTTAGCCGGCGCAATGGCTGCCACGGTATCGTGATCGGTTATCGCAAACACATCAATATTTTTTTCTACGGCGCGGTGCAATAATTGTTCGACCGATAAGTGCCCGTCTGAATGTGTTGTATGGCTGTGTAAATCGTATTTTATCAAAAGAAAACTGCTTAAATTTAAAGGTAGTAGGACTTTATGCAAGTATACCAACTTTTTTGACTAAATTGTTTTAAATAAACACTTGACACAAAACTACTAAATACGTTTTACTGTAGCCACTTTAAGACACATTAAGAACTAACAACAATGAACAATTCAATTCAAAACACTATTTGGTGGTGGCACTCATAATTTTGGGTGATGAATTGTCGTGTCTAGCAAATATTCAAAACCCGCAACTATGCGGGTTTTTTTATAACTAAATTTTACGTATTTATTTTTATTTTGAGGCAAAAAACATGAATAACGGTCTTACTCTTACACATCGTTGGTGGTGGCGCCTGATATAGCGGGGCGGTAATGATCTGTTTGTAATTTAGATATCGTTATTCAAACCCCGCATTGCAAAAGCATTGCGGGGTTTTATTTTTTGAGGGAATGAGGTTTGATTTTTAGTCATATAACTACCACACCAGGCGAAGTGACAAGCATAACGCAAGTGCGCGAGTACATTAGTAGCCCACTTGCACTTTATGCAGCACTTGATAAGCCTAATTCGCTACTGCTTGAATCAGCCGAAATTGATTCTAAAGACAGTGTTAAAAGTTTAATTTTAGTTGACTGCGCCCTGCGCATTGTTTGCCAAGGTAAAACCGTCACGGTAAGTGCTCAATCTAATAACGGAAAACAGTTACTTCCGTATTTAAAAGCCAATGTACACAGCTGTGATGCAACCCTAACCGACACAAGCCTAACTCTTGTTTATAAAGGTGGCGCTAATGACATTGACGAGGCAAGTAAACTGGTTGCCGACAATGCATTTAGCGCGTTACGTACTTGTATAAACAGTATCAAAAGCACCACCGAAAACCCGTTTTCGGTATTTTTAGGCGGTGTATTTGCCTACGACATGGTGGCGAATTTTGAGCAGCTAAGCGATGTACCCGATGGCGAAAACACCTGTCCAGACTACGTTTTTTACTTAGCCGAAACCTTAGTGGTTATCGACCATCAAAAACAAACTACCGAGCTTATTGGTAATGTGTTTAATGGCCCCGACGTACACGCTAATTGTTTTGAGGTAGGTAAAGAGCTTGAACGGTTAAATGCCTTATGCGATAAAGCAGAAGAATTTAGTGCCCCACTGCAAACAGGCACCTGCGATGTAAGTGTTGATATAAGTGATGAAACGTACTGCGAGCAAGTAGTTAAGCTTAAAAAGAACATTGTTGATGGTGATATTTTTCAGGTTGTGCCTTCGCGTACGTTTTCATTGCCCTGCCCTGATTCATTGCACGCGTATAGCCAACTTAAAAAACAAAACCCAAGCCCGTATATGTTTTATATGCGCGATGAAGAGTTTGCTTTATTCGGCGCTTCTCCTGAATCGGCACTTAAGTACGAAGTGCATAGCAAACAAGTTGAAGTTTACCCTATTGCCGGTACTCGCCCACGTGGGAAATTTGCCAATGGCGCAATCAACCCAGACTTAGACAGTCGTATTGAACTTGAACTAAGAAACGATCAAAAAGAACGTGCTGAGCATTTAATGCTGGTTGATTTAGCTCGTAACGATGTGGCGCGTATTAGTATAGCTGGTACACGCCATGCAAAAGAGCTTTTAAAAGTAGACCGCTACTCGCAAGTAATGCACTTGGTTTCTCGCGTTGTGGGCACATTAAAGCCTGAGCTTGATGCATTGCACGCATACCAAGCGTGTATGAACATGGGCACGCTGGTCGGCGCTCCTAAAG
The DNA here is from genome assembly GCF_963922945.1 of uncultured Pseudoalteromonas sp. Taxonomy (GTDB): domain Bacteria; phylum Pseudomonadota; class Gammaproteobacteria; order Enterobacterales; family Alteromonadaceae; genus Pseudoalteromonas. The sequence continues at coordinate 4,655 of NZ_CAWUKC010000081.1, read as the reverse complement.
TACGTGCTGCAGAGCTTGTAAGGCAAACCGAAGGCAAGCGCCGTGGTAGTTATGGCGGCGCAGTAGGCTATTTAACGGGTGACGGTGCAATGGATAGCTGCATTGTTATTCGCTCAGCGTTTGTAAAAAATAATACCGCGTATGTACAAGCAGGTGCAGGTGTTGTTTACGATTCTGATCCGCAAGCCGAAGCTAACGAAACCCGCGCTAAAGCCCAAGCGGTGATCACCGCCATAAAATCGACTTATGAGGCGGTATAAAATGAGTACAGCAAACCCAATGAAAATATACTTTTTAGATAATTTTGATTCGTTTAGCTACAACTTAGTTGATGAGCTAAGCATGCTCGGCTGTGAGCTTGTGGTATATAGAAATAATATAAGTGCAGAGGTTATTTTTAATAAGATGCGACAAGAGAAAGGCCAAGTATTATTAGTGCTTTCGCCAGGTCCTGGTGCACCGAGTGATGCAGGTTGTTTAATGGAATTAATCGAGCTGGCTAAAGGCCATTTTCCTATGCTAGGCATTTGCCTAGGGCAACAAGCACTTACACAAAGTTATGGCGGAGTAATCGGCCATGCGGGCGAGACCGTACATGGTAAGTCATCAATCATTGATTTAAACCCGCACCCAGTGTTTGAAGGAATGGGTAACACCATGCCTGTAGCGCGTTACCATTCATTAATGGCAACCAAGGTACCCGAAGATATTGAGGTAATTGCACAGTTTGACGATATTCCTATGGCTATATATCACCACGACGATAAAGCGTTGGGTTATCAATTTCATCCTGAGTCAATACTTACGCCAAATGGTGCCATGTTACTTCAACAAAGTGTTGCGTATTTAACGCGCACCAACTAATAGAGGACATTATGAGTACACAGACACAACAGCCCATTAATGTTCAATCTGCAATTGAGCAACTTATACTTGGCAAGTCGCTTAACTACGAGCAATCAAATGCATTATTTAACCAAATAATGCAAGGTAACATGAGCGATATAGAGCTCACAGCACTGCTTATTAGTCTTAAAATGAAAGGCGAAGTGAGCGATGAAATTGCCGGTGCAGCTGCATCAATGCGTCAAAACGCTGTTGCCTTTACTACCGCTCGCACGCAACTTGCCGATAGCTGCGGCACCGGAGGCGATGGCTCAAATACCATTAATATTAGTACTACCGCGGCTATTGTTGCAGCTGCCGCGGGTATTAATATGGTAAAACATGGTAATCGCAGTGTATCGAGTAATTCAGGCTCTGCTGATTTATTAAAAGCACTGGGGATTAATATAGATATGAGTCCAGCTCAGGCTGCACAATGCCTTGAGCAAACCCACTTTACCTTTTTATTTGCTCCGCACTATCACAGTGGTGTACGCCACGCAATGGGCGTACGTACTGCGCTTAAAACACGCACCATTTTTAACATTTTAGGCCCCCTTGCTAACCCAGCTGCGCCACAAGTGCAATTACTCGGTGTGTACGATGAATCGTTATGTATGCCAATGGCACAAACGCTTAAAACATTAGGCACTAAACGCGCAATGATAGTACACGGCTCTGGCACTGACGAAATCGCCCTACACGGCCCAACACAGGTAGTTGAGCTAAACAATGGCGAGATAACACAATACACATTAAACCCAAGCGACTTTGACCTTGCAAACTATTCACTTGAACAACTAGCAGGTGAAGGCCCACAATACAACGCAAATGCAAGCCTTGCCATTTTACAAGGTAAAGGTAGTGATGCGCACAATGCTGCCATTGTGGTCAATGTGGCTGCACTTTTATACTTAAGCGGTAAAGTACAGTCATTAAAAGAAGGCGCACAACAGGTAAAATCATTACTCAGTTCAGGCAAAGCCATGGACACATTAAATGCAATTATTGAGGTAAGTCATGGCTAATGTATTAGACAAAATTGTTGCTGATAAAAAACAAGAGCTTATAGAGCGTAAAGCCGCACGTCCACTAGAGAGCTTTAAGCACCTTGCCGTTCCAACTAGCCGTAGTTTTTATAAAGCGCTAGCTGCACCGGGAACACAATTTATTTTAGAATGCAAAAAAGCATCTCCGTCAAAAGGGCTGATTAGAGAGCCGTTTGATTTAACCGAGATTGCCTCTGTTTATAAAAAATATGCCACCTGCATGAGCGTACTTACTGATGCTAAGTACTTTCAAGGTAGTTTTGATTATTTAGAATTTGTGCGTAGCCAAGTAGAGCAACCGCTTATTTGTAAAGACTTTTTTATTGACGAATACCAAGTGTATCTGGCACGCATATACGGTGGTGATGCCATACTATTGATGCTATCAGTGCTTGATGATGCGCAATACAAAGCGCTACATGCAGTCGCCGACTCACTTAACATGTCGGTATTAACCGAAGTAAGTAACGAAGAAGAAGTACACCGCGCTCTTGCACTCGATGCACAAATTATTGGTATTAATAACCGTAACTTGCGTGATTTGAGTACCGACTTGGCTACTACCGAAAAACTTCGTACGCTTATTCCACAAGATAAAGTGGTTATTTCTGAGTCAGGTATTTACACCCATCAAGATGTAAAACGCTTAGCCCCACTATGCGATGGCTTTTTAATAGGCAGTTCGTTAATGGCTGAGGCCGATTTAGAGCAAGCCTGTAAAAAGGTTATTTTTGGCGATAATAAAGTATGTGGTTTAACACGTAGCCAAGATGCGCAAGCAGCCTACGACAATGGCGCAGTGTATGGTGGACTTATATTTCATCCTAAATCCCCCCGTTATGTAGATCTAGATTGTGCCAAAGAAATAACTCAAAGTGCCTCTCTGAAATTTATTGGTGTATTTGTCAATGCCAGCGAGCAGCAAGTGGTACAATACGCCCACGAGCTAAAACTGGCCGCAGTTCAATTACACGGAAATGAAAGTGACGATTACATTGCAGCTTTGCGTACAAAGCTCCCTAAAGGGTGTGAAATTTGGAAAGCACAGGCAATTAAAAACACTTTGCCAACGCCAGCCAAAGGCGTAGACCGCCATCTTTACGATACCCACAGCGATACTCAAGCAGGTGGTACAGGTAAAGCGTTCGATTGGGCAGTGCTGCGCGACGCAACAACCCCATTTATGCTAGCGGGTGGCTTAAATCCAGACAATATAAAAGATGCGCTTTTACAAGGTGCCCTAGGCCTTGATTTAAATTCAGGCGTGGAAGAATCTGCGGGTAAAAAGTGCCCTATCAAATTACAAAATGCTTTTACAAGCATCAGAAATTATTGAGGTTATAATGCAAAATCCAGCTTATTTTGGCGAGTTTGGCGGTATGTTTGTACCTGAACTACTTGTCCCTGCACTTAAGCAGCTAGAAAACGAATTTAACAAAGCTCAAAATGATCCTGAGTTTGAGGCTGAGTTTACAAAATTATTAAACGAGTATGCCGGTCGCCCTACGCCGCTTACATTAACGCGTAATTTAATTAAAAACCCTAAAGTAAAACTTTACCTAAAACGTGAAGATTTACTGCACGGCGGCGCACACAAAACCAACCAAGTACTTGGTCAAGCGTTGCTAACTAAACGTATGGGTAAAAATGAAGTGATTGCTGAAACAGGCGCAGGCCAACATGGTGTAGCAACTGCATTAGCATGTGCACTTCTTGGTTTAAAATGCCGCATTTATATGGGGGCAAAAGATGTTGAGCGCCAACAGCCCAATGTATTTAGAATGAAACTGATGGGCGCAGAAGTAATACCCGTCACTGCGGGCTCTGGTACTTTAAAAGATGCCGTTAACGAAGCCCTACGCGACTGGTCTGCAAATTACCAAGATGCGCATTACTTACTTGGCACCGCAGCGGGCCCCCATCCATTCCCTACAATTGTACGTGAGTATCAAAAAGTGATTGGTGAAGAGGCTAAACAACAAATTCTTGAGGCAGAAGGTCGCTTACCAGATGCTGTATTAGCCTGTGTTGGCGGTGGTTCAAACGCCATTGGTATGTTTACTGACTTTATCGACGAGCCAAGTGTGAAACTTATTGGTGTAGAGCCTGCTGGTAAAGGCTTAGATACTCACGAGCACGGCGCCACTATTTGTAAAGGTACTAAAGGTATACTGCACGGTACCTATACGTACATTATGCAAAATGACGATGGCCAAATTGAAGAGTCTTATTCGGTCTCTGCCGGTCTAGACTACCCAGCTGTTGGGCCACAGCATGCGTTTTTACACGAAACAGGCCGCGCTCAATATGTGGGGATCAGCGATACAGAAGCCCTTGATGCGTTCCAAGCACTTGCTAAAAACGAAGGTATTATCCCAGCGCTTGAATCAAGCCATGCTCTTGCTTATGCACTAAAATACGCCGAAGAGCAAACAGAAGAAAGCATTTTAGTGGTTAACTTAAGTGGTCGTGGCGACAAAGATTTAGCCCATGTGCACAGTGTGTTATCACAAGGAGGTCAACTATGAGCCAGTTAAATACAGATCGTTACGGTAAAACTTTTGCGGCGCTTAATGAGCAAAAACAAGGTGCATTTGTACCATTTGTAACCATTGGTGACCCAGGAAAAGAGCAAAGTATAGCTATTATTAAAAGCTTAATTGATGGCGGCGCGGACGCACTCGAGCTAGGTATTCCGTTTTCGGATCCAATCGCTGATGG
>NZ_CAWUKC010000080.1:0-17782 GCF_963922945.1 uncultured Pseudoalteromonas sp. | reverse complement strand
GAAGAATTAATTTGGTACGACTGAGTGGATTCGAACCACCGACCTCTACCATGTCAAGGTAGCGCTCTAACCAACTGAGCTACGGTCGTATTACCTAATTAAGATGTGATAAATTTAATTACCAGCGGCCGCTAATATATAGCGTGGCGAGTGGCGAATCAAGCAAGTTTGCTGCTTTTAGGTTTATTTGCCGTTTTTTTATTCATATTGGGCTGATTTCACACGTTTTATAAAAGTTTTGCCACCAAGTAACGTGCTTTTTGGCTGAGCCTTTGAGCTGGTTTAATAAATTTGTTTGTGAATCAAGCGCTATCAAAGTGTTTATTTGGCTATTTGTTATGGGTTCGTCAAACCAAAGTTGATTATATAAGGGCAATAATGTTTCAAGGTAGCCCACTAAATTTGCTTGATAGGGCTGTAGCTCTTTTAGATAAAATTTTTTAAACACGTTGCTTACTATTGTCGCAACTTTTTTATTTTTTCCTGCTGGGCATATCTCATCAATGGATTGCGACTGAATAAATTGCGTGGCTGAATTATTAAACGCTATCTGCAAACGCGCAGAATAAATAAGTAATTGGTTAAAACGGTACTTGTTAAGCTGCTCTAACGCGTTAAATATGTCTGCGGAGTTGATCTTTAAATAGTGTTTATTGAGTATGTGGCGCTTTAACTGTACAAGCTTCTGCATGGCCGCTACGGTGTCGCTAAATCCTGCCGGCGACACAGCAAGCTCTGCGCTGCTAGCTTGCCACGTGCTTTTAAGCTCAAATTCGTTATACAGCATATAATTAAAGTAGTGGTTTAGTGTTTGCTCTTTTTGCGCTTTTGCATTTAATAGGGTTTTATAAATGTTTGAGTCAGGCTTAAGTGTGCTTAAGCACTGCTGCGCATTTTGCACAAACTCTATTTGATACTTTAAAACACTGGCATAGCCTGCCGTTTTACCTAGTTGATTATTATGCTCGCTAATAAGTAGGCTGAGTTTACAATGGCTTAAACTGGCAAGTTCGACCAAGCTGATAGTACTGCCTTTAGTAAGCGTATTTGGGGGTAATAGCGGGCTAATTGGTGCAGGCTTACTTAAGCTTGGGGCTTGGGTTTCAAGGGTATTACTTAAGCGTTCTGTGTATGTTTGATACGTGGTGCTGGGCGCTTTTGAACACCCAGCAAGCACGGCACAACACACAGCTAACAAATAACTTAACCATGTTTGGCTAGATAATAATGTAAGGGGTTTTTTATACAAATGGCGCCTGCTTTAATCGCTTATTAACGGTGAACATAAGCCATATAGCTGCAACGGTTAAACCAAATATTATACCTATCCAAAATCCGTGCGGCCCCATAGCTGGTACAATTAAATCTGTTATTCCTAATACGTATCCAAAAGCAAAACCGATTAACCAATAAGAGATAAACGTGATATAAGAAATAGGCTGAGTATGTTTTAACCCGCGTAAAATGCCATTTGCAGCGACTTGTAGTGCATCAGGTAGTTGATAAATGCATGCCAAAATCATAATAGAGCTAGCTAACGCAATAACAGCTGGGCTATCGGTGTACAGTTGGCTAATTAAATCGCGGCCTATAAAAGTTATAATCGCTAAAAATAAGGCTATAGCAATGGCTAATATATAACTAGTTGAGATAGCAATTTTTAATTGGCTTAGATGGTTTTGACCAAATAAATTACCAATACGAATACTAATGGCGATAGATAAGCTCAGTGGCATCATAAATAATAACGCGGTTACGCTTCCTGCTATTTGATGGCCCGACACTGCAACAGCACCTAAGTGTGCAATAAATAAGGGTATGCATGCAAACAGCGTAATTTCAAAAAAAGTGGCCAACGAAATAGGTATACCTAATTTAGTAATAATGCCAATGGTTTTTAGATTGGGTTTTTCAAAGTTAGACAATAAGGCTTTGGCGTCTACTTTTTTACTGAATTGGCAAAAGGTCACTTGCGCAATGGCCATTACTGTTAGCACTAGTGCAGTTGCAATACCACAGCCCGCACCACCGTATGCAGGTAGACCAAACACACCGTTAATAAAAATATAGTTAGCTGGAATATTAACCGCAAGGCCGAGCAGGCTTATATAAAAAGCGGGTTTTGTCATTCCCATACCTTCGGTCATATTTCTATAAACAGTAAAGGTTAAAAATCCAAAGGCCCCCCATTTCACAAAATGGATATAGTCATACGCTAGGCTGGCGATGGCGGGGGTTGTATCGAGTTTTAAAATGACAATATCGGCTAAATTAGCTATGCCAAAGCCTAGGGCGCTTAAAATGGCAGTTAAATACAGTGCTTGTTGAAAATAATGGCTTATGCCTTGTTTATCATTTGCACCAGCAAATTGGGCAATAATTCCAGTCAATGCGAGCAAAATACCTTGCAGCGCAAGTAATAATGGGTTCCATATACCTGTTGCAATCGATAATGCAGCTAAATCTGTAGGGCTTACTTGGCCGGCCATGATGGTGTCGACCACCGACATTAAAACGAGAGTGACTTGTGCTAAAAATACAGGTATGGCAAGGGTAATTAAACGTTTGGCTTCCCAGCTACTAAAGGTCATAAAAACGGCTATTTGATAAAACAGGGCACAATTGTAATCGATTGTGTTTCAAATAAAAATCATCGCAGTGAATGATTTTACCCGTTGATACGTTAAACTATCACTTTGTAATAATTTTAAGTGATTTTATGTTTACAGGAATTGTTCAAACTCAAGCTACTGTTGTTTCTAGCACACACAGCGATGGGGTTTTACGCTTGGTTGTATCGGTGAGTGATGAATATGTTAAACACCTTGACTTAGGTGCGAGCATTGCCATTAACGGTTGCTGCTTAACGGTGGTTAAAGTTGAGGTGAGTAATCAGGATGTAGTAGCACAAGTGCATTTTGATGTAATAGATGAAACACTTGCGCTAACTAATTTGGGTGAATTGACACTGGGCAGCCTAGTTAATTATGAGCGTTCAGTCACTTTTGGGACAGAGCTTGGCGGTCATATTGTCTCGGGGCATATTCATTGCACCGCTAAAATTAGGCAAATAGTTAAAGAGCAAAATAACTGTAAAATTCAGTTAAATTTACCGGCGGAGTGGCACAAGTTTGTTTTATACAAAGGGTTTGTCGCAATAAATGGCGCAAGTTTAACCGTGGGCGAAATTGACGAGCAGGGGTTTTGGTTACACTTGATCCCCGAAACGCTGGCTATTACAAATTTAGGCATTGCAAAAGTGGGTGATAAACTGAATATAGAAGTTGATCAGCAAACTTATACCATTGTTAACACGGTAGAAAATTACTTACGCCACCAGGGCTAAAAAATTTGCTCATCGTCGCTGTCTATGTGTAACTCTAATTTTTTATGAGCATGGTCTATATGCATATTTAAATGGATAGGGTTATAACAGGCAGCGCATTCTTCAATATAGTCTTGATCACCTAAGGTGGCGTCAATATCTAAATGTATGTGATTGCCACAGTGTGGGCAGGTGATACGTTGTGATAAAAAGTCTTTCATAATAATCACTCCAATAGTACCAAGGTAAGAATTAACTTGTTGATACGCATTAATTAAGTTGTGCGGTTATACTAGCAACAACTTGATGGCTCAAAACTGAACTAAACAACAAGGTATTGAGCCTTAATTACATCCTTTTAAATATAGTGCTGAAGCGACGTTTATGACAGTAACTTTACGCCTTAGAGGCATTATTATTTAAAGCGATAGCAGCGTATCAATATGTTGCTTAGCTTGGGTAAGGTAATGCCCTGCAAAAATATTTGCGTGATTTAAAATAGGGTAAAGCTGGTATATCGCTTTACGCTTTTTATAGTTATCGCTTAGTGGGTATTGCGCGTTGTAGGCGTTATAAAAATCATCAGGTAAGGGGGCAAATAGCTCACTCATTGCGATATCGACCTCGCGGTCACCGTAATAGCATGCTGGGTTAAATAAGGTGGGTACATTTTTAATAAACCCCATATTTCCACGCCAAAAATCACCATGTACTAAAGAGGGTTCAACAATATGGCTATGTAGTTGCTCTTTTACTAAGTTAATTAATTGCTCAGGCTCTACAAGTTCAATACCTTTCTCAGCTAATAGTTGTAGTTGCCAGCCTATGCGCTCTTCTGCGTAAAATAAATCCCATTTTTTATGCCACTGGTTTGGTTGCACGGTTGTGGCTAGGTAGTTATCTTCGTCAAAGCCAAACATTGCTTGGTCGTGCTTTTGATGCAGCATAGCCAGTTGCTTACCCATATCGTGCCAATGAGTGTGGGGCTGTTTATCAAGTACTAACCATTCAAGTACAATAAACGAAAATTCAATATTAGCGCCTGTTACAATGCAATCGGGCACCATAAAAACACTATTTTGGGTGAGCTGCTTAAGCCCAATTGCCTCGCTTTCAAGACGGTCCAGTTCACTTTTTAGGGCAATTTTTACCAGGTAATTGTGCTTACCATCGGTTAGTTGATAGAGTTTATCAGTATTGGTACTTTGCAGCTGGCGTTTGTAAGTATGTTTAAAGTCATAATGAATGGCTTGGCTAATGTGCTCGTTTACTGTTTTCCACATATCAATCGCTCGCCTTTTAAACAGATACTTAAACTATGGCAAAAAAGTATTAATTTAACAAACTAATCGTTGTAAAATTAACGATATAAAAAATGCTAATGGAGTAACAATGAACAAAAGTTTTATCACCAATTTGCTTGCGGTTTTGTGTGTCGTGATAGGCTACTTTTTTAACCAGGCCATTGTATTATCGGTGGGGTTATTTGCGCTATCTGGTGCTGTCACAAACTTATTGGCTGTTCATATGTTATTTGAAAAGGTCCCTTTGTTATACGGCTCGGGCGTTATTGCTCTAAAATTTGAAAGTTTTAAAGTGGCTATTCGTAATTTAATTTTGACTGAGTTTTTCTCAGAGCAAAAAATTAATAATCTACTTAACAAAGCACAGCCTAATATCGACTTTGAAGGCATTATTACTAAGGTTGATTTAAACCCTGCGTTTGACAATCTACTGCACGTGATAGAGCAATCACAGTTTGGTAGCATGCTAGGTATGTTTGGCGGCACAGAGGCAATAGAGCCAATGCGAGAAAAGTTTATTGAAAAAATGCAGCTATCACTTGCGCAAATTAGCCAAACAGACGACTTTAAAGCGCTAGTAAACGATACGTTATCGCAAGGCAATAGCGCGCAAAGCTTACATGCTACGGTACTTAAATTAGTTGATGAGCGTTTAAATGAACTCACCCCTAAAATGGTTAAAGACATTATTCAAACGATGATACGTGAGCATTTAGGTTGGCTAGTAGTGTGGGGCGGTGTGTTTGGCGGTTTATTTGGCTTAATTGCGGCCATTATTTAATAAACTAAGCCTGCTTACAAAGCAGGCTTAGTTTTGTGTTAACGCCATACTATTTTGGCCCTGTGATGATTACTTTTTCAAGGTTGTGCGTCTTAGCTAAATCTTTAATTGATGTGCGAGTACTGGTATCAATATTTAAATAATGTGCGCTTTTATCAAGGTTATACAAACTAACAAAGTCGCTCATTGATAAGTTATTACAGTGCAGTTTTTTGCTCATTACCGCTTTGCTTATATTTAAATCGCGTGACGCTTTACGTAACACGTACGATTTATTCGCTGCAACAGCCATACAAGCCTGTGTACCTGGTGTAGAGTCGGCCGCTACAAATTGGGTGGCTAATGCTGGCTTTGCCATTAGTAAAGTTGCGCCTAATACCATAGTTGTGCATAAAGTCGCTTTTAACGTATTCATAATTAGTCCTCATTGTTTGTGGTTCAGCTTTATTATTGGGCGATTTAAACTAAAAAGCTGTTAACCAAACGCAACAAGGTGTAAGCAGGTATGTTTAAAAATACACACTTGACCTAGGTGGCTGAATTTATGCCCTAATAAATGTGTTTTTTGACACACTTAGGTAAAATTATTTTACAGCTACTGACATATTTTCTCAGCCTGCTATCATCGCCCCCAATATTTACGCGCTTAATTTTTAGGAGAACCAGTGAGCAAAACGCCAGCCAGCTATTACCAGCAAGCGTATGCCTGCGAGCACAAACATTTTAACCAATGTTTTTATTGTGGGTGCGAAGCCACAGAGCGCGACCATTGCCCGCCCCTGCACATGTTACAGAGCATTATTGATTTAGGCGAAGAGGCCGAATTTATATCAATTGCAGCATGTTACGAGTGCCATGCCTTATTACATAATGAAAGGCTAATGACGATAGATGAGCGTTTTACAAAACTTAAAAAAAAGCTCTCTAATAAGTACGCTAAGGCGTTGCGTGTTTATAACATGTGGGAAGAAAACGAATTAAGCGAAATGAGCGATGAATTTGCGCACAGCATTCAAGCGGGTATGAAATTAGGTAAAGAGGCATCTGAGCGTTTAGCATTTACAGGCTTTACATATGCCACCGAAGAAGCCCGTGTAACCGTACGCGAAAAAACCAAAGAGTTTGATGTAGAAGGCACCGTTTTCACCGACTTTAAAGAGGCATTAACTTACTGTATTAACGTGCTTAAAGTTCAAAAAAGTGACTTTTATAAAATACTGGTTGAGGATTATAATGGCGATTTTAACAGGGCGCTTAGCCAGTATCGTCATCGGCATAATAAAGTAACAGCAGCAAGCGATGGCAATACTTTAATTAAGGATTTTGCTAAGCAACATAAGCAAAACTCAGACTTTGTAACGCGCACCGTTAAACACTTTATAAACAAAGATCCTTCCCTTACTACCGAAGGCGCGCTAGAAAAGCTGTATAACAATTATATAAAAAAATAATGACAGCCGTTTAACTCAATTAATCGCTTTTTTACCTGTTTTTTTAGCTTTATTACGCTGCTTTGGCTAAAGTAGCAAAAAAACAGGAGAACCTAACAACATGCAAAAATTTGCACCCTCATTGTTAGCAGTTGGTTTAGCTGCTGCGCTTGTTGGTTGCCAAGAAAACGGCCCGCAAGATGCAAAAATCACCATTAATAAAAACCCATACCCAAGCACTTACACACCGCTGGCAAGTAAAAGCACTTTAATTACCAATGCAACCGTACTTACCGGTACAGGCGAGCGTTTAAATGATGCTGATGTACTACTTGTTGATGGCAAAATACAACAAGTGGGTAAAGACTTATCGGCCAATGCAGATGCAACCATTGATGCCCAGGGCAAATGGGTTACTCCAGGTATTATTGATGTACATTCTCACTTAGGTGCTTACCCAAGCCCATCGGTAGAGTCTCATCAAGACGGAAACGAAATGACTAGCCCAAATACGGCTGAGGTGTGGGTAGAGCACTCAGTATGGCCTCAAGACCCTGGTTTTAATCGCGCGCGCGAAGGCGGTATTACGTCATTACAAATTTTACCTGGCTCAGCTAACTTATTTGGTGGACGAGGAGTTACACTTAAAAACATTCCTGCGCATACCATGCAAGGCATGAAATTTCCTGATGCACCTAATGGCCTAAAAATGGCCTGTGGTGAAAACCCAAAACGCGTATATGGTCGCCAAGGTACTTTGCCTTCAACCCGTATGGGGAATATGGCCGGCTACAGAATGGCTTGGGCAGAGGCACAAGAGTACAAACGGGCTTGGGATAAGTACGACGCCGATTATGAAGCTGGCTTAAACCCACAAGCACCAGCTCGCGATATTAAGCACGATACACTAAAAGCGGTTATTGAAGGTGAAGTGATAATTCATAATCACTGTTATAAAGCTGAAGAAATGGCGATGATGATCGACCTTTCAAAAGAGTTTGGCTATCACGCAGGTACGTTCCATCACGGTGTTGAAGCTTATAAAATTGCAGATTTACTGGCTGAAAATGGTTCGTGTGCTGCACTTTGGCCAGATTGGTGGGGCTTTAAAATGGAAGCCTACGACATGGTTCAAGAAAACGTAGCGATTGTTGATGCGGTAAAAAATTCGTGTGCCATTGTGCATTCTGACTCAGACACCACTATTCAGCGCTTAAACCAAGAAGCAGGTAAAGTAATGTACCGTGCAAACGAAAATGGGTTTGATATTTCGGAGCAGCACGCAATTAAGTGGATCACCTCAAATGCCGCTAAATCATTAGGTATTGAAGATAAAACGGGTTCACTTGAAGCAGGTAAACAAGGTGATGTGGTCATTTGGAACCAAAACCCATTTAGCGTTTACGCAAAAGCTGAACAAGTATTTATTGATGGCGCAAAAGTTTACGATAGAAACGACAGCGCTTTTCAGGCACAAAGTGATTTTATGTTAGGCCAACAATAAGGAGCCCAGAATGAAAAATTTATCACGTTCGTTTTCGCTATCTCTGGTTGCTGCCGGATTGTTAGCCTCAGCTACGGTGGATGCTCGCTCGCTTGCTATTGTGAATGCAACGCTTCATACCGCTACTGAGCAAGGTGTGCTAGAAAACGCAAGTATTATAATGGATAACGGTAAAATTACCGCTATTAACCCGCAACAAGTATATGCAGACCAAGTTATCGATGCTCAAGGCCGCATTGTTACGCCAGGGTTTATTGCCAGTATTAACCAACTTGGCTTAGTAGAGGTAAGCGCGGTTGCAGGTTCACGTGATGCTGGCGAAGAAAAAGCAGGTATTGATTTTGACGTAAGCCTTGCTTACAACGCTCACTCAAGCCTTATCCCTTATGCACGTAAAGGCGGTGTAACTCGCGATGTTATTACCCCGCATGGGGGCGATAGTATTTTTGCAGGCCTAGCGAGTGTTGTTGATTTAAGCGGTGATTTACAAAGCGATATACAAAAGCAAGCTGCTTTAGTGGTTTATTTGGGTGAGCGCAGCAAGGGGTCGCGCGCATTTACATTGCAAACCCTCATTAATAAGCTTGAAGAGCACCAAACAAAAGCAGCTAAAAAGCCTAAAAAAGACGACGACAGCAAGCCTAGCACTGAAGATAAAGTCATGCGTAAAGTACTTAGCGGCGATATGCCACTGGTAGTTGGCGTATCTCGTGCGGCCGATATTATTGAGCTCCTTAAAGTTAAATCGCAATTTGGTATTAATTTAGTGCTCAATGGCGCACAAGATGCGGTTGTTGTTAAAGAACAGATTGCTAAAGCGCAAGTGCCCGTAATTATGAGTGCTATGGATAGCTTACCCTCAAGCTTTGACTCGTTACATGCCAGCTTAGATAACGCAGCCGTGCTAGAAAAAGCAGGGGTTAAGGTTATTTTAACCGTGGGCGGCGATGCCAGTCATAATATTTATCAACTTCGTTTTGATGCAGGCAATGCCGTTTCATATGGCATGAGCCAACAAGGCGCATTAAAGGCCGTTACATCTAATGTAGCAAGTGTGTTTAATATTAATGCCGGCAGCATTGAAGTGGGTAAAGCCGCTGATGTAGTGATGTGGAGTAACGACCCGTTTGAGTTAAGCAGTCATGTAAGCAAAATGATTATTAACGGTGAAGAGGTATCTACACAGTCTCGCCAAGATAAACTACGTGAGCGCTATACTACGGATTCAACAATGCCGCGTGCTTATACAAAATAATTAATATCGCTTTAATTGTTTACAGGCCGCTATTTTATAAATAGCGGCTTTTTTATACAAAAGCTAGGCACAAAAAAACCGCTTACTTTTTACGTAAGCGGTTTATTTAATTTGATCTAAGGTTATACTAATTTAGATAAAATTTCGTTAAAGGTTGCGCTTGGGCGCATTGCTTTAAACGCTGCCTCATCATTTGGTTGGAAGTAACCACCAATATCCATTGAAGGACCTTGCGCATCGTTAAGCTCGTTTACGATTTGCTCTTTTTGCGTTTCTAAATCGTTGGCAATTTGTGTAAATTGCGCTTTAAGCTCACTGTCTTCGTCTTGCTTAGCCAGCTCTTGTGCCCAGAATAAAGATAAGAAGAAGTGAGAACCACGGTTATCAATTTCTTTTACTTTACGTGAAGGCGACTTGTTTTCAGCAAGGAAAGTACCGGTTGCTTTATCTAGTGTATCAGCAAGTACTTGCGCTTTTTTGTTGCCTGTATTTACGCTTAGGTGCTCAAGCGAAGCCGCTAGTGCTAAAAACTCGCCCAGTGAATCCCAACGTAAGTGGTTTTCTTTTTCGAACTGTTGGACATGCTTAGGTGCTGAACCACCTGCGCCAGTTTCAAATAATCCACCGCCGTTCATTAGTGGTACAATTGAAAGCATCTTAGCACTGGTACCTAGTTCTAAAATTGGGAATAAATCTGTTAGGTAGTCACGTAATACGTTACCCGTTACAGAGATAGTGTCTTTCCCTTCTTTAATACGCGCTAATGAAAACAAGGTGGCATCAAGCGGTGCTAAAATTTGGATGTCTAGGCCATTTGTATCGTGATCTGGTAAGTATTTGTTTACCTTTTTGATAAGCTCAGCATCATGAGCACGATTTTCATCTAACCAGAAAACAGCAGGTGCACCCGTTGCACGTGCACGGTTTACCGCAAGTTTAACCCAATCTTGGATTGGTGCGTCTTTAACCTGACACATTCTCCAAATATCGCCTTGCTCAACAGTGTGCTCAAGTAATGTAGTGCCATTTGCATCAACAACACGAATAGAACCATCTGCTTTTGCTTCAAACGTTTTATCGTGAGAACCGTATTCTTCAGCTTTTTGAGCCATTAGGCCTACGTTTGGTACGCTACCCATAGTAGTAGGATCAAATGCGCCGTTTTCTTTACAAAAATCAATTGTCGCTTGGTAAACACTTGAGTAGCTACGATCTGGAATTACAAAGCTAGTGTCTTGTAGTTTACCATCGTTGTTCCACATTTGACCGCTTGAACGAATGGCAGCAGGCATAGACGCATCAATGATCACATCGCTTGGTACGTGTAAGTTAGTAATACCACGATCAGAGTCAACCATTGCTATAGCAGGACGCTCAGCGTAAACCGCTTGAATGTCTGCTTCAATTTCTTCGCGCTTAGCATCATCTAATGTTTGAATTTTAGAATATACGTCGCCTAAACCGTTATTTACATCAACACCTAGCTCTTCAAAAAGCTCGCCGTGTTTAGAAAAAACGTCTTTGTAGAATACTTTTACTGCATGACCAAAAATAATAGGATCAGATACTTTCATCATTGTCGCTTTCATGTGAAGCGAAAATAATACGCCTTTTTCTTTAGCTGCATCAATTTCTGCTTCTAAAAACGCTTGTAGTTTAGCTGCGCTAATGCGCGATGCATCAATGACTTCGCCAGCAATTAGTGGCGTGCTTTGTTTAAGAACGGTTACGTCGCCATTAGTTGCTACGTGCTCAATACGAACATCAGTTGCAGCATCAACTGTAACTGATTGCTCAGAGCCAAAGAAGTCACCTTCGCTCATGCTTGCAACGTATGATTGTGAATCTTTGCTCCACGCACCCATTGAATGAGGGTTATTGCGTGCGTACTCTTTTACAGAACCTGGCGCACGACGATCTGAGTTACCTTCACGCAATACTGGGTTTACAGCACTGCCTTTAATTTTATCGTACGTTGCTTTAATTTTAGCTTCTTCATCATTTTTAGGCTCAGCAGGGTACTCTGGTAGTGCGTAGCCTTTTTCTTGAAGCTCTTTAATAACAGCGCGTAATTGCGGTATAGATGCACTGATATTTGGTAATTTGATGATGTTTGCTTCTGGTGTTTTTGCAAGTTCGCCAAGTTCTGCAAGTGCATCACCGATGCGTTGTTCTTCTGTTAGGTAATCTGCGAAGTTTGCAATTACACGACCTGCTAATGAGATATCGCGAGTTTCAACTTCAACACCTGCCGCATTTGTATAGGCTTGGATAATTGGTAGCAACGAGTAAGTTGCTAGCGCCGGAGCTTCGTCCGTTTTAGTGTAGATAATTTTTGATGTCATCATCATTCCTAGATAGTAGGCCGCAGTGGCCGTATTCAACAATGCAAAGAAACTCATTAGCGCACGGTTGCGTTAATAAGCAGTTTGTTAGGTGTCGGTACTCTTTATTAACCAAAAGGTAGAATAGTCACACCTGACTAACTGATTTTTTTATAGGTTGCAAAGTACACGTATTTTTAGCCGCGTAAAAGCATAAGCCAAAATGTAACCGCATAATTTAGCAACAAGAGTGTAACAAGCTTGTTTAAAAAGGGCTAGCGCTTGCGCATTAAAGCAGCCTTTATTAACAGGTACGTTTAGAACATTGGGGTATATAAAATAAAATCAAGTAAAAGGGTTGAATTAAGCGAGTACAGGAACAATTAAACAATAAGAAGAGAGTTGAATGGTAAGTGGGAAATTAAGCGAGGATCTAAATTAAATCACTCGCTTTAGTCGAACAAATGTTTATCACTCTAAAATGTCGCCGTTAGGGGCTATGTTTTTAGCGTGTAAGCCCTTAGGGCCTTGTTCTAGCTCGAATGTTACATCTTGACCAGCTTTAAGTGTCTTATAACCGTCCATTACAATCGTTGAGTAATGAGCGAAAATATCATTCTCGCAGCCGTCTTCTACGATGAAACCAAAACCTTTGGCGTTGTTGAACCATTTGACTTTACCACAAGCCATACTTCTACATCCTTCTATAAGTTGACTAATTTAGTTATTCTAAACCGTATAATTTGCTAGACTGACTAAGGATTAATCAATCTACATCTGACTGTAGTTTATTTGGCCAGTCAGTCAAGTGTTTTGTGGTATTTTTTTAACATTTAATTTATTTTTTATTCAAGTTTGCTTGAGTTACAAAGACAAGACTATATTTAATTATGAGTGGTATGAAAGATTCAGGTGTTATCGACACCGTTCGCGATAGTGAAAAGCAAAAGTTGCAACCACCGCGAAAATACAAAGTTGTTTTAAATAACGATGACTACACGCCAATGGACTTTGTAATAGAAGTACTAATGACGTTTTTCAATATGGATAGCGATAGAGCAACCGATGTGATGCTTCAAGTTCACGAAAAAGGTAAGGGGATTTGCGGTGTATTTAGCGCCGATGTAGCCCATACAAAAGCGGAACAAGTTAACCGTTACGCACGGGATAACGAGCATCCACTGCTTTGTAGTTGTGAGCAGGAATAAATACCAATCAGGTGATCAATCACCTCATTGTAGTGGTATAAAATAATTATCTCAGTAAGGGGTTGCCAATGCTAAACAAAGACTTAGAACTAACGTTAAATGCCGCGTTTCGTGAAGCGCGTACACGCCGCCATGAGTTTATGACGGTAGAACACCTTTTACTTGCGCTTTTAGATAACCCTTCAGCAGGCGAAGCGCTAAATGCCTGTGGTGTTGATATTTCTGGTTTAAAAACCGAACTATTAGAATTCATAGATGAAACCACACCGGTTATTCCTGATTTAGAGGAAGAGCGAGAAACTCAACCAACACTGGGTTTTCAGCGCGTGTTGCAGCGAGCCGTTTTTCATGTGCAATCATCGGGTAAAAACGAAGTAACTGGTGTGAATGTTCTTGTTGCTATTTTTTCTGAACAAGAAAGCCAAGCAGTTTACTTACTTAAGAAAAGCGATATCTCTCGCTTAGATATAGTGAACTTTATTTCTCATGGTATCTCCAAATCGGATGATGAGTTAGGCGATGACACTGACGATATTCATGAAGAAGTACAAGAGGTTCAAAACGAAGAAGCGAGTAAGTTAGATAGCTTTACCACTAATTTAAATGCGCAAGCTAATGACGGTAACATTGACCCACTAGTGGGTCGCGACAGTGAAGTAGAGCGCACTGTTCAAGTTTTATGTCGCCGTAAAAAGAATAACCCATTGCTTGTAGGTGAAGCAGGGGTTGGTAAAACAGCCATTGCAGAGGGCCTTGCGTATCGTATTGTGAATGAACAAGTGCCTGAAGTAATTGCCGACGCTGTTGTTTACTCGCTTGATATGGGCGCATTGCTTGCTGGTACTAAGTACCGCGGCGACTTTGAAAAGCGCTTTAAGAGCTTGTTAAAAGAATTACAGGCAAAGCCTAATGCAATTTTATTTATAGATGAAATACACACTATCATTGGTGCAGGTGCGGCTTCGGGCGGTGTTATGGATGCTTCTAACTTGCTAAAACCACTGCTTTCAAGTGGGCAGTTACGCTGTATGGGTTCAACCACCTACAATGAGTACAAAAATATTTTTGAGAAAGACCGTGCGTTAGTGCGTCGTTTCCAAAAAATTGATGTACTGGAGCCTAGTGTGGCCGATACCACTAAAATTTTAAACGGTCTAAAAGAGCGTTACGAAGAGCACCACGGTATTCGTTACACGCAAAAAGCGCTAAAAGCGGCTGCTGAGCTAAGTGCTAAATATATTAATGAGCGCCACTTACCAGATAAAGCCATTGATGTAATAGATGAAGCCGGTGCCAATCAGCGTTTGCAGCCAAGCTCTAAACGTAAAAAAACCATTGGTGTATCAGATATCGAATCGATTATTGCTAAAATGGCGCGTATACCAGCTCAAAGCGTGTCATCGACCGACAAAGAAACGCTCAAAAATCTTGATCGCAACTTAAAAATGTTGGTGTTTGGGCAAGATCAATCTATCGACGCGCTAACATCTGCGATTCGTTTATCTCGCTCTGGGCTTGCAAACGAAGACAAGCCAGTGGGCTCGTTTTTATTTGCTGGACCTACAGGCGTAGGTAAAACTGAGGTAACTAAACAGCTTGCTAAATGCATGGGTGTTGAGTTTATTCGGTTTGATATGTCGGAGTACGTTGAGCGCCATGCAGTAAGCCGATTAATTGGTGCGCCTCCTGGCTATGTTGGTTTTGAACAAGGTGGTTTACTTACCGAAGCCGTTATTAAAAACCCACATGCAGTTGTGTTATTGGATGAAATTGAAAAAGCCCATCCTGATATTTACAACATACTACTGCAAGTAATGGATCACGGTACATTAACCGATAACAATGGTCGTAAAGCTGACTTTAGAAACGTCGTGGTGGTTATGACAACCAATGCCGGCGTGCAAGAAACCACACGTAAATCGATTGGTTTTAGTGAGCAAGATCACACGCACGATGCAATGAGTGAAATTAACAAGGTATTTTCACCCGAATTTAGAAACCGCTTAGATAACATTATTTGGTTTAACCACCTTGAAAAAGACGTTATCTTGCAAGTGGTTGATAAATTTGTGGTTGAGCTGCAAGCGCAATTAGATAAGAAGTCAGTTAACCTTGAGCTGACCTCTAAAGCGCGTGAGTGGTTAGCGGATAAAGGCTACGATAAAGCAATGGGTGCACGTCCTATGGCACGTGTTATTCAAGATGAGCTTAAAAAGCCATTGGCTAACGAAATACTCTTTGGTGAATTGGTTGATGGCGGTACAGTTAAAGTGTCGGTCAAAGATAAGAAAATCAACTTTGACTATGAAAGCAATTTAACACCTGCCTAAGCTTAAATAAGTGTAATCACTTAGCTAAGATAATGAGCATTTAAACTAGCCTGCGTGATATGCGCGGGCTTTTTTGTCTTTTTTATAGGCAACAAAAAGCCCAGCATAAGCTGGGCTTTTTGTTTATTAAATGTAATTGCTAGTAAGTACCATCAATTACATTTAATAAACGCTTTAAGCTAGTTATACACTAGCCAAAAACTAAATCTCGTTTACGCACTTAGCGAGCACGGAATACGATACGTCCTTTCGATAAATCGTAAGGAGTCATTTCTACCGTTACTTTATCGCCGGTTAAAATACGGATATAGTTTTTGCGCATTTTACCTGAAATATGAGCCACAACTACGTGACCATTTTCTAGCTCAACTCGGAACATTGTATTTGGTAAAGTATCAAGGACTGTCCCTTGCATTTCGATTACGTCTTCTTTCGCCATGTTTAGCGTAACACCTCTTTAATAGTTAAACGCTGCAGATTTTGCCCAAAATACGCCAATAAGTAAAGGCGCAGCGGGCATTTTTGCAAATTAAATAGCCAACCACTGGTCATTAACGTGTTTTTGCGCGGGTAAAAACTGAGTTTTGTATTTCATTTTGGTGCATTCATCAATTTGGTAACCCAAATACACAAATTCTTTATTTTGCTGCTTGGCAAATTCGAGTTGCTGTAAAATCATTACAGTACCTAAACTGTAATGCTCAAAGTCGGGATCGAAAAATGTATAAATAGCCGATACTGAATTATCCATACAATCTGTTACCGCCACAGCCACTAAATTACCTTGATGCCAAAGTTCGATAAAGGTTATTTCTAACCAGCTACAAAATAAAAAACTTTGAAACTGCTCTACATTAGGTGGAAACATAGTGCCATCGCTGTGGCGCATTGAAATGTATTTACTATAAAGCGGGTAATATTCTTCTCGCTTAGCCTGAGAATATTTAACGTCAAAGTTTGCTTTAACTTTATTTAATTTTCTTTTTTGCGACTTTGAAGGAATAAACTCTTGGGCTAACACACGCACCGAGTTACATGCGTTACACGAAGGGCAGTGCGGTCGGTAAATTTGATTGCCACTGCGCCTAAAACCAAGCGATAAAAGCATTTCAAATTTATGCGTGCTGTAACAACTTGGATCAAGGATGACCAATAATTGCTCTTGTCTGTCGGGTAAATAGCTACAAGCAAACTCTTGGCTAAGGCCAACGCGTGCAGGAATATGTTCACTCATAAATTGCTGTTAACTCCTGTGGTTGCCACATGGTTGAGTTGAGGGTGTATGCATTTGCTCGTTTAAGTTTAGTCAAAAATTCTGAGCGAGGGATCACTTTTGCGCCTAAAGAGGTTAAATAGGGGTTTTCTAGTTGGCAGTCAATAAAATGTGCATTATGGCGTTTTAGCCAATTAACTAACGCCCACATAGCCAGTTTTGAGCAATTAGTTTGATGATGAAACATCGACTCGCCACAAAAAACGCCATTTTGCATAATGCCATAAAGCCCACCAGCAAGTTCGCCGTTTTGCCATACCTCAACACTGTGCGCAATATTAGCGTTATGTGCAGCAATATAAGCGCTTAACATACCGTCTGTTATCCATGTGCCTTCGGTATCTATACGTTGCTCACAGCACGCTTCTATAACCTCAGCAAAGGCATTGTTAACAGTTACTTTAACAGGGTGCTTTTTTAAATGTTTACGCAAGCTTTTACTTATATGAAAGTCATCTAGCTCTACAATGCCACGTTCACTGGGTGACCACCACATAATGGGTTCACCTTCGCTAAACCACGGAAAAATACCCATTTTATAGGCATTACTTAAGCGTTTTACAGATAAATCGCCGCCTATGGCAAGGAGTCCATCGGGGGAGGTGAGTGCATATTCGGGGTTTGGAAATGCTATATCGGTTTCATTGAGTTGGTATAGCTGGTTTCTCATAGAGGGCTTAACTTAGTAATTATCATAAAAGTGTAACTATATTTTAGGCATAAAAAAAGGCTGAATTAACAGCCTTTATT
Source organism: uncultured Pseudoalteromonas sp. (assembly GCF_963922945.1). Classification (GTDB taxonomy): domain Bacteria; phylum Pseudomonadota; class Gammaproteobacteria; order Enterobacterales; family Alteromonadaceae; genus Pseudoalteromonas. The sequence continues at coordinate 298 of NZ_CAWUKC010000080.1, read as the reverse complement.
AATTTTGTAGCGTTTATAGGTTATCTAAGAAACGCTCAGCATCTAGGGCTGCCATACAGCCAGTACCAGCAGATGTAATTGCTTGACGGTAAATGTGATCAGACACATCACCTGCGGCAAACACACCCGGTACGCTTGTTTGTGTAGCGTTACCGTTAAGGCCAGACTCAACAACTAAATAGCCGTCTTTCATCTCAAGTTGGCCTTCAAACATGTCGGTGTTTGGTTTATGGCCGATAGCAATAAATACACCGGCTACATCTAGCTCTTCGGTCGCATCAGATTGCGTATCTTTAAT
>NZ_CAWUKC010000079.1:0-17856 GCF_963922945.1 uncultured Pseudoalteromonas sp. | reverse complement strand
GCGTTGCTTTTAAACGCAATCAAGCTGCGTGTTTACACCCCATTTAACTTATGCGGGTTACTTTTACTTTTATTTTTCCGGCATTGGCGCCGTAAAAGCGGCTTAAATCATTGGCAAAGGGGCTAAATTCACCTGATTTAGCAATAGTTACTGTAGCGCCATTGGCTATTTCAAATAAATATTCGTCGTTATTGTTAATTGCGCCAACCAAAGAAAACCACTGAGCGCTTGGAAGTCGCCTAAATGGTTCAAGTAATGCCATGGGGATTTCTTTAACCCCTAGTTGCACATTATCGCGATGCCAGCCACTTGGGGGGCATTTTATGCCATCGTCATACCAAAATTGATTGGGGTAGGGTTCAAACTGATAGGTTGCGCCTTTAACTAACATAAGCCCTGTATTGTTATGTGCCTCGCTGGCAAACACCATCACATCTTGGCTTTGCGAAACGTGTAATACGCTCATGTTTTGGTTTTCAAGGGCAATGTGCTGGCTTAAACCAGTAAAACTTAACGTGCTGTTATCGTTATACCTAATTTTGTAATGCAGGTTTTTAAGCGATTCTGGGCGATAACTAGTGAGTTTATTAATTCGTGTAGCTACGCTTTGATGTATATGTGGTTCTAAGTTGCTTGCTTCGTTATTAATCAGTACACAACATTCCCTATCTACCAATTTAAAAAAGGGATTAAACCAAAAGTAATTTTGCTGATGGCTTAAAGCCAGAGGGTCGGGTGTGACGGTTACATCATCTTGATCGACTAAGTTACTGCCAGGCAATAAAGTTTCGTAGTCAATATCGTGGCTGGTTAATAGCGATATATTAAGTGGTTGCTCAATTAACCATTCAAGGGCATAGCGCAAGCAAATATCAGCCAGGCCATCGCGATAATAACCGCCGCCAATATCAGAATGCGCCCCTGCAAACCAAAGCTCGGTAATATTATTTTGATGGTTCATTAAGGTAGGTTCAAACGCACGGCGTTTTTCATCAAGCGCTACGCAGTGCAGCGCCTGCGAAATATTATTCGCAATAGTGTGGTTTTCAAATATTACATGCTCGGCACCGCGCGTTGCTTTACTTACTTTTGATAAACCAATTGAGGCCACGGTATCAAATACACATACGTAAACATTATCACTAATTAACGGCTCTAGGATTTTTGCAAAACGCCTGGCAAGTGCACCGCCTCGGCTAAAACCGGTAAGTAAAAGGGTATCGCCTAATTGGTAATGCGCTTTAAAATCACTTATAGCTTGATTTAAAATACTGGCAACATCGTCACCACGTGGCGCTAAAGTTTGGTTTAAAATACGTTTTAAGCGGCTTCCTTTAGTGCCAATACCTTGATAATAAAAACTAAGTTGGTTTGTAAATGGGGTGGTGGGGGAGTCATCGAGTTTGCCGCCTAATAATAAATGCAGCTTAAGAATATTAGAAATACTACTGTCTTCTTTAAAGTTCTCTGAGCTAAGTTGCTCTGCATCGCGAGGCTCACCCCCGGTACCATCAAAATTAAAAATTAGCGTTTTACCCGTCATAGCCCTAATCCTTTAATTGTTTTAAATACTCTACACAGGGAATGTTAAATATTAAAGACATTAATTTTGCTATATAGCACGCTAAGTGGCATTAGCGTGCTTGGCGGGTGATTTAGTGATTATCAAACATATAATGATTTAGCTCTGTGTTATGGGCAGGCTTAAGTGCTGGGTCTAGCTGAATTAACTGCTGATAAACCTCAGGATAAAACATTTTTAATCGTGCTACGCGGGCTAAGTGGTTTGGCTCAAACTTCTTCACTAGTTGTAGCGCTAGTGGAACGTTTTTGCTTAACCTTCCTTGGTTATAGCTTTGTTCTAGCGCTATATCGAGTATATCTACACCCAACTTTTTTGTATCAGAGGGTATTTTATTATCAATTAAAAATTGCACTGTATCGTTTGAGGCAAACATTGCTTGAAGGTACACGTCGCGGCCATACACGTCGGTAATCGAAAAATCAAAACCAGCTTGTTTTAGTTTTTGCCATTGACTAAGTGGAAGACTGCTCAATCGAAGTAAATCACTCGGTGGCTTAGGTTCAATTCGGCTTTGCCAAAGCGTGATTAAATCATCAGGTTTTAACAGTAATAAAGAAAAAAGCGTATCCGTTTCGGCTTGAGTTAATACTGTACTAAGGCTGTACTCATACGCTTTTTGGTATTGCTCTTTAGATAATAATTCGCTGAATGTGCTTTGGCTTCTACCGTATGAATGCTGATTGTTTTGTGAAGCAAACCAGTAGTTAACTAATACAGGGTCTATTGCGTGCAAAACGGCTGGGGTGTTATCACCGTGTTCTTCATTTGCATTCCAAACTTGATTGTAAGCTTGCCTTATATCAACCAACTGTTCGGCGGCTTTTAACTCTTTATGTAGATCATTACAATTGTTACTACGCGCTTGTAGCTCATTTTTTTGTTGTTCTAGGTCTATTAAATAAGTAGCTATGGCAGAATTATCGTTAGTTGTTATTTTAGGTAACTCTGCATTGCTTATTCTACCTATAGGGCTAAAGTAAGCGTATTGCGCTGGGTTGTCCTGATTATTAATATAGGCACCTTGCTGGTAAATAAAGTCATTTATAAAAAATACCACTTGGTTATTTAGGTCGTTATTCGCATTGCCGCTATGTGCCTTGTAACCACGCTTTTTAAGATAGTCCAAAAGCTGAGTGTGTTTAGTCTCTAATGGGGCTAGGGTTAAGTTGCCGCTTTTTGGCAGGTTTACAATAGCTACGTCTAACCCTGTAAATAAACCTGGCTCGTTGGTTGGCGTAATCCCTTTTGTTTGCAGTGCTTTTACAAGCGGTAAATTAAACTGGCTTACGGCAATATCTGCCAAGTTATATAAAACAGAACTGTCTTCATACAGCGGCATAGCATCCAGTACCGGCACCTGCTTCATGAGCGCAAAAATATACTCATTAGGTATATCGTTTTTTATAGCGGTAGCCACTTCATTCACTGTAAATTGGTTAGATGAAATAGCTTGCTCAAACTCTTTAAGCGAGAGTTTATTTGCGTTAAGTACGAATAATGTAGCCGGAGAAATAACCTCACTGCCTTCAAGTTTAATAAATGTTTTAGAGTAAGTGGTAAATGTATCTGTGTTGTTTAATAAAGCATAAAGGGTTTCTTTTTGTACATTTTCATCAAGGGGTACACTCAGAGTAAGTCCTGGAGGGCTATGCTTATTATCTCCAAGCTGTTGAATCATTTCTTTTACTTTATCATTGGTGAAGCCTTTAATTGCCTCAATGCCTTGCCAATCAGCTAATTCGTTTAAAGAGTGAGTAATGTTAAGTTGCTGCTTTTGCTCAGCAACAATGGCGTCTTTTAAAAGGGCAATGTATTGACGCCTATTAATTCCTGATAAGTTTGCATACTTTAAAATAGTAGGGACCGACGTCCCTTTTTTAAGTTCACTTACAAAAAATGAAACAAGCGACTGATTCAAGGTCTGTATTTTAGTACTTTGTTGTTGTGATTGATCTCTACACAGGCTAATTTGCTTTTTTAGTTTATTAACTACCTGTAGGGGTGAGTCCTCACTTGGCTTCTTTTTATTAACTATACTGGGCTCAGTGGTGATTGGTTCCACTTTTTCAGAGTGTTCAACATCTTCAAAATGAGGTTGAGTTTGGAAAAAATAAACGGCCAAGGCAGTGATTGTTACAATCCCAAAAAGTACTTTTTTCATTAGCGTCAATCCCTTGAATTCACAAATATATTTATCTACATGGTACTATTTTAGATACGCATAAAGCAAAAAAGCTTTAAAAGATAATTTACATTACCTATTAAAGCTTTTTGACTATTTAGCTGGTGTATATGTACTAGTGCAATTTCATTTTAGGGCGTACAACACGCAGTACTTTTTCGCTTATCCATAATGCAAAGGTTTTTGCGCTGCCGTGTATGGCGCGCTGGTGCATACGATACAGCGATATATACATAAAACGGGCAATTTTACCTTCTATAAAAAAGGTATTGCTGGTTAAGTTACCCATTAAATTACCTACGGTGCTGTAGCGCGATAAGTTAACGAGCGAGCCATGGTCGCTATATTTAAAGCCGCACAATGGCTGTTGTTTTAACGTGGCAATAAGGTTTTTTTCTACGCATAGCGCCATTTGATGCGCCGATTGTGCGCGCGGTGGAACGAGCTTTCCGTCTTCTTGGGTAAAGGCGCAGCAATCACCAAGTACAAAAATGCTTTCATCTACAGTGCTTTGTAAAAACTCGTTAACCTTAATTTGGTTGCTACGGGTAAGCTCAAAAATACCTAAATCTTTAATAAAGTCTGGTGCTTTTACACCGGCAGCCCACACCATTATATCGGCGTCTATGTGTTCTTCGTCTTTTGTTATAAAGCCTTGCTCGGTGGCTTCTTTTACCTGTGTTTGCTCTCGTACGTTTACACCTAGCTTTAATAATTCGCGTTTTGCGCTATCGGCAATGCGCTCGGGTAGGGCGGGTAAAATACGTGGCCCTGCTTCTATTAAATGGATATGTAAACGCTTAGACGACATATTTGTCAGGCCGTAAAGCTTAAGTAATTCAGATACATGGTAAAGCTCTGCCGAGAGCTCAACGCCGGTTGCGCCGCCGCCCACAATGGCAATATTTAATGATTGCTGCTGGTTATCGTCTTGATGCAGGCGAGTGAAGCTGTCGAGTAGTGAGTGCTGAAAACGCTCAGCTTGCTGGTTTGAGTCTAAAAAGTAGCAATGATCTTTTATACCTGGGGTATTAAAGTCGTTACTTACACTGCCTATGGCAATAACAAGGTGGTCGTAGCGTACGCTACGCTTTGGCAAAATAGTGTGGCCTAGTTCATCAAGATGTGGTGCAAGGGTAATGGTTTTATTGCTTTGCTCGATGTCGCAAAATGTACCAAGCTGAAAATTATAATAATGTTTTGCAGCATGGGCTGAATACACAACGCCATCTAAATCGGGGTCAATAGAGCCTGTCGCTACTTCGTGTAGTAACGGCTTCCATATGTGGGTACGGTTTTTGTCTATTAGTAGAATTTCTGCTTGTTTTTTCTTCCCTAATTTATGCCCTAACTGAGTTGCCAGCTCTAATCCGCCTGCGCCACCGCCAATAACGACGATTTTAGGTTTAGTAATACTCATAACGTTGCCCTCAAAAATAATATACCCAAATAATCTGTATTATTTTTAGTATTTTGAGGTCACTTGGGTATAGAAAAAGTTATTTTTGGCAAACGCGACTATTTATTTTTGCACTATTAGTTTGCGCCTAAATAAAGGATATGTCAGCTAAAAATGCTGAATAAAGGCATATAAGTTACACTCACTTTCTTATCGTTTAGCAGTGAAGTTAAATTGCTGTTAAAAAAAGAAGTATGTTTCAGCTTTAGCGGGGCAACACCTGCGTTGGTTAGTAAGTACTTAAATTAATTAAGTACTTACCTGGTAATTAATTAATGATTGTGAGATTGAGTAACATCCCTTTTAGCTTCGCTTGCGCTTCTTCGTTTAACGGCAATAGAGGTTTTCGTGGTTCGCCAACATCAAATCCTTGTAAGGCGTATCCAGATTTTATTGCGGCAGCAAGCCCTGATTTAACAATAAATTCTAAAAAGTTATATTGCTGATAAAATAGAGCTCTTGCTTTGTTATTGTCATTAGCTTTTACAGCTTCGTATAATTGCTTTGGTTTATTAGCGATTAAACATGGTGCTGCGGTACACCAGCCAGCAGCCCCTGCTACTAACGCATCAAGCGCTAGGTGATTACAGCCATTAAAAAATGGCACTGTGCCGTTAGATAATTCGTAAATCTTGTGCATGCGTTGTATGTCACCTGTACTCTCTTTGATCATAGTTGCATGAGGAATACTTTCAACCATATGCAGCATAAACTCTGGTGACATATCAACCTTGCATGTAGCAGGGTTGTTGTAAATCATAATGGGGAGTGGTGTTTCATCAGACACACGTTTAAAATGTGTGAATATTTCATCTTCGTTAAGAGGGTAGTAAGAAAAGGGTGATAGCATGATTGCATTTGCGCCGATATCATGTGCGTATTTAGCACGCTTTAATGCTTGTTCTGTTGTTAGTTCTGCAATACCTATAACTACAGGCACTCTGCCTGCAATATACTTAACTGTGTAGTTTGCAACGTTTTCCCACTCACTTTGACTTAAATAGGCCGCTTCGCCAGCGCTACCTAAAGCTGCAATGGCATCTACTTCAGCCTCTAGCAAAGTATCTAAAATAGTTTTTAACTTATTAAAGTTTATTCCTTGACCATTATCATGAAATGGTGTGATTGGATAACCTATGATCCCTGATAAATTCATTTTAATACTCCTAAATGCAGTCGTTATGGTGTTTTAAAGCTTGTCGTGCGTAATACGCAAAATTCACTTGGTTACGTTTTTCTGTTGAGACCCAATCATGGGCTTCTTGTGCTAAATTCTCGGGGAGTGGTTTAATTGTTCCGGCAGCCATAGCAAGTAATTGTAGTTTTGCGGCTCGCTCAATTAAAATGGCAAGGTTACACGCCTCTTCAATTGTTTTTCCTATGACTAGTTGGCCATGATGAGCTAAGAATAACGCTCTGTTTTTACCCAATGCTTTTGAGATGAGTACACCTTCTTCGTTACCAACAGGGACACCTGGCCAGTGGTCAACAAATGAACAGTCGTTGTATAGTCCACAGGTATCCATTTGAGAAATTGCCAACGGCACTTCCAGCATTGAGAGCGCCGCTATATGCGTTGGATGTGTATGGATTATACAATTTACCTCAGGGTGCTCTTTGTATATCCAAGTATGAAAACGATTTGCCGGATTTGCCATTGCATTAGGCTCTAAAGGCTTCAGGTCGTGATCAACTTCTATTAAATTCTCAGCGGTAATTTCGTCAAACCCAAGCCCAAACCGCTGGGTTAAGAATGTTTGGCTTATAGGTAAACGGCTGGTAATTTGACCGGCTAACCCTGAGTCATGGCCTTTATCGAATAAAATTCTGCATGTTAAAGCCAGTTTTTGCCTATCTGTAAATTGGCTGTCTTCTATAAGGGTATTCATGTTTTTCTTGGCTATTTGCATGAGTGCGTGTTTAGTTGCATTTGCTGTTTTCACCTAACTTCTCCTGTGGTTGTGTTTTGACATTAACGTAAAGGTAGCGTTAGGCTGGGTTAATAATAAGAACCAGATATGTTATTTATATAGGGCCAGATGTGAGGGCGTATGTTAAGACCTTGGGATATTAAATTTTCGTTTGAAGGCAATAATGCAAAAACACTTCACTCTAAGTTATTGAATTGCTTGATAAGTGATATAAAAAGAGGGCGATTACTACCTGGGAGTATGTTACCTGGTACCCGTACTTTAGCTAAACAGCTAAATATAAATCGAAAAACAGTACAGTATGTGTATGAAGAGTTAGAAGTGCAGGGGTGGTTAAAAAGCAAAGTTAGGCGTGGAACCTTTGTGGCTGAATCTTTACCTGAACAAACTTTGTCAGACGCAGATAGTAAATTAGTTAGTAGCACTGTAAAAACTAAAGCCCCTTCTGATTTAACAGAAGAGCTATATATTGAGGCTTTAGCGCAGGCAAGCTGTATAACAACAACTAATGATGGTACTCCTGATGCGCGATTAATTCCTTATGAGTTATTAGCCAGAACATATAGGCGCATATGTGTAAATTTAAGCCGACGCTCAAAGCTTGGTTATGGAGATCCTAGGGGGGCATTAGAGCTAAGAATGTCATTACAAAAAATGATTTCAAGTGATCGCTATATAAACTGCTCAGAGCAAGAGATATGCATTGTTAGAGGAAGCCAAATGGGTATTTATTTAGCTTCAAGGGTGCTCGATCCAACAAATGGCGCCATTGTTATGGAAGAGCTGTGCTATGCACCTGCTCAAGCTACTTTTGAAGCAAATGGCTTTAAAGTATTGAAGTGTAAGTTAGATAAAGACGGACTTAATATCGAACACTTACAAAAGTTAATTCGTGATAATAAAGTGGCTGGCATATATGTTACACCTCACCATCAATACCCAACCACAGTATGTTTACCAATGGAACGAAGGTTGGCTCTCCTTCGCCTTTCAAAGTGTCACCATTTAACCATAATAGAAGATGACTATGACCACGAATTTCATTACGAGACAAACCCCATACCTCCGTTAGCAAGTTTACCAAATTCCGAAAATGTTGTTCACATAGGATCTATGTCTAAAGTATTTGCTCCTGGATTAAGGCTTGGTTACATCGTTTGTAGTACCGAGTTGGTTCAGCGCGCAGCACAAGAGATAGTACTTATAGATAGGCAAGGAAATACAATCACAGAGCATGTTGTATCTAACTTAATGGAGACAGGCGAAGTTAAAAGGCATATAAGAAAAGTAAGGCGGGAATATAAGCAAAGAAGGGATCATACCGTCAATGAATTTTCGCGTATTTTTGGTAGCAAGGTATCGTTTGATATACCTACCGGTGGGTTGGCTATTTGGGTTGATATATCTAAAATGACAAAAGGAAAAGACTTATCCAATTTTAAGAGTAACGATTCGATTTTGAGTACTTTTTTTAATAACGCTCAGCAAACACCAACTCATATCCGCTTTGGCTTTGGATCGATAGATAAATCGGAAATTACTCATTCGATTCAATCACTTTACACGACTCTAGTTGATGAAAAATAATGCACTAAGTTTTTATATTATTTTTACATAAAAAGTATTACTGAATATAAGTTATAATCGCTTAAACCCATTTTATTAGCCGCTGTAATACTAAAAAGGATATTTATGACCACGCCATTAATTACATCACTTATGCAGCATTTTGGTTTTAGCCAATTTAGGGCAGGACAGCAGCAAACTATTGAGCAACTATTAAACGGGCAATCGTCACTGGCTATATTTCCTACGGGGTCGGGTAAGTCGTTGTGTTATCAGCTAACGGCTATGCATTTACCTAACTTAACTTTGGTAGTATCGCCTTTACTTGCATTGATGAAAGATCAAATTAGCTTTTTAAATAGCAAAGGTATTTACGCGGCAAGCCTTGATTCTAGCCAAGATCAAATGCAAAGCAGCACGGTAATGAACGATGTGCGAAATGGTAAAGTTAAAGTATTAATGGTGTCGGTTGAGCGCTTTAAAAACGAGCGTTTTAGAGAGTTTATAAGCCAAGTTGCGCTGTCTATGCTGGTGGTAGATGAGGCGCACTGTATATCTGAATGGGGCCATAACTTTAGACCCGACTACCTTAAACTACCGCGTTACCGCGAAGAGCTAAATATTCCACTGGTATTATTGCTCACCGCCACAGCAACAAAAAAAGTAAAACGGGACATGAGCGAGCGTTTTAATATTGACCCAGAGTGCATTGTACAAACGGGCTTTTACCGCGCTAACCTTGATTTAAGCGTGCTAAGTGTAAAAACGGCTGATAAAAACACTGAGCTTACTAACATAGTGCGTGCGCAAAACGGCCCAGGCATTGTGTATGTAACGCTTCAGCAAAGTGCTGAGCAAGTGGCTAATACGCTAAGTGCGCAAGGTATACAGGCGGTTGCATATCATGCAGGGCTTGAAGATACACTACGTTGGCAAATTCAAGATGATTTTATGGCGGGTAAAATTAATGTAGTAGTAGCAACTATAGCCTTTGGTATGGGCGTTGATAAATCAGATATCCGCTTTGTTATACATTACGATTTACCAAAATCAATTGAAAACTACAGCCAAGAAATTGGCCGCGCTGGGCGCGATGGCAACCCATCAAACTGCTTTACCCTGGCTAATTTAGATGGCCTAAACACAGTAGAAAACTTTGTGTATGGCGACACCCCAGAGCTGAGTGGCATTGAATACGTAATTAACGATATTAAAGCCCAGCCGCAGCAATGGGAAATGCAAGAATACAGCTTATCGAGCGAAAGTAATATTAGGCAATTGGCACTTAAAACCTTGCTGGTACAACTCGAAATGCAAGGTGCAATAACGCCGCAGTACGCCTATTATGCCGATTTTAAATACAAGTTTTTGGTTGATAAAAACGAGCTACTTAGCCAGTTTGACGAGCAGCGCCAAGCCTTTTTAACGCAAATATTTAGCCATACCGACTTTAAAAAAATATGGGGCACGCTTAATTTTGACACCCTTACCCAAGCCGCGCAGGTTGACCGTAAACGCGTGGTGGCCGCACTTGACTACCTAGCCGAAAAAAACCTAATAACCCTTGAAACCAAACGTATTACCCAAGTGTACAAAGTGCATAGTGAGGTGATAAATAACCCTGAGCTTGCAAAGCAATTACACAGCTATTTTAGTGAAAAAGAACAAGCCGAGATTAAACGTATAGCTGCATTGGTACGCTTTTTTGAGCTACAAAGTTGCTTAAGTTATAACTTAGCGCGTTATTTTGATGATAATAATGCCCCTGCGCAATGCGGGCATTGCAGTGTATGCCGTGGTAATGCGGTAAAGCTTGAGTATTCAATAGAGCCTGCTCACATTGCCGATGACGTTATTTATCAAAAAGTGGATGAGTTTTTAGCGCACATGGCAACAAAAGGTATTCATAGTGTAGGTATTGAAACCCAGTGTCGCTTTTTAGCGGGCATGAGCGTGCCATTATTTGCACGTAACAAAGTACGCCAACTGAGCGGCTTTGCGCTTTGCGAGCAGATGCGCTACAGCGATATAAAAGCAAAACTACTAGCGCGCTAATTTATAGCAATTGGTATGAGTTACTGTATCCTAGTGGCTTATTCAAAAAAGTAAGTCACTATGCCTAACACTGTTATTCCAAGTAAAACTATTTCCTCATCACCTGAGCCTGTAACCTGCGCTAATTGCCAGGCCTGCTGCTGCCAACTAGAAGTGCGCATAGTGACCGACACCGGCGTGCCTTTTCAGTACATTGATTATGATAAGTGGGGCAGCGAAGTAATGAAACGAGGTGACGACGGCTGGTGCCAAGCACTGGATCGTAACACGTTAATGTGTACTATTTACGAAAACCGTCCACTTACGTGCCGCGAGTTCGAAATGGCCTCAAACGAGTGTATTACTGAGCGCGAAATAGCGGGTATTTAATAAATATACACATACAACAAAGGGGCTTTAAAGCCCCTTTGTTATTTGCGTTATAAAATTACTTCACTTTAAAGTAACTAATATATTGTTTTAATGTTGTTGAAAGGTCGGCTAATGCAACGGCTTTTTGCGCATTGTTGTTTAATGACTGGCTGGTTTCTTGCGACATATTAGCAATTTCTTCAACGCCTGAACTAATTTGTGCAACGGTTGCTACTTGGTTTGTTGTGGCTTCTACAATCTCAAGCACGTTACTTAATGAGTCGTTAGCTTGTTGTTGTATTTGGTTAAGCAGCTCATTTGCCTCTTGGGTTAGGGTTAAGCCGTTTTCTACCTGTGGTACGGTGGTTTCCATTGCTGTTACTGACGCTTGCGTGTTTTCTTGCACTTGTAAAATCATTTTTTCAATATCGCCGGTGGCATCGCCTGTACGCTGCGCAAGCTGCCTTACTTCGTCGGCTACAACAGCAAAACCTCGGCCAGATTCGCCCGCTCTTGCTGCTTCGATTGCTGCATTAAGTGCTAATAAATTGGTTTGATCTGAAATACTGCGGATCACACTTAAAATATCGCCAATGTGTTTTACATGTTCTTGCAGCACATTAACTTGATTTACTGTGGCTTTAACCGTTACTGAAATTTGCTCAATTTCGGCTGCCACCTTTTGCACTGCAATACTGCCTTGCTGCGACAATTGCGCGGTTACTTTTGAGTTATCTTCAGTTTGTTTAACCGAGCCTGCAACTGCGTTTATACTACGGCTCATGTCTTCTAAGCTACTTACTGCAGAGTTTGTATAGGTAACCTGTGCATCAGCTGCGCTAAGTGCTTGCTGTGAGCCAGAGGCAACACTTGCTGAGTGAGTAGAGAGCTCATCAGATGAATTAATAATGCTATCTACAATAGTTTTTAATTTACTTTGCATAATGGCTACGGAGGCCATCATACTATTTGGGCAGCACGAATCTACATGTGCAGTTAAGTCGCCTTGTGAGATTAGCGCTATTACTTTAGCGGCCTCTTGTGGCTCACCACCTACTGAGTCTCGTATACGCAAACTAATTACGTACGCTACGCTTGCGCCAATTAAAATAGCGAGCGCAGTAAGCGCAATCATCCATACTTCAAAAGAGCTAGCTACTTCGCGGGTTTCAACGGTTGTGGCCTGATTTGCTTGCTCTTGTAAATCTATAAACTGGTTTATGGTGTTTAACCAAAGCGTAAATGCAGGGCGGGCGTCGGTTAACAAAATACGCGACGCTTCGTTTTGGTTTCCGTTATTTTTAGCATTAATAACCGCTTTAATATACGGCTGTGTTTGCTGCTCTATTTGGTTAATTTTAGTTATTAACGCGCGCTCTTCGCTGCTCATTTCACTCACTAAAGCACGCATAGCGCGGCTTGAGGTTTGATAAAATGCATCGAGCGCTTGTATATCGTTAAGTACGGTATTTAATGTGCTTTGCTCGGTTACTAACACTACATCTCTGAGGGCTATAGCGCGGTCGTGTACGCTACCTCTAAAGTTAATCGCGTAGCGCTGCTTTACCGAATTTACGTCGGTCATATGCGTTATGTTGCTATTGATAAGGCTTACCCGCGATATACCAATGACAGTTAAAATAAGCATCATCGCTAAAATAATGCCAAAGCCCGTTACTAAGCGCATGTTTATGGTCATAGTTATTTTCCAATTTAACACTAACCAGGGTGATTAATGAGGTATTTGTAATAATAAGAATATTATGCATCAAAAAAATGCATATTGGAGCAATAATAGACCGGTAATTGTAAATTTACTTTACAAACTTTATCAAAAGGCGTGTGTTGGGAGGAGGAATTAAAATAGATGCAATAAAAAAGAGGCCTAAAAAGCCCCTTTGGTTTATCTGTGTTTAGTACTTAAGCTAATTAATCGTATTTAGCTTCTAACTCATTAGCCGTATGAAACTTCTCGTGGCTTTGTAATTGCTCGTCATACTTTACAAGGTGTTTAAAGTGCGCAAGCTGGCCTGAGTTTTTAACTATTTCTACAATAAACGACATCATAATATCGGCACCAGTTAGGGTGTCGCCTACTAAGTAGCGTTTACCTTGCAGTCGGTCGTTAAAGTAGCTAATTACTTTTACGGTTTCTGCATCGGCGTAATTTTCTAAAAAGGTTGTTTTAGCGCCATCTTTTAAAACAAACATTTTAAGTAACAGCGGTAAAATAGCTGAGCTTTCGGCAAAGTGTAACCATTGTTGGTAATCTACATATTCAGCAGTGCCCGCCTTTGGCGCAAATTTTCCGTTACCATACTTTGTAATTAAGTAATCGGTAATAGCGCCAGATTCGGTAACAATTAGGCCATCGTCTTCAATTACTGGTGATTTACCTAATTGGTGTACTTTTTTTAACTCATCAGGAGCTAAAAAAGTTTCTGTATTGCGCTGGTAGGCAACAATTTCGTAATCAACATCTAGCTCTTCTAAAAGCCAAATAATACGTTTTGAACGCGATTTATTTAAATGGTGTAGTTTAATCATGTCAGTCCTTGCTGGCGTTACTGCATGTGCAGTAACGCTTTGTAAAATTTAAAGAGGCTCGTTAATTTTAACCACGGTTTTACCAAAGTTTTTACCGCTAAGCATATCGTTAAATGCGCTTACAGTGTTCTCAATACCTTCTACCATGTGCTCGCGGTATTGTACTTTGCCTTCTTTAAGCCATTTTTGCATGTCTTGTGCAAATTCGTCGTAGCGATGGCCGTAATCGTCAAAAATTATAAAGCCTTGCATTTTAATACGTTTAGTAAGTAATTGCCCCATTAGCATACCCATACGATCAGGCCCATCTGGTAAGCTTGTTGCGTTATACTGCGATACTAAACCACACAGCGGTACACGTGCTGCGGTATTAAGTAGGGGTAATACGGCATCAAACACTTTGCCGCCCACATTTTCGTAATAAACATCTATGCCGTTATCACAGGCTTTTTCTAGCTGCTCTGCAAAGTCGTCGGCTTTGTGATCAATACAGGCATCGAAGCCTAACTTTTCAACTGCGTGGCTACATTTTTCGCTGCCACCAGCAACACCTACCACTTTACAGCCTTTAATTTTAGCTATTTGCCCAACGGTTGCACCAACCGGCCCTGTAGCGGCGGCTACTACAACGGTTTCGCCTTCTTTAGGTGCGCCAATATCAAGTAAGCCCATGTAAGCCGTAAAGCCAGGCATACCCATAATACCCAGTGCGTACGAAGGGTTCTCTGGCTCTTTACCTAATTGCATAAGGCCTTCGCCGTTAGTAATGGCGTAATCTTGCCAACCGGTGTAGGCAAGTACCCATTCACCTTCGCTAAATTTATCGTTTTTAGACTCTTCTACTTGGCACACGGTAGCGCCTACCATTACATCGCCCACATTGACCGGATCGGCATACGACTTTGCATCACTCATGCGGCCACGCATATAAGGGTCAAGTGAAAGGTATATAGTACGTAATAGTACTTCGCCATCTTCAAGCGCTGGTAAATCTACTGTTTTAAGTTCAAAGTTTTCATCGGTTGGGGCGCCATGTGGGCGTGATGCTAAAGTAAGTTGACGACTAGTCGTAGACATAAAAATCTCCTTTTGGGTTAACCCACTTAACGAATGTTTATGCGTTTAATAACCTGATTGGCATAAACAATAATGCGCGCTAAGTAGTATATGTATGTACAAATTTGTACCTTATAACAGGAGTTTTGGGCGGAGGGCTGTTAATTCAACCTTTACAGAGTATTTATTCTAAATAGTTTATTTTAGCTTGCTAAAAATATGGCTATCGTAAAATACACCGTCTTTATAAATAGCTTGTTTTAGTATGGCCTCGGCTTCAAAGCCGCATTTAGTCAGTGCCTTTATAGAGCCTGTGTTGCCAGCAAACACAGCGCCAAAAATACGGTTTAGGTTTGAGCTTTTAAATGCGTCGTCGCAGATTTGCGAAATAGCTTGGCTCATAACTCCTTGCCCCCAAAAGTGGCTATTAAGCCAATAACCTATTTCGCCACTGCGGCTATATTCAAATTCTCCAGGCGTTATGCCAATGCACCCTGCAAATTGCTCATTTACAACAATGGCCTTAATAATGCCGTTTTTAGCGCCTTGGTTTATCCACCAATCCGCATCGGCCTGCGTATACGGAAACGGAATTTTAGAGGATAGAAAACGCGTAACCTGTTCATCGTTTAAGGTTTTAATAATGTGTGGCGCGTCCTTTGGTTTAAAGTCTCTTAGGGTGATCATTGTTTTAATTAAGTGTGTGTTGCCTACGGGTCAACTTAGCAAGCATTTAGAGATTGCACAATCACAAAGATTAACCGTTTACGCCTATAACTTTGTTTTAAAGTACTTTAATATAAGCAAAATATGATACCTGTTTAAGATACCTTTATGCACCCACACATAGCCGCCCTTTATAATAGTGCCCAAAAACCAAGCCGTTTAATTATAGGTTTAATGAGTGGTACCTCGTTAGATGGGCTCGATGTAGCACTGTGTAAAGTAACGGGCGCAGGTATAAATACACAGATTGAAGTTTTAAATTTTACCACCGTTGAGTATAACAACGAGTATAAAACGAAAATAAAGCAGGTATTTGCCAAACGAGAGTGCAATTTAGAACTTGTTACTTTACTGCATCCGTGGGTGGGTAAACTCCATGGCGATATGGTTAATCAGTGCTTACATACTTGGCAGGTGAATCCGGCAAGTATTGATGTAATAGCCAGTCACGGGCAAACAATTTACCACTGCCCACAGTCGCAACATAATCATAAAAGCTTTACTAATGGCACATTACAAATTGGCGACAGCGATCAAATAGCCGTTACCACCGGTATTACAACAATTGGCGATTTTAGGCAAAAACACATAGCCGCAGGAGGAGAAGGTGCACCGCTTGCGGTATATGGCGATTACTTATTTTTTGCAAATCCCAATGAGAACCGCATTTTACTCAACATGGGTGGTATTGCTAATTTAACATTTTTACCTAAAAGCGGTGATGCAAATAGCGTGTTTAGTAGCGACATTGGCCCAGGTAACACCATTATGGATGCGTACGTACAGCAGCATTTTAAAGGCATGCACTTTGATGATGGCGCAAAAATAGCCAAAGCCGGCAAAGTAAATACAGCCTTATTAAATGCATTGTGTAGCAACGCGTTTTTTAAGCTTGCGCTGCCTAAAACAACGGGGCCAGAGGTATTTAATTTAGCGTATTTACATGCCGCTCAGCTGCAAACAAATACACAGCACTTAAGCCATGAAGATGTAATGGCTACTTTAAATATGTTTAGCGCAAGGGTAATTGCAAATGCGTTAAATGAATGCGCGCAAAGTGCTAAAGAGTGTGTGGTGTATGCAAGTGGTGGCGGTATTCATAACCCGTTATTAATGGCGCACCTTAATGCGCTGTGCCCAAGTATAAAAGCGTTTAAAAATACCGACGATTTAGGCATACACCCCGATGCAAAAGAGGCTGTATTATTTGCTATTTTAGCCAACGAATGCCTGGCCGGTGAGCAACAACACCTAAATAACACTGCGCAGGGTATTGTTGGGGTGACTATGGGTAAAGTGAGTTTTGCTGATTAAGCTTTTATAAATTTGTATACCAACACATTAAAAAAACGAAAATAAACTTGAGCTCATATTACGAAAGTATTTTTTAACGCCGTGTGGCTTAGTTTGGCTTTTAAGGGCTTGCTGATTTTTATAACCAGCCTCAAACGCATTTACTTGCATATCAAACTGCAAACTATTTTTTAAAGTGGCATTTAAGCCATGCAGCATTAATTGCATTACCAAGCAGTGGCTTTGGGTAATTTTACTTAATGTTAAATACACATAACCACGCTCTAAATCGGCGTTAGTGAGTGCTTTTTCAGTAAAGTATTGCGCATCACGGGCACTGGGATACGTTGCGCTAAGCGAAATAATATCGTTTTCGTGGGCGTCGTCAGGCAATACGCATTGCAGCGTTATTTCATGCATAGCACTGGCTTGCAAGGTTAACTGCTCGTATTCCATTGTGTGGCCCATCGCCGCAGAGAGAGGATCTTCAAACGATTGTAACGCAAATGTGAGTTGCGTCATTGGTGTGCTCATTTACTTCAACTTCTAGATTATAAAAAATACAGTTCGAGTTTAAATTATCACCTATTTTAATTGCAGTTTTATGACAAATTGCACTTAAGCGGATAATCGCAGTTTTTAGATCAAAAAAGATCGCTATATTTGTTCTTTCTCATTCAGTTTTGGAATGGTTTGTCACACATCTGGAATGAAGAGCTATATGTGGTAAGGCCTGTAGTGGTGTTGTTGTTGTTCCTTATTTGGGTTTTTCTCATAGACTTCTCTTCATAGGGAATAGAATTTGGTTTTAGGCTTAAACTAGAACGTATTGATTTTTGCAGTATAAAAAGCAAACTAGCTAATGCATGTCGCAAGCGAAAGTTAGCGTTAATAAAGGCCCAATCAACACATAAATGCAAACCAATGCAGACAAAGCCAGAAACAAAGTCATTGATACCGCATTGGCCTTGTCTATCGTGCAAGATGGGTATTTTACGATTTATTGGTGTGCTGAATTCAGATGTGTCGATAAATGAAATAGTGCGAACAAGTTAGCAGCCTTGCTTGCTGCATAAAATCAAAGAGTTAACCTGCTTAGTTGCTC
>NZ_CAWUKC010000078.1:0-17913 GCF_963922945.1 uncultured Pseudoalteromonas sp. | reverse complement strand
TTTAAGAGCCATAATATCTAATCTAAAAAAATTTGCGCCAGTATAGCGCAATTAAGTGAATTGCCAGTTAAAATAACGGCAAATTATATGTTAGGAGTTAAAAATGGCTATCCAGTGGTTCCCTGGGCGCTTGCATTAACTTCCATCAGCATACGCAGAAAGAATTTTGTATAAATAAAATCAGTGGTTTGTCGTTATTTCATTCCGCCACATTCCGCATGATGATTACTAAATCCGAACCATTCAGTACCCCACTCAGTACCCCCAGCTTTAAAAATACTATATACTCATGTGATTAACTGAATATATGGGTTATTCGAAATATGCGTTTAACTGATCGCAAGATAAAATCAATTATAGCCACAGGCAAAGAACAAACCTTTTCAGATGGTAATTGCTTAGTGTTGCGCGTTAGGGCGAATGGGACTAAATCTTGGCGGTTTAAATATACAGTTAATAAAAAAGTTACCAAAATTTCTTTAGGTGCTTATCCTGCTGTTACTCTAGCTGAAGCCAGAAGTGTGGCAGTAAACTATATGCAGCTTTTAGCTAAAGGCACTGACCCTAAAGAATACGAAAGTGCGAAAAAGCTTGAAGCAAGTAGGAAGCTAGCTAATACATTTTATGCTGCCGCAGAGCTTTGGTTTGAACGCAAACAGCCTACTGTGACGCCTCATCACGCAGCTAGGGAGTGGCGAACACTTGAAATGTATATTTTTCCCAAGTTGAAAGACACACCTTTAGAAAGCATTACAGCGATTGATACTATTGAAATTCTAAGGCCACTTGAGACTGACGGTAAACACTCCACAATCAAACGTATTTGCCAAAGCTTAAACCAGATCATGGATTACTCGGTAAATCATGGATTTATCAATGCCAATCCACTAGCAAAAATTATAAAAGTATTTACCAAAAATACAGTAGAGCACATGGCTACTATTAGGCCTGAAGAACTACCTGATTTTTTAAACGCTCTGAATGGCTCACAAACCATTCAGAACAAAACTAAGCTTTTAATTTTGTGGCAACTGCACACTATGACTCGCTCAAAGGAAGCCGCTGGCACCAAGTGGACCGACATTAATGTGGAAGAGGCTGTATGGGTGATCCCAGCCGAAGAAATGAAGCGTAGAAGGGCCCACAGAGTGCCTTTAACACCCGCTACTTTAGCAATACTTGATAAAATGAGGCCGTTAAGTGGCCATCATGACTATGTATTTCCAAGTGAGCGTAATGAAAAAAGCCATGCAAGCACCTACACGGTGAATGCAGCCATCAAACGCAGCTTAGGTTATAAAAATAAGCTGGTAGCCCATGGTTTGCGCTCTGTTGCATCTACAGCCCTTCATGAGAAAGGTTACGATAGCCTTTTGATAGAAGCCTGCCTAGCCCACGCAGATGAAAATGAAACAAGAGCGGCATATAACCGTTCTGACTATTTAGAGCAACGCAGGCCAATAATGTTGTGGTGGAGTGAGTTTATTGAGCAAGCACCTAAAGACAACTATTTTTTCTAGCTGTCTTTTAGTCCATGTTCTTTCTCAATTAATTGCTCAACTAGCTGACTAAGTGTTACTTTTCTAGTTTTGGCTAATTCGTCTAATTTTAGCTTAACGTCTTCGTGCAACACTAAGCTGCATGCCTTTTTACCTTGACGTCCATCACGAAGCTTCTTTTGTTGCCACGCTTTACTAAAGTCGCTTTTAAGAAGTCTTTTAGCACCATTATCTATTATCCAAGTATCATAGGCAGCATATATAGCTAAATATATTTCCGCAGTACTTGTAGGTGAAAATCGGTAAGCCATAGGCTTGGAACTATCCCAACCAATTTTTTTAATGTAATCCCAAGCCCAACGACACTGTTCTTCATTATCTTTCTCTAACCAAGAAAAAGGTTTACGGCTACTAAATATATGACCCCAAATACCTTTTAGGTGCGCTATTAAATCTAATTTCCATTCTCTAGGTTGACGGACTCGGTCGAAGTATTTTACGACTTCACCAAACCTTTCCATTGAGCTTGACGGATTGTTTTTTAAGTTGTGTTCAGAATAAAAATGAACGTACTGGGGCTGATTTTCTTGTGTCTGGAGGGTTAATGGGTGATTTGGGTATGCGGCATAGCTATATAAATAGATAGAAGCCCAGACAAAGTAACATGCACGCTCATCATCTTTAAACCAACTAAATTCATCTAAAGGTAATAGAGACTGCTTGGCTTCATCAATTAAGGATAAAGCCATTTGGTCTTTTTCTTTTTGCTCGATCTCTTGTGATGCAATAAATTCGTTAATAACTCTTGCACCTTCGACTGGACTTTCAAAGTTTGTATTGAGTTGAAGTACCCGAAAACAGGAATCAATGAAACGGTCGTCTTTTCCCTCTATTTGGCTCACACCCCTGAATTTGATCATAATAATCCATTACTAAGTAATATTTGCAGTGATGCTTAGTGTAGTTTACTTGTCGGTTTTATAATAGCTTTATAGTGGTTTTTAAGTTGATTTATAGTGGTTTTCATGTGGTTGATATGTATTGTATGCTATGGTTTATAAGGCTTGTAATGCATTTTTAACTTCAGAGTGATTTTAAATATGCAAAGCAACTCCTCAGTAATGCGTTAATGAAATTAGTCATCACAAACTAAGCTGGTTTTCTTAGTGTTAATTTCGGTTTGGTAATATTAATTAGAGTTACTAGTAACGAGGTCATTATCACAACAAATACAAATTAAAAAACTACAACTCATGCACCTGATATGAACCAATACATAACAGGAGAAAGTTAATGAATAATCCAGCACAATACCCAGTAACTACCAACCCTACCTACAAGCAATATCAAATACTCGCCAGAGACAATCAGCCCTTAGTTATTCCCTACTTAGATGCAATTGAAAAGGTAATAAATGCTGCATGCGCTGAGCATAAAAGAACGTTTGCAGTGAGAATTGATTTAAGACTACCTGCTTATTCAAATACGATTAATTTAGATGGCAACAAAGTGTGTACTCGGTTTGTTGCCTCCCTTGATGCGCAGATTAAAGCTGATACAAAACGTAAAGCTCGTGTGGGTAAAACTCCACATTCATGCAATATTAGGCATATTTGGTCTAGGGAGCAGAACACTGCCCACCACCAGCATTATCATTGTGTGCTGTTTTTCAATAAGGATAGGTATCACTGTACTGGAAAGATTAGTTTTGAGAGTGATAATCTATTTACTCGAATAGTTAAGGCTTGGGCGAGTGCGTTGAGCTTACCGTTGGATGAAACGATGCAATTAGTACATTTACCAAATAATGCACACTACTATCTTGATGGCAACAAGCCGAAATTTGTTGAAGACTATCATGCTCTATATTATCGACTGAGTTACCTCGCAAAGCTTAATACGAAACAATATGGTTCAGGGCAGCGTTGTTTTGGTTATAGTCAGAGGTAATATTTTAATTAAGACCTGTACTTCTCAATATTTGTTCTAACGTCCTTTTGAGACCTTCAACTAGCTAAATAAGCTTAAACCCTTAGTATATAAGGGATGGCAAGTTCCCAAAATACCATTATGAGAACTTGCCTTTAGTCGAAAAATATATTTATATGGCTGAGATGTTTTTGTTTATTTTTAAGATTGTAATTTAATAGGGGTGTGTATGCTTAGTTGGATAAAGGGAGTTTTCGAGCACCTTAAAGGGTTGTGGGGAAAAGTGCCTGATGAAAATAAAGAAGAGATCTTTGATAGGGTTGTAGATGCTGCTGCTGAAATGTTTAAGCAATTTTACCGTGCGTCTAAACAGGCTGAAAGTACAGATGCGGAGAAGAGTAATGGCTAAATTAATTTCGTTAACAGATTTAAAAACATTTATGCTTTCTGCTCGAGAAAATCATTTAGTTCCAATAAAAAAAACATCAAAGACTGTAGAAGCTAAACTAACTACTAGTAGAGCACTTTCTGGCAACAAGGCAAAACTACTTTCTGAGGAATTGGTGTCTATTGCTAATAGCCCAGAGGTACTTAAAGAGGTCAGTATTATTTTGGGGACACCAAGAGCTTCTGAAACAGAAGAGCAATTTGTTGATAGAGGAAAAGAAGTTTTAAGAGCGGTATTAAAATCGAAAATTATTTCTATCTAGTTATTCCATTCTTTGACAATAAATAGGGCGCACTTTAAAGTGCGCCCTATTTACTTTAATCAAACAAACTAGCAATGCCAGCAACTACTCCACCAGCTACCGCCATAGGGATTGTAACAGGCGCAGACGCGACACCTGCACCAATTACTATTGCACCGGATGTAAGCGCTCCAGCGGCTGCACCGGAGCCTATAGCCACGGCTGTTCTGCTTACGCTAGAATCATTACTGCCAGTTATCTGTTTAGATAGCTCATTACCAACTAAGCCGCACGAAACAGCTTTATCTAAAGACATAATGCCTTCCTTTTAATTAAGTAAAACCAGCGCCAGAATGACGCTACTAAAGGTTATAGCTCTAGTTCTTCAAAGTCTTTGTCTATTTCCTCCTGTGTTATGCCTATATAACGAAGTGTTGTTGCTTCGGAGCTATGGCGAAGCATTTTCATTACTCGGGCGATGTCGTGGGTTTTCTGATACAAGTGATAACCGCGTGTTTTACGCATTGAGTGAGTACCTAAATGAATGTTTAGTTCTTCACCAACTAGCGCAAATGCTTTTGTAACCGCTCTACGAGATAGCGGTTTAGGCTTTGAGTTAATTGCTTGTTGATTTCGGTATGATTGAAATAAGTAGATGTGGTGTGGATGAGTAAGCTTAATTTCGTTGATTAAGGTAAGTGCCTTATCATTTAGCTTTATTTCAGCTAATTTCGAGGTCTTTGACTCGTAAATAATTAACCTATCGTTATTTATGTCAGTGAACTTCACTGCAAGTAAGTCAGATATTCTAAGCGCGAGATTTAAGCCAATGTTCCATATTTGGCTCATTTGTCTTGAGCAACGCTTTTCTAGTAAATAGCTAACGAGCCTTACTGTATCAAGATTTTTAACTGCTTGTACTTCAGCCATAAAACCTCCCTTTATTCAGTTGTAACCGTAACCTGATAACAACCTGTGTTGTAGTAATCAACAAAGTTCGAAATAAACAAAGCTAACAGCTCTTCACCTTCCCTAGTATTCAACCAACCTGCTAAAAAGTGATAAACCTGCTTAATACTAAAGCACACATCAATTTCTTTTATCAGTTCAGGGGTATGACGGCCCTGATACGAAAAGTCAGTAATATAAACAAGCTGCCAGCTGGTGGCCTGCTTTTCTAACCTAACCTCTACAGGGTGAAAGCCACCAGCTTCAGGACTGTAATCTGGATCTCTAAAGTTTAGAGTAACCGCCTTTGTCCCACCTACAGAATCACCTCTCTCAATAACTGCACTTACAATCACATCAATAAAAGAGTCAGGCACTTTTAAGCCTGGTACTTGCTCTATTTGTAACGCCATATCTAACTCCTTTTAAATTAAGCCATGCTCAGCAAATGAATACGTGCTTTCGCCAATAATGATGTGATCAAGCACAGATACATCAATTAGATTAAGTGCCTGCTGTAATTTGGTAGTAATAAGCTTGTCTGCTTGAGAGGGCGTAGTAACGCCCGAAGGGTGGTTATGCGCCAATATAACGGATGCAGCATTAAGCTCCAGCACCTCTTTAACAACTTCCCTAGGGTAAACGCTGGCAGCGTTAATAGTGCCTCTAAATAGCTCTTTAAACTCCAGTATACGGTTCTGACTATCTAAAAACAGTACGGCAAATACTTCATGTTCATGTATCGCGAGTTTATGTTTTAAGTACTCTTCGCAATCATTAGGGCTATTTAAAACGCCATCTCTAAACTGCTTTTGAGCGATTATGTATGCAGCTGCTTCAAGTATTTGCTCATCATTTACGGGGTGTTTAAATTCATATAACGACTGTTGACCTTGCATTGTAAATTCCTCTTAAGTGGTTCATGCAAGTTAGTGATGTATATGTGTAAGTTTTTGTTTGAAGAGCATAAAAAAATACTGACCCCGGAAAGGTTATGTACTAATAACCAACCGGAGAAACTCCATGCGTTTAATCAAATTAAAAGAAGTTATTCAAAAAACATCACTTGGCCATTCAAGTATTTATAAGTTTATTTCTGAAGGCACATTTCCAAAGCAAGTATCGCTTGGTGCTAAGTCGGTAGCTTGGTTAGAGTCTGAAGTTGATGATTGGATAATGGATAGATTAGGGGAAAGGGGGTAACTAAACTCACAACTGCTTTTTAACTTCTATACAAAAAATAACTCAAAGCTCGGGTTTAATACCCGAGCTTCTATGCCGCAATAGCCAAAAGCTATAATAAAAGCGTTTTTAGCATTAAATTGACCATTCCGCAATTTTCTCATATGCTGATTTTGTTCACAATTAGAGAAAAATCAATGGGTGACGAAATACTAACAATCCAAGAGCTTGCAGAATACCTAAAGCTCAATGAGAAAACAGCTTATCGCTTAGCGGGTGAAGGTAAACTGCCAGGCTTTAAAGTCGGTGGTTCATGGCGTTTTAAACGTGAAGATATAGAGCAATGGATAGAGCAAAAAAAACAAGGAAAGTGAATGAAGATAATAGATAATGTTAATAGTTTATTTGGTGACGATCTAAAAGAAACAATTCAACCAGGCGATAAACTAAGAATCGCTGCGTCTTGCTTCTCTATCTATGCCTATGAAGCTTTAAAAGATGAGTTAGCGAATATTGATGAACTAGAATTTATATTCACGTCACCAGCTTTTGTTCCTAGCTCTGTTACCGATAAAGTTCGAAAAGAGCGTCGTGAATTTTTTATTCCTCAAGATAAGAGTAATCAGACCGAGTCGAGCCTCTATGGGACCGAATTTGAGATCCAACTGCGAAATAAATTAAACCAAAAAGCCATAGCTAAAGAATGTGCAAATTGGATACGAAAAAAAGCCACGTTCAAATCAAACATAACTGCTGCACCAATGCAGCAGTTTAGTGTCGTTGATGGAAGTAAGCCCTCGGCCTACATGCCTATAAATGGCTTTACTGCTGTTGATCTTGGTTATCAAAAAGGAAATGCGGTATCTAATTTTGTTCATAAAATTGATGACAATATAATGTCGAATCAATACGTTCAGCTTTTTGAGCAAATTTGGCAAGACACAGGTAAAGTAAAAGAAGTAACAGATTCAATTACTGAGCATATCGAATCAATTTATCAAGAAAATGCCCCAGAACGAGTTTATTTCTTGATGCTATATAATCTTTTTCATGAGTTTTTAGATGACTTGAACGAGGATAACTTACCTAACGAGCGTGTAGGCCATTTAGATACGCTTGTTTGGAATAAACTATTTAACTATCAAAAAGATGCTTCAACTGGGCTTATCAATAAACTAGAGCAATATAACGGTTGTATCTTAGCTGACTCGGTCGGTTTAGGTAAAACTTTTACAGCCTTAGCTGTTATTAAATATTACGAGTTAAGGAACAAAGACGTCTTAGTATTATGCCCAAAAAAATTAGCAGATAACTGGCTTAATTATAATCGAAATTTAAATACTAACATCTTTGCAAAAGACAGATTTCACTATGATGTTTTGTGCCATACCGATATTGATAGAACTAGCGGGGAGTCTTTTGGAACACCTCTAAATAGAGTTAATTGGGGTAACTATGACTTAGTTGTTATTGATGAATCGCATAACTTTAGAAATGATAACCCTGTAAAAGACCGCGAAACACGTTATCAAAAGCTGATGCGAAAAGTCGTGCGAGATGGTAAAAAAACTAAAGTATTAATGTTATCGGCTACGCCTGTTAATAATAAATTTACGGATTTAAAAAACCAGTTAGCGCTAGCTTATGAAGGTAATCAAAAAGAGTTAACAGATAAGCTAAGAACAACCAAATCGATTGATACTATTTTTAAAAATGCTCAACGAGCATTTAATGAATGGGCAAAGCTAGAGCCAGAAGAAAGAACTCCATCTGCTATATTAAGTAGTCTTGAATTTGATTTTTTTGAATTATTAGATGCTGTAACCATTGCTCGCTCTCGTAAGCATATACAAACATTTTACGATACTACTGATATTGGTAAGTTTCCCACCAGAAGGAAACCATTATCGTTTCATTGCCCGTTGACTCATAAAGCTGACGTCATTTCATTGAACGAAATATTCACTCAGCTTAAATTACTTAAGTTATCTGTTTATGCACCGGTTAGTTACATCCTGCCTAGTAGGCTAAAAAAGTATGAAGAGCAATACGATACAGAAGTAGATGGGGGTAAAGGTAAGTTACGTCAAGTAGATAGAGAGAAAAGCCTAGTTGCATTAATGACGACCAATTTACTTAAGCGTTTAGAAAGTTCAGTTGAAGCATTTAGGCTCACATTACAAAGTTTATATGACAATCACGCCAATACCTTAGCAGCTATTCAAGCCTTTTATGATAACGATGGTGTCACTGAAATTGATGACTTTGCAGGTGCCATGGCGGCAATTGATGCTGAAGATGATGAAATGTTGTCATTTCAAGAAATGGAAATTGGCAACAAGATCAAAATAAAACTAATGGATATGGACCTCCCATCTTGGCAACAAGACTTAAATGGCGATATAGAAATTATAGGTGCCTTATTAAATGAAATGAAAGCTATTACTCCAGAGTACGACGCTAAGCTTCAGCATCTAAAACAGCACGTGTTAGATAAAATAGAAAACCCAATAAACCCAAATAATAAAAAGATTATTATCTTTACAGCCTTTGCCGACACCGCCGAGTATTTATATAATAATTTAGCTAATGATCTGTTTCAAACTAAGCAGCTTCATACAGCAAGGATAACAGGCCAAGGTAATCCTAAAAGTACAATTAGGCCACGTAAAAAAGGTTATGACATTCAAGAGTGTCTTACCCTTTTCTCACCACGCTCAAAAGAAAAGCATTTAGTGCTGCCCAATGAGCCAGCAGAAATAGCTCTATTAATTGCTACAGACTGCATTTCAGAGGGCCAAAATCTACAAGATTGTGATTACCTTATTAATTACGATATACATTGGAATCCTGTACGTATTATTCAGCGATTTGGCCGTGTGGACCGTATTGGCTCACCAAACGACTCAATCCAACTTGCAAACTATTGGCCAGATATATCGTTAGACGAATATATTAACTTAAAAGAGCGCGTAGAAAGCCGTATGACCATTGTTGATGTTACCGCAACGGGTGACGACAATGTACTCAGCGCCAAAGCTAACGATGTGAGCTACCGTAAAGATCAGCTTAAACGCTTGCAAGAGGAAGTCATTGAACTCGAAGATGTTAAAACGGGCATATCAATCACAGATCTTGGCTTAAATGAATTTAGAATGGACTTACTTAATTATGTAAAAGAGCAAGGTGAGCCAAGAGGTGTGCCTAATGGCATGCATGCAGTTGTACCGAGCAACCAAAACTTAGGTTTAAAGCCAGGTGTTATATTCACACTTAGAAACATAAATAATAGTGTCAATATAGATCAAAAAAACCGCTTACACCCTTATTACCTCGTTTATATCAGCGATACTGGCGAAGTGATAGCCAATCATGCGGAAGTAAAAAGATTATTAGATTTAGTTCGTACATCCTGCAAAGGAGTTAATGAGCCTATAACCGAAGTGTGTAACCTATTTAATGAACTCACTAACGACGGCAAAGAAATGGATAAATATTCACAACTGCTATCAGACACTATACGTTCAATTATTGAGGTGAAAGAAGAGCAAGACATCGACAGTTTATTTATTGGTGGCGAAACAACTGCGCTTATCAACACGGTCCAAGGGCTTGAGGATTTTGAGTTGATCAATTTCTTAGTGATACAAGAGCATGTAGAAGTAAACTCTATTAAAAAAGGGTCGTTCAATGTTTAACACCATTTTTTACAAGTACCCTAAAAGTACCGAAGTTAATAGAGTACTACCAAAAAACAAGCTTTATGACCAAGGTAAAGTCAACTCAGCTATTCGAGAGCTATTTGTAACTCAAGTTGAGAAAATTACCTGGGCAAATAAACTCTCGCCTCAAACCCTTAACATTGAGGCCCATGAACAAATAAAAGAAATTCAGATTTTTAAAGTTGTGCTCAAAGGCGAAGAGCTAAGTGAAGAAGTGTTACTAACCATAGACAAAGCAATACAGCACCCCATTATTTTTGAAGTAACTACTCATAGCCAACATATGAGAGCAACTGCTTGCTTCAAGATGGTAGGAGCGAGTGGTAGTGTTACATTATCAGAATATTACAGTTCAAGTTGGCAAAAACGTATAGAAAATAGTAACTCAGAGTCAACGAGTACTGATAATCGTCAAAATTTACCGTTAACGCTAAACATTAAAGCGCTCTACGAGCAATTATTAGCATCATTGTTACCTTATCCGTTAAAAGAGCATGAGACTTTTCCAGAGCTCATAAAGCGGATAGACGCCATTAAGATGCTTAACAAGCAGCAACAGCAAATAACTAAGAAACTCAGTAACGAGAAGCAATTTAAAAACAAAGTAAAAATTAATGCTGAGTTAAAAAAAATTAAACAAGAGTTAAAGCAACTCACACCTTCTGTTTAGCAAGAATTAAAGAGTTTACAAGGAATAACCATGGACAAGTTAAAAATGCATTCACCTGACTTATCACAGGGCAACATAGAAAAAATCAGGGATTTATTTCCTAATTGCATTACGGAAGCGACTGATGATATCGGTAACTTAAAATTGACTGTAGATTTTAACCAGCTAAAACAAGAGTTATCCGATTCGATAGTCGAAGGCCCACAGGAGCGCTATCAGCTTAATTGGCCAGGTAAACGTGAAGCATTGTTAACGGCCAATGCGCCAATAGCGAAAACTTTGCGACCTTGCCGCGAAGAAAGTGTCAACTTTGATAAAACCGAAAATTTGTTTATTGAGGGGGATAATTTAGAGGCCCTCAAGCTTTTACAGGAAACTTACCTTGGTAAAGTGAAAATGATTTATATTGATCCTCCGTATAATACTGGTAAGGATTTTATTTATAAAGATGATTTTGCCGAGAGCTCTGACTCTTACCTATATAAAAGTAATCAAGTAGATGAAGGGAAAAATAAATTAGTAACCAATCAAGATTCTAATGGTAGGTTTCACTCTGATTGGTTAACAATGATGTACTCAAGAATAAAACTTGCCCATAGGTTGCTAAAAGATAATGGGGTTATTTTTATTTCAATTGATGATGAAGAATATTCAAACCTTAAGCAAATATGTGATGAAATTTTTGGTGAAGCAAACTTTATGGAATCATTTGTTTGGGTGAAAAAAACAGCTCCCAATAATGTAGTTGTAGGCTCAGTACATGAATATGTACTGATGTATACAAAAGACTATACAAAAACAGAGTTATATTTATTGCCTAGAGATCCATTAAAAGATAAAGATTATAAAAACCCAGATAACGATCCTAGAGGTAGATGGAAACCTGATAATATCACAGCTGCCGCAAAGGGAGGTAGGGCGACACCAAGCTTACTCTATACGGTAGTAAACCCAAATACAGGCCAAGAACATTTACCCCCCGAAGGAAGAATGTGGGCAGTTCCAACAGATGTTATGAATAAAAAAATTGAAGAGGGTAGCGTTTATTGGGGTAAAAATGGAGATGGCCGCCCTATGGATAAGAGGTTTTTATCCCAGACGCGAGCAGGGACTGTCGCTTCAACTCTGTTAAACGATGTTGGTTCAAATAGTTCTGCATCAAAAGAATTAGCTAAAATTTTCGATGGAAAAGTAGTATTTGAAACCCCAAAACCAACGAGCCTAATTCAGCGATTATTAAGAATTGCAACTAAAGAAGATGATATTGTATTGGATTTTTTTGCAGGATCAGCAGCAACGGGACACTCAGTACTTTCATTGAACAAAGAAGATGGCGGTACAAGAAAATTTATATTAGTCCAACTTCATGAGGTGTGTAAAGAAGGCTCTGATCCTTATAAAGCTGGTTTCAATACAATTCCCGAGGTTTCAAAAGAAAGATTAAGAAGAGTTGGCAGTGAGCTTTCGAATAACGAAGCCGAGATCACGTCGATTGGAGATAATGGCTTTAGAGTATTAAAAATTGATACTTCAAATATGAGCGACGTGTTTTATAATCCAGGCGTTATTAATCAAGAAGATATGTTTGCGCAAATTGAAAACATCAAAGAAGGTCGCACTGACGAAGATCTATTATTTCAAGTGTTATTAGACTGGGGCGTTGGGCTAACTTTACCTATTACACAGCAAAAAATTGAGGCTAAAGATGTATTCTTTGTTAATGCAGACGATGAAGGAGAAAATGCAGATTTAATCGCTTGTTTTGGCAAGGATATCTCAAATGAACTTATTAAAACGCTTGCAGAAAAACAGCCTTTACGTGTGGTATTCAGAGATGATGGTTTTGTTAACGACTCAGTAAAAATTAATGTTGAACAGATATTTAAACAAATATCACCAATGACCGATGTTAAATCAATTTAAGGGAGCAACAATTAATGAAACTTAATTTTAAGCCCCTTGATTACCAACAAAAGTCGGTGCAATCGGTTGTAGATTGCTTTAAAGGTCAGCCAAACATAAAAAGTATTCAGTATCGTATTGACCCTGGCCTAGTAAAGAGAGGGCAAACTCAAAATGCTAATTTTGATGAAGAGGGTTTTAAAAACTCAGCTATCCAGCTGTCGTCAGAACAGTTGCTAGAAAATATTCACGACGTACAAAAAGCACAGAACTTACCGTTGTCTGACGGCTTAATGTACTTTACAGATGATAAAGGAAAAAAATTAAAAGGTAAGTATAAGCCTGGTGCCGATATTAATTTAGATATTGAAATGGAAACCGGCACGGGTAAAACCTATTGTTATATTAAAACTATTTTTGAGCTCAATAAGCAGTATGGCTGGTCAAAATTTATTATTAGTGTACCAACGATTGCTATACGAGAAGGAGCGCACAAATCATTAGAGGTAACGGCGGATCATTTTAATCAAATTTATAATAAAAAAATTAGGTTTTTCACCTACAACTCTAAAGATTTACACAAGATAGAAAGTTTTTCGTCTGACTCTGGTATAAACGTGATGATTATTAATATTCAAGCGTTTAATGCCACAGGTGCTGATAACCGTAGAATATATGAAGAGCTAGATGATTTTCAAAGCCGTCGTCCCATTGATGTTATTAGTGCTAACAGGCCGATATTGATCTTGGATGAGCCTCAAAAAATGGAAGGTAAGGCCACACAGGAGTCTTTACCGCGTTTTAATCCATTATTTATTCTGCGCTATTCTGCTACTCATAAAACAGTTCATAACAAGATTCATCGCCTTGATGCATTAGATGCTTATAATCAAAAGCTGGTGAAGCGTATATCAGTTCGTGGTATTAAAACCAATGGTTTAGCAGGCACTAATGCTTACCTTTATCTTGAGCAAATAGAAATATCTAAAAAGGCACCTGTAGCGCGTTTAGAGATAGAGCAAAAATTAAAGTCTGGCAGTATAGTTCGCAAAATCATTAAAGTGCATAAGGGCGATCGACTTATCGATTTATCTAATGGCCTTGCTGAATATGATGGCTTTGTCGTTTCTGAAATAAACGCAGTTACTGATACCGTAGAGTTTTTAAATGGTCAAAGCATTCAGGTAGGTGTGGCGTCAAATGATATAACTGAAGAGGCTATGCGCCGTATTCAGATAAGAGACACCATTAAAACGCATTTAGATAAAGAGCGCCGGCTATTCAGTAAAGGAATTAAAGTATTATCACTGTTTTTTATTGACTCCGTTGTTAAATACCGAGACTACGGTCAAGATGATGAAAAAGGTGAATATGCAAGAGTGTTTGAGGAAGAATATGAAATTCTCAAACAAGAGTTTTTATCTGATTTAGCTGATGCGGACCCATATAAAAATTACTTGCTAAACTTAGATGGCACTAACACTCATGAAGGCTATTTTGCTATTGATAAAAAGAAAAAGCTCGTTGATCCTAAAGTTAAAACACGTGGTGAAGAGCGAGGCTTAGCCAATGATGAAGGTGCAACCGCGGCTTATGATCTTATCTTGAAAAATAAAGAGCAATTATTAAGTTTTAATGAGCCTAAGCGATTTATATTTTCTCACTCTGCTTTGCGCGAAGGATGGGATAACCCCAACGTTTTTGTGATATGTATGCTTAAACATGCCGACTACGATAACGTTGTATCACGCCGACAGGAAGTAGGCCGTGGTTTACGCATTGCAGTTAACCAGCAGGGTGAAAGGCAAGATCACCCTGCCACAGTTCATGAAACTAATGTACTTACCGTTGTAGCCAACGAAGGCTTTGGAGATTTTGTAAAAGGCTTGCAAAGCGATATTGCAGAATCACTATCGGCACGACCTAAAAAAGCAGACAAATCATATTTTGCGAATAAAATTATTAAAACAGACGATGGTGATTTAGCTATTACTGATGAAATGGCTAAAGCTATTGAGCGTTACTTAATTAAAAATGACTATACCGACGATAATGATGAAATAACTGATCTTTACCATAAAGAATTGAAAGAAGGTGAACTCGGTAAACTACCTGAGTTGTTAGTTCCCTTCACAGATCAGGTTATAGAATTAATTAATG
Source organism: uncultured Pseudoalteromonas sp. (assembly GCF_963922945.1). Lineage (GTDB taxonomy): Bacteria > Pseudomonadota > Gammaproteobacteria > Enterobacterales > Alteromonadaceae > Pseudoalteromonas. The sequence goes on along the minus strand of NZ_CAWUKC010000078.1, from coordinate 3,212 downwards.
GCGTGTTTAGTCAAGCACAGATGCCTGAAATTACAGATGACCGTAAACCTAAATCAAATGTATTGAATGCTAACTTTGATAAAAAGTCGTTCCAAAAACTTTGGAGTAAAATCAACCGTAAAGCAGTATACCAAGTTAACTTTGACTCTAATGAATTAGTTAAAAATGCAGTAGTTGCAATCAATCAAAATTTATATGTAACCCCTCTGCAATTTACAATTGAAGTGGGCGATCAAAAAGAGCAGCTTTCTGAAAGCGAATTAAAACAAGGTAGTAGTTTTGAAGTTAGAGAAACGGATCGACAATTGCACAATACAACGGTGCAATCCTCTGTTCCTTATGACCTCTTAGGTGAAATATCAGAAGCGACTAAATTAACCCGAAAAACTATATGTGAAATTCTACAAGCAATTACACCTGAAAAGTTTGACTTATTTAAAGTTAACCCTGAACAGTTTATTAGCGAAGCGACGCGTTTAATTAATGAAGAAAAGGCAACGGCGACTATTCAGCATTTGTCTTACGATCTTATTGATGAAACTTACGATACGGATATCTTTACTCAAAATCAGGTAATAAATGATTTTAGCAAAGTCGTCGATAATCTTAAAAAACACGTCTACGATTTTGCATCTACAGACTCGAAAGTTGAACGTAAATTCATTGAAGATATGGACACCAGCAGCGATATTGAAGTTTATGCCAAACTACCAAGAGGTTTTACTATCCCGACGCCACTCGGTACAGAAGGATATAACCCTGATTGGGCAATAGCGTTTAAAGAAGGCACTGTTAAACATGTGCTATTTATTGCTGAAACAAAAGGCTCAATGTCTACTATGCAGCTCAAAAAGATTGAAGAAGCTAAAATTGAATGTGCTAAAAAGTTCTTTAAGCGATTAGAGCAAGAAGTAAAGTCTAATGATGAAGCTGAGAAAGTTAAATTCAATATGGTTGCTAGTTATGATGATTTGTTGAAAGTAACTGGGCAGAATTAAAGTCGCGTGGTGTTAGCAATAGTTATTGCACTAGCTTTAACTTAATCTGACAGTTAGCCGTTTTGTATTCGGTGACTGTCAGTCTAGTTTTGGGTAAATTCTTGTTTGTATAATTTTATGTTATTTCTCTTTAAAGTTAATAAGCCGATGCTTCAGCATCGGCTTTATACCGCAATTTTCAAAACTAATATCTAACTCCGCTTTAATTAGGTAGTAGCAACTATCATCAGACTTAAACTCATATTCATTAGCGTAAGTAGGCACGCCATTGTTAAAAATAATAGCCATATGGGGGTTGGACTATCGTGATGAACTGTGAGAAACCCAGTTCTTGTAGCATTGGCTCTAGTCGTGCTTGCTATAGGGCGTTTAAATGCTCTATAGCTACTTTCCAAGGAAGTCTTCGACCTGATAGCTTCATTTTCTCGTAGGCTTTTAATGCAGTTTCTTTCGTTACTATTTGTTGCCTAACAAGCTGCGTTATTAATGAAATAGTACCTTGTACAACAATACCTTCTTTTTCAGCTGCTTTTCTTAAAGCCATATCGCCAGTTACAAGAGGGCAGTTTTTTTGCTTAGCTAAACACAAAGCAAATATATCGTTACGACTAGCATTTAAATACAGCGGAATTAACTCCATTGCATGCATCATTGAATCAGGTGATAGCTCTTCTAAAGTTAAGCCCATAGCAGGTAAATGTGCGTGTTCTTCCTCAAGTTCTTCAACAAATAAAATGTCAGGTATGGCGAATTGATAAGGTAGCTGAAAAAGTTGGGTTAGTAGCTCACCTTCTTCCATATCTATTAATATATTGGCATCACTAATTAGTAGCTGCTGCATTAAGCACCTCTAACTTTCGTTCTTTGTGAAAGCTTGAAAGTGATACCCCTAATAGCTCAGCTGCTTTAGATATACCAATGTAGTCTTCACTTAGCGCACGATATACTAGCTGCTTGTAGAGGTAAGTAACTTCATGCGGATAAGGTGCGCCAGGTTCCTGAGTACGCCAGCCCTGCTTACCAAACCAAATAAACATATTCTTTTGGGTTTGGTGTGAAATTACGCCAGACTGTGAAGCGCGATACAAAGAGGCAAGCATGCTTATGCCGTACTCATGCTTAAGCATATATAGCTCTTGCGCTTCTAGTTGAGTTCGGCTTTTACCTAAGTGTTGTATCAAGCTAGTGCTTGGTAATAAAAAAGCCCCTGCGAAGTGATTACATGCCTTTTCTTCATCTAGCTCTTCAGACAGTCGGCTGTGCAATACTAAGTGCCCCAATTCATGAGCGAGTGTAAACCGTTGACGATCACCACTTTGTGCCGTAGAGATAACAACAACAGGTAGCCCATTAATATTACCCGCTAGACCATCAAACTTTTTACTGGTTTCTACATCAGTGCAAATTATCATTACACCTTTTGATTCCAGCGTATCAATCATGTCATGAATTGGATTTAAGCCTAAACCCCATTCATTGCGCATAGTGGTGGCTACACCTTCTAGCTGCTCATATGAATTAATCACATCGGGTAATGTACTTGGTAGTGAAAATGGCGTAATAGGTTTAATCGAGTCTGGATAAAAGTTTAAAAGTTCTTGCCAGCGCTCAGCCTGATCTAAAACATCACCATTTATACGATCTAAAATTTTCTGTGGTGTGCTTGCACGCTTACGATATTCCACACCTTCTAACTTTACTTTTATAGGACGGAAAAAGTATTCAGTGCGCACTTCAAGTACGCTTGCAAGCTTTAATAAATTAGAAGAAGACGGCATAGCAGTACCATGCTCATATTTTTTTATAGCATTGGCGGATACACCAACTGCGGTAGCTAGTGCTTGCATTGATAGGCCTGAGGCTTTTCGGGCACGAGTGAATCGTTCAGCAAACATGTGTATGTACCTCGTGGTTTATAAAATTAATCTATTTGTCGCAAATATAAACCATTGGTGTATTTTTGTCCATAAACATAAATTGTACTTATGTAGTTGAGATATACTACTGGTTTTATTTTTACGAGAAGTTTAAAGGGATTATGTAGTAAACTAGGAGTCATTAGTTGAGGTGATAAATCGAAATTATTCACCCAGTACCCCACACAGTACCCCATGGTGTTATGGGTTGAAATAAAAGGTTTACATATCAAATGAGTAGAGCAGGAATACAGTGGTTCCCTGGGCACATGAATAAAGCCCGTAATGAGATTAAAGA
>NZ_CAWUKC010000077.1:0-17999 GCF_963922945.1 uncultured Pseudoalteromonas sp. | reverse complement strand
CCTAATATACTGTTAACTACTCATACGTTATTGTAATGGCTTAATTATATAACTGGCTTTAGGCTTTGCCCGCTGCTAATAGCTTTAAGTTCAGTCTAAAAAATATGTATGTTTAATCTTAAAGGCCACTTCGCGATAAAAAACAGCGCGCAATAAAAAACCGCTCAATTGAGCGGTTTTATTTAGCGTTAACTCTATTACGGCAATGCGTCTAGATCTGCGCCTTCTTTTTCGATGACCTCTGGTATTAAATCTTCTTTACTTACACCCATGGTAATAGCTACCGAGCTTGCAACGTAAACTGAAGAATAAGTACCAATAAACACACCAAATAAAAGGGCAGTAGCAAAGCCGTGAATGGTTTGCCCGCCCCACACAAATAGTGCAATCAATACCAAAATAGTGGTGATTGACGTTACAAGTGTACGGTTAAGTGTTTGCGTTAACGAGATGTCGATAATTTCAATCGTGTCATCGATGCGTACTTTACGGAAGTTTTCACGAATACGGTCAGATACCACAATAGTATCGTTAAGTGAGTAACCAATTACCGCCAATATGGCCGCTAAAATAGTTAAATCAAACTCTAACCCTAATACAGAAAACAAACCCACTGTAATAATTACATCGTGAAGTAGTGCGCCTACCGCGCCCACAGCAAAGCGCCATTCAAAGCGAAATGCCACGTAAATCAAAATACAAATAAGCGCAGTTAACATGGCAAGGCCACCCTGCTCTTTTAAGTCTTCCCCTACGCTTGGGCCAACAAACTCAATACGGCGCATTACTACACTTTCATCAGCTTGCTTTAAGGCTGTAATAACTTGGTTACCAATAACTTCGGCTTTTACTTCGCTACCGCGCGGCGCTAAGCGAACCAAAATATCTTGGCTAGAACCAAACAGCTGCACTGAGGCATCAGCAAAACCGTTTTCAGCTAATACTGAGCGTACTTTTTTCAAATCTGCAGGTTGCGAAAAACCAACTTCTACCGCGGTTCCCCCGGTAAAATCTAAACCAAAGTTTAAACCTTTGATAAAAATAGAGGCAAACGACGCTAAAATTAATAGCGTAGAAAAACCCATTGCCACTTTACGAAGTGACATGAAACGTAGGGTTTTACCACCCAAACTTAAAATTTGCATGTTCGCTCCTTAAATTGACAATTTATCAATTCGCTTACCGCCAATAAATAAGTTGATTACCGCGCGGGTACCAACTATGGCTGTAAACATTGAAGTTAAAATACCAATTGCCAGCGTTACGGCAAAACCAGCAATAGGACCAGTGCCCACTGCAAATAAAATCACCGCAGCAATTAAAGTGGTAATATTGGCATCAAAAATAGTACTAAAGGCGCTATCGTAACCAAAATGAACGGCTTGTTGAGGGCTGCGGCCATCGGCCAGCTCTTCACGAATTCGCTCAAAAATAAGAACGTTAGCATCCACCGCCATACCTACGGTCAATACAATACCTGCAATACCTGGTAGCGTTAATGTGGCACCTGGAATTAGCGACATTACACCTACAATCAGCACTAAGTTAGCGGCCAGTGCAACATTGGCAACTAAACCAAACCCTTTGTAGTAAATAAGCATAAAGGCAAGTACAAACACAAAGCCTAGGGCGACAGCAGTCATACCGGCTTCAATGTTTTCTTGGCCTAGGCTTGGACCTACGGTGCGCTCTTCAACAATTTGAATAGGTGCAACAAGTGCACCGGCGCGTAATAATAAGCTCAAGTTATGGGCTTCGGCTGGATTATCAATACCTGTAATGCGGAATGAGCGATCAAGACGAGCTTGAATGGTTGCAACGTTAATCACTTCCTCTACTTTAATAGGTGGAAGTGCTTTTCCGTTAGCGTCTGTTTTACCCGAAGGCTTGTATTCAATAAATACTGTAGCCATGCGTTTACCAATAGCACGCTTGGTGAAGGCATTCATTTTAGCTCCACCTTTGCTATCAAGCGTAATACTTACTTGAGGGCGTTGGTATTCGTCATTTCCTGATTGCGCACCAGTAATATGGCTTCCTTCAAGGATAATGCGTTTTTTAAGTACTACAGGGTAACCGTCGCGGCTCATGATCATTTCTGTGCCCGCAGGTATGCGCCCTTGAGCAGCCGCACTTGGGTCCGCGTTTTCATCTACTTCACGAAATTCAAGCGTGGCCGTTGCACCTAAAATTTCTTTGGCGCGTGCTGTATCTTGTACACCTGGTAATTGCACAATAATGCGCTCAGCACCTTGGCGCTGTACATTAGGCTCTGCAACACCTATTTGGTTAATACGATTACGAATAATGGTTTCGTTTTGCTTAATAGCGTAGTCACGTATTTCTTTGAGTTTTTGCTCACTCATAGTAGCAAAAAATGCGCGGTCGTTACTGCTATCATCTATGTATACGTTTAGCGGGTAGCGTGATGATAAAAAGCGTTCAGCGGCGTCTTTGTCTTCTTCGGTACGCATTTCTACACGCATACGTTCAGATCCCGCTACACGGCGAACACTTCGGTAACGAAGCTTTTCTTCGCGTAAATCGCTACGAAAATCTTGTTCCATTTGCTCTAGCTGATTGTCTACCGCGGTTGCCATGTCGATTTCCATGGTAAAGTGAACACCACCACTTAAATCAAGACCTAGCTTCATCGGATTACCACCCAATGACTTTAACCATGCAGGTTGCGCGGGTGCCATATTAATAGCAGAGATATAATCGTCGCTAAGAGAATTACGCAGTAAATCCTGCGCTTTTAGTTGTTCTTCAACATTTTTAAAACGTACTAATACTTGGCCGCCTTCAAGCACGGTAGACTTAGCAGTTACGTTATGTTGTTTTAGGGTTGCGTTTACTTTGTCTACTACACTGAGATCGACATCTGCGCCTTTTGCCCCCGAAACTTGTATTGCCGGATCACGGCCATACAAGTTTGGAGATGCATATAAAAGACCAATGGCTACCACAGCTAAAACAAGTAAATACTTCCAAAGTGGAAACTTGTTTAACACGGGCGTGTCCTTTTTGTTTTTATAATGACTTCATTGTGCCTTTAGGCAATACAGCAGATACAGATGCTTTTTGTACTGTTACTTCAGCTTGCTCGTTTAAAGAAATTACGATGAAATCTTTATCTTCAGCAATTTTTACGATTTTACCTACTAAGCCGCCTTGTGTAAGAACTTCATCGCCTTTAGCCATCGCGCTCATCAGGCTTTTATGCTCTTTAACACGCTTAGCTTGTGGGCGGTAAATTAAAAAGTAAAAAACTAAACCGAAAATTGCTAACATAATTAGCATTTCCCAACCACCACCTGCAGCAGGTTGACCAGCAGCGGCGTGTGCGTTTGAAATAAATAAACTCATAATACTTCCTCTATATTTTTAAATTTTAATTTATATCTGCAAGCTCTGGCACGTCTTGGCCACGGCGAGCATAAAAATCACTAACAAATTCTTCTAGTTTACCTTCGCTAATTGCATTGCGTAGGCCTTCCATAACACGCTGATAGTAACGCAAGTTATGGATTGTGTTTAGTCGCGCACCTAAAATTTCGTTACATTTATCAAGGTGGTGCAAATAAGCACGTGAGTAGTTTTTACAGGTATGGCAATCACACTCAGGATCAAGCGGGCCTGTGTCTGTTTTATGTACTGCGTTGCGAATTTTAATTGTGCCTGTGGTAATGAATAAATGACCATTGCGTGCATTACGCGTTGGCATAACACAGTCAAACATATCAATACCACGGCGAACAGACTCAACTAAGTCTTCTGGTTTACCTACGCCCATTAAGTAACGCGGTTTGTCCGCTGGCATTTTATACGCACAATGATCAAGAATATTCATCATTTCGTCTTTAGGCTCGCCAACCGATAAACCACCGAGTGCGTAACCATCAAAGCCTATCTCTTCTAAGCCTTTTTGTGATTGTGCGCGTAATTCAGGGTACATACCGCCTTGAATAATACCAAATAAAGCAGATGGGTTATCACCGTGCCCTTCTTTAGAGCGTTTAGCCCAACGAAGCGATAGCTCCATTGAGTCTTTTGCTTCTTTTTCGGTGGCAGGGTATGGCGTACATTCGTCAAAAATCATCACGATGTCTGAGCCTAAATCACGCTGTACTTCCATTGATTTTTCAGGCGACATCATAATTTGGTCACCATTTACCGGCGATTGGAACAACACGCCTTCTTCGGTAATTTTACGCATAGCGCCAAGGCTAAATACTTGGAAACCACCCGAGTCAGTTAGAATTGGAAAATCCCAATTCATAAAGTCGTGTAAATCACCATGTTGTTTAATGATTTCTGTGCCTGGGCGTAACATTAAATGAAAGGTGTTACCCAAACAAATTTGCGCACCTGTGGCTTTAACTTCATCTGGGGTCATGCCCTTAACAGTACCGTAAGTACCAACTGGCATAAATGCAGGCGTTTCTATTACACCACGGTCAAAAATCAAGCGGCCGCGGCGCGCTTTTCCGTCGGTGCGGTCTAATTCAAATTTCATATCATCCTCAATGTCGGAAAAACAGTCCAACAAGCTATAATTTAACCGCTCGATTCTACCCTTTTTGCCCCGCTATTACTATTAGCTGCGCTAAATTCACTACGTATTAGCACAGGCAAATAAAAACCCAGCGTGTGCGCTGGGTTTTTAATAAGTGTACCGATTATAAAGGTGTTTATTTACGCGTTAAAAACATCGCATCACCATAGCTAAAAAAGCGATACTTTTGTTCAATAGCGATGTTGTACGCGCCCATAATGTTATCTTGGCCGCTAAAGGCACTTACTAGCATAATGAGGGTTGATTCAGGCAAGTGAAAATTAGTCACCATGGCATCGACTACATTAAACTGATAACCCGGAAAAATAAAAATATCGGTATCCCCAAAATAGCTATTTAATTTACCGCCATGTATTTTTGCTGCCGACTCTAGCGAACGCACTGAAGTTGTCCCCACTGCAATTACACGCCCGCCATTTGCCTTAGTTTGTGCAACAGCCTGTACCACGTCATCAGGCACCTCAATGTATTCTGAGTGCATTACATGCTCATCTACGCTTTCTACACGCACCGGCTGAAACGTACCTGCGCCAACATGTAGCGTAACAAAGGCCATGTTTACGCCTTTTTGTTTTAATGCGGCCATTAGCTTATCATCAAAATGCAGCCCTGCCGTAGGCGCTGCTACAGCACCGGGCTTTTCGCCATATACTGTTTGATAACGCTCGCGATCAGCTTCGGTATCTGGGCGGTCAATATAGGGAGGCAGTGGCATGTGGCCGATTTCGTTTAGTATATCGAGTACATTTTGGCTGCGATCAAATTCAAGCTCAAATAATGTATCGTGACGCGCAACCATGGTTGCTTTTGCTTTGCCTTCTAAAATAACTTCGTTACCAGGCTTTAACGACTTACTTGCTCTTACATGAGCAAGTACTCGGTGCTCATCAACCACACGCTCTACAAGCACTTCAACTTTTCCGCCTGATGCTTTTTGACCAAACATTCGTGCAGGAATAACGCGGGTATTATTAAATACCAATAAGTCACCTTCGTTTACTAAATCAAGAATATCGCTAAACACTTTGTGTTCAACGTTGCCAGTTGAGCCATCTAGGGTTAGTAAACGGCTGCTGGTTCTGTCTTGTTTAGGAAAACGAGCAATTAATTCATCAGGTAAGTCAAAGCTAAAGTCAGCCACGCGCATAATCGGTATTCCACATCATTAAAATCGCGCCAAGTGTATATCTATCCTTTGTTAAGCTCAAGATATCTGCCACAGTTGAGAGGATTCACCCTATTTTAGATACATTTGAGTAACTACTTTAAATAATCTTGTTCTTATTAGTAAATATCATTATTCTTACTGCCTTTGATAATAATGGTTTAGTTATGGGGTTATAAAAAGTGGCAGATAAGCTGAAATTGCTCATTCTAAACGCAAGTAGCGAAGAACGCCGAACTATACGCGCCACTTTAGAATACTTAAACGTATTTGAATTCATTGAAACAGCAGATAGCCAAGAGGCACTCACCCTGTTAAAAAAGCAGCCAGTAAATATGATTATTACTGGCTTGAGCGTTGGAAAAATAGACGGATGGCGCTTTTCTCGTATGATTCGCTCAGGCTTACTTAAAACACCTAAAAATACCCCTATTTTACTTATTCCGCCAATCTACTGTGAGCGTATAGCAGAAACCACCGCTCGCAGTTATGGCATCGATGCAGTACTCCCCTTTGAGCATCAGGATATGTTGCCGCAAGTACTTGCTAATGTACTCTCTACTCACTTAGAAAAAAGTAGTCGCCTTAATTTACTCTTGCTTGAGCCTATTACGCAAAAAGCCGATGAAATCTCAGAGCAGCTTAAGCTCAATTTTGCTATTACCCATGTCACCTCCTGTCAAAGTGCCCTAAACGCCTATAATCAACAGCAATTTGCTATTGTACTGCTTGATGCGACTGCGTCTCGAGCTGATTCCTCAAGCGTTTTAGTGGAAAAAATACTGCAACATAATCCTAAGCAGGCCATCGTAACTATTATTGATAATAACGATGCCGACTATGCAGAGCAGTTGCTTTTGTCAGGTGTGACCGACTTTATAAGACCGCCATACGACCCATCGTTTTTAAACAAAGTGTGTGACCATGCTGCGCGCCGTGAAGATTTTATGGTGAGCTACGCTGAGTTTGCTCAAAAAGTAGAACAGCTAAGTATTAGCGAAGTACGCTACAAAGAGCTTTTTTCGGCGCACCAGCGTATTTTATTGCATTTAAATACGGTAGTTTTAGAGCTCGACCAGCAAGGTAAAATACGCTTTATAAATCCAGCTTGGGAGACACTAAGTGGCTATGGCGTTAAGTCGTCGTTGCAAACATCATTGATCGATTATTGTTCTAATGAATGCCAATTAAAGTTAAATACAACTATTAACGACATACTTAATGGCGGTGCCCACAAACAACAGGTAGAGATCCAACTCAATCATAAAAGTGGTAACCAAGTATGGGTTGAGTGCCGGTTACAGTTAATAGACAACAGCCATAATACAGCCACTATTACTGCCACAATCGATAATATACACGAACGAAAGCAAGCAGAGTTGAAGCTGCGACACTTAGCCCTGCATGATACGCTCACAGGCTTACATAATCGTTATTACTTTGATCAACAACTCAATAGAATATGCCAAACTAAACACACTTATGGCGATGTTGAACACGCACTTATTTATATCGATTTAGATCATTTTAAAATAATTAACGATAGTAAAGGCCATCAACAAGGCGATATAGTACTAAAAGATGTTGCCCAATTATTTGAAGCGAACATTAGCGCTAAACATTTAGTTTGTAGAATAGGCGGTGACGAATTTGCAGTTATTTTAAAAAATACGCAGTTGCTCGACGCGCATCTGATTGCAGAGAGTATTTGTAGCGCGATTGAACAACACGAGTTTAAATCTGAAGACCAAGTATATTCAATTAGTTGCTCCATTGGCTTAACGCAAATAACGGCTAAAAATTGCGACCCCAGTGAGTGCTTAAAACAAGCCGATATAGCCTTATATATTGCCAAAAGCTTAGGCCGCAATTTAGTGCACTGCTACTCAAAAGAGGATGCCCAAAATAACACATTACAAACTGGGCTTGAGTGGGGGCATGAGATCCGACAGGCGCTTCAACAAGACAACGTGGAACTACACTATCAGCCGATATGGGACTTTAAGGCCAATAAAGTGGCTTATTTTGAAGCGTTGCTTCGTCTTAAAATAGACGATAAGCTTATTTTTCCTAATCAATTTATTCCCTCCCTTGAGCTATTAAACGACACTTTTTTGATGGACCAATGTGTTATTCGTAATGCTATTGCGAGCGTTGCTGAACACCCTGATTTAAATCAAGTGGCTATTAACCTTTCTGCTCAATCGTTTTTAGATGAGCGCTTACTGCCACATATAGAATCGAGCCTAGAAAAATACCACGTACCGCCTTCGCGTATTATTTTTGAAATTACCGAGTCGGCCTCAGTCAACAACTTAAAAGCTACCCGTAAAATGATAGAAAAGCTAAACAGTTTAGGCTGTCATTTTTCTATTGATGACTTTGGTACAGGCTTTAGCACATTTAACTATTTAAAACAGTTACCTGCACAGCATGTTAAAATAGACGGCTCGTTTGTACGCGACATGATTAACGACCCAATCGACTTAGCACTCGTTAAGGCTATTAACGATATAAGCCGCTCTCTTGATAAGCGCTCAGTAGCTGAATACGTAGAGAGCGAAGAGATATTTTTTGCCCTGAAAAAAATTGGTGTTGACTACGGACAAGGCTATTTTATTGCCCGACCCGTCCCTGTAGAAAAAGTACAATCGACGCTTAAAATAATTTATCAAAAGAAACCTTTTACCCAACAACACACTAGCGCCAACTAAACATATTTAAACAGTTTTAAGCATTTTATTACTATCATTATTGCGCTTATTGCCTATACTTTACGTACCACTTAGTAAATGTCATGTTATTTTGATGATTTAACAATAAAAACATGACATTACCTATAAGCATACGTGACTAGCAATTAAATACAGTTTAAGCTTGTCAGGTTTAAGGAGGAAGGTATGGCGCAGTTGATCATTTTACTTCTCGTAATACATTGTGTAATTGCGTATCAGTGCTATCGGTACGCGCAGCTAAAGGGCTACCCAGTAGGCGTATTTGCTACTTTAGGCCTACTCCCGTATTTTAATGTAGTAGTGTGGATTTATTTACTTTTTCTACCCGAGCTTGAACCTTTTGAAAGCCAAACACATAGTAAACAGCAGCCCTTATAGGCTGCTGTTATGTTTATTGCTACAGTTTACTTTTAAAAGTAACTAGGGCTCTCCCTCAAAGTCTAAGCTGCATTGGCGAGCCAAAAACACTTCCAGCTGCTGGCTGAATAATTTAAAGTCGCGAATTCTTCCTGTGGTTTTACGCCACAAAATGCCTATATCTCTATATGCATCGCCTTGCGATGGCGTTGCTATCATATTTTTATCTTTAAGAATGCCCGCGTTAATCGCCATTTGCGGTAAAAATGTAACCCCTAGCTGATGCTCTACCATGCTCAATAAAGTGTGTAAGCTGGCAGCTTCAAACGGATTAATACAGCTAGAACGGTTTAAGTGACACGCACTCAATGCATGCCCCGTCATACAATGCTCTCGCTCTAATAAAAATACACTCGCATCGGGTAGTAAGTTAAAGTCTTCAACGCCTTTGGCTGGGCTGTAATCTTTGTGGTGCACTAAACTAAAGTGATCTTTAGCCAATACTTGCGTATGAAACTTCTCTGTTTGATACGGCAAGGCTAATAAGGCTAAATCAATATGGCCGTGTTCAAGCTTATCTAATAACTTATCGCTGGTATCTTCAACGAGTACCAACTCTAAATCACAAAACGTTTGCTTACAAAAGTGATACAAAGGCGCCGCTATGAAGCTTGCGATAGTAGGTATAACGCCTACTACTAACTTACCGCTAAGTGGCGTTAAAAAGCTTTTTGTCAGCTCTTTTAAACTAATTGTATCGTTAATAATTTTACGAGAGCGCTCAACGACCTCTTCACCAATACTGGTAAACATAAGACTGCGATTTTCACGCTCTATTAACTGACAACCCAGCGTTTCTTCAAGGTTTTGAATTGCACTGCTTAAAGTAGATTGCCCAATAAAGCATGCACTTGCTGCACGGCCAAAATGCTGGTGCTGATGTACAGCTAATAAATACTGTAGCTGTTTAATACTTGGTAGGTTGGTCATTTTTTCTTTCCACAAATAAAAAGACCCCAACACCTAGGGCGTTGAGATCTTTTCAAGCTAAAAGTCTTTGAGTACTTTTTTGTTAAACCCCAAACGCGGTTCTTAGTACGTAGAAAATAACAATAGCAAGGGCAGCGCCAACTGGCAACGTAATTACCCAAGAAACTACAATGTTTCTGATAACACCCACGTTAAGTGCAGCAATACCACGCGCCATACCTACACCTAATACCGCCCCCACTAAGGTTTGTGTAGTAGAGATTGGCATACCCGTACCTGATGCAATAACAACAGTAGACGCAGCGGCTAGTTCAGCAGCAAAACCACGACTCGGCGTTAAATGAGTAATACCTTCACCTATGGTTTTAATTACCTTTTTACCTAACACCGCAAGACCAACAACTATACCAAAGCCGCCTAGTGGTAAAATCCACCATGCAATCGCTGCTTTTTTAGCGATTTCACCGTTGTTTTCAACAATGTTTACAACCGCAGCAAGTGGACCAATTGCATTTGCTACATCGTTAGAGCCATGCGCAAACGCCATACAACATGCAGTTAATACCATTAATACCGCAAATACTTTTTCTACGTTATTAAATTGCATTTGTTTATCGGCCTTAGGGTCGATATTTAAACGTGAAATCGCAATTTTACCAATAATCGCTACAATCACAGCAATCGCGATCGCAATTAAATAGCCTTCAGTAGCGCCTAGGTTAATACCTATATGCTTTAAGCCTTTTTTAATGGTTACTAACGCCATAATAAAGCCTGCTAAACCCATGTACAAAGGTACGAAGCGTTTTGCATTTTTAAGCGGTGCATCAGTATCAAAAATTAGCTTTTGCGCACTCATAAATATTAGATAAGCAATAAAGCCCGAAATAGCAGGTGTAATAATCCAGCTACCGACAATACCACCGACTTTACTCCACTGAATAGCCTCTGAACCCACTGCTACCAATGCAAAACCAATGATTGCACCAATAATTGAGTGAGTGGTTGAAACAGGCCAACCTAAAAATGAAGCAATTAACAGCCAAGTACCCGCTGCAAAAAGCGCAGAGATCATACCTAAAACCATTAAATCAGGGAGCGCAGCAAAAGGCGCTGCATCAATAATCCCTTTACGAATTGTTGATGTAACCTCACCACCTGCTAAATAAGCACCAGCAAATTCAAAAATCATAGCAATAATAATTGCTTGTTTTATTGTTAACGCTTTTGAACCTACCGAAGTACCCATCGCATTAGCAACGTCGTTCGCGCCAATACCATAAGCCATAAAAAAGCCGACTGCTGCGGCAATTAAAATTAATACCGTGCCGTAAGATGCAATGATATCCATTGTGTAACCTTAATCTTTCGTTTGAACTGATTTGTATAAATTAACGAGCTAACATCAGCTCAAGACGTGATCCTACGCGCTCTGCAATATCTGCAAGCTCGCCAACCCATTCAATGATTTTATATAAAAACATTACATCTACTGGGTTTAGCTCGCTTTCTACATCACGTAGCTGGCGGCGGACTTTAATTTGCATATCATCCGTGTCTTGTTCAATAGCATCCAATTCTACGAGCATTTTTTCTACTAAGGTCACTTCTCGACCTTTAAAGCCCGTTTCTAATAATTCATCTAACTCATTGATCGCTTTTGATGCTTGTTGAGTCGCATCAACACAGCGTGTTAAGTAAGCTAAAAAGTCCGCTTGCATCGCAGTAGGAATTGTCATTTCACGACCAATTACGCGCCCTGCAATATCTTTCGCTTTATTTGCTATTTTATCTTGTTGAGTTACGAGTTCGAGCAGATCTGTACGCTCTACCGGCATGAATAAGCCACGCGGTAACTGTAAGCGTATATTTCTTTTCATATCATCAGCTTCACGCTCTAAATTACGAATAGTTAAACGAAGCTCTTCTGCTTGTTGCCACTCTTCTTTAAATACGTGGTTAAAAAAAGGTATCAAGGCTTTACTTGCTTGATGAACCTTCTTGATGTGTTCTTCCATTGGTTTGATAGGAGATTTTGCAAACACTCCTAAAAACGCGTTTGTAGGCATAACTGACCCTTTAATCAAATTGATATGCTTTGCAGCATGAATTTTACAGTATTAGCCGCGATTGTGAACGCTTTTTATTATTTCACAGCTGCTAATAATGCATAAAGCGGCACTAAGCCGCTTTAATAAAAAAGAATGATAGATAAAAACCTATAACGATTTTTCTATATCTTCTTGAGATGTATGACGAATATCTTTGCCGTTAACAAAATAAATAATGTATTCTGCAATATTTTGACAGCGGTCACCAATACGCTCTAATGAACGTACAGACCATACTAAATCCATAATTTTAGGTATTGAGCGTGGGTCTTCCATCATGTAAGTCATAATTTGACGCGTGATAGCCTCATATTCACGGTCAACTTTTGAGTCTTCTTTATGCACTTCAAAGGCGCGCTGTACATCCATGCGCGCAAACGCATCGAGTACATCGTGTAGCATTTTTAAAACTTGGCGACCCATGTTTTCGATATTCACTAATAAATCTTGCTGATCTTTTGTGAATGAGTCTAAAGCTACTTTAGCAATGCGCTCTGCTTCATCGCCTATACGCTCTAAATCAGCAATCGTTTTAGCAATCGCTATTACTAATCGTAAATCGCTCGCAGCAGGCTGACGACGCGCAATGATGCGCGTACACTCATCATCAATGCTTACTTCCATCGCATTTACTTTGTAATCGTTTTGGCGAACTTTTTGTGCAAGTTCGGCATCGTTGCCGCTAACAGCATCTAAAGCACTACTTAGCTGCTGCTCAACAAGGCCACCCATATTAAGTACATGGTTACGTACATTTTCTAGCTCTTGGTTAAAGCGCCCAGAAATATGCTTATTTAAATTATGTTCCATAATTACCTTCTCTTTAATTCGTTCACAACACTAAAAAGGGTACGATTAGCCGTAACGGCCTGTAATGTAATCTTCTGTTTTCTTTTTACTTGGCGTTGTAAATAAGGTATTTGTGTCTGAGTATTCAATCAACTCACCCATGTACATAAAGGCTGTTTGATCAGATACACGCGCTGCTTGTTGCATATTATGTGTCACAATAACAACGGTAAATTTGTTCTTTAATTCGTTGATTAACTCTTCAATAACTAACGTAGAAATTGGGTCAAGTGCCGATGTTGGCTCATCAAGTAATAGTACTTCTGGCTCAATAGCAATAGAGCGAGCAATGACTAAACGCTGTTGTTGACCGCCTGAAAGCCCAAATGCACTATCGTGCAAACGATCTTTTACTTCATCCCATAAAGCAGCACCACGCAGTGACTGCTCTACCACTTCATCTAGCTTACGCTTTTCTTTAATACCTTGTAAGCGTAGGCCATAAACCACATTTTCATAAATTGATTTAGGAAATGGGTTAGGGCGCTGAAACACCATACCCACGTTACGACGAAGCGCCGCTACATCTACACTTTTATCGTAAATGTTTTGACCATGTAGCAATATTTCACCATCAATACGACACACATCAACTAAATCGTTCATACGGTTAATACAACGTAATAGCGTTGATTTACCACAACCCGACGGGCCGATAAACGCTGTTACCTGACCTTTTGGAATGTTCATATTTACTTTGCTAAGCGCTTGTTTTTCACCGTAGTAAAGATCAAGGTTTTTGATCTCTAGCGCTTTTTGGTCTTCAGTTAAGTTATCTAAGTCTAACTTCAAGCTTTTATTAGCTTGGTTTACTTGTGGAGCGACTGTAATCATGTTTGTTACCTATAATTCTTTACTAATTAGTGTTCAAGCGATCTGAATTTTTCACGTAAATGGTTACGTATGCCTATCGCTGTTATGTTGAGGGTAATAATCACCGACACTAACAAGAAGGCCGTTGCGTATACCAGCGGGCGCGCCGCTTCAACATTCGGGCTTTGAAAACCCACATCATAAATATGAAAGCCTAAGTGCATGAACTTTCTATCTAAGTGAAAATAAGGGAAGTTGCCATCAAGTGGTAACGTCGGGGCCATTTTTACCACACCGACTAACATTAACGGCGCAACCTCGCCGGCCGCTCGAGCAACAGCAAGTATCAAACCTGTCATAATTGCTGGGCTTGCCATAGGGATAATAATACGCCATAAGGTTTCAACTTTAGTTGCACCAAGCGCTAATGAACCATCACGCACTGTACTAGGAATACGCGATAAACCTTCCTCGGTTGATACAATAACAACCGGTAGTGTAAGAATAGCTAATGTAAGCGCAGACCACATAACACCTGGCGTGCCAAATACAGGCGTTGGCGCGGCTTCTGGGTAAAATAGTTGGTCAAGGCTACCGCCTAACATGTAGACAAAAAAGCCTAAACCAAATACACCATAAACAATAGATGGCACACCGGCAAGGTTAATTACCGCAATGCGAATCATCTTAGTTACTGCATTTTTAGCTGCATATTCGTGTAAGTAAATTGCAGCAATAACACCAAATGGGGTCACAATAACGGCCATCAGCATAACCATAAATACAGTACCAAATATAGCAGGGAATACGCCGCCTTCGGTGTTTGCCTCACGTGGGTCGTCTGATACAAACTTACCTAGCTGTACAAAGTAATGGCCTAATTTTGAGAAAAAGCCCATCTCGTTTGGAAGCCAAACATCAAGTACTTGATAAAGTGGAATAGTAACAACTTCACCGCGCATATCCTTAACCAATACTTGGTCACGCTTCGCTTTATTACGCAGTGCAAATAGCTCTTTTTCAAGTACTGCGTATTCGTTGCGTAACTCGGCACGTGCCTTGGCAAGCTCAGCAACACGCTCATCGGTTAGTTCATCATCAAGCAAGTATGCTTTTTCTTGCAAGCGAAGACGTTCTAACTCGTAGTTGATATGCCCGATGTCGCCATTTTGTAAATCAAGCGCTTCGTCGTTTAAATCAACTGCACGCTCTACCAACTCATGTAAGGCTTCAACTTTATCACCAGTAACTGGCTCTCCATCTTTAATTACGCCTTCTATGTAGCCATAAAAGTTACCATTTTTACTACGCTCAAATACAGCAAGCGTAGACGGAGTGCTTTGCTCAGTAATATCGGTTTCTAATATCCAGCGAAAGTCTAAATCAACATATTCACGGTTACCTGTTTTTATAAGTAAACGCTCAACTTCGTCTTTATTAAAGTTAGAAACATCAATACCTGTGGCGGCTAAGCGCGATGTAGGTACGAGCTCACGATCGTAAACCTCACCAATAATAGTTTGCTTTGAAATAGACCCTTCTAGCTCAAATTGAACGACCTCTGATGGCCAGAAAAAGCTTAGCCCCTTCCACGCTATCATTACTAATAAACCAAGAACTGAAATTAAGCTGATGCTAACCGCACCACCTGTCATCCAAATCCAAGGAGAACCAGACTTAAACCACTGCTTTACCATGTCGTGTCTCTCCACTTACATTGAGCTGTATTTATCACGCAGCTGCTGGCGAACAAACTCAGCAACGGTGTTAAAAACAAAGGTGAATATGAATAATACAAATGCTGCTAAGAACAAGATTCTATAGTGCGAGCTACCCACTTCTGATTCAGGCATTTCTACCGCAATATTTGCTGCTAAGGTACGCATACCTTGGAAAATACTCCAATCCATAATTGGCGTATTACCTGTAGCCATTAATACAATCATGGTTTCGCCCACTGCACGGCCAAGCCCCATCATTACCGCAGAGAAAATACCTGGGCTTGCTGTAAGTAGTACAACACGTACAAGTGTTTGCCACTGCGTAGCGCCTAGCGCTAATGAACCGTTTGAAAGGTGTTTAGGTACACTAAATACGGCATCTTCGGCAATAGAGAAAATAGTTGGAATAACGGCAAAGCCCATCGCAATACCCACAACTAATGAGTTACGTTGGTCAAAGGTCATGCCAAGCTCGTTAGTTAAGTATTGACGAACATTGCCGTCAAAAATCCAAAGCTCAACAGTTTCACTCATTGCAAACGACGCCCAGCCGACAAATAACACCACAGGGATTAATAAAACAGAGTGTGACCCTTCAGGAATTTTATAGCGAATATTTGCAGGTAGCTTAGTCCAAGCTAATGCCGTTGCTAATACACCCAACGGTAATAAAATCACAAGACCAACAATCGCAGGTAAGTGCTCTTCTATTAGCGGCGCTAACCATAGGCCTGCTAAAAAGCCCAATATTACGGTTGGAAGAGCTTCCATAATTTCTACGGTTGGCTTTACCACTCTACGTAACTCGCTTGACATAAAGTAAGCGGTGTAAATAGCGGCAGAAAGCGCAATAGGTACTGCAAATAGCATGGCATAAAGTGCCGCTTTTATCGTACCAAATGAAATTGGAACTAATGAAAATTTAGATTCGAAATCATCGCTTGCCGAAGTAGATTGCCAAATATAGCTAGGTTCTGGATAACCTTCGTACCATACTTCCTGCCAAAGCGCAGACCATGTAACCTCTGGGTGCTCATTATGAACATCTAATACCGTTAGCTGGTTATCGGCTAAAATAAGGGCAGCATTTGAGCGCGGGGCTATAGCAAAGTTTTTAATTTCGCCCTCGCTTACTTTACCCTGCCAAAGTTTTGCCTCACTTGTGGTGTAATACACACCTAGCTCACCGTTACTGCTTGTCGTGAAGAAAGTTCGACGGTAAAACTCAGTAAAAATATTTAGCTTGCTCTGTTTCGTTGTTTCAAACGAGCGAATTTTTTGATACTCGCGACCGCTGTCTGTATTGACTTCAAACCACTGCGATACTTCACCATTATCGTTTGCAAGCATCAGCGAGTTAGCGCCAGCAAGTAGTTGCGCAGACACTAAGTTCGCGTTTTCTTCGTTAGCCGAGAGCAGCTGAATTTGCTCTACTTCGCTTGGGTAGCGTGTATCATAAACATAAATTTGATTGGCAGAGCGCACAAACGTACGTGTGGTGTCTGGCGAAATTAAAAGCTCATCAACACGGCCTTCAATATTTAGCTCAGTGCGTTCAACAACCCATTCCACTTCACCGGTAAACATGTTTTCTTCAGCCTCAAAACTGCTGAATAAAACGCGCTTATCTGCAGTTAATGCAACAACGGCTGTTTTATCTTCATAGTGGCTAAACGCAAAACGCTTAATAGCGACACCTTGCTCATCAACCTCAAGAGCCATTTCGCCAAGGGGGTAATCTAACCGTGGTGTTAACTTTCTTTGATTATTAGGAAATGTAACTAAAAACTTAGGTGCAACAACAACCACTGAGCCATTTTCTAAACCAAACGCGTAATGCCCCTGAAACGGCGCACTGTTTGCAAAGCTTGATGCATCGCTAGGTAGATTAGCGCTTAATGTATCGAGCTTTTTACCAAAGCTGCCATTTTGCACACTATAAAAGTCTACCTCTCCTTGCTGAGAGAGTAAAAATGCAACCTCAGTTTGCTCCTCAACGCCTAAGCCAACAATTTGTTCAGCATTAGCAACATTAAAACTGTTACGTTTTTCTACTTTTGCAGATTCAAAAATTGGCTGTACTACATAAAGAAGGTAAAAGAATATTAATAACAATGCTATTAATACCATTACTCCGCCTGCGGAAATACCCCACTTTGCAAACCGGTCTTTAAATAGACGGCTTCGATCCGTATTCAAAGTCGGCTTATTCGGATTGGAAGTCATCAAAACACCCTTTAATTCTGTCGTTGTATAAATTATATTTCATCAAGATGACAGTAATGTTACAGATGTAATAAATCCCAGCCGCAATACTTTAAATTTTACGCTTGTATTGATTAACAGCTTCTCCTCATTTTTTTTGCTTAGCGCTATCTACATAAAAGCACTAATTCTCATTGAAAAGCCGCCTAAAAAATAGACACATAATTGCGACAACACCTTTAAAAAATAATATTCCATTAAAATAGCTAGAGTGGCACTTTAGCGAATAATTTAACCCATTCAGCGCAGTTACAAGATATTAAGCTTATAAACTGGGAAAATAAAGGCAAAGCACAATAGCAATTAATTAAAAATCGATATAAAATCAACCACAAGTTCAGCGTGAGTTTATATTAGGGCGTGTTGACCTTTGCGGATTGAAATTTGTTCAATCTAGGGGCGATTAAATCGCGG
>NZ_CAWUKC010000076.1:0-18616 GCF_963922945.1 uncultured Pseudoalteromonas sp. | reverse complement strand
ATATTGATGAAAAGCAATTACAACGCGCTGTTAAAAAAGCCGCTTTTGATGCAAATATAAATAAGCATGTTACCCCACATACTTTGCGCCATTCTTTCGCTACGCATTTGCTGCAAAGTGGCGCTGATATCCGCACAGTACAAACACAGTTAGGCCACAGTGACATACGTACTACACAGATTTATACGCATGTTTTACAACAAGGTGCTAGCGGGGTTATTAGCCCTTTTTCAAGATTATAAATCTTCCCTATTTAAAATAAAAAAAGCACAGCCCACAAGCGCCATGCTTTTTAAATCAACCTTAATTCAGTTCGGTTTACAAACGAATCCCGCCGTCTATTTCAACCACGCGACCGGTGAAAAAGTCGTTTTCGATTATGTACTGTGCAGTATGGGCTATTTCGTCACTTTCGCCTAATCGCCCTACGGGTGTGACTGCAAGCATGCGCTGTTTGGCTTCGGGTTTCATGGCGTCGGTCATGGCAGTGCTAATAACACCTGGTGCAATAGCGCCTACGCGTATACCAAAACGGCCAAGCTCTTTAGCCCATGTGGTGGTAAGTGCCACTACGCCAGCTTTTGATGCCGCGTAGTTTGTTTGGCCTATGTTACCTGCCCGCGCTACGCTCGACATATTGACTATCACGCCGCCTTTGCCTGATTCAATCATGTGGCTTGCCGCTTCTCGCCCTGCTAAAAATACGCCAGTAAGGTTTACATCAATCACCGATTGAAATTGCTCAAGCGACATTTTTTTTACCACTTTGCCGTCTTTAGCTTTTATAAACATGCCATCGCGTAAAATGCCGGCGTTGTTTATAAGCACACCAATGTGGCCAAAATCGCTATTAATGGTAGTAAATACGTTTTCTACTTCGCTCTCAACAGTTACGTTTGCAGCGTAACCTTTAATAGTGCCGGATACACCTTCCAGCTGTGTGAGTTGCTCGCATGCTGTATTTAATAAATCTTGCGCCATATCTATAAGTGCAATGTTAGCGCCCATAAGGGCAAATTTTTGCGCCATTGCAAAACCTAAGCCTTGTGCGCCACCGGTTATTACTACCGTGTTATTTTTAATTTCCACACGTTACTCCTACTTAGAAAACAGTTTAAAGATGGCACTAAAATCATCACTACCTGCGCCTTGGTGCTGTAGCATAGTGTATAAGTTTTTAGCCATTGACCCCATTGGGGTGGATGAATTACTTTGCTGCGCGGCTTCCATGGCAAGGCCTAAATCTTTAGCCATTAAATCGACCATAAAGCCGGGTTTGTAATCGTTACTTGCAGGGGCTGTATCCATCACCCCTGGGCATGGGTTGTATAGTTCGAGCGTCCAGTTACGGCCAGAGCTTGCGGTCATAATATCGCTGAGTACTTTTGCATCTAGCCCATTATTAATACCCATTTGCAGGGCTTCGCTGGTGCCTGCCATTAAAATACTTAACAGCATGTTATTGCATATTTTTGCAACTTGCCCTGCGCCTATATCACCTGCATGAAATATGTTTTTACCCATATCGTTAAGTACAGGTTGTGCGGTATTAAACGCAGCTTTACTACCTCCTACAATAAACGTTAGTGTGCCTGCTGCTGCCCCAGCAACGCCGCCCGATACCGGTGCATCTACAAAGCTAATACCCTGCTCGCCAAGTGCATTGCCTACCACACGGGCCGACTCGGCATCTATTGTAGAGCAATCAATAACTAGGGTGTTTTTACTCAGCACATTAATTAAGCCGCTATCGTCGTTATTGCCTAAATAAAGTGATTTAACATGTTTGCCTGCTGGCAACATACTAATAAGTATGTCGGCATTGGTTGCACATGCATTTGCATTATCAGCTGCGTGTGCGCCTTTACTTGCAAGTTCATTTAAGACCGACTGGTTTAAATCAAATGCTGTAACAGTGTGACCGGCTTTAATTAAGTTAGCCGCCATAGGGCCGCCCATATTACCTAAGCCGATAAAACCAATATTGAGTTTAGTCATCGTCTTTCCTTTATGTGTGTGTTGGGGTGTCTAAGCCATTGAGTGGGTGATTTTCGCCAAAACGGTTAGCAAAAAAGCTCTCTATTATGGCTTGTGGTACATCATTCAGTGTTTTGTATTGCCAATTAGGCGCGCCGTCTTTATCAATCAAGAGCGCTCTTACGCCTTCTTGAAACTCTCCTACTTCGCCAGCGCGTACCGACATACCCAGCTCCATTTTAAAACACGCGAGTAAGCTT
Source organism: uncultured Pseudoalteromonas sp. (assembly GCF_963922945.1). Taxonomy (GTDB): domain Bacteria; phylum Pseudomonadota; class Gammaproteobacteria; order Enterobacterales; family Alteromonadaceae; genus Pseudoalteromonas. The sequence continues at coordinate 16,379 of NZ_CAWUKC010000076.1, read as the reverse complement.
TTGCCTTTACTGACTTTTAGCTGCTCACTTACTAGCGCGCAACTTAGTGGGCAACCATGCTTAAGTGACTTTTGGGCGCGTTGCAGCCATTTGTCGTCAGTGGTTAGGCCTAAAATATAATCAACTTGTTCTTGTAGCGTATTAAATTCAGCTAATTTTTGAATGGTTGCTAAGTTAGCTTTAATGTTGCCTTTGGGCATACGCGCAGATTGATTATCTAAATCGGTCAATAATTTAGTTAAACGCTCATGATTTAAACTTGCGGTTTTGCCCCAATCAGCAGCTAAAATGTGCGCTAGCATGGCATCGTATTTAGTGCTGTCGATAAAGTGATCGGCAAGCGATACAAAGCGTGCATCTTCACAATTAATAGAGGCCGACGTTAGCCCTAAAAATAGCCCCACACCTTGGGGCATTTTATGTAAAAAGTAACTGCCGCCTACATCTGGGTATAAGCCTATAGTTTGCTCTGGCATGGCAATGCGCGATGTTTCGGTTACTACGCGGTGGCTAGCACCGGCCATTAGGCCTAAACCACCCCCCATTACTATGCCGCTACCCCAAACAAGGATTGGCTTATCAAAAGTATGAATAAGGTAATCAAGTTTGTACTCAAGGGTAAAAAACTCTTCCACTAAGCTTGTGGGTTTACCCTGCGCCATTGCATAATGCAAACTAACCACGTCGCCACCAGCGCAAAACGCTTTATCGCCTGCGCCTTTTAAAATAACTATTGCGATTGCATCATCGTCATGCCAAGCGCGCAGCTGCGGCTCGAGTAATTTGATCATGTCAAAATTAAGGGCGTTTAATGCTTTAGGTACGTTGAGTGTAATAAGCCCAATTAAGCTGCCGTTTTCTGCACTTGCCGTTTCAAATAGCACGGGGTCGTCGGCATTATTTAATAACGTTAAATTACTCATTAGCCATTTACCCAATTAGCGCGGCGTTTTTCTAAAAAGGCATTAACGCCCTCTTGTTGATCTTGTGTATCAAACAAACCAACAAACAATTCACGCTCAAGTGGTAATACACTGTTCATTGGTTGATGGCGGCCTTTTTGTATAAGCGTTTTACAGGCAGCTACTGAGCTTGGGCTTTGCTCACTTACTTGGTTGGCAAGTTTTAATGCCGCTGCAACGCTGTCGCCTTGTGGTACAACTTCTTCTACTAAGCCAATTTGCAGGGCTTTATCGGCTTTTAAGCGCTCGCCGCATAAAATCATGCGTTTTGCCCAGCCTTCACCTACAAGCCATGCTAAATTTTGCGTCCCGCCTGCACACGGTAATAAACCCACTTTTGCCTCGGGTAACGCCATTTGTGATTGTTCTTCTGCTATACGAATATCACACGCAAGCGCCACTTCTAATCCGCCGCCCATGGCATAACCGTTAATGGCTGCAACCGACACCCCTCTAAAATTAGTTAGTGCTTCAAATGCGTCGCCAAATACGCGCGACATATCAGCTGCAACGCCTTTATCGCCACTGGCAAATACGTTTAAATCGGCACCAGCGCTAAAAAACTTTTCGCCTTCGCCACTAAGCACTAGCGCATAAATATTTTTGTTGTTATTAAGCTCATCAACTTTGTTTTTTAAATCTATTAACGTGTCTTTTGTCCAGGTATTCGCTGGCGGGTTACACATAGTTAAAATAGCAACATGGCCTTCAGTGGTCAGTTCAATACTTGGCTTTGATTGTGACATAACTTGCTCCTTATAAAACGTCGCTTGCAGATTCTGCTAAAATACGGCGCGCTATAATTACGCGCATAATTTCGTTTGTTCCTTCTAAAATTTGATGAACGCGTACATCACGTACATGGCGCTCAAGCGGGTATTCTTTTATGTAACCGTAACCACCATGAATTTGCAGTGCCTCGTTACACACGCTAAAGCCAACATCGGTTGCAAAGCGTTTTGCCATAGCGCAATACGTTGTTTTTTCGCTATCGCCGGTATCAAGTTTAAATGCCGCAAGCCTTACCATTTGGCGAGCAGCAACAAGCTCTGTATTCATATCTGCAATTTTAAATTGCAATGCCTGAAAAGCAGCCAGTGGCTTACCAAACTGTGTGCGCTCTTTTAAATACTCTTTTGCTGTGTTTAGCGCAGCTTGTGCTGTACCAATTGAACACGTAGCAATATTAATACGCCCACCATCTAGGCCTTGCATAGCAAATTTAAAGCCTTCGCCTTCCATACCTAGTAGGTTATGTGCCGGAATACGCACATCTTCAAAACTAATTAAGCGGGTTGGTTGTGCGTTCCACCCCATTTTTTCTTCTGCTTTGCCGTACTCAACACCTTTTGCATCAGCCGGAACTACAAATGCCGAAATACCCGCAGCACCTTCGCCACCCGTGCGCGCCATGACCACTAATACTTCGGTTTCACCTGCGCCCGATATAAACATTTTTGAGCCGTTAATAACGTACTCATCGCCCTCAAGCACAGCTTTTGTTTTTAGTGATGCCGCATCTGAGCCCGAGCCTGGCTCTGTTAAACAATAAGAGGCAAGTAGCTCACCCATTACTAATTGTTCTACGTACTTGTCTTTAACTGCATCGGTACCAAAACTTGCCACCATCCAGGTCGCCATATTATGAATAGTTAACATAGCCGTTGTTGCGGTGCAGCCCATAGCAAGCTGCTCAAATATAATGCTTGAATCTAAGCGTGATAATCCAAGGCCGCCAGCTTCCTCTGGCGTGTATAAACCACAAAAACCAAGCTCGCCTGCGGCTTTAATCGTGTCTTTAGGAAAAATATGCTCGTGATCCCACATTGCTGCATGCGGCGCAAGTTCTGATTCGGCAAATTGGCGTGCAGTTTCTGCAAAGGCGTGTTGATCTTCTGATAAGTTAAAGTCCATGGTAGACCTCTTCAATTGTGTTGTTAGTGTGTCCCATTAGGGTAAATGAGTGAAGAGCGGCAAAGGCTGATGTGTGTGTTCTAATTGCTTGTCAGCGAGTTTAGCCTTTGCGCCCTTCTTTATTATTATTTTTTGTGTGTAATTATTTTAAATTAATGCTCATGTTTGGCCCTGAAGCAATATCGTCTTCAAACCAACGTGAGGTAATGGTTTTAGTTTCTGTGTAAAAACGTATACCTTGCTTACCATAGGTATGCGTATCGCCATAAAACGATCCTTTCCAACCTGTAAACGAGAAAAACGGTAATGGCACCGGAATAGGCACATTAATACCCACTTGCCCTACTTCAATTTCGTGTTGAAATTTACGCGCCGCAGCACCACTTGAGGTAAATAGTGATGTACCGTTACCGTATGGGCTTTCGTTTATAAGAGCGATGGCCTCTTCTAGCGTATCTACAAACATACAGGCAAGCACAGGACCAAAGATCTCTTCTTTGTATAAATCCATCTCTTTTGTAACATCGGTAAATAGCGTTGGACCAACCCAGTTACCCTGCTCGTAGCCTTCTACTGTGTAGTTTGAGCCGTCAATCAAACACGTAGCACCTTGCTCTTTACCGCTTGAAATAAGCGATAAAATACGCGCTTTTGCGGCTTTTGATGTTTGTGGTCCATAGGCTGCTTCTTTGTCATCCCACACGCCTGGGCGTACGTTTTCAAAGCCTGCTTTTATTTCATCTACCCACTCGCTTGCTTGGCCTACAAACACAGCAACCGAAATACCCATACAGCGCTGCCCTGCAGCACCAACTGATGCGCCAACCAGGTTATTTACCACGTGCGATTTGCTCGCATCTGGCATAATAACCATGTGGTTTTTAGCACCCACACAGGCTTGAACTCGCTTAAGGTTTTGTGTGCCTTTAGCGTAAATATATGCCCCCACACCGCACGAGCCTACAAACGAGATAGCACGTATAGCTTTATCTTCTAGTAAACGGTCCACTTGTGGTTTGGTACCGTGAACAATTTGTAATACGCCTTTTGGCGCGCCCGCTTCTATAAACAGCTCAGCTAAGCGCATTGGAGTGAGAGGGTCTTGCTCAGACGGTTTTAAAATAAAGGTGTTACCACATACAATAGCCAGCGGAAACATCCAAAGTGGGATCATTGCCGGAAAGTTAAATGGGGTAACGCCTGCACATACGCCAAGGGGCTGCATGTAAGAATAGGTATCGATTTTACGGGCAACATTTTCCATTGTTTCGCCCATCATCAATGACGGTGCGTTAGCTGCTTGCTCTACTACTTCAATACCGCGCCATACATCGCCTTTTGCATCTTCAAACGTTTTACCTAATTCGTGGCATATAATGGTTGCCAGCTCATCGTGGTGCTCTTTTAATAGCGCCGAGTATTTCATCATAATTCGGGCACGCTCAGTAATAGGCACATCTTTCCACGTTTTAAATGTTTCTGAGGCCGAAGCAATGGCTGCATCCATTTCTGAGTCGGTAGTACATGGAACTTGTGCAAGCACTTCTTGGTTTGCTGGGTTAATTACATCAATAAGCTCGTTTGAAGCCGATTGAACAAATTCGCCATTTATAAGTAGTGGAACTTGGTGCATGGGTAAATCCTGTTGTTAGTGTGTTCGTTTTAAAAATAACGCAGCTTTATTATTGTTATGTTGCTGCGTATTTTTAATGTGATTGGTGCTTAGTAAGCTTCTACCGCCATGGCTACGGCTTCGCCGCCACCAATACATAAAGACGCAATGCCTTTTTTAAGGCTACGGTTTTTAAGTGCGTGAATAAGCGTGACTAAAATTCGCGCGCCGCTGGCACCAATTGGGTGTCCAAGTGCACACGCGCCACCATTTACGTTTACTTTACTCTCATCAAGTTTTAATTCGTTAATGGCAAGCATAGTTACCATGGCAAACGCTTCGTTAATTTCCCAAAGGTCAACATCAGTCGTTGCCCAGCCTGCTTTTTCAAGCACGCTGTTCATTGCGCCTACAGGTGCTACCGTAAATTCGCTTGGTTTTTGAGAGTGCGTACTGTGCGCGACAATTTTACAAAGTGGTGTTAAGCCTTGCGCTTTTGCTTTTGATTCGCTCATTAATATAAGCGCTGCGCCGCCATCAGAAATTGACGATGAATTAGCCGCAGTAATGGTACCGTCTTTTTTAAAGGCTGCGCGAAGGCTTGGTATTTTTTCAGGGCGGGCATTACCGGGTTGCTCGTCAACCGATACAGTTACATCGCCCTTGCGAGTTTTTAGGGTGTGCGGGGCAATTTCGTTTTCAAAGCTGCCATTTTCAATTGCAGTATTGGCTTTACTTAACGAGCCTAGTGCAAACGCGTCCATTTGCTCACGGCCAATGCCATATTCATCGGCGGTATCTTGTGCAAAACAGCCCATTGCTTTGTTATCGTAGGCATCTTCTAGGCCATCGCTCATCATGTGATCTTTAATTTCGCCGTGACCCATACGCATACCGCCACGCGCTTTAGGGATAAAATACGGTGCGTTACTCATGCTTTCCATACCCCCTGCAATAGCACAGTTTATAGAGCCTGCTTTAATTAAATCGTGTGCAAGCATGGCGGCTTTTAAACCAGAGCCACATACTTTATTTATGGTTGTGGCACCCGTGCCAAGAGCTAGGCCTGCCTTTAACATCGCTTGGCGAGCTGGCGCTTGGCCAAGGCCCGCTGGCAATACACAGCCCATAATTACTTCATCTATTGCATCATTAGCTAAACCAGTTTGTGCAAGGGCACTTGCAATGGCAGTAGCGCCAAGCTCGGTAGATTGTGCATCGGTTAATGCGCCCATAAAGCCACCCATAGGCGTACGCTTTGCAGCTACAATTACCACTGATTCTAAAGTCATAATTAACTCCGTTGTATTTTTATGCAAATAGTTGTTAGAATATTTGCTCTATTAATTTGATATTCATTTATTATTTAATACCCATACACAATACTAACGTTTACGCTAACGTCAACTAAAAATAGCTTATTTTTTAGTTTTAAGAGCGTAAGGTTTATTTTCCAATTGCGAAGATAAGTTACAAGAACAAAAATAACTGATTGAATACTAATAACTTAATTTAACATTTCACCCTATCACTCCATTATAAACTGTTTCACAACACATCGAGCTTTACCTTTACGTAAACTTCACTTATATTGGAGTTATTCGAATGAGGTAAACACAACTATGAAACCAGATAATCAAACAAACTTTGCAAGCTCTGCTAAAGCACCAAGCAGTAACGATCAAACTTTTAGCATTAGTGATTTAGCTAAAGAGTTTGACATTACTACCCGCTCGATTCGTTTTTACGAAGACCAAGGTTTAATTACCCCCGAGCGCAATGGCCAAACCCGTATTTATTCAAAACGCGACAAAGTTCGCTTAAAACTTATTTTACGTGGCAAACGCCTAGGTTTTACGCTGGCCGAAACAGGCCGTTTGTTTGAACTGTACGACGCTGACAAATCAAGCGCTAAACAGCTGGTTACTATGCTCGATTTAATTGCAGAAAAAAAAGCTGACCTTTCTCAGCAAATGGACGACATAAAAGTTGTGCTTATGGAATTAGTTACAGCGGAGCGTCGCTGTAGAGACACATTAAATAAAATAGACGAGTAGCCTATTTTAAAAATAAAAACACACTGATAACACACAAACAGGAATGAATCATGAGCACTATTTCACTTTATAAAGAGATGAACTTTGGCCTAGGCGAAACCGCCGATATGATCCGCGACCACGTCAATAGCTTTGCGAGCCAAGAAATAGCACCGCTTGCAGAAAAAACAGACAGTGATAACGCGTTTCCTAATCAGCTTTGGCCGCAAATGGGCGAAATGGGTGTATTAGGTATGACCGTTCCTGAAGAATTTGGCGGAGCTGGCTTAGGGTATTTAGAGCATGTAATCGCCATGGAAGAAATTAGCCGTGCGAGTGCTTCAATTGGCTTAAGCTATGGTGCACATTCTAACTTGTGTGTAAACCAAATTAACCGTAACGGTAACCAAGCACAAAAAGAAAAATACCTACCTAAACTGATCAGCGGCGAACACATTGGCGCCCTTGCCATGAGTGAACCTAATGCAGGCTCTGACGTGGTCTCGATGAAACTAAAAGCCGAGAAAAAAGGCGATAAGTACATTTTAAACGGTAATAAAATGTGGATCACCAACGGCCCCGACGCACACACGTTTGTTATTTACGCAAAAACAGATTTAGAAGCCGGCGCTAAAGGCATCACCGCATTTATTGTTGAAAAAAACTTCCCTGGTTTTTCTACCGCACAAAAGCTCGATAAACTCGGCATGCGTGGCTCTAATACGTGTGAACTGGTGTTTGAAAACTGCGAAGTACCCGAACAAAACATTTTGGGTAACCTAAACGAAGGCGTTAAGGTACTTATGAGCGGCCTTGATTACGAACGTGTAGTACTTGCTGCAGGCCCGCTTGGTATTATGCAAGCCTGTATGGATATAGTTGTACCTTATATTCATGAGCGTAAGCAGTTTGACACCCCTATTGGTCAATTTCAGTTAATTCAAGGCAAAGTAGCCGACATGTATACGCAAATGAACGCAGCACGCTCATACGTTTATACCGTTGCAAAGGCCTGCGACCGCGGCGAAACCACCCGTAAAGATGCCGCCGGCGCTATTTTATACGCTGCTGAACTTGCCACTAAAATGGCCCTTGATGCCATTCAAATATTAGGTGGTAATGGCTACATAAATGAATATGCCACAGGCCGATTACTACGTGATGCCAAATTATATGAAATTGGCGCTGGTACATCAGAAATACGCCGCATGCTTATTGGCCGCGAACTATTTACCGAAAGCCGTTAAGGATTAAATTATGACGATATTAAATTCGAGCGTTAATCCTCACGATCCTACGTTTGTGCAAAATCACAAACATATGGCCGCTTTAGTTGATGATTTACAAAGCAAAGTGGCCACCATTAGCTTAGGTGGCGGCGCTACGTTAAAAGCGCGCCACGAAAGCCGAGGTAAATTATTTGTACGCGACCGCATTAGTACTTTACTAGATGAAGGCTCACCGTTTTTAGAAATCTCGCAATTTGCAGCCTTTGGGGTGTACGAGCAAGAGATTGCCTGTGCAGGTGTCGTTGCCGGTATTGGCCGTGTTAAAGGTATTGAATGCATGATCATCGCAAACGATGCCACAGTAAAAGGTGGTACGTACTTTCCGCTGACTGTTAAAAAGCACTTACGCGCACAAGATATAGCCGAGCGCTGCCACTTACCCTGTATTTACTTGGTAGACTCAGGCGGTGCTAACCTGCCTGAGCAAGACGATGTATTCCCTGATAAGTTACATTTTGGCCGTATTTTTTACAATCAAGCCAGAATGTCGGGGAAAGGCATTCCTCAAATTGCTGTAGTCATGGGTTTATGTACTGCTGGTGGTGCCTACGTACCTGCTATGGCCGATGAAAGCATAATTGTAAAAGAGCAAGGCACAATATTTTTAGCAGGCCCACCGCTTGTAAAAGCAGCTACAGGTGAAGTAGTCAGCGCCGAGGAATTGGGCGGCGCCGATGTACACTGTAAAACATCAGGTGTGGCCGATCACTTTGCTGAAAATGACGAACATGCGTTGTCTATTGCACGCCAATGTATTGAACGTATTAATTATACGCGCCCTACAGCCCCCCTTTTAGAGGATGTAAAACCCCCGCGGTACGATATAAACGAGCTTTACGGCATTGTTGGCACCGACCTTAAAAAGCCGTTTGATGTGCGTGAAGTGATTGCCCGTACAGTTGATGATTCATCGTTTGATGAATTTAAACGTTACTTTGGTGAAACGTTGGTAACCGGTTTTGCCAGTATTTACGGTAACCCTGTTGGCATAGTGGCAAATAATGGCATTTTATTTAGTGAGTCGGCGCAAAAAGGCGCGCACTTTATTCAACTATGCGCACAGCGCAATATTCCATTAGTGTTTTTACAAAATATTACCGGCTTTATGGTAGGTAAAAAATACGAAGCCGAAGGCATAGCAAAGCACGGCGCTAAAATGGTTATGGCAGTTTCGTGTGCCGATGTGCCTAAATTTACGGTACTAATCGGTGGCTCTTATGGCGCTGGTAACTACGGTATGTGTGGCCGCGCATTTGAACCGACCATGATGTGGATGTGGCCCAATGCCCGTATTTCAGTAATGGGTGGCGAGCAAGCTGCTGGTGTAATGGCACAAGTTAAGCAAGATGGCTTAGCCCGTAAAGGCCATAGCATGAGCGAGCAAGAAGTTAGCGATTTTAAAAAGCCAATTATTGATCAGTACGAAAAGCAAGGTCATCCGTATTACGCAAGCGCACGCTTGTGGGACGATGGCATTATTGACCCCGCCGATACTCGTAACGTATTAGGCCTTGCCTTAAATGCAGCTAAGAATGCACCACAGCAAGACTCTAAATTTGGCGTATTTAGAATGTAACCGGAGCGCAAAAATGTCAGTAACACTACAAATAACAAAATCTAATGTGGCTGTACTTGTTTTAAGCCGAGTTGAAAAACGGAACGCATTTAATAGTGAAGTAATTCACGAACTAATTCAGTGTATAGAGCATGCAAATACGCTCGATATTCGTGCTTTAGTTTTAAAAACTGAGGGTAAGCATTTTTCGTCCGGTGCCGATTTAGCCTGGATGAAATCAATGGCTGATAACAACTACGCCGATAATCTTGCCGACTCTATGCAGCTCGCTAAATTAATGCAGGTACTAGCCGCCTCTCCTCATCCTACTATATGTGCTGTACAAGGCGCTGCATTTGGTGGCGCTCTGGGCTTAATTGCCTGTTGCGATATTGCCCTAAGTAAAGACGATGCGCAGTTTTGTTTAAGCGAAGTAAAGCTAGGGCTTATTCCTGCGGTAATTAGCCCCTATGTAATTAAAGCCATTGGTGAACGTGCTGCGCGCCGCTACTTTTTAACCGCCGAAGTGTTTGATGCCCACACAGCAAAACAGCTTGGTTTGGTTCATCAAGTTACCGGTAATTTAGATTGTGCCCTTGATAACATGCTGCAAATATTAATTGATAACGGTCCTGTGGCTGTAAAAGCAGCTAAAACGTTAATAAACGATGTCGCTAATAAGCCCATAAATGATGAACTTATTAAACTCACAGCAGAACGTATTGCAAATATACGGGTGTCGGACGAAGGCCAAGAAGGATTAAGCGCCTTTTTTGATAAACGCCCACCCGCTTGGCAACTGTAGGATTAATTATGAACACACACACATTAAAAAAGATACTCATTGCCAACCGTGGTGAAATTGCGTGCCGTATAATGCGAAGCGCAAAGCAAATGGGCCTAACTACAGTGGCTGTTTATTCTGACGCCGACAAACATGCACAGCATGTAAAAATGGCTGATGAGGCTTACCATATTGGCCCCGCACCAAGTAAAGACTCATACCTTGTAACTGATAAAATTTTGCAAGTGGCTATAAACGCAGGTGCAGATTGCATTCACCCAGGTTACGGCTTTTTATCTGAAAACAGCGACTTTGCTAAAGCCTGTGAAGCTAACAACATTGCGTTTATTGGCCCACTTGCAAGCAGCATAGAAGCCATGGGCTCTAAAACACGCGCTAAAGAAATAATGGCCAAAGCCAATGTGCCCCTAGTGCCAGGTTACTATGGTGATAATCAAGACCCTGCTTTTTTAAAATCTGAGGCCGAAAAAATTGGCTACCCTGTGCTCATTAAAGCGGCCTTTGGCGGCGGCGGTAAAGGCATGCGCGTAGTTGAGCAAGCCAAAGATTTTATAACTGCACTTGAGGGTGCACAACGTGAGGCAATAGCCGGTTTTGGTAACGACTTAGTACTCCTTGAGCGCTACGTTGACCAGCCTCGCCACGTTGAAGTACAGGTATTTGCCGATAACCATGGCAATTGTGTTTATTTAGGTGATCGAGATTGCTCATTACAGCGCCGTCATCAAAAAGTAATTGAAGAAGCCCCTGCGCCTGGTTTAAGCGATGAACTTCGCAAAGAAATGGGTGAAGCTGCAGTACGCTGTGCGCTTGCAATTAACTACAGAGGTGCAGGTACGGTTGAGTTTTTGCTATGCGGTGATGAGTTTTTCTTTATGGAAATGAACACCCGCCTGCAAGTGGAACACCCTGTTACAGAAATGGTCACCGGTATAGATTTAGTTAGTTGGCAAATTAATATTGCCGCTGGGCAAACATTGCCACTAACGCAATCAGATATACAACTCCAAGGCCACAGCTTTGAAGCGCGTATTTATGCTGAAGACCCAGCTAACGACTTTATTCCCTGCTCGGGCACAATTCAAGCGTTAAGCACACCACTTAACAGTGAGTTTGTACGTATTGATACCGGTATTGCACAAGGCGATGAAATAAGCCCGTATTACGACCCGATGATTGCAAAGCTGATTGTGCATGATGATAACCGAGAGCAAGCATTATCGCGTTTACGCCAAGCACTTGAGCAGTTTCACTTAGCGGGTTTTAGCACTAATATTGGCTTTTTACATAACTTAGCAAGCCACCCTACGTTTGCTCAAGGTGCGCCAAGTACCCACTTTATTGCTGAGCAAGGCGATGCATTGGTAAGTGTTGATAGCGCCGCGCTTGAAAAAGCACAACTAATTGCAGCCTTTGCCTACCTTGAATCGCTTAGTGCTAAAAAGGCAACTCACAAAAGCGCAAGCCCCTGGCAACAACTCAGTGGTTTTACGCTTAACGCACCACAAAAAGTGGATGTACCATTTACAGACTTAGCTATAAGCGCCGTTAAAACTAAAACGGGTTATGTTGTAACGCATAATGATAAGTCGTTCGATATAGCAGGCTCCGTAAACCAAAACGTATGTAATGTGTTTATTAATGGGGAAAAATTTACCGCCCATGTTTGCCACTTTGATAACAGTATTAGCGTGATGTTTGCTGCGCTGCAAATTAAGCTTGCTTTAAACACTAAACATTACATTAGCAGCCATGAAAGTGACGCCCTGCCACTTGCGGCGCCACTTAATGGTACTGTAGTAAAGCATTTAGTTGATGTAGGCAGCACCCTTGGCAAAGGCGATGCGGTAGTGATTATTGAAGCCATGAAAATGGAATACACACTGAGTGCTCCCCATGATGGTATTTTACAAAGCTACTGCTTTGATGAAGGCGAGCTAGTTTCACATGGTGCATTATTAGCGATTGTAGAAGACACCACGGCGCAGGAGGCATCGTAATGGCTGCTTTCCCAACTGAAGTTAAAATTGTAGAAGTTGGCCCACGTGATGGCCTGCAAAATGAAAAAGCGGTCTCTACAAAAGATAAAATAACCTTGATCAATGCACTGAGTGACGCAGGCTTAAAAAATATTGAAGCTGGTGCTTTTGTCTCACCCAAATGGGTGCCACAAATGGCCGACTCCGCTGAGGTGATCAACGCACTGGATTTACCCCATGTAAATTTAAGCGCGCTGACACCTAATTTAAAAGGGGCACAGCTGGCGAAACAAGCTGGCATTAAAGAATTTGCCATATTTACAGCAGCAAGCGAAGCGTTTTGTCAAAAAAACATAAATTGCAGTATTGAAGAAAGTATTGCGCGCTTTAGCGAAGTAATGGCGTTTGCAAAAACTCATAATATACGTGTACGTGGTTATGTAAGTTGTGTGCTAGGTTGCCCTTACGAGGGCGAAGTAGACCCACAAAAAGTATTAGCTGTATCTCAATCACTTTTAGATATGGGCTGCTACGAAATTAGCCTTGGCGATACCATAGGTGTTGGCACTGCAAGTAAAGTTACCGAACTTTTAACACTCTTACTGAAACACATTGATAAATCAAAATTGGCTGTTCATTTTCATGATACTTATGGCCAAGCGCTCACAAATATTTACGCAGCACTGAGCCTAGGTATAGCAACGGTTGATGCCGCTGTTGCAGGGCTTGGTGGTTGCCCTTATGCCAAAGGCGCGTCAGGAAATGTTGCCACCGAAGATGTGGTTTACTTACTCAATGGGCTTGGCATAGAGCATGGAATTGATTTACAAAGATTAAGTGGCGCGGGTTGGCGAATTACCCAGACTCTTGATAAAACGCCAGTTAGCAAGGTTTCGATTGCTCTTGGCAATCCACAAAAATAAAAATTTAACTAGCCTTATGGCTATCAACACAATGAGGAGAGTCTCATGGCCGGATTTGATAAGGTGGTTTCGAGTTACGAAGCCGCAATGGAAGGGTTAAAAGACGGTGATACCGTTATAGCTGGTGGCTTTGGGCTGTGCGGTATTCCTGAAGGTTTAATTAAACAGATCAAGAAAATGAATACCAAAGCACTCACCGTGGTTTCTAATAACTGTGGTGTAGATGACTTTGGGTTAGGTGTTTTATTACAAGATAAACAAATCAAAAAAGTGATCGCCTCATATGTAGGTGAAAACGCTTTATTTGAGCAACAATTATTAAGTGGCGAAATAGATGTTGAGCTGACTCCGCAAGGCACTTTGGCTGAGAAAATGCGTGCTGGTGGTGCAGGTATTCCGGCATTTTATACCGCCACAGGTTATGGTACCCCAGTTGCCGAAGGCAAAGAGGTAAAAGAATTTAATGGCCGTCCTTATATTTTAGAAGAATCGATTACTGGCGAGTTTGCTATTATAAAAGCATGGAAAGCCGACCGATACGGTAATTTAGTGTTTAGACACACCGCTATGAACTTTAATCCAATGGCGGCAACCGCAGGTAAAATTACCGTTGCTGAGGTAGAAGAAATAGTCGAGCCGGGTGAGCTTGAGCCAAGCCAAATTCATACCCCTGGTATTTTTGTTAATCGCGTAATTAAAGGCAACTTTGAAAAACGCATTGAACGTGTAACAACACGAGATTAAGCAGGAGCAAAGTTATGGCATTATCACGTGAACAAGTTGCAATGCGCGTTGCACAAGAGCTAAGAGACGGCTACTACGTTAATTTAGGCATTGGAATTCCGACACTCGTCGCAAACTATGTACCTGAAGGTATTGCAGTTATGCTACAGTCCGAAAATGGTCTTTTAGGCATGGGTCCCTACCCTACAAAAGCAGAGTTAGACGCCGATATGATTAACGCGGGTAAAGAAACCGTGACAGCTGCGACAGGTGCAGCCATATTTAATAGTGCAGATAGTTTTGCCATGATACGGGGTGGTCATGTAGACTTAACCGTTCTGGGTGCATTTGAAGTAGACCAAAGCGGCAACATTGCGTCGTGGATGATCCCTAAAAAGCTGATTAAAGGCATGGGGGGCGCAATGGATTTAGTCGCAGGGGCAAAGAATATTATTGTTACTATGACCCATGCAAGCAAACATGGCGACTCAAAACTGTTAGAGTCGTGCACATTACCGCTGACAGGCGTTAATTGTGTTAAAAAAATAGTGACAGACTTAGCCGTTCTTGAAATTAAAGACGGCGCATTTCATTTATTAGAGCGCGCACCTGGCGTCTCGGTTGATGAAATAGTTAGTAAAACAGCAGGTAAATTACTTGTTGACGGTGAAGTACCAGAAATGGTTTTTTAGCGCTTTACCATGTACCGACCTCATTCCCAGTGCCAATGGCGCTGAGTTACCCAAAATCCCTCGAAAGAGGGATTTTTTTTGCCAGAAATAAATTTTTGTTTTTAATACCCTTGTAGTAAATATTATCTATAATTCAAATATGTTTAATGTAAGCGCTTTGATTTTTTGCACTAACTTGTAGATAGTCTGCACCTTTTTTGTGAACTAGTGCTATAATTAAAATTAAACTATTGATATTATTATATTAAATAATTGGTTCGATTATTGCCTGTTATAGGCGTCTTAAATTAATAAACAACTATTGGAAAACATGCAAACTCCTATTCGAGGCCTTCGTTCTTTTTGCTTTGCAGCAAAAAGCCTAAGTTTTAAACACGCAGCTAAAGAGCTGTATTTAACGCCCTCTGCGGTAAGCCATCAGATCAAACAACTAGAAGAGCAGCTCGGCATTGAACTATTTCAACGCCAAACTCGCTCTATTAGTCTAACCGCTGCTGGCAAAAACTTTTTTGATGCCATATCACCTATTATTTATACGCTCGAAAACACTATTAATGAATTTAGTCAATTACAACAAAATACCAATATAACAATTACACTGCCTGAATTTTTTGCCAGTGAGTTACTTATGCCTAAACTCAGCGAGTGGACATCTGAGCACCCTAATATCAACCTGCAAATGGACACGCTCAAAACCCGAAAAGAACTCACTCGACATAGTGATTTATCGATTGTTTTATCCTCTAGTAAGCCTACGGAAGGCTTAACGGCAGAACTATTTAATCTTGAATATATTCCTGCATGTAATGAAAAGCTGTTAAAACAGTGGAAAGACGATCACTGCCAAGCATTAAACCAAGTGCCATTAATACTGCACAAAGCTAGACCGTGGGCTTGGCATCAATGGGCTGAAAAAGCAGGCATAGATGACTTTTCTCCTACTCAAATTATACAAATTGATAGTATGTTTGGGGTCGCTCGTGCAGCGCAACAAGGTATTGGTATTTCACTTATCCCTTTGCCAATTAGCCAAAGCTGGTTTGATGAAAAATGGCTGTATAAATTATTTCAACAACCTCTTACTACCAAGGATAAATACTATTTAGTACAGCATGAAGCTAATACCCCCAACCCTGCTTTAGATTTATTTGCTAAATGGGTTGTATCTACATTTAGAAAAATACAAAGTTAATTAATTTAGGGCTGCGTTTGCTTAAATAACTCACAATACTTTATGGCTATTTAAAAATAGTTTTGCAAGCGTTGCCCGATAACTCCTACACTACATCAAAAAAATGATAAACCATAAAATTCAAGCTGTTATAGCTTTGATATAGACTAAAGTCTATAGCTTAATTTTTTTCACTTATTAGTTTTATTTTTATCGTTTGTCTGACTTACCTAATTATTTTAGAGTTACTTCATCGAAAGCAAACAGCTAAACGTTTTCTTTATAAATGTTGACTGTTTTGCACCAAATTAATGCAACTTTTTTAGATACAATTACTCTAATCAAGTAAGAAAAGAATCTTATATTGTGTGTGTAAGATGTTGTCAGTGTGAAAAAGCAGTTCAGGTTAGGTGGTGACTTGATTTGGACTGTTTTTTATTCAACGAGCATTACACAGCAATCACTAAATTAGCTACTGTGTAGCAAATAGAATCTTATATTGTGTGTGTAAGATGTTGTCAGTGTGAAAAGCAGTTCAAGTTAGGTGGTGACCTGATTTGAACTGTTTTTATTCCACCAGCTTTACACAGCAATCACTAAATTAGTTAGCTACTGTGTAGCAAATAGAATCTTATATTGTGTGTGTAAGATGTTGTCAGTGTGAAAGCGGTTCATGTAAGGTGGTGACCTTATATGAGCCGTTTTTGTTTTCCCGCCT
>NZ_CAWUKC010000075.1:0-18967 GCF_963922945.1 uncultured Pseudoalteromonas sp. | reverse complement strand
TAGCTCAGTTGGTTAGCGCGCTACCTGTTTTAAATCCTAGCTATTATGCAAACACCCGCGGTGTTTATAAATTCGTGTAAACAAAAAGTCCTCGTATTACTTATCCATTAGTGCATATTTCTATTTAATTCCAAATTAAGCTATTACTTAAAGCCAATAATTTTGTTTGATTTATATACTATTTGTTTGCGACTTGATTATAATCGTTTAGTGGGTTTTAAAGGGAGTTTAGGTATGGTACGGGTTGGTATATTAACAATATTGTTTTTCTGTGTTTTGTTTAGCTCGCTAGCACATGCTTATACACTTAATAACAACATGACCCTAGAGGATGATAATCTGTGGCGCCCTGTTACCACCTTCAATACGCCTCCATCTGCACAGCAAGTAATTACATCTTATAAAAATGCGAGTGAAACGAGTAACTTACTCGGTAAAAGTGACGCTGTAGTGACAAAAATTGCACTTAATAGCTCCACCGCTGGAGATTGGTATGTACTACCGCAAGCTAATTTTATCGACGTAGGTTTAGCTTATTGGCAAACAGATCAAGGTGATATAATTGAACTAGGTGATTTTTCGCAATCTCACGTTAACCAACCTGCAATCTTAATGCATGGCCAAGCAATTAAACTATCACTATTAAAACCAAGTAACGGTACTCTATGGCTTTACCTAGAAGCTAAGCACTACCCTACACCTGTTGACTTAACTATATTAAGCGAGGATGCATTTTTGCATCATCAGTTCTATATAAACTCACTAACCCTTGTTGCTATTTCTATCATGCTCACTTTAGCAACCATGGCTTTTATAATTTTTGTTAGAGTAAAACAAAAAGTGGCTTTATTTTGTGCGGGGTATGTAGGTTTGCATGCTCTTGGGTGGGCATTTGCCTCGGGGGCTATAAATGCAGTATACGCAAGTCCTATATTTAATAAACATTACTTAGGCATGTATTTATTTGCCTTTGCAATAAGCTGCGCCGCCGCGTTTACCTACTATTTGTTTAATTTTGATAGAGAAAAAACCGCAAAATTGGGTAACGCTTTACAAACCTGTGCCATAGCATCATTTATCTGCGGCGTATGCAGCCTACTTTTACCATTTTATTTAGTATTTTACATCGCGCACGTTTTAGCGGCTTTATGGGTTTTACTCAGCCTAACAACTGGGTTTGTTATGCTTAGATTGAATGACTTTAGGGCCAAATATTTTTTATTTGGAAATTTATTATATAGCCTTTCATTAATCGTTTACGTTGCGTTTCATTTTGATTTAGTAAACACACCCTCAGCAGAAGTGTTTGTGTTGATAGCCTTAGCAATAGATTGCATATGTATTCTGCTGTCTTTATCTGAGTGGTTAAAGCTGAAGCAACATCAGTTTAGTACCCTATTGTATGAATCACGCTTTGATCCGCTCACTAGAGTTGGCAACCGATTATTATTAAATGACGAACTTAGTAAATTAGCGCACAGTGCTTACATTATTGTGTTTATAGATTGTGATGGTATAAAAAAGATAAATGATAAATACGGCCACGCAAAAGGTGATGCATTTTTAATTAACGCTGCAAGTTTAATGACGCGCCACCTAGCACAAGATGGCACTGTGTTTCGAACCGGAGGAGATGAATTTATTTGGTTATGTAAAGTTAAAAATAAATTAAATCTCCCCCAACAAAAAACCACGCTTACACAAAAGCTCACTGCATTACATAGCACTATTCAACAGCAATGGCCGCAATCAGGTATTAGTTATGGCATAGCATCGAGCGATGAATGCCAAAGCCATACTGAGTGTTTAACCTTAGCCGATGAGCGCATGTATAGCTTAAAATCAGCTCATAAACTTAAAGTATGTTAATCATGATGCCTATAACGTATTACCAACGCGCATTTAGCTCATTAACAGTATTAAGTACACTTGTATATCCGCCAGTTATTACATACCACTGTGTAGGGTTATCGTATACAACAACATTTTTTGGTTTTTTCTCAATAACAACTGTAGTGCTGCCATCTAGCTTAATAGATAAGGGTAATTAGCAAAGCTTGCAACCGAGTAAAAGCTAAACACAGCGACTAAACACATTCTTATGAATTTTTTGCCCATTTAAATAATTTCCTTTTTAATTTAAGAGTGAACGAGAGCGTAATGCTAACATGCAAAAAGATAAATAATAATGAGTCGCATTTTTTTTGTAAGGTTTAAAAGCGGTTTTCTCTGTTGTAAGTTTCAAAACACTTTAGGATGCAAAGCTACAGGTACTACTGCATGCTTTTACAAACATCTGTGCGCCATGCTGTGGGTAAATTACTTTTTATATGTTCTATAAACGCGTGCTGTTTTTTTGCTAGCTTACCAAATGGATAACATAGCCAAACAGGCAGCGGGTCTGCGACCCACTCATCTAAACATCGCTCAAAACATCCTGGGTGCGCACTCAAGCGCATATTCGCTTGCCATAACGGTAACAGGCCCAACCCATGCCCGTGGCTTATTGCATCCCCTTGCAATACAAGCTGATCAGATTGAATTCGCGATGCTGGGACTGCTACATTAAAGGTATTGCCGCGCTGATCAGTCATTTCTAGCTGTTCGTTTTCATTACCAATTAACTGAAGCCATTGCACGTTACTCAAATCCTCTGGGGACTTGGGGTAACCATTACGGTTGAAGTATTCCTGACTGCCAAAAACACCTTGCCAGAGCAAGCTCAACTTTTCTTGCCGTTGGCTTGTTTCTGGAAGAGCGCCCATGCACAATAAAATGTGCTCTCGCCATTGATTTGAGTTGGCTCCTATGTCTGTTTTTAATGTTACACTCACATCTGGATACTGCGTTAAAAACTGAGCAACCACGTCGCCTAGCCATCCCCTAAGTAACCCATTATCAACATAAACAATTACTTCTCCTTGTACTTTTTCATCCAATGTATCTAGCTCATGTTTAGCCTGTTTAGCTATACGCAATATTTGCTCGCAGTACTCATAAAAGCGCAGCCCCGCCTCTGTGGGGACTAAGCTATTAGGCATCCTTTTAAGGAGTGTGTAGCCAATATCGTGTTCTAAGTTTTTGAGGTGTCGGCTAAGGGTCGATTTTGATAATTGAAGCGTTTTGGCCGAATTAGATAAGCTACCGGAACCGACAACCGAAACAAAGCTACGTAACTCTTTAAACTGTGACATTAAATATTCCTCAACGTTTGGCGTAATTAAAAAATTTTTAAGCACGCTCATACACCGTTTGATTAATAAACAAACGTTCTTCATGTGTTGCACGTTTAGCAACACAGTGTTCCTTTTAAGTTGCTTTACATGATAACAATAAGGATTATCATTTGCACTCCAAAATAAATGGTCTACATGTAAAGGAGAACAATTTAATGTGCAACCGCTCAGCATTTAAGCTCGCACCATTGACCTGTAAAAAATTACCTTTGGCTTTACTTATCCCTTTAGCGATGGGGGTTTCTGCAAAAGAAAATATCAATGAAATGGAAACTATGGTTGTAACAGCCAGTGGTTACCAGCAAAAAATTATTGATGCACCAGCTTCTATCTCAGTGATATTGCAAGAAGAGTTACGTAAGCATTCCTATACAACTGTCGTCGACGCCGTTCGCGATATCCCTGGTGTTTACGTTAGTGGTGGCGGTAATATGCAAGATATTAGCATCCGCGGTATGGACGATCAGTACACCTTATACCTAGTTGACGGCCGCCCTCTTTCAGCTGGCCGCTCTGTCAATACCAACGGTTCCGACGGTGGTAAGCAAATTGGTGTCCCCCCGCTTGCAATGATTGAACGTGTAGAAGTTATTCGCGGCCCAATGTCATCACTTTATGGATCAGAGGCAATGGGTGGCGTAATTAATATTATTACTCGTGCAGCGCCACAGCAATGGTCTGGCAGTGCAGCGGCTAGTTATACCTCTGCAATGAATGATGTAAGTAACGATGAATACAACAGCGACTTTTATCTAGGCGGCGCTTTAATAAAAGATGTGTTAGGTGTTGAGCTGACAGGGTCTTTACAACATACCGATGAAAGTGATTACTCCGGTGGTGGTGATTCAGCTGCAAGTCGCCCCGACTCAGATACAACGCAATTAGGTGTTAAGTTTAACTGGGCCATTGATCCTCAAAATCGCATGAGCTTAGCCTATAACACATCAACTATAGATTTTGAACATAGCCCAGGCAAGTCTATTGCTATTGATGCGCAAGGCTCTGAGTATGAGTATGAAAAGCAAATGTACGTAGTAACACATAATGGTAATTATGGCAGACTCACTACAAATACGTATCTTCAGCAAGATTTATCAGAACGCGTGCAAGATGAAGATAAAAAAGAAGAAGTGATCACCTTCAACACATCAGCAACCTACGCGAGTGATAAACACATTTATACCCTAGGCGCGCGCTATAAAACAGAAGAGTTAGTTGATGAAACAAACGGCCTACTCGATGCTAACGTAGCAATAGCCAGCGATACAGTCGATCGATGGATTGGCGCTTTATTTACAGAGGTTGAGTGGAATTTTGTAGACGACTTGGGCATAACAACGGGTTTGCGCTACGACAACGATGAGCAATTTGGTTCGCACTGGTCCCCGCGTATTTATGCTAATTGGCGTGCAACAAATCATTTTAGTGTTAAAGGCGGGGTTTCAACTGGTTATACCCAACCTTCATTGTCACAAGCAACGGCCGGCTTTGGTCGAGGCACTGGCGGTGGCGGTTCACCTAACTTATCACCTGATGGAACATCAATTTCACGCGCCTTGATCATAGGTAACCCAGATCTCGAACCAGAGACCAGCGTTAACTACGAGGTCGGTTTTATTTATAACAACCCCAAGGTAGGTCTATCAACCAGCTTAATGCTTTACCATACAAACTTTGATGATAAAATTGCAGAAGATAGATACTGTGTTAGCGAAAATATTGATAGGAATGACTTTGAAAACTACCAATGTGAATTCAGCGGAAACACCTATCAGTTTTTAAGTACACGAAAAAATATCTCAAAAGCACAAATGCAAGGCTTAGAGGCCACAATAAATTATCGTATTGCGCAAAACCTTCGTGTTAAGGCTGATTATTCGTACACAGATTCTGAACAAAAAACCGGTGACTTTGCTGGCGAGCCATTGAATAAAATTCCAAAAAGTATGGCTAATGTATCACTAGATTGGGATGCCAGCGACACTATTAATCTGTGGAGCCGTGTGAATTATCGCGGAGAGACTACCGACTATTTAAGCCGCACCAGCTTAAGCGATGGTACGCCAGGTTATACAATGATGGATATAGGTGCACGTTACTGGATGACTAACGACCTAAAACTCATGGCGGGTTTATATAATGTTACAGATCGCGTTGTAACTAACGATACCTACGGTGTAGTGTTAGATGGAAGAAGACTTACTTTAAGCTTTAACTACGAGTTTTAATAATCATTGGGGCGTGTAAAAACGCCCCATTACACCGCAAATGCTTCAATCAAAAACACTTACCCTACTTATATAAATTTATACTCACCACTCCTTGTAAATTACCTTTGGGTGTTCAGCTTATAAATTTCTTTCATTCCAATATGCTATTAGTTACGCGCTTGAAATATATTAAACAGCATAAGAGTACAAAACAAATTATAACAAGTTATAATGGCGTTAATTTGTTAGGCAATTAAAGCTATAAATAACACCATTTAATTACACCAATAGGAGTTGTACATGGAACATATTATTTCGGGCGTGGCTAAGTTTCAAAAAGAAGTTTACCCATCAAAAAAAGCAGCGTTTCAAAAACTAGCCAATGGTCAAAACCCAGAAGTGTTATTTATCACCTGTGCAGACTCACGTATAGACCCTAACTTAGTAACTCAAACCGAGCCTGGTGAATTATTTATTTGTCGTAACGCGGGCAATATTATCCCGCCACATAGCAATCAAACCGGCGGCATGACTGCCTCAATTGAATTTGCAGTGGCAGCGCTGGGCGTATCACACATTATTATTTGTGGGCACTCGGATTGTGGTGCAATGAAAGGCGCAATAAATACTGAAGGTTTGTCTAGCTTACCACACGTTAAAGAATGGCTTGGACACAGCCGCGTAGCCACTGAGGTTGTAAAAGAAAAATGCGGTTGCGCAGAGCTAAATAATAACGACCACCTCGGCTTAGTAATTGAAGAGAACGTAGTACAACAATTACAGCATATAAAAACACACCCTGCTGTGGCTGCAAAAATTGCAACCGGTCAAGTTAAACTACATGGCTGGGTATATGATATAGAATCTGCAGAAATTAAAACCTACGATGAAGCAACAGGTAGCTTTAAACCTGTTGAAGATACCGATGTAGAAACCCTTGCAAAACAAGGCAAATAACTTACTTCACCTGCTTACTCTTATTTGTGCTTAATAAGAGTAAGCCCCATTTTATTTATAAAATGAACCTCTGGCGTTTATATCTCAGTTAACTAAATTTTTCGAATAAAAAATCTACAAAGCTTTTAACCTTTTGCGCTACAAACTTTCTATGCGGATAAATTGCAAATAAGCCAAATTCAAAGGTTTTATATTCTGCCATTACTTGTACAAGTTTGCCCGCAGCAATATCGTCTTTTACTACTATTTCAGGAATGAGGCCAATACCACCGCCGGCTAATACAACTTCTTTTACCGCGCGTGGGTTATTTACAGCAATACGTGAACTAACAGTGGCAGTAAGTGCTTCGCCCGCTGGCGATACAATTGGCCAGTGTTTGCCTATTTTAAAGTTGCTATCAATTATCGTTGCATGGCGCTCAAGGTCTGCAACATTTGATGGCGCGCCAGCGTGTTCAATATAATCAGTCGACGCACATAAAATTAACGGGTAGCTCGTAATTTGCCGCGCAATTAAATTGGAGTCAGATACACTGCCAATTCTGATTGCTAAATCAACACCCTCTTCAAGTAAATCTATTGTTTTATCAGAAAGCACTAACTCTATGCTTAAATTAGGAAAACGATTCATCAACTCAGGTAGTAATGGCGCAAGATTTGTTTCACCAAATGAAACTGGTGCACTTACTCGCAGCTTTCCGTTTACTGCAGCACCTTGGCCTGATAAGTTATCAAGCATTTCGTTATAGCTTTCGATCACTGGAACCATGCTTGCATAATAGCTTTGCCCAGCTTCGGTAATAGATATTTTCCGCGTAGAGCGGTTAAATAACCTAACCCCTAACTCTTGCTCTACAACACCCACGTACTTACTTACCAGTGCTTTAGAAAGCCCTAGCCTGTCGCCTGCAGCTGTAAACGAGCCCGTTTCAACAACTGCAATAATTGTTTTAATACCAGTAATAGTGTCCATGATTGTCAATATAGCATTGACATAAAATCATCACCAGTGCGGTTTTTCATTTTTGTATTTAGTGCAAAATAAACGCACCAACACTCAATGAGAAACATTATGAAAAACTTAACTTTATACCGTTTTACTTTATCTGGACATTCACATCGTGCCGAGTTATTTACATCGCTTTTAAAGCTTGATGTCAATATGGTAGATGTTGCACTTCAAAACGGCGAACATAAACAGTCCGACTTTCTAGAGATGAATATTTTTGGTCAAGTGCCAGTGCTTAAACACAACGACAACATCATTAGCGATTCAAATGCTATTTTAGTGTACTTGGCACAACAGTTTGACGAAAACAAAACCTGGTACCCAGAAGATGTGTTAACCCAGGCGCAAATCCAGCGCTGGTTAAGTGTTGCTGCAGGGCTTGTCGCTTCAGGCCCATGTTCGGCGCGGTTAGTTACTGTATTTGGTGCCCAGCTTGATCATCAAAACGCAATAAATATTGCTCACACGTTATTTAATACAATGGATGCATACTTACAAAATCGTGAATACCTAGTAGGCACACAGCCTACTATTGCCGACATTGCCAATTTTTCGTACATCGCACACGCACCAGAAGGCGGTGTATCGCTTGAGCAATACCCAAATATTTTAAGATGGTTAAACAACATTCGTAACCTTGATGGCTTTATAGCAATGCCCGAAACAAAAGCAGGTCTACTTGCTTAAGCTTTAAGCTTTTTTACTGCTTACAACAGGCTATTAAGCCTCTTTTTTATAGAGAAAATTGCCTACTAAAAAATTAAATCTTAATTTTGACAACCGCTTAAGGAATTTTCTATTTATAAGTACATACATAAGTAGCTTATATACACAGAGGATAAAGGGCGATAAGCTAAAACGATAATGTAATCATAATACGCAATATCACGGAGTGTTCAAAAATGGATATAGATTCACATATCGCTCAGCTTGAAAAGAAAAACAGAAGAATGTTTGGCTCAGTTCACTTTTTATTACTAACGCTCGTATTTTCAACCGCCATATTGGCTTTACTGTTTTTTACTGAGCCACTAATTGCAATTGCAGCTTCTGGATTTATTGCTTTTTTTCTACACTATTTTTACGCTCAATTAGCCTTTAAAAGGCTAAACTCTCGTATCACTTTATTACAAACAAAAATAAGCCATAGTGAATAAAAAAATGTTGGTTAATAAGTAAGTTCTCCACCCATTATAGAACTTTATGTTTTTTGTAAGCTCACTCAATAATTGACAAGATAAACGCATATGGATAGTACTGATTACTCACAATACTCCAAAGAGGCGCTTTTTGAGGTCCTAGAAAGCATTGACTATGAATTACATACTGCTAATGCGCTAAGCGCTTATAGCACGCTTGTAACTAAGTTTGGTGTAACCGATAACGAAGTAGCACAGCGATATAGTGACGATAACCTAATAGCTTCAATTTTAAAATTGTGCTTTTTCCCTTTTGCTAGTAACTATTCATCTTCAAATATTGATTTAAGAAATAAGGTTGCTGCAATCAAAACCGCACATTAAAAAGCCTACTCATAACCAAAGATGGGTCATGACACATCGCCATTTAATAACTGCAGCTTAAGTGCTACAACTCTAAATCCAGCTCATCAACGCCTTTAGCAGGTACGGCGCAGCAAATGAGCGCCTGCCCGTCCTCTACTGGGTAACTTACGTTATTTCGATAAGCCACACGCCCAGCATTTATTTTTACAGCGCAACTGCCGCAGGTGCCGTTTCGACAGCCAAATTCAGGCTCTAAACCATGGGATTCGGCTATATCAAGTAGCGTCCCGTCACCTTTATTCCAGCGTTGTTCAAAGCCTGATTTACTAAATTTAATAACGGTGTTGTCGGCTTCCTCAACACTCACTGGGTTGTTAGGCGTTTCGCTCGTTTTGAGCACTCTGCGCTTAATCGCGGAGGGCCCAAATGCTTCTGCAAATATGTTTTTATCCTGTACACCGAGCAATAAAAGCTCATTATATACATGCTGCATAAACGTTTCAGGACCGCATAAAAAGAATTCATAATCATCTAGCGGTAAGTAACTTTTGAGCACATCCGCATTTATTCGCCCTTTTAAATCAAAACTATCGCCCTCAACTTCAACAGGCTCAGGCTGAGATAAAAGTGAATAATAATCAATTGTGCCGCTACTGGCATCGGCAAGCATTTTTAGCTCATTATAAAAGGCGCGCTGATGGCTGTTTTTAGCACTATGAAAGATATGTAAAGGCCGTGAATAACGGGTTCTTACCCCTTCATCGGCAATGTATTTAGCCATTGATATC
This sequence comes from uncultured Pseudoalteromonas sp., assembly GCF_963922945.1. Lineage (GTDB taxonomy): Bacteria > Pseudomonadota > Gammaproteobacteria > Enterobacterales > Alteromonadaceae > Pseudoalteromonas. Next base: position 9,262 of record NZ_CAWUKC010000075.1, on the reverse strand, counting down.
ATGGGTGTAATTCCTATACCACCACCAATAAGTACCGCAGGTCTAGTGCTCGTTGGGTCAATAAAAAATTGTCCTTGCGGGTATTTAGCTAAAATAACGTCGCCTATTTTAACGTGATTATGAAAGTAATTAGACACCTCACCATTAAGCTCCTTTTTAATCGATAAGCGATAAAAATGTTCATGCGGGCTCGATGAAACCGTGTAAGTTCTAATTGCAGGTTTGCTATTACTATTTTTGCTGGGTACTTGTACGGTTAAATGCTGCCCAGCTTTAAACTCTAACAAGGTTGTATTGTCATCACCTTCTAAATAAAAAGAGGTAATGACATCACTTTCTTTTGTTATGCTAGTTACTTTAAAAGGCTGCCATGTATGTTTTAGTTTTGCGGCTTGTTTGTTTTTTTCAGCTTCTAGCCATGTGCCTGTCATTGTTGTGTTTGGGGAGTAAGCTTCAAATTTTGCTGTAAAAGGGAGTAAGTCTTTAAGCCACATTCCTTTAGTAAGAGTAAATTTCCAACCTCGGTCTGCGCCAATAAAGCCTTCAAGCTCTGGATCCCCATCCCATAAAATTTCAACACTGCCGGTAAGCATTAATATATTACCCGTGTCGAAATCAGGAAATAATAAACCCGCTTTTGGGTTTACTAAAAAATTACCCAAGGTATTAAAAAAATTATTACCCGCATAATCTGGAATAGTTAACGTGTTACCTTCACGCTTTACAAAACCCGGCATCCCACCACGGTGAGACACATCAACACCCTCAATTTTTGGATTGTTTTTTGCATTTATAAAGCTTGAAACAAAGAACGTATCACTGCTATCTATTAACCTAATTGCCGCATTATCAAGTGTACTAAATTCAACTTTTTGTATTGTATTATTTTTGCCTAAAGGGTCCCTATTAAACGTTAAGTTACGTGTTTGAATATACTGTGGGCAATTTCCGAAAGATTGATCAACATTAAAACTTACTTGCTCATCGCTAATTACCTCACCTACGCGTACGTTTAAGCGGTTACGCCTACGCGTACTTAGTTCAATACCTAATAAACCAATTGGCGAGCCTGTAATATTTAACGCGCTGTACAAGGGATCGTTTTTATCAACCCCGTGCGTCATTAATAATGATGTAGATGTTGGCGTTCTTAAAAAACCAGGTTTACCTGAAATAATAGAGGCCCACACATCGGCGTTTTCATCAACACTGCCAGCCACCACAAATGGTAACTGCTCAAAAAACGATTGATGCTGCTCTGGCATATATGAACGCACGGCACGTTCGCCAAATTTTGCCATTATTTCTCGTTTTCCAAGTTTGTCTTGTATTAATAGCTCACCTGTATGAAATGGTGATTCATTTTTTGTGTCTATATTTTGCATACTTAACCCCAATGCTATGAATAGGGCAAATTTAGCGCAATAAAGTACTTATGATAATCCGTCTTTTATTGACTGATAATTCATATTTCAAAGACAATTGTGCACACTCTTAGTGCTTTGTGTGCACCACCCCGATACAGCAAACGGGTTTATATCAAACTTAAATGAAGTAAAGCTCGTAAAAACAAAAACTTAAAAATATGGCCATATTTTTGCTTACATTAAAATAACAAAGCGCGTATTAATAACGACACAAATTAAGGTTGAGAAACCAACCGTAGGCAAAGAAGCCCGCTCGCAGTTGCATTAACTTGTATCTGTGGCGGGCTTTTTTGTTTTTTAATTAACCGTCACTGAGGGGATACCAATGCAAACACCAACAAAAATACTCATTATTGGTAATGGGATGGTTGGGCACCATTTTGTAGAGCAAATGCGCCAAAGCGACGCTAACGCGCACATTACCGTACTGTGCGGAGAAGCAAACTTAGCTTATGACCGTGTTTACTTATCCAGCGTATTTGATGGTAAAACAGCCGCCGATTTAGCTCTCACCACCTTTGATAATTATCAGCAATTAAATATTAATGTGCACATAAACCAATGGGTTGATGAAATAGATAAAACAAACAAAGTAGTTAGCACTCAAACTGGCGATAAGTTTAGTTACGATAAGCTTATTTTAGCAACAGGGTCGTACCCGTTTGTACCGCCAATTAAAGGGAATGACCAACCCCATTGCTTGGTTTACCGTACCCTAGAGGATTTAGAGCAAATAAAAGCAAGCGCTGCTCAAAGCAAAAGTGGCGTTGTTATAGGTGGCGGTTTATTAGGACTTGAAGCGGCCAATGCAATTAAGCAACTTGGGCTTGATACTCATGTAGTTGAATTTGCCCCCCAACTTATGGCTGTCCAACTCGACTCTCAAGGTGGCACGCTATTAAAAAACAAAATTGAAAAATTGGGCGTGAGCGTGCATACCGCTAAGGCCACCAGCGAAATAGCAAAAGGCGAAATAAGCCGTTACAGATTAAATTTTTCAGATGGCACGTTTTTAGAAACCGACTTAATTTTGTTCTCAGCCGGTATTCGCCCTTACGATGAGCTAGGTAAAGTAGCCGAGCTAGAATTAGGAGAGCGCGGCGGTATCGTAATCAATAATCAATGCCAAACTTCAGACCCTGACATTTATGCCATTGGCGAGTGCGCCCTTTGGCACAAAAAACTTTTTGGCTTAGTCGCGCCTGGCTATAACATGGCACGCGTTACAGCAAGCCAACTAACAGGCGGCAACCTTGAGTTTTTAGGTGCCGATATGAGCACAAAATTAAAGCTACTCGGTGTAGAGGTAGGCTCAATTGGTGATGCTCACGCTAAAACCCCCGATTGCAAAGAGCTAATTTATCAAGATCCTATTCGTGATTGTTATAAAAAAATTATCTTAAACGAGGCCGGTAATAAGTTATTAGGCGCAGTACTTGTTGGCGATACCAGCGATTACGACACATTGTTGCAGTACATGTTAAACGACATGGAATTACCCGAACACCCTGAGTGCCTGATTTTACCTGACAGCGAAGGCGCACCTGTTTTAGCGGGAAATGCTCTGCCCGATACCGCCACTATTTGTTCATGCCACAATGTAAGCAAAGGCGATATAGTGGGTGCCATTGATGTCGGCTCTTGTGATTTAGCCACAGTTAAGGCGTGCACCAAAGCCGCCAGCGGCTGTGGTGGCTGTGCCGCATTATTAAAGTCAGTTGTCGATAGTGAACTTGAAAGCCGTGGCGTTGAAGTTAACAACCATGTGTGTGAACATTTTGCATTTTCGCGCCAAGAGTTACTGCATTTAGTAAAAGTAGAGAGCATTAAAACGTTTGATGATTTACTCCTAAAACATGGTAGCGGTCATCACGGCTGTGAAATATGTAAGCCCGCGGTGGCCTCTATTTTAGCCTCAACGTGGAACGACTTTATTTTAGAGCCTGCTCATGTTGGCCTGCAAGACACCAACGACACTTACCTTGCTAATATGCAAAAAGATGGCTCCTACTCTGTAGTACCGCGTATAGCAGGTGGAGAAATTACTCCCGATAAACTCATTGTTATTGGCCAAGTTGCCAAAGACTTTAATCTCTATTGTAAAATCACAGGTGGGCAGCGTATTGATTTATTTGGTGCACGCCTTGAAGAACTTCCTATTATTTGGCAAAGGCTTATAGCAGCAGGTTTTGAAACCGGCCATGCGTATGGTAAATCGCTCAGAACGGTTAAATCGTGTGTTGGCAGTACATGGTGTCGTTATGGTGTACAAGACAGTGTTGGCCACGCAATTGCAATTGAAAACCGCTACAAAGGTTTACGTGCACCACATAAATTTAAAATGGCTGTATCGGGCTGTACTCGCGAATGCGCTGAGGCACAAAGCAAAGACATAGGCGTAATAGCGACCGAAAATGGCTGGAACTTATATGTATGTGGTAATGGCGGTATGCGCCCACGCCATGCTGATTTATTTGCTACCGATTTAGATACCGACACACTCATTAAATACATTGACCGTGTGATCATGTTTTACATTAAAACCGCCGATAAGCTACAGCGCACCTCAGTGTGGTTGGAAAATTTAGAGGGCGGGTTAGATTATTTAAAAAGCGTAGTAATAGACGACAGCTTAGGAATTCGCCACGAACTTGAAGCGCAAATGGCGCTTATAACTAAAACTTATGCCTGCGAATGGAAAAAAGCTGTCGAAAGTCCTGAAGCCTCAAAACGGTTCCGCCAATTTATTAATAGCCCAGATGCCGATAGCAATATTTTATTTGTACAAGAGCGCAACCAAATTCGCCCCGCCACTGAGTCTGAAAAACGTAACCAGCAAAATTCAACAAACCGTATTCCCGTAGTGGAAATTGAGCAGGAGCAAGCTGATGTATTGGCATAAAATTGGAACAACCGACGACCTAGTTGCTAATAGTGGCGTATGCGCTTTAGTAAACAACCAACAAGTGGCCGTATTTTATGTTCCACAAAATAGTGAGCCTGTATTAGCCATTAGCAACTACGACCCAATAGGTAAAGCCAATGTACTATCGCGCGGCATTATTGGCTCTATTGATGGAAAGTTAGTCGTCGCCTCCCCTTTGTATAAGCAACATTTTTGTTTAAACACCGGCGAATGCCTAGAAGCAGAGGCAATACAGCTTCCCGTATTTGAAGCCAAAATAGACAGCGGTAGTGTTTTTGTCAGCGCTGAGCCAAAAGCCATTACCGCGTTAGCCTGAGGAGCATAAAATGAGTGTTCTTTCGTATTTTTCAGGTATTGAAAGCCTGTGGCTGAACAAATTTGTTAATAAGCTAACACACGGTACAAAGCACAAAGCTAAACATAAAAAAAACGGCCAAGTGTATTTAATAGGAGCAGGCCCAGGCGATGCTGAGCTTATAACTGTGAAAGCACAGCGCCTCATTGCAGCAGCCGATGTGGTATTGTTCAACAGCCTAGTGAGTGAAGCGCTTTTAAATACCTTGCCTAAACACGCACAGCAAGTGTATGTAGGTAAACGCGCAGGAAAGCACTCTATGCCACAAGCTGCCATTAGTGCCCTATTAGTAAAATACGCACAACAAGGGTGTAAAGTTGTTCGTTTAAAAGGGGGTGATCCGAGTATTTTTGCGCGCATCAATGAAGAGGCGAGCGCCTTAACTGAGCACCATATTAATTTTGCTATTATACCTGGCGTTACCACAGCCTGTGCTGCCTCAGCGTATACCGGTATCCCCCTTACCGCCCGTGATGTGGCCCGAGGTGTCACATTTTTAACGGCGCAATTTGCCGATCCGAATAACCCCCCTAATTGGCACAACTACACCTATATAAAGGGCTCTAATAACCCCACGTTAGTCGTCTATATGGGTTTAGGACGTTTAGACGCATTACGTACTGGTTTGCAATCGGTTGGCTGGCCTAAAACAACCCCCATTGCCTTAATAGAAAACGCCACCACCACTCAGCAAAAAATAATAACCAGCACGCTTGAACAAATTATTAGTGAGAATGCGCAGCACACATTCACGGGCCCTACGCTCATTATGGTGGGCGAGGTAATAAATCATCAAATGGCTATCAACCCAGCATTGTTGCAATGTAGCAACGCATAAATTCCCCCTCTGGTGTTTGCTCTGTGCAGTTTACAGAGTAAACACTTTTTTTCCCAAATTAATGAAGGGCGCAATCGAGTGCAAAAACAACTATTTTTGCACCAAAAAGGGTTGCTCCTGTAATAAGAACAGATACGTTAAAATGGGAACAATTAACAAGTATGGTTTAAGCAACTGTTTTAATTTAATTTTAAATTCAATCGAAAATTTTTTAAACCATTGGAACAGTGGTTGCACTTTATATACAAAAAAGTGTGGAACAAGTCCTATGTTATCGAGCAATCCTCTCACAAAACAGTTTTTATTAGCAGCAAAATATCAAGAGATTCATGCATTAAAACAGCTACAAAAAAGCTGTGCATCGCTTACTAAGCTGGGCGATTTTATACATCAGTTACAAAAAGAACGCGGTATGAGCAATATTTATTTAGCCTCTAACCGCAAACGCTTTTCCTCGCAGTTAAAACAACAAATTAGCTTAACAGAGCAAACGCAAACGCAGTTTTACCACTCAATTAAAACCACTTTTATTACCGATAACGCCGACACAGGTCACACCCGTTTATACAATTTAATTACCCATAGTTTGCAATCGTTAGATGCGCTACCAAACCTTAGAGTGCAAATAGCAAATCAAAAAGTGAGTCCTGTGCATGCTACGCAATCATACACACAACTTATAGCGTATTTACTAAATATAATTTTAGAAGCCGCCGATGGTGCCAGTGACCCACGCGTTACTCGCTTGCTAGTAGCTTACTTTAATTTTATGCAAGGTAAAGAATACGCCGGGCAAGAGCGTGCGTGTGGCGCGCAAGCGTTCGCATCAAGTAAATTTACGGTGGAGCAAAAACAACAACTTGCTCATTTTGTGCAACAACAGCACCACAGCTTTACGTTTTTTAACGAATACGCCGACGATCACGTATTAAAATGCTACCGCTCATTAACTGATCACCCAGTAAATAAGCAGGTGGATCAGTTACGTGGACTTTTACAAAATTTAGATGACGAAAACGCGCAGCCGCTTTCTCAGCTTAGCGAGGTGTGGTACGAGGTAACAACAACGCGTATCGATATTATGCACAAAATTGAGCAAAACCTCAGTGACTACCTTATTGACACTGCAGCAATGCAAATAGCCAAGGCGCAGCGCACTTTAAACTCTAATAAACAGGTTATAAGCAACCTTGAAGAACAATACATGATCATGACCGACGGCCAACTCGCATTTAACCATGATAACCCCCAAAATACCGCCGCTAATAAACTCAATAGCAATAAAAGCATGTACGACTTAATCATGGAGCAAAGCCAACATATTAAGCAAATTAACCAAGCTTTAATTGATGCTAAACGGGTAATAACAGAACAAAAAATAATACATCAGGCAAAGTATATTTTAATTGAACAGCTAAGCCTTAGTGAAGAGCAAGCCCATAAAAAATTACAAAAGCAAGCAATGGATTCGCACTGCTCTCTATATACTATTGCGCAAAAAATTGTAGAGCTAAGCGATTAACATTGCTCGTGTGGTTAGCACCCAAAACCGCCCTAAAGTAAAGGTTTTAAAAAGCGGTTTTTACGGGGTAAGTAATAATCATCGTAATCAAGTGAGACAATAATACGCTCTGCTTTTCCAAGTAGTTCGCTACGAGGGATCAAACCAATGACACGCGAGTCAGCACTGTGGTCGCGGTTATCACCCATGGCTAAATAATAATCATCTGGAATAGTAATTGTATCAAAACCTGATAGCCGTGAAGGCGTGTGTGCAACACGAATCGTGTGTTTGTGACCATTTAAGTCTTCTATTCTGTCTAAAGAATCAATATTGCTTTGCACGTTATTGTATTTAAGTTTAACGCCATTAATTACAAGCTCGTTGTTATAAAGCGCTACGGTATCACCCGGTACGCCAATTACGCGTTTAATTAGCCGGTTATCAGCAGCTTGAGAGTCAAATACAATAATATCGCCAGTTTGTGGGTCGGCTAATTTAACTAAAGGAATATGTGTAAATGGTATGCGTATATCGTAGGCCATTTTATCAGTTAATATTCTATCGCCTTCTAAAATAGTGGGTTTCATCGAACCTGTCGGTACTTCATACCAATCGGCAACTGCACTTCTAAACACACTCATCAGCGCAATAAATATAATTAACGAACGGTTATTCTTCCAAAATTTATAAAGTGCCTTCATACCTAGTCCCTACCTATCATAAGTAATAGTATGACTAAGTTAAAGCCAAGCAGTTCAATGGAGAATGTAACAAAAAGTGTGGTGATATTAGGTAGAATTACCAAGGCTGATGCCTTGGTAAAAGGGTAACTTATGAAGCCTATTGCTGGTTTAGTTTGTCTTTCGCTTCTTTTACTTTTTCAAAATCTAAGCCTAGCTCGTCGGTAGCCTCTTTAATTAAATGCGGTTGAGTCATCACCACGGCCATTAGTTGCTGTAGTTTTTCAGGTGGAATACCAAGCTCTTGAACAAGCGCCATAGCCATCATTGGGTTTTGAGTAAACGCTTCAAACAATGCTTTTACTTTTTCATCACTTACATTGTGCTCTTTGAGTATTGCTAGTATTGGGTTCATTTTTAACCTTGTGTGTTTTGTACGTATTTTATATTTACTAAATTATATTAGCTGAGCCATGCATTAACAACGCCAACACACGCCTCAGTGTTACATTAGGTGGTTATTCTACAAGCAATACCACTTTACCGGCATTTTCATTACGCTCTAAAATAGCATGCGCTTCGTTTGCATCGTTCCAAGGGAGCGTTTTATACACGTTAAAGTCGTATTTTTTAGTTGCAATATCATTGTAAAAACGCGCGACTAAATCATCGCGTAATTGGCGTTTAAACTCTATACTGCGGTTTCTAAGTGTTGATGCATGAAACGAAACACGCTTGCGTAATAACGCTGCAAAATCAACTTCGGCAAAGCGCCCATCTAAAAAGGCGAGCATAATAATTTGGCAATCCATAGCAGCAATAGCTGCATTCTTATTTAAATAGCTGCCCGATACAGGGTCGACAATTACATTTGCTAAAAGCTCATTTGCTTGCATATATTCTACAAAATCAGTTGTTTTGTAGTTAATGGCATGATCGGCGCCAAGGGCTTTTGCATGCTCGCATTTTTCATCTGAGCCGGCTGTAATAACCACCGTAGCACCTGCACTTTTAGCCATTTGAATAGCCGCACCGCCTACACCACTAGCCCCGGCATGAATAAGCGCAGTTTGGCCTTGTTGTAATTTACCCAGTTCAAAAAGCGCACCAAATGCTGTTAGGTATACTTCGCTAATGGCAGCACCTTCTACCATGGTTAGCTCATCGGGTAATGCCATTAATTGTTTGGCATCTATAGCTACGTACTCGCTGTAAGCCCCGCCCGCGCATAAGCTAAAAATACGTTTATAAAGCCAACTTTTGTCAACTTCACTACCCAGCTCAACCACTGTGCCTGCACACTCTAAACCTAAAATGGGGCTATCCCCAGCTGGCGCTGGATATTTACCTTGGCGCTGCATGCAATCAGCGCGATTTACACCTATAGCAGATACTTTTACTAGCACTTCGTGGCTTTTTAAAACCGGTTTATCGGTTTCACTAAATGCAAGGGTGCCATCCTCATGAGAAATATATTTCATTAATGCTCCGTATTTAACCTTTTAATTAGGGCCTGTTAACCTTTCAGGATT
>NZ_CAWUKC010000074.1:0-19159 GCF_963922945.1 uncultured Pseudoalteromonas sp. | reverse complement strand
AGCTAAAAGCTAAAAGCTAAAAGCTAAAAGCTAAAAGCTAAAAGCTAAAAGCTAACAGCTAACAGCTAACAGCTAACAGCTAACAGCTAAAAGCTAACCATCACTCGTAATCTTATCTATCAGCTCACCAAGCACTGCTTCGGCTTTGCTCGTTTCTACTTGGCAGGTGCCGGCGTTTAAGTGGCCGCCACCACCGTATTTAAGGCATAACTCGCCCACATTGGTGTTTGAGCTGCGGTTGGTGATTGATTTTCCTATGGCAAATACTACGTTTTGTTTTTTAAGGCCCCACATTTTGTGAATTGATATATTGCAGTCGGGGTATAGGGCGTATATAACAAAGCGGTTGGTGGCGTAAATAGTTTCTTCTTGAGTTAAATCTAGTACTACGAGGTTTTTATGCACGGTTGCACATTGTGTTATTTGCGCTTTGGCCTTTTCGTTATGCTCGTTATAAAGCGCAACACGTTCGGCTACGTCTTCCATTTTTAAAATCTCTTCGATGCTTTGATCTTTACAGGCATCGATGAGTTTCATCATTAATTGGTAGTTTGAAATTTTAAACTCGCGGAAGCGGCCAAGGCCTGTGCGTGCATCCATAATAAAGTTCATTAATACCCAATCGGTTGGATTGAGTATTTCGTCTTTTGAGAACTGCGCGGCATCGCCTTTATCTACCGCGTCCATCATGTCTGTGCTGATATTTGGAAATTTTTCTGCGCCGCCATAATAATCATAAACAACGCGTGCAGCTGAAGGGGCTTTGGGATCAATTACGTGGTTTTTAATATCGCTGGCGTTACGTACGGTTTCGCTTAAGTGATGGTCAAATGCAATATGGCAGCCTGCAACGTAGGGTAGGTTAGTGGTGATGTCGTTTGCTGTTATGTCTATTTTGCCATCTTGCATGTCTTTTGGGTGTACAAATAAAATGTCGTCAATTAGGTCTAAGTCTTTTAGCAGTACGGCACATACCAAGCCGTCAAAATCGCTGCGGGTGACTAGTCTAAATTTATTATTGGGCATAGCTTTTCCATCTTGTTGTGATTGAGTTATCAAATAAGTGTAACAGCTAAAATATTTTTTGAGAGGTTAGTGTTAAAAAAGCACATAAAAAAGCCAAAACAGGTGTTTTGGCTTTTTGTTAGCAAGTATGTATTTGTTTTATCGCGGTATAAGCGTTAGGCGCCTGGGCCACACTCCATACAGCTGTTAATAATATCTGGGCCAAATTTTAGTTTGGCATTTAAGTCACGTAGGGCAGTACGTAAGCCTTCCTCTATTACTGGGTGGTAAAATGGCATATCCAGCATTTCTGGTACGGTCATTTTGTTTTGCACTGCCCATGCTAGTAAGTGGGCTATATGCTCGGCTTGTGGGCCAATAAACTCTGCACCTAAAAACAAGCCTGTACCTTGCTCTGCATAAACACGCATGTGGCCTTTGTTTTTTAACATTACTCGGCTGCGGCCTTGATTTTCAAAGCTCACTTCGCCTACTTCAAAACAACCACATTCACCTAAGCGTTCGGTTATATGTTTGAAGCTTTCGCCAACCATTGCTATTTGTGGGTCGCTAAACACAGCGGCAATTTTAGCGCGGCGAAGGCCTATACGTATGTCAGGGAAGCGCCCGGCATTTTGGCCCGCAATCGCACCTTGGTCAGAGGCCTCGTGCAATAGTGGAATCATATTGCTGGCATCACCGGCTATAAATATGTTTGAGTCGCCACATTGCATTGTATGTGGGTCAGCATGCGGCACGCCGCGCTCATCTAGCTCTATGCCGGTATTTTCTAAACCGAGTTTATCTACATTAGGGACTCGGCCTGTGGCTGCAAGTACGTAATCAAATTGCTCGGTGTGTTTAGCACCATCTTTATCGGTGTAAGTAAGCTGGGCTTTATCGCCAACTTGCATCATGTCAGATACGTTTGAGTCAGTATCTACAAAAAATTCTTCAGCAAAAACTGTATTTGCATAGTCTTTAATTACTGGGTCGGTAAGTGGGCCAATTGCTCCGCCTACACCAAATAGTTTTACGTTTACGCCTAAGCGGCTAAGTGCTTGGCCAATTTCTAGGCCTATTACGCCTGGGCCAAATACGGCCACTGATTCTGGTAGGTCGTCCCAGTCAAATACATCATCGTTAATAATGAGCTTGTCGCCAAAGTTATTAAATACGCTAGGGTATGAAGGGCGTGAACCGGTGGCAATTACAAAGCGTTTAGCAGTAATAATTGTGTGGTCATCAATTTGCACACGGTTAGCGTCTAAAAACTTAGCATAACCACGAATTTTATCTTCTTGTGGAATATCGTCTACCGCTTCAACTACAAATCCTACAAAGCGGTCTCGCTCGCTTTTAACACGTGCCATCACTGCTTTGCCATCAATTTGAGGCTTTGAGCTATGTACACCAAATGCAGGTGCCATTTCAATTGAATGCGCGGCTTCTGCTGCCGCAATCAATAATTTACTTGGCATGCAACCAACGCGTGCACAGGTTGTACCGTACGGGCCTGATTCAATCATTAATACGTTAGGGGTAAATTGTTTAGCGTTGCGGTATGCGCTTAAGCCAGCTGTACCTGCACCTATAACAACGACATCGGTTTGCAATTCTTTCATAGTGGTATCCTTTATTATTTTCAATCTAAGCGATGAGATTGAGATAGTGGGGCGCGTACGCCCCGCTATTTTTTTACTTAATTAAGCAAAGTATTTTTCTAACTCGTCTGAGCCGCCAATGTGTTGTCCGCCAATAAATATTTGTGGAACGGTATCACGGCCAGTAATTGCTTTAAGGCTTGTAAGTGTTGCGCCGGCACCCATTACAACTTCTTCAAATGCGTAGCCTTTTTGTGTTAATAGCTCTTTTGCTTTTTTACAGAATGGGCAACCAGGTTTAGTAAATACGGTTACTGGTTCTGGTTTAGCTTGCTTAGGGTTGATGTAATCAAGCATTGTGTCTGCATCAGAAACTTCAAACGGGTCGCCTGGTAAATCTGGTTCGATGAACATTTTGTCGATAACGCCATCTTTAACTAGCATAGAGTATCTCCAGCTGCGCTTACCAAAGCCTAAATCGTTTTTGTCTACTAACATGCCCATACCGTCAGTAAATTCGCCGTTACCATCAGGTAATAATGTGATGTTTTGCGCTTCTTGGTGCTCTGCCCATGCATTCATTACAAAAGTATCGTTTACTGATACACATACAATTTCATCAACGCCATTTTGCTTAAGAACACCTGCTAACTCGTTGTAGCGTGGTAAGTGGGTTGATGAACACGTTGGCGTAAATGCGCCCGGTAGTGAAAACACAACAACTGTTTTGCCTTTAAAGATTTCGTCAGTGGTTATTGATTTCCATTCTTCGTTTTGACGTGTTGCAAATGTAACGCTTGGGATTGTTTGACCTTCAATATTCTTTAACATAGTTTGTTCCTCTTGATTTGTTGGAGCCATTATGGCGAGAATTTAAATATAGTTCCAATCGTTTGTTTGTATTAAACTAATAGGTGTAGCCTATCAGTTGGAGATGAATTTGAACTTAAAAGATTTAGAGTACGTAAAAGCAATAGCGCAGCATAAGCATTTTCGCAAAGCGGCCGATGCGTGCTTTGTTAGCCAGCCAACATTAAGTGGGCAAGTAAAAAAGCTTGAGCAAGAGCTTGGTGTTGTTTTATTTGACCGCTCAACGAAGCAGGTTACATTAACAGCGCAAGGTGAACGTTTGTTGACACAAATAAACGTTATTTTAGAGCAAACACAAATATTAAAAGAGCTTGCTGCAACTTCAAACGGGCCACTACAAGGTAAATTAAAAATTGGTATCATTCCAACAATCGCACCGTATCTACTGCCTGCGTTATTAACCTCAATGAAAGCGGCGTTTCCTGAGAGCCATTTTTCGTTTATTGAAATGCAAACAGCCACCATTTTAGAGGCGCTAGATGACGGCGAGCTCGACTTTGCAATTCTAGCTGACGTTCCAGAACTTAAAAACTACCATACAGTTAACGTATACAAAGAAGACTTTATGGTAGCTGTATCAACCGATAATTCGTTGGCGAGCCATAAAAAAGTGGCATTGAGCGACCTACAAAGTTGCAACCTATTAATGTTAAGTGATGGTCATTGCTTTAAAGATCAAGCCCAAAAGTTTTGTTTTTCTGCCGGGGTTGATGTGTCAAACCAGTATCAAGGTAATAGTTTAGAGACTTTATTGGCGCTGGTGGCAATAAATGATGGGGTAACATTTGTGCCCAAGCTTGCGTGTGCTAAGCGTGCTGGGATTGAGTATTTATCCATTTTTCCAAACCAGCAACGCAACGTAGTTTTGGCGTGCAGAAAACATTATCCGCATTTAGCAGGCGTTGAGCAATTAGCGCAATGGTTGGCAGAGCACCCAAATTTAAAGCGAGCACTTATTTAGCTCTCTTGGTTTGCAACTTCTACCACATCGTTTATTTGTACCCCAGGCAAAGGCTTATCGTTAAGGCTTACAGCAATTGCGCTTTGTTTATAAAGCTGCTCAACCACAAGGGTGTTAAGTGTGGTAATGGTATGCGGCATAGTATTGCCTTGTGCATCAGTTAAGTAGTTGTGGTGCGCTATAGTTAATAGTTGGCCTTTTTTAAGGCCGTGATCTTTGCCTAGGTTTATCACCAATTTATTGTTTTCCATATGCATTATTTTTCCCTTAGTAGGAAAACACGCCATAGCTGCTTGTATATCGTAACTGGCTGTTTGATTTATATCGTTAATACTTTGCCCAAAAGGCGATTGCCAAAACCTATCACTATTAACATCAACTATGGCTGTTTTTTCGAATGGCCATACCGCTTGGGTATGATAACTGTTTTGCCATAATTGCTCGTACGTAGTGCCATCAAACAACATAAACTCAATAGCATAGCTGCGCTGGTAGGTTTCGTCTTGCCAAAAGGCGTAGTCGTTATTGAGTTTATCGCTTGGCGCTAAATTGGTTATTTGGCTTAATAAAACATATTGCGCGTTGCTTCTGGCTGAAAGCTCTTCTAGCTGTGCATTTGAATAGTCGTGTTGCTGATTAAAGTAATTATCTACATTAATGGCTTTGTTATAGTAAGCAACGGGTAGGGCGCTCATTTTTGTGCTTTGCAAAGCACTAAATAACTTTTTACTAATGGCTTTATTTACGTCAAATATTTGACCCATTAAGGCGTGCTCTCTATGCACCAGTTGACTTTGAGTTACAGCAACAAATTTATTAAAGTTACTTTGTGGGCATTGCTCTGTTTGAGCAAATACATCAAGCCTGAGTGTAATGGCAAATTGATCGTTTTGGCGTTGCTCGCTCACCAGCTCTATTTTTTGAATTTCGCCATGGCTACTAATTTTTAGCTGATCTTGCGTTAATACGCCGTCTACCAAGGTTTGTACCGAGCTAACGCGTGCGCCAGAAAACACAAGTGCTTGTGTAATTGCATCTTTAATTGCGGCCGATTTTGCACTGCTAATGTCGCCATTTTGTATTTGTGCATGGCCGGTAGATTCAAACCATTGTGCGTAAGTACTGGCAGAAAACGTTAATAAAGCAGCGCTAGTTACACCTACAAATAGTGACGATAAAAACGTGCTCATACGGGTACTCCACATAAAATTAGTTAATTACGCTTTAGCTAAGCAAGGAGTGCACCAATATTAATACTCAAAGTTAGCTTGCAGTAATTAATGGCATTAAACCTGCATTTATTTACGCAATTAGTTTAAAGGGTACAAATAAATGCGTGCAATTATATTACTTACTTTAGCAAGCCTTGGCCTTGCTGGTTGCAGCAACGTGTTTGATAAACATGTTGAGTACACATATGTAGAACCAAATAATTATCCCATTCTTAAAGCCGTTGGTTATGCGCCTATTAGCTTGCAGCAAGGCGCTAATAAATCACAAAAGCAATTAATGGCAATTAAAGCCTCTAAGCTTGAGGCCTACCGCGAGTTGACTGAGCAAGTTTATGGACAAAAAATTACAGCGGGCACGTCTGTAGCAGGTGCAATTGCACAAAATGATTACATGGAAAGCAAAGTACAGGGGATTATTAAAGGGGCGCAGATTATTAAAACGTACTCTGTTGATGATGTATATGTGACCGAGCTTGAGCTAAATATGAAGCGTGTTCACGACTTATACATAGGCGAAATAAAGCCCCGTGAAGTTAAAAAGGTGACCTACTACTAAGTTGCTAGGGTGGCTAAAAAAACACTGAAAAATATCTCACCCTGCTGTATTGAGTGCTATGCTGTTGTTACGAACAATATTTGAGTACATTGTGTAGCACTTAGTCTATGTTTTTAATCTTTTTACTTTTGGCCTGTAAATGACATTAAGGCCCACTCTTTCCTGTAATAAGCTTTTTTTTTGGTGCAAAAATAACGTGCGCTACTTAGTGCTATTCTTTTTACTTTCAAGTGGCGTGTTTGCGAGTCGTTTAACTATTCAATTTAATACCTTTATAGAATTAATGGGGCAAAAGTATGGCCCTGCACGAGTGACTGTTGCACGCAATTGGCAAAGAATGTTGGTACAAACACAAAATAAACCAGAACAACAGCAAATACTTATAGTAAACAACTTTTTTGCTCGTAATCTGCGTTACCAAACCGATATACAACTTTGGAAGCAAAACGACTATTGGGCTACGCCACTAGAAACGCTTGGCCGCGGTTTAGGCGATTGTGAAGATTATGCCATTGCAAAATATATTAGCTTACGCGCTTTAGGTGTGAGCGACGACAAACTTAGGCTGATATATGTAAAAGCGAAGCTTGCCGGTACAAACAAAACACAAGCACACATGGTGTTAGGTTACTTTGCTACGCCTAATGCTCAGCCGCTTATTTTAGATAGTTTAATAACAAAAGTGCTACCTGCTGCAAAGCGTGTTGATTTAAGCCCTGTATTTAGTTTTAACAGCCAAGGTTTATGGGCAAATAACTCGACGAAAAGCGTAGCCAGCCCAACAGCAAGGCTATCGCGCTGGCGTAAAATTTTGGAGCAGACATCACAAGAAGGGGTTATGTGGTAATGGCGTCATTTTCTTTATTTAAGTTTTTCAAAAAAAGAAAAATCACTCTTAGGCAAGAGCTGTGGATCGCCTTGCTGGTGGTGATTTTTGTGGGATTTATAAGTAGTGTGTTAATAAGTACTAACTCAGCTAAAAACTACTTCTCTACCCAACTGTATTTAAAAAATGTTGATAATGCTAGCTCCTTAGCGCTGATGATCAGCCAGCTTGAAAAAGACCCTGTAGAGCTTGAACTTTTAGTGTCAGCCACGTTTGATACCGGCCACTACAAACGTATAGAGCTGCAAGACCCTAATGGTGAGGTTATTGTAAAGCGCGTATTTACTGATACGTTAGAAAATACTGCACCGGCTTGGTTTAGGACGATATATGGTCTTAATGTACAACCAGGTGTTGGCCAAGTTAATAACGGTTGGCAGCAATTTGGTACTTTGTTTGTTGAAAGCCACAGCCAATATGCTGAGCAAGCACTGTGGGAAAGCGCGCTTAAATTGTTTTTTAGTTTTTTAGTGGTTGCTTTTTTTGCCTGTGCAATAAGTGCGTATTTACTACGCAAAATTTTAACGCCACTTGATGATGTGGTGTATCAAGCTAATGCCTTTGGCGATAAGCGCTTTATTAAATCAAAAGTGCCAAAAACCTTTGAATTTGCACGCCTTGTGCAGTCGATGAATTTATTATCTACCCGCTTTAGCCGCATAATAAAAGAAGACAATAAACGCTTAGAAGAACTGCGATTTAAAGCGCAGCACGATGAGCTTACAGGGCTTGCCAACCGAGAATATTTTAGTGCCACATTAGAAGCCCATTTACAAAAAGTGAAAGATCATGCCCATGGTGCTTTGTTTTTATTTAGGGTCGTTAATCTAGATAAAATAAGTGAATCGGTGAGCCGTGTAGAAATGGTTAACTTTTTACGCCGTTTTTCTCAGGTGTTGACGCAGTTTTTAGAATCTAATCAGGCACACTTTTCAGAGAACTATATTGCCCGTATATCGCATACCGATTTTACCGTTTTATTTAGTGATACTGACAATATACAGGCGCTTAGCGAGCAAATAACCGTACTACATAAATCGATTGTTGATGAGTACAAAAACATTGATTTGGCTATTGTACATAGCTGCACCTACATAGAAAAAAACGACACACGCTTTGATTTATTACGTCGCGTAGATGGTTTATTAAAAACAGCAGGCAATAAACCTGGGGTACAAGCTAAAGTTATAGATAATAAACAAAAGAGTGAAATTTTTGATGATTCTACTGGCTGGAAAAAGGCTATTGAAGACGCACTTGAGCAAAAAACTATTCAGTTAAATTGTTTAGAAGTTATGGGCTTTAATGGCACTTTGTTACAGCACCAGCTTAGCTTAAGTTTAGAGTTTGGCGGCCAACATTATAAATCTAGCTATTACTATCAATGGGCTAATCGTTTAAACCTACTAGCACGTTTAGATTGGAGCTTAATTAAGCAAATTGTTAAACAGTATGGTGAAGCGCCGCCAAATGAGCTGATTGCGGTAGAGCTATCGGTACAAACCTTGACAGATGATACCGCACTTGCGTCAGTACTAACGTATCTTTCAGCTTTTCCTGAACTGGCAAAAAATATATGTTTTGATATACGCGAAAATATTGTTGTTAACGAAAAAGATATTTTTAAAGAGTTTTGTGAGCAGGTGCGTTGTATGGGCGCTAAAGTGGCACTAAAACGTGTGGGACCTGAGTTTACTAAGATTAAGAACATTCAAGAGTTTGGCTTAGAAATGCTTAAAATAGATAGTATTTATGCGCATAACATTAGTTACAGTCAAGATAATCAAACGTTTTTACGCGGTGTTTGCACATTAGCCCATTCAATAGGTATTAAAGTAGTAGCACAGGGCGTAACAAGCCAGGATGATATAGATACGCTGGTCAATCTTGGCTTTGATGGGGTAATTAAAGAGTCGTAAAGCGACTCTTTAATAAAAGGGAGCGGTTTAACAATGGCGGCGAATAGGAAAATGCAATTCAGTATTTAACATATAAGCCGTTGTTTATTAAGTTTAACTATAACTGGCGAAGGTTTTGTTATTCTAGCTTAAGCTAGTTACCTTTAACGGCTAACATAAGTTGTATACGGTCGCGCACTTTTAACTTAGTGAAAATTGAGCTCATGTGCTCTTTAATTGTTCGCTCTGTAATATTAAGTGCCTCAGCAGCTTGTTTGTTTGTTGCGCCTGTAATAACGATATCAACCACTTGGCGCTCGCGTTTAGTTAAGCTTTGAATATCGCACGCATAAGTGTAATTTATTTGCTGCTGGCTTAGTGCGCCAACAATATTCGATAGCAACTGCCCGGGTAGCCATAGGCCACCAGAGCAAATTGTCTCGAGTACTTGTTGTAGTATTACTTTAGATGCCAGTGCTTCTACATAGCCCCTTGCGCCTGCTTGCAGGGCTGCTCTAAGTTCCTCTATTTCTAGATTTGTGGTCATTACAATAACTGGTAAGCGTTTCTGGGCATATTTTTTTACCAGTTCGAGCCATCCCGACGTGCCCGCTAAAACCCAAATAATACTTGATGTATTAATTTTTTTTGGCTCTTTGGTGCATATTACACAACCTGCAAACGCACTTCGCCAGTGGCTCGACTCTAAATCAGGTTGTGTTATAAATATACTTTGACGCATTCATTTACTCCAATAAATTCAGTTTAGCGTTCTGTCATTGCTTGCGATGTAGCTCTGAGTACGGGCTTAAGTAAATATTCCAAGACGGTTTTTTTACCAGTGATAATATCCACTTGTGTGGTCATCCCTGGAATTATAGTCAACTCTTCTGAAAAGTTATTTTTAGTGGTTTTTAATTGCACTAAATAAAAAGTATTTTCTCTATCGTCGGTAATTGTATCTGCACTTATATGCAGAACCTCGGCTTCTAGTCCGCCATATACTGCGAAATCGTAGGCGCTAAATTTAATCATAGCGGGCTGCCCTGGGCGTAAAAAGGCTATATCTTTTGGCGGTATTTTTGCCTCAACAATAAGTTGATCGTCCAAAGGAACTATTTCTAAAACGTCGCTGCCGGGTTGTAAAATGCCCCCTACGGTATTAACCAATAAACGTTGTACCGTGCCTTTAACAGGCGATTTGATCTCTGTTTGGGCTACTTTGTCGGCAAGCCCTGATTCGGTTTCTTTTATTGACTCTAAACGCAGCAGTGCCTCCGAAAGTTCGTTATTCCAGCGGTTGATCATCGCAAGCTCAACCTCTGTTACCTTGTTTTTAGCTTCGTTGATAGCTGATAAGCTGCGGTTGATAACGGCTTTAGTACGGTTAATTTCGCCATTTAAATCAACTATTTCACGCTCTAACCTAATTATGTCTATATCAGATACTGCGCCTGTTTTTAGCAATGGACGGGTCACTTGCAGCTCTCTGTTAGTTAGCCTTAAAGCGCTTGTATGCTGTTGCAAAGCAGCTTTTGCCTCAATATGATCTTGTCTGCGTTGTTCAAGTTGGCGTTTATGTATAGCGACTTGCTGCTCTAGTTCTTGGCGGTTGCTTAAATATATTGAGCGCTCATGCGCGACCGCCTCGGGAACCTGCTTAACCAGCTCATCAGGAAAAACAAGCTCTTCTTTTCTGGTAAGTGCCTGTAATCTGGCTACTTTAGCGGTGAGTGATTGCACTTTAGATTGGTTTTCTCTAAAGCTTGAGATAAACCGAGTAGGGTCAATTTTGATTAATACGTCACCTTCTTCAACAATTTGCCCTTCTCTAATATTTATTTTTTCTACCATGCCGCCATCGTAAGATTGCACTAGCTGTAATTTATTTGATGGGATAACGCGGCCTTCTCCACGGGCTACCTCATCAAGGGGGGCAAAGCCTGCCCAAATTATAAGCAAAATAAATGCAATGCAAATGAGATATAATAAAAAACGTGCGCTGGCAGGCTCTTGCTGCATTTTTTCCCATTGTGCATCGACCACCCAATCTTGCGATTCAGGAGGCGAAAGCCAGCCTTTAAATAAGCGATTGAAGATTGATGGCTTACCTTTTTTACGGGCTTCTATGGCTTTACTTACCGATTCAAAAGAGCGCTGCTCTAGTGGCTTTTTATTGTCACTCATGATGCTTGCTCCACTGTTTGATTATTCAGTGCGGCAATGACTTTTTGTTTAGGCCCATCGGCCACTATTTTGCCGTTATCAAGTACTATGATGCGATCAACTAGTGCAAGTAAAGATGATCGGTGAGTGACTACAATTAAAGTTTTATCTTGAGTGGCGGTTTTTAAATTTTGAATAATTTTATTTTCACTGTTGTGATCAAGCGATGAGGTAGGCTCATCTAACAGCATAATAGGGGGGTCATTTATTAATGCCCGCGCTATACCTATTGCTTGTTTTTGGCCGCCAGATAGCAAGCGACCTTGCTCACCAACTTGTAGGTCAAACCCATCTGGGTGAGAGTTGATTAAATCGAATAACTGGCTTTTTTCGCATGCGCTAATTATTTGCTCATCTTTAGCATGCCATGCGCTAATAGTGAGGTTGTCTTTTAAGCTACCAAAAAACAATGCTATATTTTGTGGCACATATCCTATGTTATGGCGAAGCTCTGCGGGGTCTATTTGTTGGATATTATTGTTATCAACCATTACGGAGCCTGAGGTTGGGTCGTAAAGGCCTAGAATAAGTTTTTCGAGGGTGCTTTTACCCGAGCCATTGCGCCCCAAAATAGCGACTTTTTCGCCTGCTTTTATTTTAAAGCTAATATTACTAAGCGCATCGCCTGCGTCGTCTTCATATTTAAAACATACGTCTTTAAATTCTATGTCTCCGTTTAATACAGGATGGCTTAACCAATGTTTATTTGGCGGGCGCTCAACGTCTTTTTCCATTATTTCGTTAAGTGATTGCATAGCGATGGCGGCATGATGATATTGCGCAAGCACGGCTGCACATTGACCAAGTGGCCCCATTGCCCGCGATGAAAGTAAGTAAGCGGCGATTAACCCCCCTTGAGTGAGCTCACCTTCTATAACGAGATGAACACCTATGATCATAATGATCACGCCAACGCATTGCTGTATCCATGCTGCACTATTGGAGATTGAACTTGAGATTAAGCGACTTTGTGCATTAACCTGAGCAATATAAATAGTTGATTTTTCCCACGTTGATTGAGTTTTACACTCACTATGAAAACTTTTTACATCTTCAATATTGGTTAAGCTTTCTACAAGTATAGAGT
Source organism: uncultured Pseudoalteromonas sp. (assembly GCF_963922945.1). Classification (GTDB taxonomy): domain Bacteria; phylum Pseudomonadota; class Gammaproteobacteria; order Enterobacterales; family Alteromonadaceae; genus Pseudoalteromonas. The sequence continues at coordinate 6,834 of NZ_CAWUKC010000074.1, read as the reverse complement.
TGCGCATTGAGCTTGCTTTCATGGTTTGCTCTGAAAGCGCTTCAAGTTTTCTATGGGCCGCTATACCATAACTTAACAGTATGAGTGCGCCTGCAATAATAGGTAAGCTTAGCGGCACACCTATTATTGCAATAACAATGAGGTATATAGCCACAAAAGGTAAGTCGACTAGGGCGATAAGTGTGATCGAGCTAAAAAAGTTACGTACGGCTTCAAACGATTGTATGTTACTAGCAAATGACCCAGCTGATGAAGGCCTATTTTTAAGCTTCATTCCTAGTACACGCTCCATAATAACCGCAGACACTTTTACATCAATACGACTTGCCGCAAGCTCAACAAAGTAGCTACGCACTAGGCGCAATACAAAGTCGGCGGTCAGCGCTATTAAAATACCGATGGCTAAAACCCAGAGGGTTTCGGTAGCGTGATTAGGGACTACCCGGTCATATACATTCATTACGAATAAGGGCATGGCAACAGAGAGGACGCCTAATGCAATCGCCGATATAATGACGTCTTTGTACAATGAACGGCATTCTTTTATAACGCCCCAAAACCACCCGTCTTTAGAGAGCTTTTCGAGCACTGGCGAGCGCTCATCAAACATAAACTCTGGGTGAGCATAAATAATTAAACCTGTTGATTTTTCAATTAACTGATCAAGGCTTTCTTCTACAACAGACTCAGTTAGCTCAGGATAAATAACCTGCGCTGTATTGTTTTTGTGATCAATAGCGGTTACTACACATGCTTGATTATTATTTAAAATAATAATGGCAGGTAGTAAAGCTATATTAATCTGGTTGAGAGGTTTGTTTACTACTTTTGATTTAAAGCCCACGCGTTTTGCAGCGCGAGCAAACCCTGAAGGTGTTAAATTTCCATCTGTTAATGGGAGGCCGTTTAATAGGGCCTCCCTCGAAAAATCTTTATCATGAAAGCGGCACAATACTGCTAGGCAATCAACGAGTGCGCCACCATGATCAAGTACATCATTTAATTCCATATACCATCCAATGTTATGTAAAACATTTTAAATTTATTTGTTTTAAGTACCTCTTAACTATCGGTAATAACCGCCTCAATACGGCGGTTTGCCGCATTAGCACGTACTGAAATTTCATTAATGCGAGGCTGGTCAATACCATAACCAAACGATTTAACACGATTAGGTGCTATACCAAATTGCTCAATAAGTAATTGTGCAACGGCAAATGCGCGTTGCTCAGAAAGTTTACGGTTGTATTTTTTATCGCCGTCTAATGAGGCATGACCTTGGATCTCTACCTTTTTGTCAGGGTTATTTTTTAAAAACTCCGCGAGCTTTTCTACCTCTTGTAAATACTCTGGGCGCACTTGACTAGAGTCAGCTGAAAAGGGAATACCTATTTCGACAGAATCAGTTGTTTGGTCATATAAAGTACACCCAGATAAATCTACATTTGTTCCCGCTGGTGTGCTTGGGCAGGTGTCTTGCTCGTTAGGAACGCCGTCGTTGTCGTCATCTGCAAAACTCGATGTGCTAGGTTCGGGTGGCATTTCTAAATACCTTGGCATTGCAGTAACGTTCATGTAGGCGTTATCCTGCGCTGCTTTTTTTTGTAAAAACGCTTTGCGTTTAAAGGTGGCAGCTACATCGTAACTTGGGCATATATTTTGTGCGTTATGCACGATTGGGTCATCTGTTAACTCTGTTAATGTTGGGTACTTGTCAGACATAACATTTAGCGCTGGCAATAGTTTACCCATTTCATTAAGCATGGTTAAAACGGCTGTTTGTCTATCGTATTGAGCAACAATGTACGAACGGTTAGATTGAAATGCTTCATTTTCAGCGTCAAGTACATCAAGTAAGGTGCGTTGGCCAATATCAAATTGATCACGGTAGGCTACTTTTACTCTATTTGATGAGTTTTTATAGCTTTCTAGCGTGGGTAATTTTTGCTCTATATTTTTTACATTATGATAAGCAATTTGTAAGTTTTGACGTATATCAATACACGCTTGATCACGTTGATATTTAGCAACATTTACATCTTGGTAGGCTTGCTCAAGATTGGCGCTATCTAGCCCGCCGTTGTAAAGGTTATAGGTTATATCGACACCTACACGGGCTTCGGTTCTGGTTTCGTTTATGCCAAGCTCATCTCTGTCTTGTGTGCCGTAGCGAGCAGAGAGATCCACATTTGGATGAAATGCAGCTTTTTGTGCTTGAGCATTGGCTTTTTGCGCTTCTATATTATAGAGCGATGCGTAAAAAGCAGGGCTGTTTTTATAGGCTATATCAAGCGCTTGATTAATAGATATGGGCACATTTTGCTCATCTAATTTGGCTTGCTTTATATCATTTACGGGTAGCTCACCAACAACTCTTAAATAACGCGCTGTTACGTCATGCAGGTTAGCGTACTCGGTTAATACATTAGATTGTGCTAGCGATAAGCGCCCACTAATTTGCTCTAAATCGGCTGCTCGGGCAACACCGGCTCCTACACTTTGTTCAATTTGTTGGTATACAGACTCGTGTTCTTGCAGGTTTTCTTCCGCGAGCGTCACAAGTTCTTTAAATTTTTGTACATCTAAAAATGCAATAGATGCATCTAACGCTGTTTGCTCTGTTTGTGAGAGTAATTCAAAATACCGAATGAGCTGAATACGCTCAAACCTTTCAACGGTGTTAGATGTTCTAAATCCGTCATAAAGCATTTGAGTAACGCTTAGTTCTGCTGTGTTGCGGTTGTATTCGTCTTCAGTACCGTAGTTTCGGCGTTCATAGCCTGCGCTGGCAGATACGTCAACGCTAGGCAAGTAGCCCGAGCGTGCTGCATCTACGCCATAAATTGATGATTTAAATGTGTGCCATGCTTGTTGTACTTCAGGATTATTTTCAATTGCTTTACTGGTAACGTATGTAAGCGGTGCCACAGAGCTGTCATTGGCGTGCACTATATTCGTTGCGCCAAGCGCACTTAGCGTTAAGCCTATAAGCAGCTTTCCTTTTTGCTTTAGTAAAGTATTTTTTGTAATCATTTCTTCCTCTTAGGGGTTACTTAGGCCATCAATACCTACCCTATGGTTTAGTCAATAAATACATATTTCGCAAATAATCGTTTCGGCTAGCATAAAAATTATTATCTACCACTTTTTTATTTTTAATATTTTTTAAAAACTGTACTTGAGTACAATACCTAATACGTTTTGCTGTTCTACATTTTAATTAACAGTTTTTAATTCTTATGTTTGAGGTAAGCGAGATGGAATCTAATCAATTATTAGTAATAGACTTAAAAGGGTCAGCTGGTGTTGTTTTAGAAGACGGCACAATTAAGCCACTTGAAGTGGGCGATACTATTACAGTTGGTGATTTGGTGGTTACCGCCGATAATTCATCGCTAACCATTGATGTGCAAGGAGAAACTCTGTCGATTCCTGCTAATCAAAACGTAAAAATCACTCCTGATTTATTAGCTCAAGAAGCCCGTGATAGCAGCGAAACGACCGTGTTTGAAGAAAGCTTAGATGCGGCTATTGCAAGCTTAGAACAAAATGATAATAACGACGGTCAAACGGCGGCTAACTCTGATGTGACAGACTTTTTAGAAGCGTTAGAGGGTGATGGCGATATCTTAGATAATTTAGAGGCAACAGCCGCAGGTGGTGCTGGTGGCGCAGGCTCTGGTGGGGGCAACTCATTTGTGCAACTGACACGTATTTCTGAAGGGGTTAACCCTAACAGTGTTGCCTTTGATTCAAGCTTTGACCCTAGTTCAGCCGAGGCTGTTAATTTACGTGATACCACTGACGGAGTGGTAACCGATGATGGTATCGGCTCTATATCATTAAATGAAATAGGTTTGACGAATTCTTCTCAGCCGACAATTAGCGGTACTAGTGACAATTTAGTTGGCGAGACAGTAAATATAACTGTGACAGATGAAGATGGTAACTCCCAAGTAGTTAGTGCCGTTATTGGCCCTGATGGCACATTTGAAATTACTTTGCCTAACCCGATAGCAGATGGGCCTGTTAGCGTTGTTGTAGAGGCAACAGATCCTGATGGTAATGCGTTTAACGATGCTATTTCTATTGAAATAGATACCACCGCACCGGTCATTAATATTGACCCTGTTGCCGACTCTGCATCTCAAACTGTGACGGTTACGGGATCTGTAGCGGGTCTGAATACTGGCGATAACGTTTCGGTAACACTTACCGATAGCACAGGCACACAACAAACGATTGTTACTCAAATTGATGCACAAGGTAACTGGAGTATTACAACTACATCGCCTTTAGCTGAAGGGGAGTTTAATGTTAACGCAGTGGCTGTTGATGCCGCTGGAAACCAGGCAATTGATCAAGCGGTAGCGAGTGTAGATTTAACAGCACCAGAAATTACAATTACAGTAGCGGGCGAAACTAATAATGCGACTCCGCCATTAACGGGTACTACAACGGGTGTACCGCAGGGAACTGAAGTAACAATAACAGTGACCGATAGTGCAGGTGAAGTTCAGCTTTTAACAGCTATTACTAATGAAGATGGTAGCTGGTCTGTTGATGTAGGTGTAGCATTACCTGAGGGTAACTTTACTGTTGATGCGCAAGTGAGTGATAGTGTTGGTAACCAAGCTCTTGCAAGTGATACAGGTATTATAGACTTAACAGCGCCCATTGTGGAAATTGACGCAATTGCCGATACACAAGACACAACCCCTGTTATTACAGGTTCTGCACAGGATGTGCCAGCAGGCTCTGTGATTAGTATAGTTATTACCGATATTAATGGCCAAACTCAAACGCTGTTAACGCAAACAAATGATGACGGCAGCTGGTCTGTAAGTGTTTCTACCCCTTTAGCGCAAGGTGAGTTTGAAGTTAGTGCAACCGTAACTGACACTGCGGGTAATGAAGCACAAGCTGTACAGCAAGGGTTAGTTGATTTGACTAGCCCTGAGATAACAGTTACAGCTATTGCAGATACTAATGATACAACGCCTACTTTTGTAGGACGTGTTGAAGGAGCACCAGAGGGTTCTGTAATTACGGTTTTAGTAACAGATAGCGACGGTAATGTACAAACCTTAACAACAACGCTTGAGGCTGATGGCACGTGGAGTGTTGAATCGCCCAACGCTATTCCTGGCGGAGATTTTAGTGTTACTGCAACAGTGAGTGACCCCGCAGGTAATGAAGCATCAGCACAAACAAGTGGTGAAGTTACATTTGCCCCTATTTCTATTCAAATTGATTCTATTGCCGATACAAACGATACCACGCCATTTTTAAGTGGTAATACCGCTAATGTGCCTGCTGGTACCACTATAACCCTAACTATTACTGCAAGCGATGGCAGTACGTTTAACCTTTTAGCCGTCACTCAAGAGGATGGTTCTTGGAGCGCTCAAGTTACACAGCCTCTGCCTGAAGGGGATTTTACTGTCGTTGCAGCTGTTATAGACAATGCGGGCAATGAGGCACAAGCAAGTACGGTTGGTAATGTAGATTTGACCGTAAGTATTAATTTTATTATTGATACAAATGATACTACGCCAACAATTAGCGGTACTACGCAAGATGTTGATGCAGGAGCGGTGGTTACAGTTACCTTTACAGGCAGTGACGGCGCAACAGAAACGGTGCAAGTTACAACAAATGCTGATGGTACATGGTCAATCGAAGCAACCGATGAGTTGGTAGAAGGTCAATTTACGGTGGTTGCAACAGTAACCGATGCTGCTGGCAACACAGCCTCTGCTACTGAAGTAGGTGAAATTGATTTAACCGATCCGGCAATTACTGTTAACCCAATTGCAGATACCAATGATACCACTCCAAGTGTTACAGGTAGCGTAGTAGATGTTCCTCAAGGTACTGAGGTCACTTTATTAATAACCGATAGTGATGGTAATCAGCAAACGATTACTGCAGTGACTAATGCGGATGGAAGCTATAGCGCCGATATACTTAATGAGCTTAGCGAAGGTGACTTTACAGTTACTGCTAGTGTTAGTGACGAAGCTGGTAATAGCAGTACAGCAACGGTTACTGGCACCATAGATCTAACTGCACCTAGCGTAACTATAGCTAATATTGATGATACAAACGATACAACACCTACTATAAGCGGATCTACACAAGGTTTAGCAGCGGGTAGTGTGGTTACTGTGATTGTTACAGATAGTGCAGGGGCTGAGCAGCAATTTATAACGGCTATAAATGGTGATGGCACATGGAGTATAGATGTCCCACAAGCATTAGCTGAGGGTGAGTTTAGTGTGGTGGCAAATGTAAGTGATAGTGCAGGTAATAGTGCGCAAGACTCACAAACTGGCACTATAGATTTAACTGCACCTACTATCAGTGTAAATGATTTTACTGACTCTAGCGATTCAACCCCTGTATTTAGTGGTACCACAACGGATGTTGAGCCTGGTAGCTCGATCACGGTACTAGTAACAGACTCAAATGGTGACTCGCAAACCCTAACGGCGGTCGTTGCAGAAGATGGATCTTGGCAAGTGGGAGCTACAGCCCCTATAGCTGAAGGAGAGTTCACAATAACGGCAACAGCCATAGATGCAGCGGGTAATGAAGCCTCAGCTACAAACACTGGCGTTATAGATACCACGGCACCAACCTTATCGGTAAACCCAGTGGGTGACACAAATGACACCACTCCCACTATTTCAGGTACAGCAACCGGCGAGCCAGAGGGCACGGTTGTGACCATAACCGTGACAGATGAAGCAGGTAACCCACAAACCATTACGACTGAAGTGCAAGCCGATGGCACCTTTAGTGCGGATGTGCCTAATGAGTTAAGTGAAG
>NZ_CAWUKC010000073.1:0-19876 GCF_963922945.1 uncultured Pseudoalteromonas sp. | reverse complement strand
CTGAGCAAACTGAGCAAAAAGCGCCTGCGAAAAAAACTAAAACGAAAGCTGCTGCGCCTGTTAAAGCACAAAAAACAGCACCATTTACTGTTGTAACTCAAAGCGATGACGGCTACACAGCTGAAGAGTTTTGGATTGTTAAACTTGCAAGTAAAGATCACGACTGTCGTTTACCGCGTGGTGTTGTTTAAACAACATACGTTCAGTAAAAAAACCGCGTTATGCGGTTTTTTTATGCCTGCTCTTTAGTAATTGAGCATCTAGCCATTTAGCTAAAAACCCACACACACAATAAATACGGTTCCTAACAACGCTGGCTGTTATAAAATGCCCTACAATAACACTTTTAGGGCATGCAAGTGGGCTTTCTGGGATGCCAAATACCAGCACAGCATGTGAAATACCCAGTCAAACACTAATAAAACACATCATTCAGTGCTAAAAAAAGCGGCTAGTAGCCGCTTTCTATAGTTTTTAACACCTATCGTTTTTCAAAATAAAATGATTTTCGCTGCTTTTTTCCCACCTCGTTCATGGTACTTGCATCAAATAACCGCCCATTAATCATGGTGTAATCGATTTTATCTGAATCACGAATATTTTTCAGTGGATCGCCATCTATAACGACTAAATCGGCAAGCTTACCGACCTCAAGCGAGCCTATGTTTTTATCAAGCCCTAAATATTTAGCAGGGTCAAGCGTTGAGGCTCTAATCGCTTCGAGTGAACTCATGCCACCTTGAGCAAACATCCACATTTCCCAGTGAGCACCTAAGCCCTCACGTTGCCCATGCGCACCTAAATTTACCAGTACACCTAAATCTTGCAGCTCTTTTGCTACGCGAGCGTTATTGAAGTGGTTATAGTGATGATCGGGCGCTTTTACTCGACGCATTGAACGCGGTAACAATTGATTTTTAGGCACAAATTTACTTAAGCGCGGATGATTCCATACATCCGTTTTATCGTACCAGTAGTTTTCTCCCCAAATACCACCATAAGCAACCACTAATGTTGGAGTGTAACCTACATCACTTTGTGACCATAATTGCTTTATATCATCGTAAATATGCTCTACTGGAATAGAGTGTTCAATACCAGTGTGGCCATCTACAACCATGCTTAAATTGTGTTGTAATAGTGAGCCACCCTCTGGCACGACCATTATTTCAAGCTCTCGCCCTGCTTCAATAACTTGCTGACGCTGTTCGCGGCGCGGCTGATTGTAAGATTTAACACTAAACGCACCCACTTTTTTAAGGCGCTCTAAATGAAATTTAGCATCGTCTAAGGAGTCAATATGTGAGGTGTAACCTGGCATATTGGCGCCGTACAAAATAGTGCCTGTGGAGAAAATTCGCGGCCCGACGATTATGCCGGCCTTTTGCATTTCACTGGCGGTAAAAATCTCTGATGTATCGTTTGATGGGTCATGAATTGTGGTAACACCGAGCGCTAAACCTGCAAAGTTTTTCCAGTTTTGCTGTGGAATTATTTCATCACTGCCTTGCGAGCCATGGGCATGTGCATCAACGATACCAGGCATAATTGTTTTACCTGTAACATCAATAACATCAGCATCTTTAGGAATAGTAACCTTGCCCACTTTGCCGATCGATTTAATGTGTTTACCTTCGGTGATTATAACGCCGTTTTTAATGACCTGTTCGCCATTCATGGTAATAATGTTTGCACCTTTTAACGCAATCATACCCTTTGGCTCGGCCATTTTTTTACTAAAGCTAATGTTTTCGCCACTTTTAACTTTAAAGTCGGCATCATCCGCTTTATTAATGGCAAACATACCATCAAGACTTGCATGGTATAGCTCAGGCCCTAAGCTCCAATACAACCTATCACTTTTGGCACTCCAACTAATATTTTCCCCCGCACGCACTGATAATTGCTCTATGGGGAACTGATTATCGCTAGGGCTAATTGAAATTGGCGACCCACTTTCTACCAGCGGGGTAACAAATACTTTAAAGCGTTCCGCAAATGCTAAATATTTTCCATCCGGTGAGACTCTAAACTCAGTGGCATGCTCCGACTCATAAAGCTTGCGTACCTTTTTATTTTCAAGCTCCACAACACTTAAAGTAGGCTTAGGCCAAGGGCTCATGATAAATACACGGTCATTGTCGCTACCAAACTGAGGTTGATAACCACTTTTAGAAATAAGCTCGCTCTGCCCCCCTTTAGTACTTACTTTGTAAATACCTGGGTTAAGCGACCACTTAGGGTTTAAAATACTTCCGCCGGTGGCTTTACGATAAACTACCATTTTGCCGTCAGGGCTAAACGTAGGCTCTACATATTTACCAGGCTCACTGGTAATTGTATCACCACGACCACTGCGCGCAGAAACAACGCGCACAGTACCTTGCTTGCTGTCATTCCACGTGGTGTAAACAATCTTTTTACCATCGCGGGAGTACTGCGGGAACAACTCATAATGATCAGTTTGTTTTGTTAAGCGCTTAATTTTTCCCGACTCCAAGTCGCGCTTGTAAATATACCCTAGCGCTTCAAAAATAGCCGTTTCGCCATCAGGACTCACTTGCACATTGCGTAGCATTTTTACGTCAAACTTATCGGTATCTAAGTCTTGTGTATAGCGCACTGCTTTCTGAATTTTTTTAGTTGTTTGTACTTTAAACTCAATTGGGCTTATTTTTTTATCGTCAACGGCCAATTTGTGTATTGAGCCACCCGCCCAAAATACAAGCTCTTCGTTATCAGGGGTCCAAGCAATGGTTGGATACACGCCATGGATAGCCCAAGTTTCTTGCATATCGCGCTCAAGCTTATCGTAAAGCTTAGTGTGCTCACCGCTAGTTAAATCGTAAAGATATAGGCTGGTTTGAAAATCGTCACGCTTTATATACGCAAGTTTTTTACCATCCGGTGATGGTGTAGGCCTTATTGCCCCACCCATGCCTTGGATTATGGTTTCTATTTCACCGGTTTCTCTATCAAAGCGTTTAATTTTATAAATACCGGCAACAGAATCTTTTGAATAATGAAAGGTTTTCCCAGGTGTTGCATCATGAGAAAAATAAACATAACGCCCATCAGGTGAAAACATTGGCTCGCCTAAATCTTTTTGGTCGTTCTCACGCTTAGTAAGTTGTACGCCTTTCCCTCCAGCTTTATGATAAAGCCACACTTCACCTGCTCCTAATGAACGGCTTGCTGTAAAGTGTTTACGAGCGACTAAATAGTCTCCATCTGGGCTCCATGCGGGGCTGTTTAAAAGCCTAAAGGTTTCATCAGTCACCGCGTGCTGATTGTTACCATCTACATCCATAACCCAGATATTATCGCCACCGCCTTGATCTGAGGTAAATGCAATGTGTTTACCATCTGGACTAAAGCGAGGCTGCATTTGCCATGCAATATCTGAGGTGAGTTGAGTTGCTTCACCTCCGCTTATAGGCATAGTGTAAATGTCACCAAGCAAATCAAACACCAACGTGTTGCCATCAGGGCTGACGTCAATGTTCATCCATGTACCTTGCTCTGTACTTATAGTTGCATCTATAAACTCACCTTTTGGTGAGTCTACCAGCCACTTGTCTTGCTTGTCGTTTGCGTGAGTCTGACCTAGTGTCAATGCGACAGATAAAGCCAGTGCAGTGTGAAGCATTTTTTTCATGCATTTCTCGCTTGTTATTATTACAGTTAAACTCTCTAACAAGATTGCAACAAAAACAGCGCTAACTTGCTAGCGTTATCCGACCAAGTGCCAAAAATTAATGCCAAACTATGGGGTCAAATTGGTAGTAGTCCACCAGCATGCGGTAAATTTCAGGGTCGTGTTGACGCAGCTCGCTTGGCTTTTCTAAAAAAGTCTCGGTGATCACAGCAAAAAATTCAGCCTCATTTGTTGCCCCATAACTGTGAATAACGTGAGGCATATTATACGCAACATGGGTTTTAAGTTGCGTAAACGCACGACTAAAAACTCTGCCCCACTCTTTATATGCATTGGAGGTTTTTAATAAAGGTGTGCCAGTGGTTTTTCCGGTCTCTTGGTCTAATTGGTGGGCAAACTCATGAAACACTAAATTGTGGCCATCACTAGGAAGACGATTACCTTCAAGTACATCGTGCCAACTTAGCACTAATGTGCCGCCAGGCCATGACTCCCCTAAACGTACAGTGTTATGATAACTAACAAGCCCTGCGCTATCACGTGTTGATTGCGGCGCATAATACGCACTCGGGTAAAGTAAAACTTCTTTTACATTTTTATAAAGTGGCCACGGTTTGTTTAGTACTAATAAGCATGCATCGGCTGCAACAATTAATTTCATAGCGGGGGTGAGCTTTAAGCCATCGCAGCCTAAAAAGCGCTTTTCGTTTAAAAACCACACTACATGGCGCTCAAGTTTAGCTCTGTCGGCATCGGTCATTTTTTTATAAATGGGCATACAGCGCAGTAAAATATCTTTTTGTTGAGAATTTAGTACAACATTTTTATATTTTTTATTCCAAAGCCAGTTTTGTATTGTTGGCCAGCGCCAATAAGTAATAACAAAAACAGCCAATACAGTAATTAGTAGCCCATTTATCATTAAGGACATCCAAAATAAGTGAGTCTCTTATTAATATGTGCGCACAGGCTTTTTTTCAATCAAATAATTTCTGTACAATTACGGCCGCTATTTTTAGCTTTGTATAAGGCTTGATCTGCTCGCGATAATAGACGGTCGTAATCACCTACTTTAGTTGAATCAGATAAACCAAAGCTCGCCGTTACATTTAACCCCTCACCCATGGCCGAAAAATCATGCTGTGCAATACTCAAACGTAGTGCTTCACATATTACTTTTGCTTCAACCGACGTTTTATCTGTAAAAACAATTGTAAATTCCTCGCCACCCCATCGCGCTATATGCTGGTTGTCTTGACAGCCATTTTTAAGCAGCTGTGCAATAGTACAAATCACTTTGTCGCCAATAATATGCGACCAGTTATCGTTAATCCGCTTAAAGTGATCAATATCCAGTATTGCTATGGCTAATGGCCGGTTTTGCTGTTTGTAAGTGGCAAAATTATGGGCAAGCCAGCTATCAAAAGCACGCCTGTTAGGCAAGTCAGTGAGTTGGTCATGCGTCGCTTGATACGCAAACGCATTGGCTTGCGTTTTTAGATCTTGCGTTTGTTTTTCTACGCGATTAGTCAATTCGATTTCTATTTTTTTATAGTGATACAAACGGTATTTGTATAAGGCAAAAATAATGAGCAAAAATAAAACAAATACTGCAAACTTAAACTGCATTTTCTGCCAAAAAAAGGATTGAATCACAATATTTACAGCTTGCTGATTATCTTGCCAATGTGCATTCGGGTAACTTGCGCGTACCATAAAGGTGTACTCTCCAGGCGGTAAATTTGTATACTCAGCCGAGGACATATCTTGGCGGTTAACCCACTTATCGTTAAAGCCCTTTAACTGGGTCTGAAAATTTAATCGTTGCGGCATAATAAAGCTCAGCCCCGCATAATGAAACGATAAACGAGACACCCCAGGCGGTAAAAGTACCGACTCCCCTTCAAGAGGAAGCGCAATAGGTTTACCATCAACAAAAATATTTTCGATAATAGTAGGCAATTCAATTTTTGTTGAGACCTTTAAACGTGAAGGCTTTACACTACTGACACCTTTTGCGGTGGCAAACCATAAGGTACCGTCGTTATGTACTACTGCTGAAGGTGTTGATCCTCCATTCGCTTGCGCGCTCAACATACCGTCACCTTCATCATAAAGTTGATAGTTAAGCATAGGTTTATTTGCTGTTAATGGGGTATCAAGAACGTGCTGAACGTGCTGTTTATCGATTTGAATGATACCTCGGTTAGTCGAAAGCCAAAACGAGCCATTATAAGGGACCACCTGAAATAGCTTATCAATAGGTAAACCTTGCTCTAAGCCAAGCATTGCCATATTTGCACTTGCAAGCTCATAGCGCACTAATCCCCTGTCTGTCGCCATCCACGTATAAGTATCGTCAATATAAAAACCAAAGGCATATTGGGCAGAAAAGTGGCGCGGAAACTCAATCGTTTTAAATTGCTCATTAACAATATCAAATACGACCACGCCGTTACCAGTGCCTACCCAGATATTTCCAGCGTTATCCTCACTGAGCGCAAGTATAAAGCCGCTTGGTAAGTCTTTTTGGTTTGTAAATTGTTCTAAGCTGCCGTCTGCATTTATGCGTGTAAGCCCCATAGCAGAGCCTATCCACAAACGATTTTTAGAATCTAATAATAAAGCGCGCACTTCGTTACTGCCAAGGCCTGAACTGCGATTAATAAATGGCGTAAAGCGATTATTTACCACCTTTAACACGCCAGAAGTGTATGTCCCTGCCCACACACTCCCATCAGGTGCTTCGAGCAAACTCAACACAGAATAAGGTTTGCCTTGATTAGTGCCCGACACTAAAGTGGCAGTATTGCGTTTAATTATATTTAAACCAGAGCTTCCCCCAACCCATAAACTACCATCTGAATGAGAAAGTACTGTACGTGTATAATCTCCGGCTAACCCTCTTTTTTGAGTCCATGTTGAAAACGGTGACTCCCGTAGGCGAAATAAGCCGGCGTTTGTGCCTACCCAAATACTCTTTTCCCTATCTTGTAGTAAAGACAAAATGCGGTTGGCGGGTAATCCATCCTTAGCATTTAACTGCTCTAGACCATTGGGCGACACCCTAAATACCCCTTTGTTGATTGTGCCAAACCATAAATCACCATGATTATCTTCTAATAAGCTAGAAATAGACTCATTCCTAAGCTTATTATGTATAGGCTCAAACTGTGTATTGGTTTTAATCCATGCCCCTTTTTCGCTGCCTATAATGAGTGAACCACTTCGAGTCATCAGTAAGTTATATACAGGGGCATTAGGTAAACCATAGCGCGGTGTCATTAAGGTAGGTATTTTATTATGTATTTTATAAAGGCCCGCATTGGTTGCAGCCCAAATAATCCCATCGCTATCTTCTAAAACGCGGTAAGCACTGACATTTTCTATTATTGCAATGTCGGTATCGCTGTTGTGCGCACGATAAAACACCCCATCGTTTTCAAGCGCTAACCATAAGCTTTGATCAGCACTCTCAATTAAATGATTAACCATGGTTGATGCTGAGCGCTTAGTATCCCATTGCCTGTGTTGGTATAAGCTAATGCCACCACGTGCCCCCGCTATGTATAATCCACCTCTGCGAGTGGGAGTTAAAGCTCTTAAACCTGAGTCGGGTAAGTTATTAATATGGGCACGGGTTAATATTGTAAAATCAATCCCATTAAAACGTGCTAGGCCTTCCCACGTAGCCACCCATAAGTAGCCATCTTTCGTTTGAGTGACACTATTAATACTGTTGTGGGGTAATCCAGAGCGCGTGTTCCATGTTTCAGAAAAGTAATCACTTAAAGGCAATCGAGAGTGTTCTTGGGCTTCACATATAAACATGACGAATAAAAAACATAGAATGCTTAATTGTCTCATCATCAATTGCCTTAGTTTTTATTATAATTGTATAAGCGTTAATCGTTATTAAAAAAGTGTAGGAAAGACCTTACTTGGTATTGAGCACACCAAAATTGTGTGTCCCTACACAGCGCTCAGATCCGTACATGCTCAAAAGAACCTAAAATGAGTCGAGACAACTTAATGTTGTAAACGTATCAGCTAAACGTTACAAATTAACTTATAACACTCATCTTACTAAAAATAGTACCATAGCAAATAAACACATTGCATTAACTAAATTCAATTAAACTTTACAAAAATCGTCGATATTGTTTTGTAATTCGTTAATAAACGCTGCAACGTGCAAACCGTCCATTAAAGAATGATGAACATCAATCGAAAACGGCATAAGACCTGTGGTTTTATCGTATTGACCAAATACAAATTTAGGGATACCCGCGCTTTTTCCTTCGCTAAAGGCATGTGAAAAACTACTAAAGTTCAGCCATGGTAAAACTGATATGTGTATTAGATCGGCCTGTCCTTCAGTTTGATTAAACGCATCAGAAAATAAAGGTTGAGACTTTGCCTTGTTGCTTATAACCGCAGCATGTTTAGCAAACTCTCTAAAGCAAGGCGAGTAGCTAAAATAACTAAATACAAACGACTCATCGCTAGCAAGCTCTACTACGCTAGCTCTCACTTGCTTTAAGCGCCATGGACGCTCTTTGATGATTCTTAGCATAATCGGATTATAGGCATGGCATGCTTTAAGCGTTGCATACACATAGGCATAAAAAAATGACTGTTTGTTTTGTTTACAGTATTCAAATAAAGACTTAACGTTGAGTGTTACACACACATTAAAGTAAGGTTGAGTAAAGTTTTTAAATAGTTCAAAGTGCTGTTGGCGAGACCATGAGTCTTGGTCAATAGGTTCCATCAAGTCGTGTTTATCAATCATTTTTTATCAACATAATTTAATTACAAACAAAAAAGGCGCACTAATGTACGCCTTAATCTAAATAAACGGAGTCAATTTACAGGCCGTTTTTAATTATCTCTTGTGCTAGTTCATCGGCAATCAAATGCGTTGATTTGTGCTCTTTTTCACTGCGAGAAAAAATTTCAGTTAAGGTATCAAAAATACCTTCAACATGTTTATTAGACGCTTCTTCACTGTAACCCTCTGGTGCAGTTTCGTAGTAAACATTAATGATACCACCGGCGTTAATAACATAATCTGGCGCATATAAAATACCTTTTTCGCGAAGCACCTCACCATGGCGAGACTGCGCCAGTTGATTATTAGCACACCCTGCAACAATTGTTGCCTTAATACGAGCAATGGTTTCATCATTAATGGTAGCACCTAATGCACACGGTGCGTATACATCAACATCAAGGTCATAAATCTCGTCAATACCTACGGCTGTCGCGTTAAAGTCATCAACTACACGCTGCACAGCGTCTTTATTGATATCGGTCACAAATAATTGTGCACCCGCTTGCGCTAAATGTTTACATAAACCATAAGCTACAGCACCTAGGCCTTGTACCGCTACTTTAATACCAGTAAAGTCTTGATGGCCGCGTTGGTGCTGTAATGCCGCTTTAATTCCTAAAAACGTGCCGTACGCTGTAAAAGGTGATGGATTACCGCTTTTGCCTTCAAGGCCTAGCACATAATTTGTTTCTTTATTCATTAATGCAACGTCGTCACACGTGATATTTACATCTTCAGCGGAGTAATAACGCCCGTTAAGTCGCTCTAATTGACGACCAAAAGCACGGAATAACTGCTCTGATTTAATCTCTTTTGCATTACCAATGATGACTGATTTACCCCCACCAAACGGTAAGCGAGCAACCGCATTTTTGTAGGTCATTCCTTTAGAGAGACGAAGTACATCGTAAACAGCATCTTCATCATTAGCATAATCCCACATTCTACAACCGCCAACCGCTGGGCCAAGGTTAGTATTATGTACGGCAATAATTGCTTTTAAACCTGACGCTTCGTCAGAACAAAAAACCACTTGTTCGTGGTTATCAAATTCAGCTTGATTAAACACAGCCACTGTAATTACTCCAAAATAGTTTACCCGTGAGAGGGATGAGCGCTGGAAATTGACGAAACTTTACCACTTCATTTTTACACACGCTACAACATGAGAAGTTAAAGCTACAAAAAGCCTAACTTTTAAATTAAAAATCCAAATTACAATATATTATGAATATAAAATCCATAAAAAGGCGTATAAATTAAAATTAAAACCAACATCAAAAATAAAAAACACGATCACCTTTACGTAAGCGTAAAGGTGGCGCAAGGTGTAAACCTGAACTTACACAGCACTTCTTTCACCAAAGGTGCACAGTGTATAGATTTGCGAGAAAAAAAGTAGATTTAACATAACTGGTCTGAGGTGTTTTGTTAGCAGTAAACTCGCTCTTTTTTAGCTTTACACCCACTTAAAATTAAAAAAGCGAGCCGAGGCTCGCTTTTTTATCTGATAGCAATAAAACTTTATTTAAGTTTACCGTCTAACTCTTCAATTTTAGCTTTCCAAATTGCAGGACCTTGTGTATGGGCATTAGCGCCTTCACTATCCACTGCAACCGTTACTGGCATATCCTCTACTTCAAATTCGTAGATTGCTTCCATTCCTAAGTCTTCAAAAGCCACTACGCGTGCCTTTTTGATTGCTTTAGACACTAAGTAAGCTGCGCCGCCTACAGCCATTAAGTAAACCGATTTATGCTCTTTGATAGACTCAACCGTCGCAGGACCACGCTCTGCTTTGCCGATCATACCTACAATGCCGGTTTTTTCTAGCATCATATCGGTGAATTTATCCATACGTGTTGCGGTTGTAGGGCCTGCAGGGCCTACGGCTTCATCACCTACAGCATCAACTGGGCCAACGTAATAAATAAACTTATTATCGAAGTCTACGCCCTCAGGTAAACCTTCACCTGAATTGATCATATCTTGTAAGCGTTTATGGGCAGCGTCACGGCCTGTTAAAATAGTGCCTGAGAGTAAAATGGTTTCACCCATTTTCCACTCGCGGGTATCTTCTTTAGTAAGTGTGTCTAAATTAACTCGACGAGTTCCTTCACCTACCTCAAAGGTTACCTCTGGCCAATCTTCTAACTTAGGCGCTTTTAAATCAGCAGGGCCAGAACCATCTAGCGTAAAGTGCACGTGGCGGGTTGCTGCACAGTTAGGGATCATTACTACAGGTTTTGATGCCGCATGCGTAGGCGCTGTTTTTACTTTAATATCAACAACCGTTGTTAAACCACCTAAGCCTTGCGCACCAATACCTAGCTTGTTAGCACGTTCAAAAATTTCTAAACGTAATTTTTCTTCTGTTGTTTGTGCACCGCGTTCCATTAATTCATGAATATCAACCGGATCCATTAACGACTCTTTTGCCATTACCGCTGCTTTTTCAGCGGTTCCACCTATACCTATTCCTAGCATGCCTGGCGGACACCAACCTGCACCCATCGTCGGTAGCGTTTTTTCTACCCATGCAGCTACATCGTCAGACGGGTTTAGCATAACCATTTTACTTTTATTCTCTGAGCCGCCGCCTTTGGCTGCCACCATAACTTCGACTTCGCCACCTGGCACTAAATCAATATGCACGACAGACGGGGTGTTATCTTTTGTATTTTTGCGCGTACCGGCAGGGTCAGCAACAATAGAAGCACGTAGTGGGTTATCTGGATTTAAATATGCGCGGCGTGTGCCTTCATCAACCATTTGCTGTACGGTTAAATCTGTTTTATCCCACTTAACATCCATTCCTACTTTTACAAAGCAGGTAATAATACCCGTGTCTTGACACAGTGGACGCTTGCCTTCAGCCGACATACGCGAGTTAATTAAAATTTGCGCGATTGCATCTTTAGCAGCCTTGCTTTGTTCTTTGTTATAGGCTTTTTCTAGCGCTTGAACAAAATCAAGAGGATGATAAAAGGAAATATATTGCAACGCATCTTCAATGCTATCAATAAAGTCTTGCTGACGGATTGTACTCATAGTGGTTCCTTAAGTTAGCGTTACGCTCAAGCGTAATCTATACCAAACCGGTGACGGTGGTTTGTACTGTTTTAATTACAGCGTTGAATTGTGATACTAAACGCTGCCAAAAAAATTTGACTTATGATACCCTCCCAGCCCGTTTCGAGCCAGTTCTTAAAGGGGCAGTAAATGCTAAACAATGAAAAAAATTGTGTAAAATTAGCCATAACACAAAACTGCATTGATGTTTTCGCGCATTTTGCGCATTTACCCTATGCCGTATTGCTAGACTCAGCCAATAGCGAGCACATAAACAGTCGCTTTGATATTATTGCCATTGAGCCGGAAGCTATTTTAGAAGTAAACAACAATCAAAGCGTATTTAACCAGCAGTTAGACCCACGTAGCCCCTTTAAAATAATGAATGATGAGCTAAAAAAGCTCAGTATACAAAAAGCGGCAAACAACCTGCCTTTTAACGGTGGTTGGCTTGGTTATTTTGGTTACGATTTAGGGCGTATTATCGAGCATATGCCGAGCACGGCAAAACACGATATAACATTGCCACAAATGGCTGTTGGGCTTTATTTGGATGCGCTAATATTTGATAAACACCAGCAAAGTTGGTTTTACGTTTCTCAACCTGACGTGAATCGTTTAGCGCTTTACCAACAATATTTAGCTAACGATATAGCACCTGCCCATTTTACGCTCACCAGCGATTGGCACTCAAATATGAGTGAGCGTCAATACGCTGATAAATTTGCGCAAATACAAGATTATTTAAAAAGTGGTGATTGTTATCAAATCAATCTAGCGCAGCGCTTTAGCGCAAGCTTTGAGGGCGAGCCATGGCTGGCTTATAAAACCTTACGTGAGGCTAACAAAGCACCGTTTTCGAGTTTTATAAATCATCCCCTTGGCGCTATTTTGTCAATATCGCCAGAGCGCTTTATTGCAGTTCACGATAACATTGTTGAAACTAAACCCATTAAGGGCACGCTGCCACGCATGGCCGATGCAATCGCCGATCAGCAACAAGCCAGAGCCCTTGAAAGCTCAACCAAAGACCGCGCAGAAAATGTGATGATAGTGGACTTATTACGTAACGATTTAGGCAAAGTGGCGAAACCAGGCACCGTAGATGTGCCTTCACTGTTTGCTATTGAGAGCTTTCCGGCAGTCCATCATTTAGTGAGTACTGTAACTGCAGTACTTGATGACAAAAAAACATGCGTAGACCAGCTTGAAGCTGCATTTCCCGGTGGCTCAATCACCGGCGCACCTAAAATTAGGGCAATGGAAATAATAGAAGAGCTTGAGCCACATAGACGCAGTATTTACTGCGGCTCTATAGGATATTTAAGTGCCTGCGGTAACATGGATACCAGTATTACAATTCGTACTTTGGTTTGCCAAAACGAGCACATATATTGCTGGGCAGGCGGTGGCATTGTTGCTGATTCTAAAGTCGAATTGGAATACCAAGAAACATACGATAAAGTGAATAAAATACTTCCTTTATTAAAACAGTAAAACGCTTTGAATAGTGAACATATTATTGCGCGGTTTCAGTTATCACCAACTGCCGCGCCAAATCAATTAAAAGACACCCGAAAAAAGCGCGCTAGCGCGGTAATTCTCCCTATTATTGATATTAATAACCACGCGCATATTTTGCTGTGCAAACGCCCTACTTATTTACATCACCACCCTGGAGAGATTTGCTTACCTGGTGGAAAGTATGAACCAAGCGATACGCATTTGCGTAACACAGCGCTTCGAGAGCTCCATGAAGAACTCAATATACCGCCTAATAACGTTACATTGTTAGGACAACTACCACAGTACGCAACCTTAACAGGTTTTAGTATCACTCCGTTTGTTGGTTTACTTGATAAACACACAGTGTGGGAGAACGATCATAACGAAGTCCAAGCTAGCTTTTTAATATCAGTGACGGCACTTTCACGTGAAGAAAATTGGCACCCTATCCCTTTTCAACGATTTGGTAAAACCATTGCCTTGCAAGGGTTTAGTACACCGCACGGATTACTGTGGGGAGCGACAGCAAGCATTATTAAAAACTTTACAAAACAGCTTGCCCTACCAGTTTAAAACTTACTGACAAATAGTTACATAATAAACAATTAACGTTATGATACTCGACCGTTCAAAGAACAGCTTTCGAGCTGAGAAAATAAAGTAGAGACCCATAGTATGATCAGTGCATTTGATATGTTTAGCATTGGTATTGGCCCATCATCGTCACATACCGTTGGCCCAATGCGTGCCTCGCGTTTATTTGTTAATGACCTACAAGAGCAACAACTTTTAACTTCTGTTACCGATATAAAGGTAGAGCTTTATGGCTCGCTTGGCCAAACGGGCGTAGGCCATGGCTCTGGCAAAGCGGTGATATTAGGCCTAGCTGGCTACGATCCAGAAACCATAGATGCAGATTTAGTTGACGACATTCTTGCCACCATTGAAAAAGAGCAAGTGATCTACCTAAACCAAACCCATAAAGCGAACTTTCCTAAGCAAGGGGCTATTGTTTTTCATCGCCGTAAAACCTTACCTAAGCACTCTAACGCAATGGAAATTATTGCATCAAATAATGGCGAAAAAGTATACAGCAAGGTATATTACTCTATCGGCGGCGGCTTTATTGTTACTGATGAAGAGTTTGAAAACGAAAAACAAGCAGCCCTTGATATACGCGAACAAAACCCAGCGCCTTACCCGTTCGAAAGTGCAAAAGACTTACTAGAGCTGTGTAAAGAGTCAGGCCTAAGTGTATCTACCTTAATGATGCATAACGAAAAAACCTTGCGTAAAGAAGAAGATATTAAAGACGAGCTGTTTAATATTTGGCAAGTAATGAAAGCGTGCATTGAACGCGGGATGCGTACCGAAGGTATTTTACCAGGCGGCTTAAAAGTTAAACGTCGTGCGCCTAGTTTGTATTTAAAGTTAAACGTAGAAGTGAGTAATGACCCGCTTAGAGCAATGGACTGGGTAGATTTATTTGCTTTAGCTGTAAATGAAGAAAACGCCGCGGGTGGGCGTGTGGTTACAGCACCAACAAATGGTGCTGCAGGTATATTGCCCGCTGTTTTAATGTACTACCACACATTTATTAAAGAAGTGGATCGCGATATTGCCACACGCTATTTATTAACCGCAGCGGCTATTGGTATTTTGTACAAAAAAAATGCCTCTATTTCGGGTGCAGAAGTAGGCTGCCAAGGTGAAGTGGGTGTGGCTTGTTCAATGGCTGCCGGCGCACTCACCGAGATTGTTGGTGGTAATGTAGTACATGTTGAAAACGCCGCAGAAATAGGGATGGAGCATAACTTAGGCCTCACCTGCGATCCCGTAGGCGGATTGGTACAGGTACCATGTATTGAACGAAATGCTATGGGCGCCATTAAAGCAATTAACGCCTCTCGATTAGCATTACGTGGCAGTGGCGAACAAAAGGTATCGCTTGATAAAGTAATTAAAACCATGCTCGATACCGGTAACGACATGAAAACCAAATACAAAGAAACCGCACGCGGTGGATTGGCGGTAAACATTATTGAATGTTAAGCCTATAAAAACAAAAACCGCGTAGTGCAAAGTACGCGGTTTTTTTATATTTTTTGAGTCAGCTTAAAAGAGACTATTTTACCGGCAGCTCTATATCTGCAAATAACGCATCAACGTCTTCTTGGTTTCGCAATAAGCTTGCGCGCTCTACCCGCTCTTTTGTTAAATGCGGAGCAAAACGCTCTATAAAGTCATACATATAAGTACGTAAAAAGCTGCCCTTTCTAAAGCCAATTTTAGTTGTGCTTGCTTCAAATAAATGGCTGGCGTCAATACACACTAAATCAGTATCACTTAATTGATCCACCGCCATAGAAGCAACCACCCCCACACCTAGCCCTAACCTTACATACGTTTTTATTACATCGGCATCGGTTGCTGTAAATACAATATGCGGCTCAAGGCCGTGCGCATTAAATGCTTTATCAAGCTCTGAGCGACCTGTAAAACCAAATACATAGGTAATAAGTGGATACTGAGCTATATCAGCAACGGTTAAACTATCTGCTTTTTGGGCTAGAGGATGATCTTTTGCCACCACAATACTGCGATTCCAGTGATAACAAGGCAACATAACTAAATCTGAGTATAAATGCAGTGCTTCAGTTGCAATAGCAAAGTCTGCGTCACCACGCGCAGCTGCATCCGATATTTGTTGAGGTGTACCTTGGTGCATATGCAGTGAAACAGCGGGGTATTTTTTCATAAAACCCTGAATAACGCTTGGTAAGGCATAACGCGCTTGCGTATGCGTTGTAGCTATATTGAGTTTACCCTGATCAGGTAGCGTGTGCTCATTAGCCACCGCTTTTATACCTTCGACCTTAGATAAAATTTCACGTGAAATATTAATTATCTCTTCGCCGGCACCCGTAACATGCGTTAAATGCTTACCACTGCGGCCAAAAATTTGTACACCAAGCTCATCTTCAAGCATACGAACTTGTTTAGAGATACCAGGTTGCGAGGTAAATAAACTCTCAGCAGTGGCTGAAACGTTTAACTTATGGTTTTGTACTTCTACGATGTATCTAAGTTGTTGTAATTTCATGGTTGCAGTTTTTAACGTTATTATTAAGCGTATATGATGACAGTACTGCACAAATCCAAGTTTAATTAAGCTCAACCTTGGTAAAGTGAGTACGTATATTTTCATTATTTGAACGTTAAGGCTAGCATAATAAACCCGCTACAGGTAGCGATGTTTATTCAGGTTCAACTTATAATACATTTTACTTATTTCTCATTTTTAACATATTTTTAAGTTAATCAGCGCAAAGCTACCCTCAAAGCATATATTTGATGTAATATAAAAAAATAGATTATGAATCCGAGAATTAAGCCATGATCGTTTCGATTATAATTGTGCTTATCGTCGCGCTGATAGTAATTGCATTATGGGTAAGCGCTGTGCAGCAGCACAAAGAAAAGCAAGAAATAGAACGTCGTAAAGAATTAACAAAACAAAAAGCGATAATTGAAGAAACTGAAGAGGCGCTTATGAACAGTGCCAATATTCCACTTTCTGAAAATAACATACGGGTATTACAACGTAGATGCTACGAAGCCCTCAATGCGATGGTATCCCACTCACCTAATTCTAAAGCATTGAAAAACAGATTAGCTGAGGCCAAAGAAAGATTAAATGGCACTGTTCAAGCTAATAACACCGACAAGTTTTCGTTACCTAGTAATGATAAACAATTAGTATCTCTCATTCAGGGCATAAAAAAGCTTCGTACTATTATGCGCTCAGAGCATAGTAAAGGCCGTGTAGACAGCCAAGTATTTGCAACAGAGGACAAACGTTTAGAAAAGCTTCAATTAAAAATAAACATTGAAAGCCAAATTAAACGCGGCATATCAGCTCGCTCTGCAGGTATGGTTGGCTCAGCGAGACAGTATTTTGAAAAAGCATACGCCACACTAAGTGCGGTAGCCTACTCGGATGAATATGTAAATGCTAAGCGCCACGAGGTTGAGGGTTACCTTGAAGAAATTAGTAGTGAATTAAAAGCATCTAACGCTTCTGCATTGAAGAAAAAAACAGAGGCCGAACAAGATGATCTTGACGTATTGTTTGCGCCAAAAAAGAAATGGTAAGCTCAAACACCTAATAAAAAGCCCATACCTAATGTATGGGCTTTTTTGTATCAGCTAAGCTATGACTCCCTACGGGCAAATAACCTTATTTTGAGACAGTACCTTGCAATCAGTTCGTCATACACGCTCATTTACCACTGCAAAGATACGTAAGGTATAACCATGCAGTGGCAATGAGTGATAGCAACTTAATAATAAATGTTTATCCACTTTTAAATTAAATCACTTAACTATAAGAATGAGCATTAGCTATTACGATAAAAATGCAAACTTGATAACAAATAACGCTGTTAAAATCCATACACTAATACTAACTTGATCACGTTTACCACACAGTATTTTAACCGCAGTATACGATATAAAACCAAGGGCAATACCGTGCGCAATAGAGAATGTAAGTGGTGTCATAAGTAGTACTACACTTACCGGAATTGCATCGCTCATGTCATCCCAGTTTACAAACTTGAGGTTTTGTAGCATTAATACCGCCACGTATAAAATCGCGCCCGCTGTTGCATAAGCCGGCACCATTTGCGCAAGCGGCGCAAAAAACATCATTAATAAAAAGCATATACCCACAACAACAGCAGTTAAGCCAGTACGCCCTCCAACCGATACACCGGCCACAGATTCAATATAAGAGGTGGTTGTAGAAGTGCCTAACATAGAGCCTGCAATAGTCGCTGTACTATCAGCACTCAACGCTCGCCCTAAACGCGGCATGTTGCCTTTTTCATCCGCTAAGCCTGCTTTTTGCGTCACTGCGACCAAGGTGCCTGATGTATCAAATAAATCAACAAACAAAAACGCAAAAATTACGCTCAGCATAGAAAGTTCAAAGGCTGCTGCAAAATCAAGTTGCATAAACGTAGGTAAAATAGACGGTGGCATCGAAATTACACCATGGTACTGAACTAAATCGAGGCTTAACGCAATGCCTGTTACTAGCAAAATGCTAATCAGTACGCCGCTTTTAATATCGCGATAGAGTAACGCAGCAATGACAAAAAAGCTTAAGATAGCTAATAAAGGACCTGCGGATGTAATATCGCCAAGCTGTACTAATGTAGCTGGGCTTGAAACAATAATGCCTGCATTTTTTAGCGCAATTAACGCTAAAAACGCGCCAATACCAGTGGCAATTGCTTGCTTTAAAACCAAAGGAATAGCATTGATTATCCACTCTCTAACTTTAAACAAACTTAAAATTAAAAATATACAACCCGACATGAATACCGCACCTAATGCAGCTTGCCAGCTATAACCCATGCCCAGTACAACACCATAGGTAAAAAAGGCATTTAACCCCATACCTGGCGCAAGTGCTAAAGGGTAATTTGCCCAAATCCCCATTATAAAACAGCCAATGGCCGCTGCTATACAAGTAGCAACAAATGCAGCACCTTGATCCATCCCAGCTTCTGCAAGCATGGCCGGATTTACAAATACAATGTAAACCATAGTGATGAATGTTGTTATTCCTGCGATACTTTCGCGTCGCACATTGGAGTTATTTTCGCGGAGTTTAAATAGAGCTTCGAGCATAATAGACTTGTGATAGTAAAAAGTGTCGTTATTTTATCATAAAAATAAGTATAAACAGGACATTTTACCTTGCGATATACTAAACTGTTGACGTAGAAATTATAAAAAAAGAGTGTATATGAATAAAACTCAACCTAGTGGGCAAGACTTAGAGCAGCAACTAAATAATATTTTAAATTTTGTGACACAACCTACTCACGACGGTGGTGATAATAAAAGTGAAATAAGTGAACAAACAACACTCAATAAAGCACTCTATTATTTAAAGCATAACCAAGCACCGCTGGCCGCCAAATGGATGCGTCTTACTGCAATGGCAGGCAACCACCGCGCACAGTTTTATTTAGGGTTATTTTTTATTAAGGGCCAAGGCGTGCCAAAGAGTGTATTTCACGCCGCGGCGTGGCTAAGTTTAGCCAGCAGCCAAGGATATGAACCTGCAACCGCTGCCTTAGATGATTTAAGAAAGTACATTGATACAAAACGCCTTAAGGACGCACAGTGCTATGCAGCTAGTTTGTATGAGCAAATCCATCAAATACAGTTTGCCCACTTAATTCCAAAAAATGACTAACTACTGTATACCTAACTACCCAGTAACACATTAAAACAACTGTATACACTCCCTAAAGTACTGTATAGCGCTGCGACACTTTATACAGTACTTAAAAACGTCCTTAGCTTTCTCTCACACTTTAAAAATATAACCATCTGTTTTTAAAGAGTTATTTTAAATTTTATTTTTTAAAACCATTAACTGTATAAAAAGTAGCAAAAAAACGCTTGCACACAACAACTGTATAAACTACTGTATACATGTACTGTATATAAACCCAGTGAGTGAGACCTATGCTACAGCCAATTACCGTAAGAACCGTTAAAAGCTACCAACAAAATGATGAAAGTGAGTCGGTAAACTTAATAAAAGTAGAAGACGAAATTTCTGCTACGTTTGAGATGCTAAAAGTGTTGCATCAATACAATAGCTCTAACGCGTGGACCTTACTTATTGCGCCAGATCATGTACCAAGTAAAGCTTTGCTTGATAGCTGCTCAATAGATACCAGCAAACTACTGGTAATAAGACAAAAGCATTTAGTAAA
>NZ_CAWUKC010000072.1:0-20077 GCF_963922945.1 uncultured Pseudoalteromonas sp. | reverse complement strand
AATGTAAATTATGTACGCCACACTCACGCGATCCCACCGGTTGATTTAATCATTATACCTGGCAGTAAAAATGTGCTTGGTGATTTAGCTTTTTTAAAAAACGAAGAATGGGATACGCAAATAAAACAACACGTACGTTACGGCGGCAAAGTGCTTGGTATTTGTGGCGGTATGCAAATGTTAGGGAGTGCAATTTTCGACCCTGACGGCGTTGAGTCATCGCTTAAAGAAGCCCAAGGGCTTAGCTTAAGCGACTTTAAAACTACGTTGAGCACTCAAAAAGTTCTGACTAAGATAACCGCAACGATGCAGTTAAATGATAATAAAACCCGATGTAGTGGTTACGAAATTCACGCGGGTATTAGTGAAGGCGTCGCACTTAATAAGCCATTTTTAACGTTTAATGCGCATCCTAATGGGTTTTTAAGCGATGGTTTCATCAGTGACGACAATGCTGTAGCAGGCACTTATTTACACGGCTTGTTTGATGAACCTGCTGCTACAGAGCAAATTTTGAACTGGGTAAAACCACAGGCCACAATAAAGCCTATTAGTATTGCTAAGCACCGAGAACAACAGCTTGAGCGCTTAGCCACTGTATGCGAAGCGCATTTAAACATACAGCACATTATATCAATTTATGAAGGACACAATAATGATAGATAAAAGCAACGATAAACATCAGCAGCGCCAGCAAAAAGTAAAAGAACAGGTAGATGCCCGCGTTGCCGCAGCGCAAGAAGTAAAAGGTATATTTCAAGTAATTACAGGAAATGGTAAAGGTAAATCTACCTCAGGGTTTGGCGTGGTTGCGCGCTGTGTAGGCCATGGTAAAAAAGCCGCTGTGTGTCAATTTATTAAAGGCACATGGGAGTGCGGGGAGCGTAACTTATTACAAGGCGTGGGCGTTGAGTTTGTTGTAATGAATACCGGTTTTACATGGGATACACAAAACAAAGAAGCCGACACTGCAGCCGCGCAGGCAACATGGCAAGAGTCTAAGCGCATGTTGGCCGATAGCAGTATTGATTTAGTGTTACTTGATGAGCTTACCTACATGGTGACTTATGGTTATATAGACCTCGATGAGGTAGTGAACGCGCTAAATAACCGCCCTCCTATGCAGTCGGTTATTATTACTGGACGCGCAGCACATCGTACGTTAACAGACCTTGCCGATACGGTAAGCGAAGTGCGCAATGTTAAACATGCCTTCGACTCAGGTATTAAGGCGCTTGAAGGATTTGATTACTAATGTACAACGCGTTTTTTGCTGCACTTCTGTTTTTGTGTTTAGGGGGCAATGCAGCAGCTAGTGATACAACTACGCAAGATAAACTACGTGTTGTTGCACTGGCTCCCCACATAGTAGAAAACCTATTTGCTATAGGTGCGGGGAGTAATATTGTTGGCACTGTTGATTACGCCGATTACCCAATTGAAGCTAAAAGTATTGAGCGCATTGGAGGTTACCATGGTATTTCCCTTGAAAAATTATTAGCGCTAAAACCTGATTTAGTGATTGCGTGGAAAAGCGGAAATCAAAGTGAAGATTTAGAGCAAATAAAGCGCTTAGGTATTGAGGTTCACTTAAGTAATCCAACCACAATTAATGCCTTGGCAAAAGAGCTAACAAAACTGGGGCAATTAACGGGGTATGTTGAGCAAAGCCAACAAGTGGCTGAGGCTTTTACAAATAAGTTAACTGCTATTAAAAGGCGCTATCAAAATAAGCAACAGCTCAGTGGATTTTATCAACTTTGGGCTGAGCCTATGATGACTGTAAATAATAACACATGGATTAATCAACTTATTGAAATTTGCCAAGTAAGCAATGTGTTTGCACATAACCCCACTGATTACCCGCAAATAAGTATTGAAAACGTGGTGATTAAAAAGCCACAAATTATTATTATTCCTGATGAACACGCAGAGCAGCCACAAGCTAAAATTAATTGGCAAAAATGGCCAGAAGTCCCAGCTGTAAAGCACAATCAATTTATACGCGTTGATGCCGACTTACTGCATAGATTTACCCCTCGTATGCTAGATGGACTAGCCGATATGTGTGATAAAATAGATGCATCACGCAAAAAGGTTAAGAGTATACAATGAGCGATTGGTCAGCTTTTTTAGAACATGAATTACAGCAACCTTATATGCAGCAAACACTGGGTCATGTTGCAAAGCGCCGCGAGGAAGGGGTTGCAGTTCACCCACCAGAGTCACAAGTATTTAGCGCCTTTGAAGCTACAGCCCTTAATAATATTCGTGTGGTTATTCTAGGCCAAGACCCATATCACGGGGAAGGCCAAGCCCATGGATTATGTTTTTCTGTGTTACCAGAGGTTAAAAAGTTACCGCCGTCATTAAAAAATATGTACAAAGAATTGGCAACGGATATCCCAGGTTTTGAAATACCGACTCATGGCTATTTACAAAGCTGGGCAGAGCAGGGCGTGTTTTTACTCAATACAGTATTGACCGTTGAGCAAGGTCAAGCGCACTCGCATAAGCATTTAGGGTGGGAGCAATTTACCGATAACGTGATAGCCCATATAAATGCGCACTGCAAAGGAGTCGTGTTTATTTTATGGGGTGCTCACGCACAAAAAAAAGGTAAAAATATTAACGGCGCTTGCCATCATATTTTAAAAGGCCCACACCCATCGCCGCTGTCTGCGCATCGTGGCTTTTTTGGCTGTAAGCACTTTTCGCAAACTAATGAAATATTACAAGCCCAAGGCGATAAGCCCATTAACTGGCAGGTTTAATTGATATAGTAAAAAGGCTTTCATACGTGAAAGCCTTTTGATTAGTTGATGTGTATTAAAGTTAAAAATCTAGCTCATCAATTTCAATACTGTCTGTAAAAAAGTCTAACTCCTGTAGTTCTTTACGTAACCGTTGTTTGTCTTTTATGGCCTCAATTTCACGCCATTTTCTCTTTTTATTTTTTGGGGAGGTTTTTCTTGTTGTATCAGGACCTTCTAATATCTCTAATATATCGTTTAGGCTATCCATGACTATCTCCTATTGATTTTAGTGAACCTCGGGGATACCTATACCACAGGCCCAGCAAAAATAGAATAAAAAAGTGACAAGTTTGTTACATTAATGTGATTAATTAATTAAATTAGACAGTCTTAATATATTTTTTGCATAAAAAAACGCCGCAAGTGCGGCGTTTATTAAAAGTAATTAGCGCGAATTACATTGCTTTAAAGCGTGCTTCTAGCTGCTCTTGTGCATCTGCAAACGAGCGGATACCTTCAGCTAGCTTTTCAGTTGCCATTGCATCTTGGTTATGTAACCAACGGAATTGCGACTCAGTTAGTGGAGTTGGCTTTGGCTCTTTTGGAATATCACTGTGTAGTAAGTATTCTTCTGCGCCTTCTAAATTGCCTAAATCTTCTAGCAGGTTAGGGCTAATTGTTAGCTTGTCACAACCTGTTAGTGCAATGATTTCGCCGGTATTACGGAAGCTTGCACCCATAACAACGGTTTTATAATCATGGCGTTTGTAAAACTCAAAAATGCTACGTACAGATTGAACACCTGGATCTTGTAGTGGATCGGTTGGCTTTTCCATACCATTTGCTACGTGCCAATCTAAAATACGGCCAACAAATGGCGAGATTAAAAATACGTTAGCATCGGCACATGCGCGCGCTTGGGCATCGCTAAACAATAAAGTAAGGTTACACTTAGTGCCTTCTTTTTCTAGTTGCTCTGCAGCTTTAATACCTTCCCATGTAGAGGCAACTTTAATTAAAATTTTGTCTTTGCTTACACCTTCTTTTTCGTAAAGGCTAAGTAGAGTATGTGCTTTATCAATAGTTGCTTGGGTGTCGAATGATAAACGAGCATCTACTTCGGTAGAAATGTAACCAGGCACAATTTCGCTAATTTCTTTACCAATTAATACGGCAAAGTAATCACATGCAAGTTCTAGCTGCTTAGCTGAATCTTGCTCTGTTTCTTTTGCATAGCTCCAAGCTTTATCTAAATAAGGCTTGTAAGCTTCAATCTCACTCGCTTTTAATAAAAGCGACGGGTTTGTGGTTGCATCTTCTGGTTGATGCTTTTTGATCGCTTCAATGTCGCCAGTGTCGGCTACGATAGATGAATGTTGTTTTAGCCTTTGTAGAGCGCTAGTCATTTGCCTTCCTCATTCCAAGCAAGTTAAAAGAAAATCTAAACTACCTTAATATAAGTATTCAATACTGCAACAGTGTGACAATGCTTGATAGGTCTTATGTCCTTATCAATAGAAAAACGACGATGCATGATTTATTAAGGTAGGATTTAGGCCATTGCGATTAATTTTCAATGGTATTTATAAACAAAACGTGCTTTTCGTCTCATTTAATGTTGAAATTGACATTAAATAAATTACAAGTCAATAGCTAACTATGATCACTGTTATTTCACCAGCAAAAAATCTTGATTACGAAACGCCACCCGCAACAGATAAGTTCACTCAACCTGAATTACTAGAGCACAGCGAAGAGCTCATGAAAGTATGCCGTGAACTAACGCCAGCGCAAATTAGCAGCCTAATGAAAATTAGCGATAAGCTTGCAGGCCTAAACGCTGCGCGCTTTAGCCAGTGGTCGCAACCATTTACGCAAAGTAATGCTAAACAAGCAGTACTGGCCTTTAACGGCGATGTGTACGGTGGTTTAGATGCCGCAACACTTACTGCAGCTAACCTCGATTATGCGCAAAGCCATTTACGTATACTTTCAGGTTTATACGGCTTATTAAAGCCGCTTGATTTAATGCAAGCCTATCGCCTCGAAATGGGCACCAAGCTTGATAATCCTCGCGGGAAAAATCTGTATGAATTTTGGGGCAGCATTATTGCCAATAAATTAAACGAGGAATTAAAAGCGCAAGACGCACAGTACCTCGTTAACCTTGCATCAAACGAGTACTTTAAAGCGGTGGATAAAAAAGCACTCAATGCGCAAATTATTACCCCGCATTTTAAAGACTGCAAAAATGGCCAATATAAAGTAATTAGCTTTTACGCTAAAAAAGCGCGCGGCATGATGGCCCGTTACATTATAGAAAATCAAGTAACGCAGCTTAGCCAATTAAAAGAGTTTAGTGTCGCGGGTTATTATTTTAGCCCAGAAGCAACCACTAAAGAGCTTGAGCCTGTATTTATGCGCGATGAGCAAAACTAAGTACATACTCAGTAAATAATGAGTTAAAAAGCCATGCAATGCATGGCTTTTTTTATGCTGGCGCTAAACTTGCTAACTTCATCTACTATTAATGAAATAAAAAATAGATAGGTGTAAAAATATGATCAGCATACCTTCAGTAGCCGAAGCCGAGAAACTCATCGAAGAAAAACTCGGCGGGTGGTTTGATGTGGTTATAAGCCATATCCCAAACTTTATTGTGGCTGTGGTGATAGCCATTGTATTTTCAATCATAGCGCGCTTTGCCGGTCAGCTGATGAAAAACCTATTAAGGCGTTCACTCGACTCAAAACAAATAGCCGACCTGATGGCCTCTATTTTTAAGGTTGTGGTGTTATGTGTGGGCTTGTTTATCGCACTTGATTTTATGGGCCTAAAAGGCACAGTAACATCGCTGCTCGCAGGTGCAGGTATTGTGGGTTTAGCTATTGGCTTTGCTTTTCAAGACATGACCGAGAACTTAATTGCCGGTATTGCGATGGGCATACGCAAACCATTTAAAGCAGGGGATGTAATTGAAACCGATGACGTATTTGGCTCGGTGCATTCAATAAATCTACGTAACACGCTCATAGAGAGCTTTTACGGGCAATTAATCCTAGTACCAAACAAGGTATTATTTAGAAATGTATTAAAGAATTACACTACGTTAGGTGTTAGGCGTATAGAAGTACCGGTTGGTATTTCGTACGGCGACGACATCGAAAAAGCCAAAGAAGTGATAGTAGATAAAATTAATGAATTTGATTTTGTAATACGCAAAGACGAAACCGCCGTATACGCAGAAGGTTTTGGCGACAGCAGTATAAATTTACTGGTGTGGTTTTGGATTAAATATCCAGATGAGCCAGACTTTATGACAGTACGCCACAAAGGCGTAGTCGCTGTTAAGCAAGCCCTTGATGACGCCGATATTAGTATTCCATTCCCAATACGTACATTAGATTTTGGTATAAAAGGCGGCGAAAAACTCGATGCTATGATAAGCGATAAAATAAACCAACAGTCACCCAAACAACAAGGTGACAGTAATACGGGTTTAAACTAGCCCAGTAATAGTTACCCACTAGCAACGCATTTTTACAAAAAAATGCGCTGCTAGTCATTTTAGGCCACGTAGTAAAGTGGGGCTACTGCACTCTTTTAATACATTTATTTTAAGTTAAGGCGTATTAGCTTTTTGCTACCGTCTCATTTTATTACCTTTTCATCTATCTTACCTGCAACAGAGCCTGTATAGACTTTTATAATATCTATTTCACTTATTTACCCCTTATCCTTTGCGTAGTTATTAAAAGGGCTAACAGTAGTAAATAAACCGTTTCATGTATTAGCTTCCTTATGTAAGTGATGGGGTATTTGCATACGTTAAGCCATATATTATTAACTGTTATCCATGGTGAGCTTGATTAGCAAACACTTGTAGATTGTCAATGGTATTAAAAATGCGCTGATTATATGAACTCTACAGCCTTGCTGTAGCATTATTTTATCAAAGCTGTAGTAGGTCACTAATTTAAAAGAGTGGGAAAGGACGGCTAAGTGTTTGCTCTATTTTTAATAGGGGAGCAAAAGCTGGAAGTTTAGATACTAAAGTGAGTTATTAAGCATAAAAAAGCGCGGCTTGTGTTGGAGAAACAAGCCACGCAGAGGAAGAAGTTATATAAACAAATATTGTAATGCGGTATTAAATAACACTAATTTTATTACGGATAATTTTAACGCCATCCATATTTTCTAAAAACTTTTGCGCAAGTGCACGCTGAAAACCTGTTTGCGCTTCACCGTATAGGTCAACTTCACCGTCTTCAACCTGCACGCGAATATCGCTTAATGCCAAATTAGGGTTGGTGCGTAACATATTGGTGATTGTTTGTTGTAAGTTAGGTTGAGTAGCCACACTGCTTACTACGGCTAAGTTAGGTGCTGCACTTACTCTTGTAGCGCAAGCTAATAAAAATAAACAACAAAATGATACTAAAGCAATAGTTAACTTAAAGCGGTTCATAACTTTATCCTTACATTACGGTTAATTGTGCAGCGATTCTTAGCTGAGTTACTTTCTCAGTTACAATTTCGATGCCAATTTTAAGATTTTGAAATGTAAGGGTATTTTGTTTTATGAAAATTCAGATGAGCAATAATTACATTTTTATGGGAATGAGTTACATGCTAGGGTTACATTTGTAACAGGTACAAACAAGCCGGCAGTGGCCGGCTTGTTTAGGGGCTTATTTCTTTTTACTTTTAGCTTTGGCTTTTTTCTTTGCCTTCATTTTTACAGGGTCTTTACGCTTTTTAGCCGGTGGCTTGGCTTCTTTATGCTGTGGTTCAAGCCCTTTAATTACGCGACGTTTAAGTTTTTGCTCTGTGTATCGCTCAATCTTTAATAAAATGCCAATGTCGTGCGCTTCAACTAATGAGATCGCAATGCCTTTTTTACCGGCACGGCCAGTACGCCCAATGCGGTGTACATATACATCTGCTGTGCGTGGCATATCAAAGTTAATTACATGGCTAATGTCTGACACATCAATACCACGCGCTGCAACATCGGTTGCTATTAATATGCGTGTTTTACCACTGTGGAAGTTTGCCATGGCTTTCATGCGTTTGTCTTGTGGCATCTCGCCACGAAGCCACGCTGCCTTTACGCCGTTGTTAGTCAGCTCACCAATGAGCGTTTCTAAGCGCTCACGGGTTTTAACAAATACAATTGCTTTAGTTACATCTGGGCCGTTTAAGGTATTTACCAATAGCTCAAGCTTATGATGATAATCATCGGCAAGGTGAATCCATTGATGAATTTTTGCTTTTTCTTTACGCGACGACTCTGCCTCTAGTAAAGCGGGATCGTTTAAAATGTGCTCTGCAAATAACTCAACGCTATCGCCTTCTAAAGTCGCAGAGAACAAAAAGCACTGACGACGGTTTTTAGCCTCATCGCATATACGTAGCATCTCTTTTTTAAAGCCCATGTCTAGCATGCGGTCAGCTTCATCAAGAATAAGCATTTCTACGTTCTCAGCGTGGAAATTTTCGGTTTCAAGGTATTCCATTAAACGCCCAGGTGTGGCGATTAAAATATCGTTATTACTTTCAAAAATCTCTTTATGGGTACCGTAGTTTATACCGCCTGTTACAACACCAATTTTAAGATGAGTCCCTTTTGCAAGTAGCTCACATTGTTCATGAATTTGATAAGCCAGTTCACGGGTTGGGGTCATTATCAACACACGTGCAAAACCTGGATCGCGACGCGGGAAATCCATTAAATATTGGATAGCAGGTATTAAAAATGCCGCAGTTTTACCTGTGCCAGTCGGTGCTGATGCTAAAATATCGCGACC
Organism: uncultured Pseudoalteromonas sp.; assembly: GCF_963922945.1. Lineage (GTDB taxonomy): Bacteria > Pseudomonadota > Gammaproteobacteria > Enterobacterales > Alteromonadaceae > Pseudoalteromonas. The sequence continues at coordinate 11,511 of NZ_CAWUKC010000072.1, read as the reverse complement.
TTGCAGCGCTTCAGGAATGGCTTGTTGTTGAATGCTGGTTGGTGTCTCGTAGCCCATTTTAGTAATGGCGTTGAGTAGTTTAGTATCAAGATCAAATTCAGAAAATTGCATAGAGTGTCTAAAATAAGGGACAATTACCTGCAATTATACGCGCTATACGCCAGTTGGTGAATGAAAAGGTGAAAAAATGTCAGGGTTTACGTTTAAACAATTTAAGGTTGAGCACGATCAGTGCGCCATGAAGGTCTCAACCGATGGCATTTTACTTGGTGCATGGGTCAAGTTAAACGGTGCAAAATCACTACTTGATATAGGAACTGGCACCGGTTTACTGGCGCTAATGTGTAAACAGCGCGAGCCAATATTAAATATTACCGCCGTTGAAGTTGATGAAGCCGCTTACAAGCAAGCACAGCAAAATATAGCTAAAAGCCCGTGGCCAACTATTACTTTAGCGCACACATCAATACAAGCGTTTAAACAATCTACGTCATTTGATGTTGTGATTTCTAACCCACCTTATTTTAATAACAGTTTAAAAGGCGATAACGACGCACGTAACACCGCCCGCCATACTGATGGCTTAAGCTTCAACGAGTTAATAGATGCCTATATGCGTTTAAGTCATGAGCACTCGTGCTTTAACGTTATTTTACCCAGCACTGAGGCAGGTTTATTTATTGAATTGGCAAAACAAAACGGGCTTTATTTAAACGCGCACTGCCAAGTAAAAACCACACCCAGTAAAGTATTTAGCCGCAGCTTAATGCGCTTTAGTACGTTAAAAACCGTACCAGAGCAATCACAGCTGTGCATAAGAGATGAGCAAAACAACTATAGCCATGAATACATTGCGTTATGTAAAGCGTTTTACTTGAAGATGTAATGTTAATTAGACTCTTGTTATGATGAAAAAAAGTTTATAGGAACTACGTAAATGAAAATAATAAATAAAGCGGGTGTGTTAAGCATGCTTGCAAGCGCTTTAATTGTAAGCCAAGGTGCGCTTGCAAACATGAGCCCAGTGGGACTGTGGAAAACTATTGATGAAGATACAAACGAAGCTAAATCTTACGTACGCATAACACAAAAAAATAATGTGCTCAGTGGTAAAATAGCTTCTATTTTAGACCCAACTAAACAAGAAGATATTTGTAAAGAGTGCGATGGCGCGCTAAAAAATCAGCCTATTTTAGGCATGACCATAATCACTGATGTAAAGGAAGAAGAGGATGGCGTGTGGGGGGATGGCGAAATACTTGACCCAACGAATGGTAAAACCTATACCGTGCAATTAACGCCACAAGATGACGGCAAAACGTTAGAAGTACGCGGTTATATTGGCTTTTTTTACCGTAACCAGTATTGGCAGCGAGTCGAGTAGTGCTACTCGCTGGCTGTTTTTAAAAACTCACGTTTAAGCCACGTTTGTAACGCACTCACTTGAGGGTGATTAAGCATGGTGTGGCTTGTTGCAAAATAAAATTGTTGATACGGATTAATTATGCTTTTACCTATTTGGATGAGCATACCGTGCTTAATATCGTCACATACAAATTGTTTGTGAGTAACTAAAATGCCCAGCTGGCGCATAGCTGCTTGCGTTGCTTGCACCGAAATATTAAACGTTAAGTTATTATGTTGCTTAGGCTGCGCTAAATTATTGGCCTCGCACCATGTTTGCCAATCGTTTTGTCTACGCGGGTTGGTAACATATATAGCTTTAAAGCGCTCAAGTAAGTTTTGCGCGGTTAACTCATCTTTATTTAATCCAGCTAAAAGCTGCGGATTACATACTAAAATTAGCTGATCGTCGGCGAGTTTTTCACAGTGATATTTTTGCCATTTATCGGGCTGGCCATGAATAATTGCGGCGTCAATCCCTTCACGCTCTAAATCAAACTCACCCACCAAGTTAGAAATACGAATATCGCTATTTGGTGAAATACGCTGAAAATCGGCCACTCGAGGGATCCACCAGTGTAGCGCTAACGAATTGACCATATTGAGTGTTAAATAGCTTGATTCATTTGTTGTGTTTCTGGCTTCATGGCTGGCAGCTAAAATTTCGGCTATGGCTGGAGCTATGCGTTTGTAATAGCGCTCACCCACAGGGTTTAGCTCAACACGGCGACCAATACGATCAAATAGCGGCGTATTTAATTGCTGCTCTAACGCTTTAATTGCTTGGCTTATTGCTGAATGGCTAATACTGAGCTGCTCGGCTGCTAAAACCATACTGCCAGTTTCGGCAACAGCAATAAAACTATAAAGAGATTTTAGTGGTGCGGATTTGATCATAGCTTACCTTTTAACAGTTAAGTTTTACTTACAGGTTAGTTTAATATTATTCGCTTTTAAATTTATAAAGTACACGTAAAATTAGCGGCATAAAAGCCAATGCCAATTTTTTGAAAAATAATAAATAGATTAAAAAAATTAAGCCTTTAATTTCGCTTTTTAAATTCATTTTTTATTCAAAGGATAACTGCGGTGTCGTCAAATTCTCGTGCTAGTGTATTTATGCTGCTCTCTACATTTACCTTGGCGCTAAATAGCTTTATAGCCAAGTTACTTACCGATTACTTTAGTACTAGCGAAGTGGTTTTTTTACGCGTGTTTTTACCCGCTGTTATTATGCTGCTGCTTGCGCTGGGGATTCAGTGGCAGTGGCCTAATAAATCAGCTTGGCGAACATTTACTGTGCGTGCTCTATTTATTGTGTTGTGCCAAAACTGCTTTTTAGTGGCGCTAAACACGCTAACGCTGGTGGAGGCAGTTATTTTATTTAGTACTGGGCCATTGTTTATACCCCTAATAGAGCGCGTGCTTTTTAAAACTAAATTAAATTGGTTATTGCTACCTACAATGGCGCTTATGTTTGCGGGTGTGATTATTCAAAATATTCATAGTGATGGCATTCAATGGCGTTGGAGCTTATTAATTGGCCTGGGGGCGGGGGTTTTTAATGCTTGCTCGCAAATCACCTTGTTTCGAGCCAGTAAAATTAACCTACCGATGATGGTTATTAACGGTTGGAGCTTTACATTGGCCTCTTTATTTATGGTGCCGGTATTAATGTTTACTTCGGGCGAGGCTAGTTTTTACCAAGGCTTTGCAATCGATATAGGCAATTATAGTTTGTTGTTAATGGTGGCATTAATTGGGCTGTCGACCGCCGCAACGCAGTTTTTTAGAGGTAAAGCATACCGATTAGCGAGCTCTAACTCGCAACTAGCGCCGCTTATTTATTCTAACTTATTATTTGCGTTGTTATTTCAGCTTGTTTTTTACGATACAACGTTAAGTTTACCGCAAGTAATAGGGTCTGTACTTATTGTGCTGGCATGCATTATTAATACTTTTGCGCCCAAGTGGTTATCGCAAAGGCAAGCCAAAATGCGTGAAAAAAAGTGCGCTAAAAAGCTTGGGTATGTGTAGCACGTTGGCCTAAACATGGTTTAGGCCAAACTCGTTATAGCGTTTCGCTGTACTCTGTCATAATTTGTTCAACCCAGCTGGCTATGCGCTCATCGCTTAGCTCGTATTGGCTGTCTTCATCAAGCGCAAGTCCTACAAAGTGTTTGCCATCAGGGGTAAGCGCTTTTGACGCTTCAAACTCGTAGTTTTCATCGTTTGGCCAAAAACCAAGTTGTGTAAACGACTGTGTATTAATTTCATCGTGAAGCATACCAAGGGCGTCTTGAAACCACTGCCCGTAACCTTGTTGGTCGCCCATGCCAAATAAAGCAATGGTTTTACCATTTAGGTTTACGTCTTTAATGTCGTCCCACTTAGACTCCCAGTCTTCTTGTATTTCACCAAAATCCCATGTTGAAATACCAAAGATGATAAAGTCGTACTGCTCTGCATTTTTTAGTGGTTCGTCTTTAATATTGTGTAAGGTCACTATATCGGCGCCAATAAGGTCGCGGATTTTTTCTGCTGCCATTTCTGTGTAGCATGTAGTAGAGCCAAAAAATAAACCAATCTGCATCGTATTTATCACTGTGTAATTGCCTGTTATGATAGGGCGCAGTTTACCGTAAGGTATTTTTAATTGATACCTTCTACCGTGGGTATTACCAACATGAGATCACAACGTGACAACGCGACCTGACGATTTACCTGAGCAAAATACTGAGCTAAACAGCAACAGCGACTTTTTAGAAACCTTTTTAGATAGCTTGTATTTAGAACAAGGTGTAAGCGAAAATACTTTAAGTGCGTATCGCAGCGACCTAGATAAGTTTTGCCAATTTTTAAAAGGCGAAAACTTAATGACGGTAACCAGCTTAGATATAGAAAGTTACCTAGCACACCGTGTAGATTTAGGGTTAAAACCACGCAGCACCGCACGCAGCATAAGCGCATTAAAACGCTTTTATCAGTACTTTGTGCGCGAAAAACGTATCGCCAGCTCACCGCTTGAAAATATAGCCCAACCTAAAGCGGGTCAATCGCTACCTAAAACGCTCTCAGAGGCTGAAGTAGAAGCATTGTTGAGTGCGCCCAATATTGAAGAGCCCATGGGCCTGCGCGACAAAGCTATGCTTGAGCTGCTTTATGCAACGGGCTTACGTGTTACCGAACTGGTAGGGCTGCGCATGGAGCAAGTTAATTTGCGCCAGTCGGTTGTGTTTGTAAAAGGTAAAGGCAATAAAGAGCGCTTAGTGCCGCTTGGCGAAGAAGCCATGTATTGGCTTGAGCAGTTTTTAAAAGGGGGGCGTGCGCAAATGATCAAACATGCCACCGATTTTGTGTTTCCTTCAAAACGGGGTGTAGGTATGACCCGACAAACCTTTTGGCATCGTATTAAACACTATGCTATTTTGGCGTCTATTGAGTCAGATTTATCGCCGCATACATTGCGTCATGCTTTTGCAACACACTTACTTAATCATGGTGCCGACTTAAGAGTAGTACAGATGATGTTAGGGCATAGCGATTTATCAACAACACAAATTTACACCCATGTTGCTAATGAACGATTAAAATCGGTACATTCAGAGCATCATCCGCGCGCTTAGTATGAAATTTTATATCGGCTTAGCGGTCAATTTAGTATGAATTATTAATTAGAGAAAATTATGAAAAAATTAATGTTAGCAGGTGCAATGTTGTGCACAAGTATCAGTGCATTTGCAAATGGTGTAGCCACAACGCCAAATGCTGATGACCCAATTGTTACTAAATTTGCCACGTTAGGTGTAACCGTTAAGCAAATAAACCCAAGCCCCGTTGCCGGTTTAAAAGAGCTGATCACAAACAAAGGTGTACTTTACGCTAGCCCAGACGGCCAGTTTTTAATGCAAGGCACGCTAATTGATTTAGAGAACCGCAGCAACTTAACTGAGCAAGCGTTAAATGGTGTACGTGTGGAAGGCGTAAAAGAATACGAAGATTCAATGATTGTTTACAAAGCGCCAAACGAAAAACATCAAATTACCGTATTTACCGATATTAGCTGTGGTTACTGTCGTAAATTACACCGCGAACTAGACGACTTACTAGATGCGGGCATTACTGTTCGTTATTTAGCGTTTCCGCGTGGTGGATTACAAGGTTCGGGCTACGCCGATTTAATGAACGTATGGTGTGCACGCGACCAACAAGAAGCACTGACAGAAGCTAAATCGGGCGAAGACACTAAAGTGGTTGCCGGTTGTAGCGCACCAGTAGCCGAGCATTACCAGCTAGGCCAAAGCTTTGGTATTAGCGGTACGCCAGCCATTATTTTAGAAGACGGTACAATGATCCCTGGCTATCAACCTGCAGCCGCACTAAGTGCAGCGCTTGAGGCAAACAAAGCGTCTTAATAAGGCGCTTGCGTTTATTAAAAGGCCGTAATGGCCTTTTTTTGTTTTTATTTTGAATTTATAAGTAAACCTCAGCATGAAAAAACTGATCATTGCGCGCGAAACGGTAGACGATTCTTACCTGCCAAGCGACTTGCACCCTGTTATTAAGCAAATTTATGCCACACGTAACGTGCAAAATGCACACGAGCTAAATAATAGTGCTGCTACGCTCATCGACTTTAAGCTGTTTAAAGATATCGACAAAGCCACCGAGCTATTAATTGATGCGCTGAATGCGCAAAGTCGCATTTTAATTGTTGGCGACTTCGATGCCGATGGCGCAACCAGTACGGCCACCTTAATGCAAGGTTTAGCCATGTTTGGCTTTAACAACTTAGACTACCTAGTACCAGATAGATTTAGTTTAGGTTATGGCTTAAGCCCCGCACTTGCTGAACAAATTGTTGATATAAAACCAGAGCTGGTTATTACGGTAGATAACGGTATTTCGTGTATTGCAGGCATAGACATATTAAAAAAAGTGGGCATTAAAGTACTGGTAACAGATCACCACTTGCAAGGGGAGCAGCTCCCTAATGCCGATGCCATTGTTAACCCAAACCGCCATGATTGTAGTTTTCCATCAAAATCTATAGCCGGTGTAGGCGTTGCCTTTTACTTGCTTATAGCCCTTAGAAGCACGCTGCGTGAGCAAGGCTACTTTGAAAACCACGCTATGCCAAACTTGGCCGACCTACTTGATATAGTTGCCCTAGGTACTGTGGCCGATGTGGTTGCGCTTGATGCAAACAACCGCACTTTAGTGCACCAAGGTTTAGCGCGTATTCGCAGTGGTAAAACACGCCCAGGTATAACAGCACTTATTGAAGTGGCTAACCGAAATGCAGCGCGCCTAAGCGCCAGTGACTTTGGTTTTTCGCTTGCGCCGCGTTTAAATGCCGCAGGGCGATTAGACGATATGAGTTTGGGTATAGCGTGTTTGCTAAGTAACGATATAAACCAAGCAAGGCGCATTGCCAGCGAGCTCGATAGCTTAAACCATGCGCGGCGCGAAATAGAGCAGGGCATGCAAGCCGAGGCGCAAGCTGTGCTTGATAGGCTTGCATTTAATAACGATAACATCCCAGACGCTATTTGTTTATACCAAGAAGATTGGCACCAAGGTGTGATTGGTATTTTAGCGGGCCGCTTAAAAGAAAAGTACCACCGTCCAACGGTTATTTTTGCTGGTGGCGAAAATGGCGAAATAAAAGGTTCGTGCCGCTCTATTGAAGGGCTGCATATGCGCGATTTACTCGAAGGGCTAAATACTGCCGATCCGCACTTAATTAATAAATTTGGTGGCCACGCTATGGCGGCAGGGTTGAGTATTGATGAGCAAAACTTTAATGACTTTAAAAACGCATTTGATGCCGCGGTAAGTACGCAGTTAAGTGAAGAAAGCAAACGCTGTATTGTATTTACCGACGGTGAGCTGCCAAATGAGTGCTTTACCATGGACTTTGCTCAGCTATTAAAGCAATCAGGCCCATGGGGGCAGGAGTTTCCTGAGCCGGTATTTGAGCACACCTTTGAAGTTATTCAACAGCGTATAGTAGGCGAAAAACACTTAAAACTGGTGCTTAAACATCAATCTGGCCGGCTAGTGGATGCCATTGCATTTGGCATTGATGTAAAAGCATGGCCCGACACCGAAGCTCGTTATGTCAAAGTGGCTTATCAGCTCGATATAAACGAATTTAGGGGCAAGTTTAGCCTGCAATTAATAGTAAGAGAGCTTGAAAAAGTGCATTAAAAAATATGCACAATGCATGCATAAAAGGCTAATAAAACGCGCGTTTTTTTGTTAAAATCGGGCGTTTTTATCATTTGACGATAATTTATTGCGTTTAGTGCTAATTTTAGTGCGCAATAATCTAGCCATTTTGGAGTAATGTACATGTTTGAAGTGAATCCTGTGATTAATCAAATCAAGGAAATTCGCGAACGTACTGAACTGCTTCGGGGGTACCTTTGACTACGCTCACAAACAAGAGCGCTTAGAAGAAGTAAACGCCGAACTTGAAGATTCAGCCGTATGGAATGAACCTGAGCGCGCACAAGCTCTTGGCCGTGAAAAATCAGCATTAGAAGCCGTTGTTGAAACAATCGACAACCTAGTAGCCGGTGCTGACGACGTAGAAGGTTTATTAGAGCTTGCAGTAGAGGCCGAAGACGAAGACACCTTTGTTGAAGCACAAACTGAACTTGAAGGCTTAAATAAGCAGCTTGAGGGTTTAGAGTTTCGCCGTATGTTTTCGGGCTCTCATGATGCAAACGACGCTTACCTTGATTTACAGTCTGGGTCTGGCGGTACTGAAGCGCAAGACTGGTGTAACATGTTATTACGCATGTATTTACGCTGGGGCGAAGCGAAAGGCTTTAAAGTTGAGCTAGTAGAAGCAACCGACGGCGATGTAGCCGGTATTAAAGGCGCAACAGTGCGCTTTGTAGGTGAATACGCTTATGGTTGGTTGCGTACAGAAACCGGTGTACACCGTTTGGTACGTAAAAGCCCATTTGACTCAAGCGGTCGTCGTCATACCTCGTTTGCCTCTGCGTTTGTTTACCCAGAAGTAGATGACAATATTGAAGTTGATATTAATCCGGCTGACTTACGTATAGACGTTTACCGTGCATCGGGCGCGGGTGGTCAGCACGTTAATACCACCGAGTCGGCAGTACGTATTACTCACGTACCGACCAATACGGTTGTACAATGTCAAAACGAGCGCTCGCAACATAAAAATAAAGCCCAAGCAATGAAGCAGTTAAAAGCTAAATTATTTGAGCTAGAACTTCAGCAGCAAAATGCTGAAAAGCAATCGCAAGAAGATGCAAAATCGGATATTGGCTGGGGAAGCCAAATTCGTTCTTACGTACTTGACGATGCGCGCATTAAAGATTTACGCACTGGCGTTGAAAACCGTAATACGCAATCGGTACTTGACGGCAACCTAGACAAATTTATTGAAGCCAGCCTAAAATCTGGCCTATAACCACCAAGCTAAAAAAGAGCTAAAAAATGACTGATCAAATCCAAGACGAAAATAAGTTAATCGCTGAGCGTCGCGGCAAATTAGACGCTATTCGCGAAAATTGCCCAGCCAACGGTCATCCTAATCAGTTCCGTCGTGAACATTACACGGCTGATTTACAGGCTGAGTTTGGTGATAAGAGTAAAGAAGAATTAGTAGAGCTTCAGCACGTTGTATCAATTGCAGGCCGTATTTTAGCTAAGCGTGGTCCTTTTATGGCCATTCAAGATATGAAAGGCCGCGTGCAAGCTTACGCATCTAAAGATGTACAAAAAGACTTAAAAGCAAAATACGGCCAACTAGATATTGGCGATATTATTGGTGTTAAAGGCGCACTTAATAAATCAGGTAAAGGCGATTTATACGTAGAAATGACCGAGTACGAGCTACTTACTAAGTCACTACGCCCATTACCAGAGAAGTTTCATGGTTTATCAGATCAAGAAACCAAGTACCGCCAACGTTATGTTGATTTAATTACTAACGAAGCAACGCGCGAAACATTCCGCATTCGCTCTCAAGTAGTTGAAGGCATTCGTCGCTTTTTAGCAGAACGCGACTTTATGGAAGTAGAAACGCCAATGCTACAGGTTATTCCTGGCGGTGCATCTGCGCGTCCGTTTGTAACTCACCATAACGCACTTGATATAGACATGTACTTACGTATAGCGCCTGAGCTTTACCTTAAGCGTTTAGTGGTAGGTGGTTTTGACCGCGTATTTGAAATTAACCGTAACTTCCGTAACGAAGGGTTATCAACGCGCCATAATCCAGAGTTCACTATGATTGAATTTTACCAAGCGTATGCTGATTACATCGATTTAATGAACATCACCGAAGACATGCTACGTACAGTGGCAACAAACGTTTTAGGTAGCCCAATTGTAGTTAATACCACTAAAGACGAAAACGGCGAAGTTATCGACTCAGTAGAGTACGACTTTGGCAAACCGTTTGAGCGCCTTAGCATGGCTGATGCCATTTTGAAGTTTAACCCTGAGTTTGATGCTGCGGTATTTAACGACCCAGAAAACCACTTTGAAGAATTAAAAGCGTACGCTAAGCAAGTACACGTTAAAATTCCAGAAAATTGCGTATGGGGCCCAGGTAAGTTTTTATGTGAAATATTTGAAGAAACGGCTGAGCACATGCTCATCCAACCTACATTTATCACAGGTTACCCGTGGGAAGTATCGCCACTGGCACGCCGTAACGACGAAAACCCATTTGTTACCGACCGCTTTGAGTTTTTTGTTGGCGGGCGTGAGCTTGCAAATGGCTTCTCGGAGCTTAACGATGCACAAGATCAAGCTGAGCGCTTTACTCGCCAAGTTGAAGAAAAAGACGCTGGCGATGATGAAGCAATGCATTACGATGAAGACTACATTCGCGCACTAGAGTACGGCTTACCACCTACTGCCGGTGAAGGTATTGGTATTGACCGCTTAGTCATGTTATTTACTGATTCGCCAACCATTAAAGATGTTATTTTGTTCCCGCATATGCGCCCACAAGCTGACTAAGCTTAAACTAACAAAATAAACTCTAAAAACGCCGCTAAATTTTAGCGGCGTTTTTGTACCTATACACATATTTACATATATAGGGAAGGCTAAACAGGTGTGTAAAAAATAAATAAAAGAAGTGGAGAGTTTTTAGCTTTTTAATTAATTGGTACTAAACTTAAAATTTAAAGTAACCATTTATGGTTAATTCAGATGGGGCTGTTTAATGTAGCTCTATATTAAGTAACCCTGATTTTAGCGCTACAACGTTATTTGTGATTGTTGTTTAAATAAATTGTTGTATTTATGTAAAAAACTTGGCTAGAATACGCCAAAATTTTGAGCGGGGTTAAATTAGCACGCTAAATATGCATTCTCAAATGGACTTAGAATATATTATGAAAGACAACCAAGCTGAAGAATCAACAGAAACTGACACCATAGAGCAAAAGCGACAAGCTTATTATCGAGCCTGTATTGCTGAGTTTCAGCAATTAGGTTACCAAGAGCAATATTTGGCACAACTTAAGGATGATTTAGTGCCAGTAATGGGTGTTGCCCCCTCAGACGAAAATTTTTAAATCGCTTATTTTTCAAACCAATTATTTAATTAAAGCTGACTTATGCACGTTCTGTAACCAGATAGTTATTTTTGGCATAAAAGTGTTTGACATATTTTCTGAAATCTTTATTATACGCCCCACAAGACGGAGAGGTGTCCGAGTGGCCGAAGGAGCTCCCCTGCTAAGGGAGTATAGAGTTTGTAGCTCTATCGAGGGTTCGAATCCCTCCCTCTCCACCATTTTATGGCTAGTCTTGTAAAGTAAAGAATGGGCGCATAGCTCAGCTGGATAGAGTACCTGGCTACGAACCAGGCGGTCGGAGGTTCGAATCCTCCTGCGCCCACCACTCTTTACACACTCTGCTTAGAGTATAAACAAGTTAAAGTGTTTGGTTTGTAACCAAATTGGTCGGAGGTTCATTCTTACAAGATACGTCCTACTTCCAACACTTTTTAACACTCTGCTAAGAGTATAAACAAGCAAGCTGTAAAAGTGGGCGCATAGCTCAGCTGGATAGAGTACCTGGCTACGAACCAGGCGGTCG
>NZ_CAWUKC010000071.1:0-20391 GCF_963922945.1 uncultured Pseudoalteromonas sp. | reverse complement strand
CGTTTGGAAGTTTAACCATGCTCCACGGCGAGTTTAAATGTGCTGCGAGTGTGTGAGTACTGTATTGCTTTTTAGGTAATTCAGCTGCACTAGCCGTGCATGCAAAAAGCCCTACACATAAACATAGTGCGAATTGAGAGAGTCGTTGTTTACATTGCAAGCCTTTGCTACTGTAAGAAAAAAGCTTTATTTTAAGTTGAGATAACCATGCCATTTTTAACACGTGTACTCCCTATATTTTTAGTTTCTTGGTTACTTACCTTTACCCTTGCTAGCTTGTTTCATAGCCAATACGTTGTCAATCAATTAGTTAATGTAGGTATCGTAGTCAGCTTAAGCGATCGTATCAATTTAACGCTAGATGATTGGTTAGGTTTATTACCTACCTATGGCGCTATTATTGCCATAGCGCTTGCCATTGCGTTTTTAGTGACTGCAAAGCTTACTAAAAAAGTTAAACAATACAGTATGGTGTTATTTGTGGCAGCGGGTATTACTGCTTTTGCTGTGGTTTTAGTGGCGATTGAATCGATTATGAATATTCATATTATAGCGGGCGCACGTGGATGGGGCTTTTATTTGCAGTTACTAGCAGGTGCGTTTGGTGGCTTGCTGTTTGCCCTGTTAACTAAGGCGTTAGCCCCTAAACAGTAGGTTAAATAAAAAACTCAGTGACTAACGCTAAGCATTAACCACCTCGAAAAATACGATGTAAACGTTAATTTAAGCGCTACATAATAAGCGCTTTAATTGCCTCTAAACCTTTTCTAAGAGTGGCTTCATCGTTGGCGTAGTTAATACGTACGCACTGATGTTTGTGCTCCCAGCACTCTTCAATGCCAATAAAAAAGTTATGCCCAGGAATTATATATACGTTTTGCTCTTTGAGTTTTTGATAAAGCATTTCGCTGGTTATTTTAGAGTCTTTAAACCATAGCCACATAAAAAACGCGCCTTCGAGTTTATGTAAATAGACAGGTAAGTCTGCAAAAATTTCATCAAACAGACTAATCGCTATTTGTGCTTTGTTTTTATAAAAAGGCAACACGGTATTTTTACATAAAGGCAGTAATTCGCCTTCGTTAATTAAGCGGGTTACTAAGCTTGGACCAATAGCATTAGGCGATAACACCATAGAGCCATTAACGCGGCCAATGGCTTTAATTATCTCGTTATTAGCCACCACAATACCGGTGCGCAGGCCCGGTAAGCCCAGTTTTGAAAGCGACATACATAATATAATGTTTGAGTTCCAAGTAAGGTTTGCATCGGTATAAATACAACCCGGGAAAGGGTCGCCGTAGGCGTTATCAATAATTAGGGGAATATTGTACTTGTGTGCTAGGGCGTCAAGGTGGCGTACTTCCTCATCGGTAATCACATTACCAGTTGGGTTGGTAGGGCGCGATACGCACAGCGCGCTAATACTACTATCTTCAGCAAGTACGTTTTCAACCGCGTCAAAATCAATCACGTATTTAAATTGCTTAGAGCCACTGGGTGTATTTAAAATTTCGATGTCGGGCTTGATTGCCACAAACATATCATCAGATAAACCTTGGTCGGCGTAACCTACGTATTCAGGCGCAAGTGGAAACAAAATACGCTTATTAGTGCCATCACTCATTTTGCCCGCAAGCATATTAAACAATACAAAAAAATTAGCTTGGCTGCCGTTACCCAGTGCTATGTTTTGCGTTGTTAAACCCCAGCCAAACTCGCTATTTAGCTGTTTAGCAAGGGCAGCTCTAAACTCGTCATTGCCGGTTGGTCCATCGTACAAACCAAATACTTGCGATACTTTATTACTGGCTACTAGCTTTTGTAATTCATCTAAAAATACGGCATTAACCTGTGGTACGTGTGCGGGGTTACCGCCACCTAGCATAATAATATTTGGATTATTGCTTGCGTTAGCGCTGCCTAAATCTTCCATAAGCTGCGTTATTCCGTTGGGTTGTGTAAATTTAGTTCCAAAGTTTGAGTAGTTCATAATACCTACGTGTGCGCTAATAACGAGGAGGGCAGTATAGCGTAAATTACGGCTTTAAATTGCATGTTGAGAATAATTCACGGCTTAGAACTTTAAACCCTTTAGGGTATAATTAACGCACTTTAATACGCTAGGCTATTGTTATCAGTAATTTTGAATCTACTCTACATCACACTGCGCTTGAGGCTGAATCTGCCGACGATTTAAACGAGCCTGTAGTAAAAAACACGCAATTTAAAATGGCTACGTTTAATTTATTTAACTACCTTGAGCCGCCTAATGCGTATTACGATTTTGAAAAAATTTATACCGCAGAGCAATGGGGGCGCAAACAGCGTTGGATTGTCGATTATTTAAATGAGTACGCGCCTGATGTAGTCGGTTTTCAAGAAGTATTTAGTATTGAATCGCTAAAGGCGTTAATGGCGCTGCAAGGTTACGCACACTTTGCTGTGGTTGATACGCCAGAGGTGGTTGACGACTTTATTTTTAAACGCCCGGTAGTTGCTATAGCGTCTAAATTTGAGATTGTTGAGGTTGCTGCGGTTAAGCACAGTAATGCCCTTGCCAGTGAGCTTGGCCTTTGCAGTGACTTTACGTTTAGCCGTAAAGTATTAAGAGCCACTATTTCATTGCCCCATGTAGGTAATACTGATTGCTACGTTGTTCACTTTAAATCTAAACGCCCATTATTAGAGCCTGACGAAAACACGAAATCATTGGCAACCACTGATAATGAACTTTCGCCCGAAAAAAGCATAATTGAAGCGTTTAAAGCAAATGTGGCCGGTTCATGGGGCTCAACCATTCAGCGCGGCAGTGAAGCTACATTACTGATGATAGAAATGATAGCGCGGCGTGAAGACACCCAGTACCCCATGGTGTTAATGGGCGATTTTAATAACGACCTAGCCGATGGCGTGTTAAGCCATTTATTAACGAAAACATTGCGATTTGCTCCAGCGTTTGATGTTAAAGCCTACCTTGCTAAATATTGTTTAAACGACGCATGGCAGCTATTTAAAACACTAAAAATGAGTGAACTTACAGCTGGTAATTCTCAGCAAAATGCTGACAGCCATAAAGATGAACCACAAAACATAGCCCCAGTTGCCTCTTCACTAATACCAAGCGACAGTGTGTCGCAAATAAATGCCGCACCATTATTAACGCGTAAACCTACGCATTATTTTGGCGCTAGTAGCTCTGTACTGGATTATATTTTACTCTCCTGTGAATTTGATCCAAGTTACGACGACAGCTTTTATGAAGTGAGTGATTATCACACTTACGACAGGCATTTAATTAACCCAGAATATGAACGCGACGATTTAACAACCGATCATGCAGTAGTATCAATTACGCTAACGCTGAGGAGTTAATACGTGGGTAACATTTATCAATAGCTTTGAAGTATTTACATTATCACTTACCTTATAAAATTTAAGTTATTAATATTATTAAACTTATTTTAGGCTTAAAACTTGCTGCAGTTGTTTGGTTAATCAATTTAAAGGACATGAAAATGACTGAAGTTGCGCTTTCTGCCTATATGGCGTTTTACGTTTACTTAATAATGTTAGTGTTACAGTGGTCGGTCGCGACCTTTAGCAAAGCCAAACAGCCTAATGCTGTACCAGGTAAAATAAGCGATGATTTATCGCACGAGAGTTTTATATTCAGGGCTCATCGTACTTTTCATAACACACTAGAAAACAGTGCTTTATTTATTGGGACTGTGTTGTTTGCCTTTGTTATAAATTATCAAAGCCCTATATTTGCCATGTGTGTTTGGGTGTATGTAATAGCGCGATTAATACATATGGTGTTGTATTACGTTATAGCTACCGAGAAAAACCCAAGCCCACGCACTTACTTTTTTTTGATCAGTTTTATTGCCAATATTGTCATGCTAATTTTAATTGGCTTGAGATTAATGGCATAGCAGAGAAGCTTTGAACATTTTGCTATTTTAAATAAAAAACGAAGCGATAAATATCGCTTCGTTTTCTATATGTGGATTTAAGGCACTTAATAAGGCTTAATCTACTCCAATAAACCCACCGGTTTGATGTGCCCAAAGGCCTGCATAAATTCCATTTTTTGCAATGAGTTCTTCATGGCTGCCTTGCTCTAAAACGCGTCCTTCGTCAAGTACAATAAGCCTGTCCATTTGCGCAATGGTCGATAACCTGTGGGCTATAGCAATCACGGTTTTACCTGTCATTAAATCATCTAAGCTTGCTTGTATTGCGGCTTCTACTTCTGAGTCGAGCGCGCTGGTGGCTTCATCGAGTATTAAAATAGGGGCGTTTTTAAGTAATACCCGCGCTATAGCAATACGTTGGCGTTGCCCACCAGAAAGTGTAACGCCACGCTCGCCAACTTGTGCATCAAACCCTTTATTGCCTTTGCTGTCTTCTAAATCGCTAATAAAATCGAGCGCTTTAGCTTGCTTGGCAGCGCTAAGCATTTCATCTTCTGAGGCATCGGGTCGGCCGTATAAAATGTTATCTTTTACAGAGCGATGCAGCAGGGAAGTATCTTGGGTCACCATGGCTATATAACGGCGAAGGCTTTCTTGGCTTACATCGGTAATGTTTTGGCCATCAATTTTAATGGAGCCAGATTCAGTATCGTAAAAACGCAGTAATAAATTCACTAACGTTGATTTACCTGCGCCAGAGCGGCCCACTAAGCCAATTTTTTCACCAGGTTTTATGTGTAGGTTAAGGCCGTTCATTACAGGACCACGATTGGTTTCGTTAGCGGCTTTACCATAGTTAAAATGCACGTTTGTAAATTCAATATTGCCCTTAGTAACTTCAAGTGTGCTCGCATTGGGTTTGTCAGCTACTTTAATTGGCGTCGATAAGGTTTTCATGCCATCGGTGGCGGTGCCAATGTTTTCAAACAAACTGCTAATTTCCCACATGATCCACTGGGCCATACCGTTTAACCTAAGCGATAAACTAACGGCGACTGCAATCGCGCCCGCACTAATTGCACTTAACGACCATAAATAAAGAGAGAGTGCGGCCACGCTAAATACTAATAAGTAATTAAGGCTATTAATAGTAAAGTTAAGACTAGTAACTAAGCGCATTTGCTTATAAACAGGCTGTAAAAAAACATCCATGCTTTGCTTTGCGTATTGCTCTTCACGCTGAGTGTACGAAAAAAGCTTAATGGTCGATATATTTGTATAGCTGTCGACTATACGGCCGGTCATTTCTGAACGTGCATCGGCCTGCGAGCTGGCAATTTTTTTAAGTTTTGGTACAAAGTACATTTGAATGGCGGCATAAGCAATTACCCACACTAAAAGCGGTAACATTAAGCGCCAGTCTGCTTCAGCAACTAAAAACACCATAGCGCCAAAATAAACCACAATATACATTAATACATCGAGCAGCTTCATTACGGCTTCGCGCACGGCCAGAGATGTTTGCATTACTTTTGTGGCAATACGGCCTGCAAACTCGTTTTGATAAAAGCTCACGCTTTGGCGTAGTAAATACCTGTGGGCCGACCAGCGAATCGACATAGGGTAATTGCCCAATAATGCTTGGTGCAAAATAGCTGAGTGAAAAAACACTACAATAGGCAATACGACTAAAAGCATTACCGCCATTTTTATAAGCTCAGTTTTTTGTTCTTCAAACAGAGTTTGTGGAGTGTAGGTGCCT
Source organism: uncultured Pseudoalteromonas sp. (assembly GCF_963922945.1). Lineage (GTDB taxonomy): Bacteria > Pseudomonadota > Gammaproteobacteria > Enterobacterales > Alteromonadaceae > Pseudoalteromonas. The sequence goes on along the minus strand of NZ_CAWUKC010000071.1, from coordinate 14,709 downwards.
AACCAATCTACCAATTGGCCCATATAGCTAAACAACGACACTTCTAAAATGGCAAGCAGGGCAGCACTAACAGACATTAAAACTAACGACAATTCCATGCCTTTAGTGTAATGACGACAAAACGCAAATAAGGTAGAGGGCGGCTGCGTTGGCTTTTGCTCAGGAAATGCGTTGGTCATTTTTTCGAATAATCGATACATTTTATAAACTTAAATGACAAATAATAGGACCTGATCATACCATTTAAGTAACGCGCTGTAGATCTTTAGCGACCAATTTACACTGCGACTTTTATCGAACAGGGTTTGTGAGGTCTACGCCTTTTATCATGTAAATGTCGTCATAACGTAAACCGCCATTTCCGTAAGGTTTTTTATGAGGGCCCGTATTACAGTTAGCTAAAAAGTAGCTAAGTGGACGTTCGCGTTTCATTCTAAAGGTGGCATTTTTATACACTAAGGTTTGGTTTTTAAATTCGCCGCCTTGCACGTATACATTGTATTGCTGACCTTGCATTTTTACCGATGCATTATTAACAACGTACCAAATGTTGTACCAAGTATTTGTATCAAGTGGTTTAGCCGGTTGCGCTTGTGCATAGTTTTGAATATCACTATAGCCTTTGTCAGTTTTTACCATTAGCGCACCAGAGTTAACTAAACCGTTTGATTCGGTTTTATCTGTAACCCGAAGAGTGGCTTCGAAGGCATCGTAGCCATGAACGTTTATTTGCTCTGGCTCTAAATTACTTAATCCAAAAGCATGGTTATTTGGAAAAGAGGCGACGTTAATACGTGTAAAAAAAGTGTAGGTTTCGCCAACTGGCACTGTTTTTGGAAGCTTTTTATAGCTAAGGGCTTTACGGTTTCCAACGATACCCTTTTCGGCGGGCTTTTTAATTAAAAAATGGTTAATCCCTTTGGTTGTGTCCTCAACCTCTATTTTAGTCACTTGTGGGTTAGCGACATAAGGTTGAGTTTGATTGTCTGTGTCGGCCTTTGTCCAGCCTCTTAGTGGTTGTTCAAAGTTATCTACTAGTAGCCACTTTGCAGAGGGTGCGTTTTGATTGTTTTGACTACAGGCTAATAATCCTGAGCAGGCCACTAATAGTAAGCTGTATTTGACGCGCATAATCCCTCTTTTACTAATGAAAGCATCTAAATTGGTATACCAATAAATAAATTTTTATTTTTAAACCTTGAAATCCATGTAACCAATTTATTGCAAATTAGTCAACCAATATTGTGTTGTATCTATTGTGCTGACGTTTATATTTTAAACGGGTAAAATAGCTAATAACACACAGATTAAAATAATAAAGGGATTATATGTATACAGGAACGTGCCTATGTAAAGCGGTAAGCATTGAAATTAAAGGGCCTATTTCTCAAATCATTCATTGCCATTGCTCACTATGCAGAAAAAACAGCGGGACTGCTTTTGCCACAAATGGTTTTGTAAATACTCGCGATTTTACACTTACCAAAGGTAAAGATAATTTAACTGAATTTAATTTTAAACCTGGGCGTGCGCGCTTTTTTTGTAAAACATGTGGATCACCCATTTACAGTGCGAACGCTGAGGATGAATCACGCTTGCGTATACGTCTAGGGTTGATAGACAGTGATATTACTGAACAGGTCATTTCGCATAATTTTGTTACCTCTAAAGCCAATTGGGAGCAATTAGAAACCCGTTTACCATGCTATGAAAAACACGAACCAGGGCGATAAATTACTCTATGTGATAAATGCTGTTTATGTCGGTGTGAAGGGTGGGTGCCCACGTTTTAAATAATGGCGAATGAACTATTTCTTCTTTATTGATGTGCATTAAGCTTTGCTGAGAAAGTATCACGACAATATTTTTGTACTCGTTAAACTCTATGAGGGCGATGCAGCTAAAGTGTTGCCTAAACAGGACGAGTAAAGCTTGGAGCTCTTTTCCTGTTTTAGGGTTTAAATTTATAATAACTTGTGCATTTTGCTCACTGCAGCGGCATATGTTTTGCCAAAATACACTATCTGATAAAAAGTCTTGGTGTACATCGCCACTAAAAATATCAATTGTGATGACATTATATGTGCGTGTGCAGTTAGCAATAAATTCCTCTGCGTTTTGCAAGTGCACCGTATGATTAGCGGGCAAGTTAAAATATTGCTCAGCAACGCTTATCATCGTGGGGTTTATTTCTACACTTTCAAATACGGCTAAATTATTTATATGATCCGTTTTAGTGTGTAGATAATGAATGGCTCGCTCTATGCCTGCAGTCCCTAAACCTAAATTTAAAATCCGCAGTGGCTCGGCTGTTTTTAATAAAAACAGTAACATACATTGGTTAACTGCAATCATTAATTGCTCATTTTCACACAGGCTCATCACCCCTTGAATGGTAATATCGCTATGCGCATTCTGGGCGAGGGTTAACCAGCGATAGGTCGTATTTTGATAAACACATATAGGTCCATATTGGTTGTTACTAGAGGCTATTAAATTGGCAGCGAGGGTGTCGGCTTTTAGCTGGCGCATAAATTATAAATTCAAATAATACACATAATTAGTTTGCCACGAAAACACGTTAAGTAAATAGCGTATTTATGTAACAAGGTTTGTAATACACTCACTTGCTTAAAAGAAGGGGTTGAATGTTATTAAGTTTTACAGTTGAGCTTACTTGTATAAAGCTTTAACTCAAAATAGTTGCACTAACTAGGTTGTTGAGTAATGGTAAGGTAAAAAATAAGGAGCTTATAATGCGCAAAACCCCTTTTTCTATTACAACTAAACTTATTAAATTGAGTGCGTTAGCCTTTGCTTGTACTGCAGGGTTAACTGCACACGCTCATGCCAGCATAAAATATGAAGAACAACAAAAGCTACATGATATTGCAGCCGAAGTATCAGCTGAGCGCATTGGTAGCGATATACAAACGCTGGTGGATTTTGGTACTCGCCATACCCTCTCAGAAACTAAGTCAGATACACGAGGGATAGGGGCTGCACGGCGTTGGATTAAAAAAGAGTTTGAAAAAATATCAGCGCAATGTGGTGGCTGCCTAGAAGTTATTGAAGTTAAAGACACTATATCTGGTGAAAAACGCATCCCCGACCCCGTGGAAGTGGTCAATATTGTCGCTATTCAGCGTGGGAGTACAGAGCCAAACCGAATGGTAATTATGTCGGGCGATATTGATTCACGGGTGAGCGATGTTATGGACTTTACCAGTGATTCACCGGGTGCTAATGATAACGCATCGGGTGTGGCTGGCGTTATTGAAGCTGCACGCGTACTAAGCAAGCATAAATTTAATGGCTCAATAGTGTATGCAGCGCTTTCGGGCGAAGAACAAGGCTTGTTTGGTGGTAAAATACTTACAGCGTATGCGCAAAAGCATGATTGGCAGGTACATGGCGTTTTAAATAACGATATGATTGGCAACATTACCGGTATTAATGGCGTTACCGACAATACAACCGCACGTATTTTCTCAGAAGGCACACGTGTAGTAGAAACTAAAGAGCAGGCGCGTACAAGGCGATTTACCGGCGGTGAGGTGGACTCAGCGAGCCGTAACTTAGCCCGCTATATAGATACTATTGCTGATAGGTACATCCCAAATTTAGATACAATGTTAGTTTACAGGTTAGATAGATTTGGCCGGGGCGGGCATCATCGACCGTTTAATGATGCAGGCTTTGCTGCAGTTAGAATTATGGAAACTAACGAGCATTACGACCGACAACACCAAGATTTACGCACTGAAAATGGCGTGGTTTATGGTGATACCATAGATGGTGTTGATTTTGACTACACAGCAAAACTTACCTCTTTGAACGCTGTAACTATGGCATCAATGGCCTGGGCGCCGGCGCCTCCTAAACAGGTAAAAATTGAAGGGGCTGTTAAGGCTGACACCACGCTTTCGTGGCAAAAATCAGCTGATGATAATATAGCGGGTTACCGAATTTATTGGCGCTATACCAATGAACCACAATGGCAATTTAGCCAAGATGTTGGCAGGGTTACAATGGCGACACTCAAAAATGTGGTTATTGATAATTACTATTTTGGTGTTGCAGCGATAAGTAAAGACGGGATTGAATCGCCGGTGGTGTTTCCAGGCGATGTAGGCTCATTTGATCATAATATAAAATAGGGCTTTATTTGCAGTATTTTAGTCACAATTGTGTTTAAAAATACAGCGAACAGTACTTTAAAGGTGTAAAGCGGCTCTTTAGTGCTTGCACCTTAATTGTTATGCCCTTAGAGTGTAAAAAAAGTAGTAAAGGTTAATAAAATGACTCAACAAGAAAAAAAACCGTTAACAGAACAAGAGCAAGCTCAAGTAGAGCAACAGCGTGTTGCATGGCAACGCGAGTGTTTTCAAAACGCACAAAAGTATTTAGCAGAAAAAGGCATTATGCCCAAAAGCGTGGTGGATAAAGATAGCCGTTTTTTAGCACCGCTGTGTGCTATGTGGAAGTTTAAAGCACAAAACGGTAAAAGTTATTGGGTAGTTACTGGCCGTTTACCAACAGACCATGTTGAAGTAAGTGCAGCAAAAGATGCGCGTGATGCAATGCGTTACTTTTCATTACAATGGCAGTTAAAAGCGGATCAAATAATGAGTGTTGGCGCACGTGATAAAACACAAGTCGATTTTGCAAACTTATTAATAAACCGTGCTCACGGCTTGTACGAAATGCATGAAAACGAACAACTTTGGGTTAATGAGCCAAAATAAAACAATACCATTTAAACAAATACTCAAATGCAAAAAAGGGCTGTTTACAGCCCTTTTTAATGCACTAAAGTAAACGGCTTTGTGACAAATTCAGACACGTTGCACTGCATGCGCTGCCGCGGTATCCCTGCCTCCATAAACACACTGCCTTTTTGTTTAAATCCACTTCTCCTAAAACGCTCAACTTCATTTAATATGCAGTTAATACTAATCGATTTATGGCCGTCGTTTGCAGCAAGTTGAACTATATATGTGAGAAGCGAAGTATATACATGACGATTTCGATGCTCTGGTAGCACGGCAATACGGCCAATTAAACCATCGCTACACAGCCTACCCGTAGCAACAGGTAATTTGCATTCATCAGTCACTAATACGTGGTGAGCAATTTTATCGTGGCTATCAAATTCTATGCGTTTAGGTATATGCAATTCGTAAACAAACACTTTTTCGCGTATTTGTTGAAGTAGGTCTTTTTGTACATCCCAATCAACTTTATTAACTTGATAGCCCATAGCTTACCCCTAGTTAAACCATATACCCTCATTAACTAGTGTAGTAAAAGTTTGAATAAAAACTAGGCTAGGCTTTGCCGCGTTTAAATCATCAGTGTTAAAATAGCTGTTATCGGTTAGTAGCTTAACGGCATTTAAATCTGACAATGGCAGTGGGTAGTTCTCACCATTAATGCTTAATAGTAAGGTGTCTTCGAGCTGTTGATAAATAGCACGTATGCCACCTAAGCGCTCAAATTCTTCTGCATTATTTGCTATTAAATCACTCATTTGCTCGCAGGTTATAGGCTCTTCAAGCGGTGCTAAGTCCATTTCGTGCTTGGCTTGGCTCAATGTATTACCTAACCACTGCTTAAACAGCTCATCGTTATTTAAAAGCGCTTGCATAAGCGTTTTTACTTTATTGGCCTCACTATCTAAAAACTCACCTTTAGATTCTCGTAAGGCTAACGTGTGGTCTGTGTAACGTTTTTGCCCGCTGTCGGTATCGATAATATGATCAGCCAAACTTGAAAATAAATCTTGTTGGTTAGGCGCTCTAAAGCCTACTGAATAATTAAGCGCATTTTCTATCGCATACCCTTCGTGAGGGCACCCTGGTGGTATATATAAAATATCGCCGGGCTCTAAAATACAATCTATTACGGCTTCAAATTGTTCAACCTGCAGTAGCTTTTTATTTTGTGCAAATTGCTTAAGTGTTGGGTCGGGTAGGCCTACACGCCAGTGGCGTTTGCCTTGGCCTTGAATAATAAATACATCGTACTGATCTAAGTGAGGGCCAACGCCACCTTTAGGTGTTGAATAGCTGATCATCAAGTCATCTATTCGCCAGTTTGGGATAAACCTAAATGGCTCTAACAATTGTGCGGCTTCGCTATGCCAGTGATCAACTGCTTGCACTAATAATGTGGCATGTTGCTCAGTCAATTTTTCAAAATCTTCAAATGGGCCTTGAAAAGCCTGCCAATCATCATTGTGGTTGGTCACAATTCGCGACTCTATGCTTTCTTCCATCGCAAGCCCTGCAAGCTCCTCTGGCTCTATAGGGTCTTGAAAGTTTGTAAAACCTTGCCTAATTAAGAGCGGCTTTTTTTGCCAATAGTGGTTTAAAAACTCATTTTCTGAGAGGTCGTTAATTTTTAAATGGTACATAGACTGGCCTTTACTTTTAAACAAAAAAGCGAAAGGGATGAGCCTTTCGCTTTTTATCTAGCACGTTAGTTTTTATACTAAGTTTTCAATAAACTCAACAGCGCGGCCAATGTAATTAGCAGGTGTGAGCTTTTTCATTTCCACTTTTGCTTCTTCTGGTAAGTCTAACCCATCAATAAACTCAGCCATAATTTCTTGATTTACACGTTTACCACGCGTTAAATCTTTTAGCTTTTCGTATGGCTTTTCAATTCCGTATTTACGCATAACTGTTTGAATTGGTTCAGCTAGTAGCTCCCAGTTTTGATCAAGCTCTTCAAGTAAACGCTGCGCGTTTACCTCAAGTTTACTTACGCCTTTAAGCGTTGATTGATACGCAATAAGCGTGTAGCCCATACCCACACCTAAGTTACGTAGTACCGTTGAGTCAGTAAGGTCACGCTGCCAACGAGAAACAGGTAGTTTTTGAGCTAGGTGAGCAAATATAGCATTGGCTATGCCTAGGTTACCTTCAGAGTTTTCAAAGTCGATAGGATTTACTTTATGCGGCATTGTTGAAGAGCCGATTTCGCCAGCAATAGTTTTTTGCTTAAAGTGGTTAAGGGCAATGTAACCCCAAACATCACGATCAAAATCAAGTAAAATAGTGTTAAAGCGAGCAATGGCATCAAATAGCTCAGCAATGTAGTCATGCGGCTCTATTTGTGTAGTGAATGGATTAAATGTTAAACCAAGGCTCGTTACAAAGTTGCTTGCATGGGTATGCCAATCGTAATCTGGGTAAGCACTTAAGTGTGCATTGTAGTTACCTACAGCACCATTAATTTTACCTAGCATTTCTACCTGTGCAATTTGGTCGCGTTGGCGCTTTAAACGCATGTATACGTTAGCAAACTCTTTACCCATTGTTGACGGCGTAGCAGGTTGGCCGTGGGTACGGGTCATCATAGGGACTGCTTTGTACTCAATTGCTTTTTCTTTTATAGCGTTAAGTAATTGGTCGCAGTATGGCAATAATACTTTATCGCGAGCTTCTGTCAGCATTAAACCATGAGAGAGGTTATTGATATCTTCTGAGGTACATGCAAAATGAATAAATTCATTAATTGCGTGCAACTCGCTGTTATCGGCTACTTTTTCTTTTAGTAGGTATTCAACCGCTTTAACATCGTGATTAGTGGTGCGTTCAATGTCTTTAACGCGCTGTGCGTCTGCTTCACTGAAGTTATCAACAATGGCATTTAATAGTGTATTGGCTTGCTCACTAAATGCAGGTACTTCTTTAATATCGCTTGCTGCAGCTAAGGCTTGCAACCAACGCACTTCTACGGTTACGCGGTATTTAATTAAGCCAAATTCGCTGAAAATACTGCGTAATTCAGTGGTTTTGCTGCCGTAGCGACCATCCACTGGAGAGATAGCGGTTAACGCTGAAAGCTCCATAATAACTCCTAAATTTTAGTTTTGAACGATAGTTAAATGTTAGTTTTTGCAATAGCGATAATCTTTCTTTTTGCAAAGAAAAAGTGACGGCGTTTACCGCCCATTTGTCGCCATAATACAGCGCTGCGAATCCCTGCAAGTAAAAGTGCACGAATTTTATTTTGCGTTTGCTGTTGTTTTAACAACTCGGGTTTACCATAAACCTGAATTCGGTGCCCAAGGGGGCTAAGCACCGACGAGTATATGTCTGCTAAACCGGCAACTACGGTGTCATCGGTTATGGCAAAGTGATTTAAGCGACGATGAATGTCGTCGATACGGCGGCCAAGTTCAGCTAAACTTTTTGGCTCGCTATTTAAAATACGTTCAAGCTGCATTAAACCGCCTACGTATTTAACGATTTCCACATCTTTTTGGGCGCCAGCAGTGAGCTGTGCCATTAATGTTTTATAACCGTCGCGTAGGTTATGCTTTCCTTGGTAGACATCAGCAGGTGAGGCCGGTGATGTTTCTACAATACTTGTAAATAGCACGTCTAAGTCTGAATCGTTTGCGCTGCCGTATTGGGCAATTTTTTGTACTTGTTTAGCTACTTGGCACATGGCCGCAAGCGCCATGACTTGGTGTTCATTCATTACTTAATCACCGAATCGATAATCCCGCCGCCTAAACATACATTGTCGGCATAAAATACAGCGGATTGACCAGGGGTGACGGCTTTTTGTGGTTCATCAAACAATACGCGTGCCATACCGTCTTTACCAACTAAAAGGGTACAATTAATATCTTCTTGGCGGTAACGGGTTTTAACGGTGCAACGCGTTGTGCCTTGCGGGCCAACACGGTCTACCCAATGTAATTGATTGGCGTTTAAGCCATTGCTGTAAAGGCGAGGGTGGTCTTTACCTTGCCCTACAACCAGTACATTGCGCTCAATGTCTTTATCTACAACGTACCAGGGTTCACCAGAGCCTTCTTTCATGCCACCAATTAGCAGGCCTTTTCGCTGACCGAGTGTGTGGTACATTAAGCCTTCGTGCTCACCAACGTTGTTGCCCTCTGTGTCTTCAATTACACCTGGCTGAGCTGGTAAAAACTTTTGTAAAAAGTCTTTAAACTTACGCTCACCAATAAAACAAATACCGGTGCTGTCTTTTTTATCGTGCGTGATTAAGTCTTGCTCTTCTGCAATACGGCGTACGTCTGGTTTAGCTATGTCGCCTACAGGGAAAAGAGTTTGGCCTATGTGCTCATGGCTTAAGGTATATAAGAAATAGCTTTGATCTTTGTTATCGTCTAAGCCTCGGCACATAACGTATTTGTCGTCTCGTAATTCACGGCGTACGTAATGGCCTGTTGCAATGTAGTCGGCTCCCAGTGCTTGTGCGGCAAATTCTAGAAAAGCTTTAAATTTAATCTCTTTATTACACATAATATCTGGGTTTGGCGTACGGCCGGCTTTGTACTCTTCTAAAAAGTACTCAAAGACGTTATCCCAGTATTCTGCAGCAAAGTTAACGGTATGAAGCTCAATGCCCAATTTGTCACACACTGCTTGCGCATCTTTTAAGTCTTCAGCGGCTGCACAGTATTCGTCATTGTCATCTTCTTCCCAGTTCTTCATAAACAGGCCTTCTACTTGGTAGCCCTGTTGTTGTAATAAATATGCAGATACAGAAGAATCAACACCGCCGGACATACCGACGATGACTTTAATGTGACTATTTTCGCTCATGAATAATTTCGCTTATACAGATTGCTGTTAACTTGGAAAGACCGCGATTATAACATGTATTTTGTTTTTGCTTAAAGGGAGGAGTGGTGCAAACACACGTTTTAGTTGTTATTTTATTCATATAATACATAGCAAATAAGACTGAAACGCATTTAACCTAAAAAAGGCTAAAAAATTAAAATAATGCATTGTAAAAAGTTATTTCGGTGCCATTATGTGTCGAGGGCAGTAAATTACTGTCTTTATTGCCTAAATTTTGCTGTATAAATACAAAGCAGTTAGGTTCAAAGTAACTTAATTGCAATGTATTGCTTTAATATTTTCAATGGAATGAATATATGAATTATGCCTTCCAGGTAAAAAAACTTACGACCCTCATTAGTTTTTATACGACTAATTCACGCGCATATGTAATGGAGTTTCTAGAAGACCCAACCAGTGAATATAAGCAATCTGCTTACAAACTTTTTCATGAAATATTCAAACACAAGCAGCCCGCGGAACTCCATCAAAACAATCCTGTTGATGATATTTTCAAATCAGTTAGTGATTCTTTAGATTTAAATGACCAAACTGAAATGCACTTAATTGATGTGACGAAGCAATGGTGGAATGAATGGTATTTTGTATTAACAATGGAGTATTCACTATCTTGCGATAAGGTAGATGCTCCATATAGTTTTCTTTCAAAGAAAATGCATCACCCTATGAAGCGCCATGAAATGAGCCACTATGCCCACTTGTTTACTATTTTGCCTATGCCTATCTCTAATGTGTGTGCAAAAACAGGTGATATCATAAGGGTTAATCAGCGTTTTATAGATGTATTTGGCTATACGGTAGATGATTTGCCTAATTTAGAGCATTGGTGGATCAATGCTTATCCAGACCCTCACTATCGAGAGAGTGTGAAAAAAACGTGGCAGTCAGCTTTAGAGGTTGGTAATGATACGGGCCAAGACATCCCTGCGCATGACTACCATGTTACATGCAAAGACGGTAATACAATTACCATGGAAGTGTCTGGTATAAATTTAGGTGATGAATACATAGCAGTATTTAACGATGCGACAAAGCGCTTAGAAGATCAAAATATATTGCGTGATATGGCTTTTTTAGATTCCTTGACGCAAATAGCCAACAGGCGCCGCTTTGATGAGAAATTAAATAAAGAATTTGAAAAAGCGGTTGAGTGTGGTGATGACCTTGCGATTATTTTAATCGATATTGATCATTTTAAACAGTTTAACGACCGTTATGGACATGTTGAGGGCGATGCATGTTTGTATAACGTAGCTCAGGCGATCGCGTGCACTGTTAGCCGTACAGAAGATTTTGTAGCACGTTATGGTGGGGAAGAGTTTGTTGTACTGTTGCCTCAGACAGATAAGCAAGGAGCTTTATTTATTGCTGAGCATATACAAAAAGCAATAGAAGAATTACGTATTCCCCATGAAGATAGTTTTACCGGCTACTTAACTCTGAGCATGGGTATTAACGCAGTTGGTAAAGAGGATAACTGCGATCAAAAAGAATTTATTAAAGCTGCCGACAGCGCACTTTATTATTCTAAAAGGCAAGGGCGAAACTGTTTAGCGCTAAGCTAATTATGCTTTAAAATTAATGAGCATAGATATAATCACGGCCATTAAGCAAAGCGAGTTACCTGTCGTCGTAAATGAAACTAACGTCTTGAAGAGGGCGGCTTAGACTGTCTTCAATGCATTTTAAAACTAAATGACTTCTTAGAGGCAGCGTTTTTATATCTTCTAAAGTGTGCCAGTCAGCGCTAATTATATCTGTATCTTTTGGGCTGGGCTCAGTCGTGATTTGAGTGCCATCAAACATAAAACAAAAGCGCAAATAATGTACCCCATTTGCCGCATGTAAGTTATAAATACCGACTAAACCAATTGGGGTTAAGGTTAAACCTGTCTCTTCAAAAAGCTCTCTGCTGGCTGCCTTAGCCAGTGTTTCGTTTAGTTCTAAATGGCCAGCAGGCTGATTATAGCAAATCTTGGATGTAAACTTATCTCGCTCTTTTACCAGTAAAAAACGCTCTCCTTTTTTTACTATAGCAGCCACTGTTACATGGGGTTTATGCATTTATACCACCTTTAATAACACGGTATTGAGCGCTCTCAATATCATCGAGCGTATAATTACCAATACTGTAGCGAATAAGCCTTAATGTGGGATGCCCAACATGAGCCGTCATGCGGCGAACTTGCCTATTGCGCCCCTCATTAATCGTAATACTTAGCCACGTAGTAGGAATCGACTTTCGCTCTCTGACGGGAGGGACGCGCGGCCAAAGTTTAGGCTCATCAATAATTTTTACGTTTGCAGGTAAGGTAATCCCATCTTTTAGTTCAATACCCTTACATAGGGCATTTATAGCCTCTGCACTTGGCTCGCCTTCAACTTGAACCCAATAAGTTTTATTGGTTTTTTTACTCGGTGCGGTAAGTGTGTTTTGAAGCTTGCCGCAGTTTGTTAAAAGTAATAACCCTTCACTGTCGCGATCTAGTCTGCCTGCAGCGTATACGTCCTTAATGGGAATAAATTCAGCTAAGGTTCTTCTGTTGGCATCATCAGTAAATTGGCACAGCACATCGTATGGTTTGTTAAAAAGCACAATCTTTTTATCTTTAGACGCTATGGCGGGTTTAACTTCTCGCGAAGTAGTGCTTTTTTTAGTTAGCGCACTGCGTGAATAAGTTCTACCCGTAGTGCGTTTAGTGGTACTTTTACTTGCGCGATTATGTATTGGTTTACTAGCCATTAAATACACCTAGCGGGTTTAGGGAGCCCGGCAATTTTAGTGGCTTGCTTTGCAGGCCCTTTAGGAAACAGTTTATATAAATAAATACTGTTGCCCTTGTCCTCGCCCAATGCTTTTGCCATGGCTTTAACAAGCATCCTGATAGCAGGGCTAGTGTTATATTCTAAGTAAAAATCACGCACAAAATTAATGACTTCCCAATGCTGTTCGCTAAGCGTAATGTTTTCTTGCGCTGCTATTACGGGCGCTAACTCTTTTGACCACAAAGTATGGTCAAGTAAATAGCCTTGTTTATCAGTGTCAATGAGTTGATTATTGAATTCAAGCATGGGTTACCAAGTAATAGATTGATTAGTAGATAAGGTAAGAGCAACAAACTCACTGTAATTAATAAGTGTGTGCTCTGTGCTTAATTTAATAGCGCGCGCTTGCGCATCTTCTAAAAGCAGTAGTAGCGTGTCGTTTAATTGAAAATACTGCTCAGCAGAGTAACAAGCATCACCTACTAGGAGTACTTTATCGGTACCTTGAATTAAGTTTTCAAGCGCGGTCGAGTCGTAATAAGCCAGTGGCTTTGAAAAAATATGTAATGTGCTCATAAGTTCACCACAAAATCTTGCTGGCAAATCAATTTTTGCTGCTCGGTGTAGTTTAAGCTGGTTGTATCAATAATTAATTGAGATTTACTTAAGTTGTAATCAAGTAACGATTTTTCACATACATAGATGTTTTCTACTTCATAGATTTCGAGTGTTTTTATGTTTTTAAAGAAATCTTTCACACCTAGTTGCTCTGTTGATTGATTATGCTTTAAGGCAAGTACCGCAGGCCCGCTAAATAGCCAGCTAATATTTTGATCAACTGCGGCAAATATCAGTGACATGTCTAGCGCATCGCGCGTATTGAGCTCATCAAAGGGGCTAGACTGGCTCATTACCAAAACGTTTTTCATTTAAACTGTATCCATTTATCTGCATCACTGGCAATCATGGCAAACTCAGCAAGACCAGCAACAGAAAATACACTTGTTTGACTTGTATTTAAACCGCGTTTTTCTGCTGCGGTAATACATAACATCAAATTAATCCCTTTATCTGCAAGTTGTTGCCAGTGCATAGGGATTGCTAGCTCGTCGGAGGCGAGCTCAAAATGCTCAGATGCGTGATATACGCCATTTTGATATAAAAATATTGCATCTACAGTGTGGCCTTGAGCTACACATGCATTCGCAAATTTAATAATACGCTGCGTTGTGTCATGATCTGAAGGAGGAGTATGTAAAGAAAGAACAAATCGCGCCAAAACAATTCCAATAAAAAAGCCCCAATAAAGGGGCTATTTTAGCAGAACTATTTAATTAGTCATCACTTGCGCCAAGTAGGTGCAGTAAAGAAGTAAATAAGTTATATACGTTTAAATATAATGCAACGGTAGCGCGAATATAATTAGTTTCACCGCCGTTAATAATACGGCTTGTATCGAACAAGATTAAACCCGACATAATTAATACTACAGCTGCGTTTAGCACCATAAACATTAATGAGCTGCCAATAAAAATATTAACGATACTGGCAACAATAACCACTATTAAGCCTACCGTTAAAAAGCCACCCATAAACGAAAAGTCTTTTTTAGTATTTAGGGCATAAGCTGATAAACCAAAGAATATTAGTGCAGTCGAACCAAGCGCTTGCATAATAAGCATTGGGCCATTAGGCATAGCCGCATAATGATTAAGGAGAGGGCCTAGGCCTGCGCCCATACAGCCTGTAAAAGCAAATACCCAAAACACGCCTGAAGCTGAGTCTGCTTTTTTGTTAACTACAAATAATAAGCCAAACGAAACCAGTGTGAACACAATCCCCATAAAGTAAGGTAATTGTAATGCCATTGAAATACCCGCCGTAACAGCACTAAATGCTAATGTCATGGCCAGTAAGAAATAGGTGTTTTTAAGTACCTTGTTTGTTTCAATGGTCGACATTACCGGTTTAGCGGTATTGTACGAATGATTAAATGCCATTGTAGAGCTCCTTTAAGTGAAACATGTTTGTTTCGATAATTTAACTGAATTTAGATTACCAACTCTTATATGTTTGGGCAAACCTTTGTAGATCAATAGCGTGTTATTTTTTTAATAAAGTGCATTTATGTATCAATAAATAACTTTTTGCCGCATCTTTAAACAAATCAGTTGTTTTTTAGACACTTAAACACTTTTTTTAAAAAAAAGCTTCACAAAGCCAATGGGTTTCCCTATTATGCAGGCCGTGCGGAGAGATGGCAGAGTGGTCGAATGCACCGGTCTTGAAAACCGGCATAGGTTTG
>NZ_CAWUKC010000070.1:0-20539 GCF_963922945.1 uncultured Pseudoalteromonas sp. | reverse complement strand
CGTACCTTTTCGCGTTTAGAGGGGATAGATTTAAAAAGTTACGATTGCCAAACTATTTTAGTCGACCCTCCACGCGCAGGTATGGATACCCTTACCTGTGACTTAGTGGCCAACTACGAGAATATTATTTATATATCGTGTAACCCAGAGACCCTTGAACGCGATTTAGATCATTTAACTCGCACACATAACGTTAAGCGCTTTGCGATATTTGATCAGTTCCCTTATACGCATCACATAGAATCGGGTGTTTTCTTACAAAGAAAATAGTGAGTTTAATTTAAATCACTTCCATAAAAAAAGCTCCTTACGGAGCTTTTTTGGTTTTAGCAAATCTTACTTGTTCGCTAAATAGTTAATTAATTTACTAATATCTTCTGGTGCGGTAATACCCGACTCTCGGCCTAGGTTTAATTTGTATTTACCATTTACAATAAAGGTTGGTACGCCACGTAGCGCGCCTTTTTCTTTAAAGTAATTTTGGTCACGCTTCATTTTAGAGCTTAAAGTACGTACCGAGAAGCTTTTGTATAGTTTATCAAACTTATCGCCATCTACACCTTGCGCTACGAACACATCTTTTACATCTGCAAGCTCGTTAAATTTAGCGCGCTTAGTGTGAATGTGATTAAAAATAGCCGCAACAATTTTATCTTTTTGTGGAAGCACTTCTGCTGTTGCCAGTGCTTGACTCATCATTTGTTGGTTTTCTGGATCGCGAACACCGACAAAATCGACATGGCTCTTCTTAAATTTAACGTCTTTGTCTAGCTTTGGCTTAAACTCACCAATTAACGCTTCCATGTTATTACAAGCAGGGCAATAAAATGAGAAAAACTCTTTTACCTCTGGCTTTTTAGTCGCGCGCTCTGCAACTACATCATAATGTACGCCTTCTTCATACGTTGCAGCAAAACTAGTTGCTGCCATGGGTAGTAGTAATGCAAGTAAACCTGCTTTAACTAATTTGATCATTGTTATTGTTCTCCGAGATTAAAGTGTTAGTAAAAAAGCAACTAACTCATTCAGTTCTTGCTGGTTGTTAATCGTATTCATGTTTATTTTATATTTATCGTTTACGATAAAAGTAGGTACACCCGTTAGCGCACCTAATTTTGAATATTTGTTTTGTTTATCTTGCATTGCGCGCTCAGCAGAAATAATTGGCATGCTGGCAATGTCTTGATCAAATGTTGCGCTATCGATACCGTTAACTTCTAGTAACTTTTTAACGTCTTTCATTTGTGTTAAAGGTGCGCGCTGTACATGAATACTTTTAAAAATTTGATCACTGATACTTTGAGCTTGGCCGTGCTTTTTACCAATTAAGTAAGCGTAGCTTAAGTTGCTTTGTGCCTGTGGTGATACACCACCTAAAAAGTTAACGTGATTTTTTATAAATTCAGCACCTTCGGGTAGGCTTTTTTCGATTGCCTTAGCAACGGGCTCAAACTTAAAACAATGTGGGCAGTAAAACGAGAAAAATTCGGTTACTTGTGGCTCTGCGCTTTTTTCTACATCAATAACGGTGTACTGGTTATCAGCTTCAAACTGTGCAGCAAGGGCTGCAAATGGTAAACATAAAAATAGTAGGCTCAGTTTCAATTTTTTAAGCATTGGTATCTCGTGTACTTTTTAAATAAAATTTTATGGCAATAACTTCAGCGGAGCTTCTTGCAGTGCTACAAGCTGCTCTTTAAGTGCTAGAATTTGTTGCTCCCAGTATTTGTCTTCAGCAAACCATGAAAAGTTCCGTACGAACGCCGGATCGCTCCATCGTTTTGCTACCCAACCCATATAATGAATAATACGCATTGCACGAAGCGGTTCAATTAATTTGAGTTGAGTGTGGTCAAAATCACAAAACTCTTCATACGCATTTACAAGGGTGTCTAACTGTAACAGCTGTGTTTGACGATCGCCACTGAGCATCATCCATAAATCTTGAATGGCCGGCCCTTGGCGAGCATCATCTAAATCAACAAACATAAGTGCTTCGCCCGCCCACAAAATGTTACCAGCGTGGCAATCACCATGTAGGCGGATCCCATCTACATTTTTATACTGCGCTTGAACTTGCTCAATAACCAAGTCCAATATGGTATAAAAGGGCGTGCTGAGCGCCATAGGTACCAAATTACTTTTTTGCAGATGAACTTTAGCTGTATGCAAATATTCCTCGCAGCTAAACGTAGACCTGTGCTCAAATGCTTTGCTTTTAGCTACCTGATGCATACGGCCAATTAAACGCCCCATTACATCAAGCTGATCAAGATTATCCACTTCAAATAATCGCCCACCAACACTAGGAAACAATACAAAAACGTAGCCCTGGTGTTCAAATAAGCTTTGTCCGTTGTGCTTAATGGGTGCAACAACGGGTACTTCAGCCTCGGCAAGCTCGAAAGCAAAGTCATGCTCTTCTTGTATTTGCGCTTTGCTCCAGCGCTCTGGTCGGTAAAACTTAACAACATAGCGCAGGCCATCTTCGGCCTTAAACTGGTAGACTCTGTTTTCATAACTGTTCAGTGCTAATAAACCTGACTCGGCATATATACCAACGCTTTCTATTGCATCGAGAATTAAGTCGGGTGTTAAGTCTTCAAAACTAAATTTACTCATGGGCTTCTTAATATAAAAAGCGGGTTACCCCGCTTTTGTTAGTATGTTTATCGCGCTTTAAAAAAGTTACTTGGCTGCGATATGCTTTCATCGGGGTCATTAATCGGTGAAAGTACAAAGTTAAACTCCGTCATTGGCGCTTTTAAATCATACGGGTCCATCACCAGTGATAATGGCACATTATGCGATTGCCCTGCTTGCACTGTAAATGTTTGCTTACCAATGTACTTAAAGTTTTCAAGGCCTTGAACATTAATATTAAAAGTCTGTTCGTACTGCGCCTTGTTGATTACTTTTAATGTATAGGTGTTTTCTACCAAGCCATTAAAGTCAACACGATACAATTGGTTACGGTCTCGTATTATGTCAAAGTCCATAGGCTTTCTAAATGCAATGTTAGCCACCAGCGCACTACTAAGCACCACCAGTATGACCGTGTAACCTATGATTTTAGCTCGCAGTGGGTTGGTTTTATTTTCAGGTGTTTCGAGGTTACGCTCTGTAGTATAAGAAATAAGACCACGCGGATAATTCATTTTATCCATTACACCATCGCAGGCATCAATACATGCACCACAGTTAATACACTCGGCTTGCAAACCATTACGGATATCTATCCCTGTAGGGCACACCTGCACACATAAGTTACAGTCTATACAGTCGCCCATTTCTAAATCTTCGTGGGCAATTTTACGCGAACGTGGGCCTCGGCTTTCGCCGCGTTTTTCATCGTACGTTACGGTATAAGTGTCTTTATCAAACATAGCCGATTGAAAACGCGAATAGGGGCAAATGTGTAAACACATAATTTCGCGCATCCACCCTGCGTTAGCGTAGGTACACGCAGCAAAGAAAATAATACTTACCAGCGCGTAGCCACCTACATTAAAGGTAACAAAGTCAGGGAGTAATTCACGGATAGGCGTAAAGTAGCCAACAAACGTAATCGCCGTATATAAGGCAAATAAAACCCAGCTAGTGTGCTTTGCTGTTTTTCGCCAAAACTTATCAAAGTCCATCGGGCGTTGGTCGAGCTTTTTACGTTGATTCGCTGTACCTTCAAACTTTTCTTCAAACCAAATAAATATAAAAGTCCACACTGTTTGCGGGCAGGTATAGCCACACCATACTCGGCCATAAAAGGTAGTGACCAAAAAAAGTGCAAACGCCGCCAGCATAAATATAAAAGCTAATATAGTGAAGTCTTGCGGCCACAGCGTTAGCCCAAAAATATTGTACTTTTGACCTACTAAATCAAATAACACAGCTTGCTGGCCATTAAAATTTATCCAGGGCAAAAGCATAAAAGCAAGCATGCCTAAAAAGCCTATACGCTGTCTAAGTAACTGATGAAGCCCTTTTACTGCGCGAACATAAATTCGGTTACGTGGATTAAACCTGTCGTCTTGACGGCTTAAATCCGGTTGCTGAATTTTAACCTCTGCAGGTATATTTTTTACTTTAATTTGCTTGTCCATCGAAGTTCCTCAACGCCGCTTGGAAATAAAAACATAGCAATATATGTGTATTCTATACTGTAACTGTAGTTCGTTAGTGGTAAGTGTGATTAGTTTAAATAATCCGCTATTGAATACTTTCAGATATTTCAGAAATATCTAACTGCTGTTGGCTATTATAACAATACTGGCTAATATTACAGGTATAGATTGCTAATAATTTATTCATCTCAGCTACTTGCTTTTAAAGTGCAGTTTATTACACTGCTTGCTAAATTTACCTCACTAAGATCAAGGTTTACGCAGTTATGAAAAAGTTTTTAATTTTAATCATTTTGATCCTTGCGTTTTTTACTATTGATCACCCATTAATTAAAGAGCCTCGCGAAAAACTTTTAGGCGAAGGTGTAGGCTTTTTAAGTGATGCGAGCAAAATAAACCGTAGCCCAGCAGCTAATATGGCTAAAAATCGTATTAGCAGCGCGTTAAAGCTCTCTGAATCTGAGAACGAATATATTGAAAAAACCTTTACCACTGATGATTCAGTGCAGTTATTTCATTTACGTTATTGCCGCGAGCGCGACTTAAATTTATATTTTTACGAAGAGCGTTTAAATACAGTATGTGAAATTGTGTCAGATGCATTAGAACAAAAGAGAGCTAAATAGTGGATTTTTCAAAGTTAAATAAAAAAGCGAGTGACTCTTTTCAGAAACAGCGCACAATACTTAAAAAGCTGTCGCAAGGAAAAACCTTGTACTGTGAACAGTGCGGCGAGGTGTTAACACTCGATTTAGCCACCAATGAACCGGGTAAAGGCGTTGTTAAGTGTAAAAAAGGCTGCACTGATATTATTTTAGAACTTGGCGCTTAATTATCCTAAACGCCGTTTAATACCTAAAGGCTACTCTTCCCACCCTTCATCTGTAATCAGCCCACTGTTTATGGCCACCACCTCAATTAGCTCGGCAAAACCTAATGCAAAGTCGCCCATTGATTCGTACTGATACTGATATAAGGCTTCGAGTGTCATGTTGTTTTGCTGCGCAATTTGTAATCTTGTTTGCTCATCAACAGCAAAAAAGCTAAGCGTACTTAGCGCACTCTCTAGTGCTTCTTTGTACTGAGGCTCTAGCGCAGGAGCTGTTAATAGAGGTTGTGCGTATTCTTGAGTAGCACGTAAAAAACCTTCACTCCAGGCTTGGGTATACTCAAGGTCAAAATCAGCGGGTAACTTGTAACCGGTTTCAAATACTTGCTCGCTAATTTGATGGTACAACGCCATAAATAAAAACAGTATTTCTTCGTCTAAATCGTTAGCCGTATTAGGCACAATCTGCGCTAACCACTGGTGAACTTCTAATGGGCTTGGCGAGCAAATAACCCCAAATAGATAGCCTTGGCTTTGTGTTAATGACATAGCCTGAGGTTGTGTACTCAAAAATGCACTTAATTGCTGTGCGTGTTGTTCGTTAAACTGTGGTAATTGCATTAAATCTCTTTTGTTACATTAAAAATTAAGTGGGTAGCGGCCCTGTGCATCAGGGCGGCCTAAAAACTTAACCGCGTCGTGCACATCTTTGGGTAAGCTGGCATCAGGTTTAACATAGCCTGCTACTTTAAAGTCAAAGTTAGCTTTAAGTGTTGCGTCGGCTTCAAGGCCTAAGGTGTTATCTGGGTCGACTAAAATGGCTATATCGCCCGACTTACAGCTTAACATGCCACTGAGTGGCCCAATATTAAACCAGCCATTAAAGCCTTTAACATCTATATTTGGGCTGGCAATCTCGCCTTTTAATGACTCACAATAAGGCACACCTGAGGTGTACTCATTCAGCTCTAAAATGACACGGCCTTTGGCGGTAGTCGGTATAGGGAGTGCAATACGTTGCATGGCACGCTCTACGGTCGAGCGAATTATACCATCGGTAACGGTAACCACATTATTAAATAGTCCGTAATTCACATCAGCATAGCCCGAAATATCGCTACGCTCACGCGGGTTACCAAATTTTAAGTTAGCATTTAAATTGCCAGTAAATAACTGCCAGCCAGCAATATCCCAGCGAACATTATTTAGCTGTTCGCCTTGATAGCGCACTTGCATCATTTGACCTTGCCACACACTCCCTACGGTTTGCCCTATTTCAAGCTGCTTTGGTAGGTACGGCTTCGCTAGGTCTAACGCAATGGCCGCTGGTAATTTCATTATGCAAAACACAATAAAGCTAATAAAAAATACCACTGATAATATTATTATTTTTTTCATTCATTACTTCTCTAGTACTAAGCGGCTTACACGTACAAACCCTGATTTATCATCTTTGCTTAAATCCAGGTTCTCTACTCTTAAGCCATGCTGATTAACCAGTTCATCTAACCATTCTATTAATTGATTAAACTCTACCGAATCAAGCGTTAAACGTAACGAGTTATTGTTAGGCTGCATCTTGCTTATCGTAATACGGTAGCGGCTACGCGTTGAATTAACCACTTGGCTAATGTTTTGATTGCTGATTGCTTGCGTGTTACCCGCTGCTTTTAACTTTACTATGCTTTCATCAACCCATATGAGCAGCTCTTGCTGAGTGACGTACGACTTTTTGGCTTTATCTATGGCGTTATTTAAAGGCCTAAAAATGCCCATCACTAAAATAAAGATTATAAATATACCACCAGCAATCATAATCAATTGCTGTTCTTGTTCTTTTAGCGAGCGCCAGTATTGCATTATTTGTTGTTTCATACCGCACCTCGCAGTTTTATTTCGCCTACTACAAAATCGCCATCATTATTTAACGACCCTTGCTCAACCGTTAGCCCTTGTTGCTCAAGGATGCTTTTTACTTTACCAAACGTTTGAAAGTCTTTAGCGCGTGCGCGTATTCGTAATTCGTTGCGGCGTTTATCGTAGCGCAGGGTTTCTGGCGTAAATTCGCTTACCTGCGAAAACACACCAACCAATTGGCTGGTCAAATCTAAAAACCCCGCTTCACTTTCACCACTAATGGTTTTAAGCGCGCCCCTGATTTGGCTTTTGATTAAGTTAGGGCGTACTTTAGTTCCGGGGAAAGCTTTTTGGTATCTATCCACCACCTGGGCTTTAGCAAGCTCAACACGCGAGTTAAGTTGATTAAGTTCAATCAGCTTTATGGCAATGGTAGCAAATAAAGCAACACCGGTAATAATGGCTGCGCCCTTCCAATAACCCCACCACAGTGCGCTTTTCTTTTTAAGCTGGTACATACCTTGACGTAAATTAAATTTAACGCTGGTCAGTTGTTTAGCAAATAAAGCCAGTGGTAAATCGTAATCGCTTGCTTGCGAAATTAAGTTAATGCTTTCAGGAAACTGATTAGCCGGGCTGTAATGCTTTACGCTTGGCTCGCCGAGCGCTGTTAAATACTCTTTTAACCAGCTATTTTCAACAGCACTAACGTGCCAATCACCTTTTTTAAATAACCACTGATTATTAAGCTCTATGGCGGTTAATGTATCATCATCACTGGTAGGCAATAGCAGGGCGTCAGGCAAAATGGTGTATACCGCCAAGTTATGTTCAGTAAATAACGCAAGCCAGCCCTCAAACCATTCACGATCGGTTAGGGCAACCTTGATTGCGTGTTGCTCATTAATCATAGTAGGCTCACCAATTGCGATAAATAGCTCATCTATATCGCACGCAATCTCTTCTTCAAGCATGTAGGGCAAAGCTTGCTCTAACTTACGGTTCCATTTAGTAGGTAGCACCACTGTTTTAAGCTGCACTTGATCGCTTGGTAGTAATGCTACTACCTCGCGGGTTTGCGCTTTTTCACTTAGCTCACTTAATCGGCTTGTATCGGCTAATTCTCCACTGGCAATTATTTCTTGTTCTTGTGGTGAGTAAATTAGCCAATTTAATTTATCTTGCTCTGTTTGACCCGTGCGGATCAGCAGTATTTCTGTCACTGTACGCCTCCAAATTTTCGCGCCAGTATCGTTACCTCACCATTTTTTGCATGAAGTAATGTGGTCATCGAAAAACGCAAGTCAACAAACGTTGCTTGCGTTTGTAATTTAAAATATTCACTGTTAATACTAAATAACTCTTTAACTGAGTCTAAATTGGTGCCGCCTTGCTGCTGCACCTCAGAAAAAAATTCGTCTACGCTATCAAACCCAGTCTCTGGGCGGGCTGCTATAACCGCTTCTGCGCCAGATAACGATAATTCGTCAATCATGGCACTTAATATAAGCGCTTGCTCGGGAAGTAACGTATTGGCGTTAACCGACAACATGGTCGTCCCTGGGATAACGCATACATAAGGCAATACCTTTTCCATCACTAACGGATTAAAACCTTTAACCAAACGTAGTTCAGAAGGTGATGCAAATAAACTATTTGCGCTCATATATGGGTAATCACGCGATAAATACTCATCTTCTTCAGCGCCTGAGCGATACGTGATGCTGTTTTCATCTAACCAGTCAAACACACTGTCTGCCATTGCTTCTTCACTTTCTTCGGCTGGTAGGTCCTCGATGTTTTCTAATAACGCAAAAAGTGCTTTATGGGCAGGGTTGGTTTTGCTGGCAGAGTTTATATCTGGCGCCTCCCCTAATGCGTTTAGATTTAAACATGCTTGTAGGTCAGTAATTTTGCCGCTAAGCGTGCCGTTGTCTACAGGGTATTGGGTGTCGCCTTGTGTAGCCCAAACCTGATCTAACGAGGTTTTATCTGGATCATCGTCTTTACTTAACTTGAGTGCCTTAATTGCTAGCTCTTCAGCGCCATAGGCGTACCACTTTGCTTGTTGGTGACCTTGCAGATTAGTGCTTTTTTGAACCTGTACCATTAAATTAGCACTCATTTCTACCGCTAATATCGCGGCCAGTGCAACAATAAACAGCACAATCACTAATGCGGCACCGCGTGATTCGCGCTTATTCATTAATTACTCTCCCCGCTGTTTTTGCCCTGCCCAGGTACTAAAAAAACACGACGAATAGGCTCTGCCTCAATTTGCTGCAAAGTAACCGCAACCGCTTTAGGTAACGCTTTTATCTGCCATTGCTCTTGCCATTCGTTGTTGGCATCTAAAAATTCAAATTTAAGCTCTTCAATACCTTTTAAAACAACTTGTACCCGCGGCTCCATATTATCAAGCTGATCTACATACACTCTGTATACACGCTCTAAATTGTCATCAAGCACTCTATACCCTACGGCTTGTAACTCAGAACGAGACAGCAAATTAATTGGGTTTACCCAGCCATCGCGTACAAAGGCAATACCATCGTATTGGCTTTCTAGTACATAACGCCCTGCTAGTAAGTATTGCTCTTGCGCATCACCAGCTTCGTTACGTACAGTGCGCTGCGTCATTTGGCTAAAGTCTTGGTCCATTAACCTAAATGCGGTTTGTAGACCGTTAAGCTCCGCTATTTTGTCATCAGATGCTTCTTTTGCTTTGGTGGTTGAGTCTAAAATTTGGTGAGTCGCCATAATCACCACAGCCAAAATAGCCATGGCAACCAATACTTCGATTAATGTAAACCCGCGTTGCTTCACTTATTTGCTGCCTTTATTTAAATAAGTTGAAAGCTCGTACACCGATTGCTCGTATTTTTCGTCACTAAATACATTAATGGTCACTTTTACAAAGCTTTTGTCAGCCGTTTTTGCTATTTCTTGCTTCCAAAACCATTCAACGCCCGCCATGACTTCGCTACCGCGTGCGCCATTTTTAGCTTGCCAGTCTTTACCTTTACTACGCTGCACTACCAGTACATTTTCTGCCACCCACGATGCATACGTTTGCTCTTCTAGCGTTGTTAGATGATTTATATGCTCACCGGTTGCCTGCATTGCGGCAATACCAGCCATAGCACAAATACTTAGCGCAACAAGTACTTCAAGTAAGGTAAAGCCTTTATTTAGCCCCATTATTATGGCTCTTTACGTAAGTTAACAGGGGCTGTAAATTCCCCTTCAATATAGTACACAGGCTCGCTTTGCTCTTTTAGTTCAACAATAAGTTGAAACGCGCTTACCTCACCAGATGATAAAATAAGGACTTGCGGTATTTTTAACTTTTCAAGCTCTAGTAAGCTATCGTCATCGCCGCCACTCATAAGCTCGCGCCAATTAGCTTGTTCAAGCAGGTTGTCTTGTGACCAGCTTAACTCTTCTAAATTGAGCGTGAGTTTTAGCCGTTCATCAAGCTCAATAGGCTTGTAAAGGTCTTCGCGGTCAAAGGTAATCCACTTTTCGCCATCAAATACTAAAAACTCTAGGGTATTTTCTTCAACCATTAAGCCCAGCTCTATTTGATTTAAAATAGCAAATTCAGAGGCCATGTTAATGGTGGTATGCAGCCTAAGTGCTTGTGTATCAAGCTCGTCTTCGGCACCGCCTTCTAAGCTGTATACAACCATTTTGGTCGCAAATGCGATAATAGTCAGTACGACTAAAATTTCTATTAAACTAAATCCAGTTTGGTGGGCACGCTTGCGGTTAAGGCTTACTTGCATAGTAAGCCTCGTGCAATCGTAACTAACTGTACTGCTAAGTTAGCTGTCATTACTGCTCGTCTTCGCCCCAGTTACCAATATCATCATCAGTACCGGCTTCGCCATCAGGCCCCATAGAAAAAATATCAAATTTGCCAATCTCACCTGGGCTAATTAGTTGATACTCATTACCCCACGGGTCCTCTGGTAGTTCATTGATAAAACCACCATCTGGAAAACGCTTAGGAACAGGCTCAATATTGGTTTTATTGACTAGTGCTTCTAGGCCTTGCTCTGTGCTTGGGTAGCTTTTATTTTTAAGCTTGTATAAGCTCATAGCATCTTCAAGCTGTTGAATGTCTAGATGTGCTTTATCGATAGCAGCTTCTTCTTGTTGGCCCATAATATTAGGCGCCACAATTGACATAATCATCCCGATAATAACCAATACCACCATTACTTCGAGTAAAGAAAAACCTGATTGTTTATTCACGTAAATACCTCATTTTCCAAAACATAATTTAACTGGGCGTCATCTAAGTTAATGCTAACTTAGCTCCCCCTTAAAGCTTAAAGTCCTACCGCTTTATTCATTGCCATAATTGGCTGTAAAATAGCCATTACTATAAACAAAACAATCACCGCCATAGAGGCGATCATTGCTGGTTCTAATAATTTTAATGATACATTTACCATGCTCTCAAACTCGCGATCTTGATTATTAGCCGCGCGTTCAAGCATTTGTTCTAGCTCACCTGATTTTTCACCACTGGCAATCATATGCAGCATCATCGGTGGAAATAATTTAGTTTGCTGTAAAGCCGCTCTCAGGCTTGCACCTTCACTGACTCTATCAGCTGCATCTGCGACCGATTTTTTCATTTTTTCATTTGCCAATACCCCACCCGATATACGCATACCTTCAAGTAGTGGCACAGAGCTTGACGACAAAATACTCAGCGTTCTAGCAAAACGCGCTGTATTAATACCCCGCGCGACTTTACCAAAACCAGGCATATGTAGAACGCGATCGTCCCACCAAAAGCGAATTTTAGGTTGTTTAAGCGCATGCTTAATACTGACTGCCAGCGCAGTAATGATTAACAAACTTATAAACCAATAATTTTGTACAAAGTAACTGCCCGCCATAACCCACTCAGTCGTCCAGGGTAATACTTGCTTAGTTTTTTCGAAAGTTTTTAAGATTTTAGGCACGACCGTACCAAGTAACACTGAAACAATACCAATGGCAAAAATAACCAAAATGGTTGGGTAAACCATGGCTTGCGTAATTTGACTACGCATGTGTTGGCGTTGTTCGGTGTAATCGGCAAGGCGATTTAATACTTGGTCAAGGTGCCCTGATTTTTCACCTGCGGCGACCATTGCTCGGTATAAATCGTCAAAAACATGTGGAAACTCACTCATGCCATCAGCCAAAGTGTAACCTTCTACAACCTTGGATCGGACCGACATAAGCATACGTTTTAAGCGGGGCTTTTCACATTGCTCTGCCACCGCCATTACAGCTCCTTCAACTGGCAATGCCGATTGAATGAGCGTGGCAAGCTGACGCGTAATAAGCGCCAAATCAGAGGTTGATACACTGGGTTTAAAAAAACGACTTAATAACGGCGTTTTTGCACCACTAACTTGTTTGTCACCTTCTGCTGCTGGGATAACTTCAAGTGGCGTAAGTTTTTTTTCGCGAAGTGCTTGGCGAATTTGCTTAGCAGTATCAGCTTCTAAAATGCCTTTTTGCTCTTTCCCTCGGCCATCAAGGGCACGGTATTCAAACGCCGCCATGGTTAGGCTTCCTCGCGGGTAACGCGTAAAATTTCTTCAAGGGTTGTTTTGCCTGCCAGTACGCGGCTACAGCCATCTTGGCGAATGCTTGGGCTTTTTTGGCGAATGTATTTTTCAACACTTTGCTCGCCTTTACCACTGTGGATCATTTCACGAATTTCTTCATCCACTACCAGTAATTCATGAATACCAGTACGGCCACGATAACCATTAAAGTTACATTCCTCGCACCCGACTGCGCGGTAAATTGTAGGGGCATTCTCAACAGAAACACCTAATAGCTGACACTCACGCTCATCGGCCGTGTGACCTTCTTTACAACTATTACATAAAGTACGTACTAAACGCTGCGACAGCACGCCTAACAATGACGATGAAAGTAAGAATGGCTCTACACCCATGTCTTCCATACGGGTAATTGCGCCCGAGGCAGTATTGGTATGCAGTGTAGACATAACTAAGTGACCGGTAAGCGATGCTTGTACACCAATTTGTGCGGTTTCAAGGTCACGTATTTCACCTACCATAACAACATCAGGATCTTGGCGTAGTATTGCACGAAGCCCGCGGGCAAAGGTCATATCGACTTTAGTGTTAACTTGGGTTTGACCAATACCCGGAATTTCGTACTCTATTGGGTCTTCTACCGTTAAAATATTACGATCGCGAGAGTTTATTTGGCTCATACCGGCGTACAAGGTGGTACTTTTACCAGAGCCCGTTGGGCCGGTAACCAAAATAATACCGTGAGGTTTACTAATTAGTTCAGCAAAGCGCTCTCGATTTTGTGTCGTCATTCCTAAATCTTCAAGATTCAAGCGAGCGTTATTTTTGTCAAGCAAACGAAGTACTACACGCTCACCAAAGCTTGATGGCATGGTAGATACACGTACATCTACTGCACGCCCGGCAATACGCAAGCTAATACGACCATCTTGAGGTATACGTTTTTCTGCGATATCTAGCTTCGCCATTACCTTAATACGCGAAACCAATAACGAGGCTAGCTTACGGTTAGGCTTGAGGACTTCTTTTAATACGCCATCAACCCTAAAACGAATCACAAGCTCTTGTTCAAAGGTTTCGATATGTATATCGGAGGCACCTTCTTTAATTGCTTCGCTCAGCATAGCGTTGATTAGCTTGATGATAGGCGCATCATCATCGCCGGCTAATAAATCTTCCGTTTGCGGCAACTCATCGGCAAGGGAGAATAAATCAACCTCGTTACCAATATCTTCCATCATTTGTTGTGTTTCAGAGCTATCGCGCTGGTACGCAGCCTCTAGTAACAATTCAAATTTGTCGTCAGCTAATTGTTCAAGTGTAAAACCTTTACCTGCAATGCGACGTACCTCTAGCAATACGTCAACATTTAGCTCACCGCGGTAATACACAACCTGCTGCTCATCACTTTGACTCAGCAGCACACCCGCTCTGCGCGCATACGAAAAAGGCAAACGCTTTGGGGGCAACTCAACTAAGTCGTTACTTGTAAGTAACTCCTCAGACCGTGGTTCATCGCTACGATGAGCCACGTCTTCGTTTATTTGTTCTATCGCGCTAGTCATCTTCACGCTCTGCACGTTCTTTAGAGCTTAATGCTTTTAAGTGCTCTTCATAAGTTGGTGGCAGAATAAGCTCATCATCCCACGATGGAAGTAAAGGAACATCTGAATTTGGCATAAGCTCTATACCATCTTCTTGCTCTTTCATTTGCTCGCCACGGATAAAGTTATACTTGTTAAAGCTTAACTTATTCATATTAACGCCATCTCGGATAATCGTCGGGCGAATAAATACAATAAGATTACGCTTACGCTTGGTCGTATTTGTTGACTTAAATAAGTGTCCTAAAATAGGGATGTCACCTAAAATAGGCACCTTAGATACACTTTCTTGTACGTCTTCATCAATTAAACCGCCTAATACAACCATACCGCCATCATCAGCCATTACTGTGGTTGTGATCGCGCGCTTATTAACAGAAATATCAACCGCTGTTGCACCACTGACACTCGATACCTCTTGTTCAATTAATAACTGTACTGCTGAGCCATCGTTAATTTGTGGAGTTACTTTTAATTTTACACCTACTTCTTTGCGTTCAATGGTCTGAAATGGGTTATCGTTATTACTACCTGTTTGCGAACCAGTAATAATAGGCACTTCTTGACCTACTATCATCGACGCTTCCTCGTTATCCATGGTCGTAATAGAAGGCGTCGCCAAAATATTTGAGTTGGTATCGGTTGATACTGCTTGAATAATGGCACCCCAGTCGTTTTTAACTAAACCAAACGCCAAGCCATTTACACCACTTAGTAATGAAGCAAGTGCAGTGTAGTCGCCTTCGGTTGTTTCATCGTAACTCGTTACGTTACCTGACTCTGTGCCTATTATAGTTTGCGTATTTGTGGTGTCTTGCGCTTGAATACCGGCAACCGCTAAAGAACCTACAGGTACCGTTGAGCCATTATTAAATTGCAGCATACCACCGTCTTCTGAAATCCACTGCGTACCTAAGTTAACACCATCGGCTTCCATCACTTCTACAATTATGGCTTCTACGAGTACTTGCGCACGTCGAATATCGAGCCTATCAATCACAGCCTCTAATGAGCGCATCGTGTCTGGCTGAGCTGTAATAACTAATGAGTTAGAATCAGGGTGGGCTTCAATGCTGGTATCATTTTTACTGGTTGTACGGGTTTTACTTGTGCCTTTTCCATCTTCTGCAAGCGTTTTACTCACGCCTTGTAGTACTTTTACTAAATCTTCTGCTTTGGCGTAGTTTAAGTAAAATACTTTGGTGTTGCCTTGGCTTTCAAGCTCACCATCAAGGCGCTTAATTAATTCTATTGCGCGAGTACGTGCCTGGCCTTCACCGCTTACAATTACACTATTGGTACGTCCATCAGCAACTACCTTAGGAATCAAAAATTCAGGTACGCTCCCCTTGCCGCTGTCTTTGTAAATATTCTCAACTACCGATACAACATCATCTGCCGTTGCATATTTAAGCTTTACAATATCGACACGCTTATCACCGGCTTGATCCACTGAGCGAATAATTTCAACTAAGCGATTAACTGAAGCTGCATGTCCTGTCAGCATCATAACGTTTGCAGCATTAAAGTTTGCTACATGGCCACCGTCTTTTTGGTCGCTAAATTGACGCACCAATGGACCAAGTTCTTGAACACTTACATTTTTAACGCGGACCACACGGGTGATCATCATATCGCCCGATGCTGCACTATTTTCGGTAATGAGTGGAACATTTGATTTTTTAGCGTCGGAGCTTTTTTCAATCTTAATGATACCGTTGTCCATTTCTACTGCAGAGTAGCCATACACTTCGAGTACATTTAAGAAAAATTGGTAGTACAGCGCTTCGTCCATCAACTCATAGCTACGCACATTTACTTTGCCGCGTACATTTGGGTCAATGATCACTGTTTTATTAAGGTTCTTACCAACAATATTGATAAACTCGTTGATATCCGTGCCTTTAAAGTTGGCAGCATATTCAACAGCTGAAACCGACAACGAAATACTGGCTGCTAAAAAAAGTGCTGCATACTTAGCTAACCCTTTTTTAATTTTTTTGAGGTGTAGCACCTGTACCATTATGTTAAAACTCCAAAGCTAAGTTATTGCAGGCTAAATTGCACATCGATTTGCTCACCATCACGCTCAATTGTAATTGTGGCATCGCTAGTATTGCGCAGCTCATTGATAGCTGCCATGGCCTGTTGTAAGTCTGTTAGTTGGTAACCGTTAATTGCAACGGCTAAATCATTATTTTGTAAGCCCATTTGTTTAAAAAGTGCTGGCTCTTTACCTGGGCTCAAACGATAGCCGATTAACTCACCATCGCTCATTGCTTGTGAAACACGAATATAATCAAATAACTTGCCAGGCTCACTTAGTAGCTCTTCCCGTGTTTCTCTTAGTGCTTCTTTTACATCAGGGTCAGCGGTTGCGTTAATTTGTAATTCGTTTTGAGCTACTTTTTTTGGGTTCAGATTTTGCTCTTTACGGGCGGCGAGCACAGGCATAGAGACTTTTTTAGTAAAATCGAGACCATCTAGCATCAGCGTCTCAAATCGACTGTTAACACTCAAAATAACGCGATCTGGAAGTATTTGAGCAACCTTTGCTCGTGTCCCCTGTACAACCTCTTCTGCTAAATAGCTAATTTGTCGACCTTGCGACTCGATAATAGCCACACCCGCTTGATCATCGTTACTTACAGCAACAATCCCCGTTAAGTTAATACTTAAACGTGTTTCTGGGGCATTATTAATGACTTCGTTTTGCTGCGCAGTATTAGGTTTATTTGTTACAGTTTTTTTACCAAACAGAAATTGCTCTATAATATTTTGTACAGAGGTAGTATTAGCTACTTTTGCACCAGCAGAGTAATGTGCAGGAGTAAGCGGTGCACTAAGAGGTTGAGGCCATAAAAGCCAAACTAATTTTGAGAGTAAATAAGCAAGATAAACAACAACTAACAACGTAACTACTGCGCTTAATTTAGCATGGGGTAGCCGTGTTAAAAATTGTTTAAGCTGTTGAATTTGCTGTTCCATAATAATGTTCTTATTTTAATTTACTGCATAAGCGCGTACCCATAGTACCCTTTCATTTTTCATTCAACAAGCACACTAATATTAAACTTTGTAAACAGATTAATATAACAATGTGATAGTGCTCAAAAAACAAGCGTACGCTGTAGTACCTTCATCGTACGATGATTTCATGGTAATTTTACGTTATATAAGTAGTCGATTGAAGAAGCCTAATGAGTAAAAAAAGTAATACTAGTACTAACTCAGACCTCAGTACTGAGCTAAAAGTTCGATTAGATAAATGGTTGTGGGCCGCGCGCTTTTACAAAACTCGTGCACTTGCACGCGACATGGTGCAAGGCGGCAAAGTACATTATAATGGGCAACGTACTAAAGCGAGTAAAATTGTAGAGGTTGGCGCAACGATAAGACTTATCCAAGGCGTAGATGAAAAGGTTATCAACGTACTAAAAGTGCTTGAAAAACGCCAAAGTGCCCCCATTGCACAGACCTTGTATCAAGAAACTGACGCAAGTATTGAAAAACGCGAAGAAAACGCCATCGCACGCAAAAATAACAGCTTCTTTGCTCCACATCCGGATAAAAAGCCCGATAAAAAGCAAAGGCGCGAACTTTTAAAAATGAAATCAAGTTAGGTATAGCCGCTCATGCAACAAGATTTACTTCACCGTTATTTATTCGACAAACTCGATGTTCGTGGCGAACTCGTGCAAATTGAGCACGCCTACAATGAGATGATAGCTAATCACAATTACCCAGAACCAGTAAAAGCATTGTTAGGTGAGTTACTCGTCGCAACATGCTTATTAACAGCCACTTTAAAATTTGAAGGTGAAATAGCGGTTCAACTACAAGGCGACGGCCCTGTTAAGTACGCTGTAATTAACGGCGATGATAAGCAAAACATGCGCGGTATTGCACGCATGCAAAGCGAGGTTAGCGGCACAACAGTAAAAGAGCTTGTAGGTAAAGGTTATATGGTTATTACCATTACCCCAACTAAAGGCGAGCGTTATCAAGGCATAGTACCTCTTGAGCACGATACATTAAGTGAGTGTATCGAAAGCTACTTTGAGCAATCAGAACAGTTAAAAACTCGACTATGGTTTGCAACTAATACAAGCGAAGGTAAAGCAAAAGCCTGCGGACTGTTTTTACAAGTACTCCCCGTTGATAAACAAAAGTCAATTGATGACTTTACTCACTTAGAAGCGCTAAGCGATACAATTAAACGCGAAGAATTACTAGAGCTTGATGCTAATACTGTATTAACTCGATTATACCACGAAGATAACCCTCGCGTTTTTGACCCGCAAGCAATTACTTTTAAATGTGGCTGTAGTAGAGAAAAAACCATCACTGCGCTAGTTAATGTTGGCCAACAAGCATTATTAGATGATGTCGCTAAAAATGGGGTTGTTAACATTAGCTGCCACTATTGTTTAAAAGAATATGTTTTTAATGAGCAAGAAATTAAAAACATCTTTAATTAAACTCCCGCCACACTATTAAATATAAAGCCGCAAAAATTGCGGTTTTATATTATAAAATGATGATACCGGTGTCATGAATTTTGCTAATTTACTGACACCGGTATCATTGAAATTATTCATGTTTTTTAGCAAATATATGTGTTTTTAGAGGCTTTACAGGCTCGAATATCTCAAATCCTTCTGTTACTATAATTTTAGCTTAAGGGAACTAAGAACCCAGAGCTATCCCGTTCAAACTCTCACACATAGTTAGGTATAAACATGACTACAAGCGCAACACGTTTTGTCGATTTAACCGCAGCTGAACTTGTCGAGCACGCGATTCGTCGTGGCGAAGGGACACTAGCCGCAAATGGAGCCTTTGTTGCAATTACAGGCAAGCGCACTGGTCGCTCACCTAAAGATCGCTTTATTGTAAAAGAAGCGACAACACAAGATGATATCCAATGGGGTAATGTAAACCGCCCATTCGATGCTGATAAATTTGACGCTTTATGGGCTCGCGTAGAAGCACACGTGCAAAGTAATGACCACTTCACCTCTCACCTAGAAGTTGGCGCAGATCCTGAGCACTATCTACCTGTAGTAGTTACTACAGAAACCGCGTGGCACCATATTTTTGCTAAAAACATGTTTATTGAGCCTAAAAACTATAATGCATCTGATTTACCCCAATGGCAGGTAATGAATGTTCCTTCGTTTGTTTGTGACCCACAGCGTGATGGCACCAACAGCGACGGTACGGTTATTATTAACTTTGCTCAGCGCAAAGTGCTACTTGCAGGTATGCGTTATGCCGGTGAAATGAAAAAATCGATGTTCTCCGTTCAAAACTTTCTTCTTCCAGCAAAAGGTGTATTACCAATGCACTGCTCTGCTAACGTAGGTGAAGCGGGTGATACAGCATTGTTCTTTGGCTTATCAGGCACTGGTAAAACGACTTTATCAGCCGATCCTACACGCTTTTTAATTGGTGACGACGAACACGGTTGGGCACCCGGAAGCGTATTTAATATCGAAGGCGGCTGTTACGCTAAATGTATCGACCTCTCACAAAAAAATGAGCCAGTGATCTGGAATGCTATTCGCTTTGGTACAATTTTAGAAAATGTTGTATTGGATGAAACGCGCACACCTGACTTTAATGATACAAGCTTGACACAAAACAGCCGTGCTGCTTACCCGCTAGAGCACGTAGAAAAGCGAAAAGTAGAAAACCGTG
The DNA here is from genome assembly GCF_963922945.1 of uncultured Pseudoalteromonas sp. GTDB lineage: Bacteria > Pseudomonadota > Gammaproteobacteria > Enterobacterales > Alteromonadaceae > Pseudoalteromonas. The sequence goes on along the minus strand of NZ_CAWUKC010000070.1, from coordinate 846 downwards.
CTGGCGAGCCTAAAGCTGTTGTATTTTTAACCTGTGATGTAAGCGGTGTTTTACCACCGGTTTCAATACTTAGCGAAGAGGCCGCTGCTTTTCACTTTTTAAGTGGTTACACAGCTAAAGTAGGCTCAACAGAGATTGGCTCAACTAGCGATATTGAATCTACATTCTCAACATGTTTTGGCGCCCCTTTCTTCCCTCGCCCTGCAGGTGTATACGCAGAACTACTAATGAAGCGCGTACGCGAATTTGGCGCAAAGGTTTACCTTGTTAATACAGGATGGACAGGCGGTCCATACGGCACCGGTGAGCGTTTTGATATTCCAACTACGCGCGCTGTAATAGATGCAATTGTCTCTGGCAAGTTAGCCGATGTAGAAACTCAGCATATCGATGTATTAAACCTAGACGTACCTGTAGAAGCCCCTGGTGTAGATAGCAAGCTTCTTAACCCAATTAATACATGGGACGATAAAGCAAAATACAACGAATATGCAGCAAAACTTGCTGCTGACTTCACTGAAAACTTCGCTAAATACGATGTTTCAGAAGCAATCAAATCAGCAGGTCCAAAAGCTTAATACTAAGCTTACCTTAAGATAAAGAAACGCCAGCTATATGCTGGCGTTTTTGTTTTGGGTGATGAGTTAGCGAGTTTGAAAGAGTAAAGTTAGCAAGGGGAAAGTTTTAAGGCCTCGCGTAGGTTGGGTAGTGCGAAGCGAAACCCAACGCAGAGCTATCAGCCGTCAGCGATCAGCCGCGCGGTGGAGGTGTTTGGTGCTGCGACTTCCTATACAATTAGGCTCTAGGCAAAGTGTACATGTAGGAATGGTTTTAGCCATGAATGTG
>NZ_CAWUKC010000069.1:0-20870 GCF_963922945.1 uncultured Pseudoalteromonas sp. | reverse complement strand
ACCCTACAACTCAGCTATATGATTCAATGTTTCAGGATGTCGCTGCACAAGCTTTAACAAAGTAATTGCTTGCCCATTTGGTGCGCTTCGCCCTTGTTCCCAGTTTTCAAGCGTTCTTGCTGAAGTATGAAGAATGTTAGCAAACACACCACGCGACATATTAAATGTTTCTCGAATATTTACTATTTCATCAGGTGAGATAGCAAGATCGTTAATATCATTTACCGCATGAGTACGTAACGTAAGCTTTCCTTGTGAATGCGCTTTAGCATCATCAAGTGCTGTCGTTAATTCTGAAAATAAATCACGTTTGCTCATTGCGCCAGACTCTAAAAACTCAGTTTTAGTTTTTAGAGTCTCTATTTTATTATTTTTAGTTAAATTAAGAACTCTACAGAGTCCTTTGATTTCCATTCAGCTTTTCTCATTACTGTAATTACAATGTTCTCATGATGCTCACCAGAATGGCTTGAAATCTTATTTACAGCGCACGGCATATTAATATGTGAGATTGTGCACCGAATATTAAATGTACTATTGTGCTTAAGATTTAAAATGTTCTCTTTATGTCTCGCGGTCAAACGGTTGAATATACTGTTTAGTTCAGCAATCATAATCATTGGGGTGTTACGAGAGTCATTCATCCTGTCTTTGACAAAGTGTTTTGACATTTTAAATGACATATTGTGTTTACGGAGTATTTCATTGACCGAACTTTCTAATGCAGATATTTCAGCTTCAGTAATCATTTTATGCACCTCCAATGTGCTTATTATATAACTCCAATAACTTCGAATTCAGTTCAACATCAGTAAAAGCAACTACATTACCAACGGGCTTCGAATCTTCTAAGCTTCCTACTCTCACTTCAAAATTTTCATTATCAAAACTATCTATGAAAATATGACTTCCTTCTTTTTCATCATAAAATGATGCGAAGTTGTCTGTAATTGCCATATCAAATTTCATGGTTTCTTCCCTGTAGATTAAACATCAAATAATAAAACCTAATAGTATGCCGTTTCATAACATGCATATTAATATCTTTACCCAGCTAACTTATCAAATCACTTACTAACTTACTACAAAATAATAGCCACTTAACATTAATCTGTTGACTCTAAATAGCATTGATTACACAGTTAATGAACAACCGCATGTATGCGCTGAGTTTAGATGGAATAAGTAACGCGATAAAAGAGCTGAGTTAGATATTAATTTACCTCAGCTCAGCGCTAGCAGCGGAGCTTCAGGCGTGAACTTACAACGTTGTTGGGTGGCGTCTTTGGCTTAACCAACCTACCTTTGACGTAGGTCGGATAAGTGGCGAAGCCACGCCATCCGACAGTAAATGATAAATTTATTAGAAACAAGCCGCTGCACCGCGTTATTTATAGGTAGGGTCAGAGTTAATTAAACAAACAGAGTTCGAGATTAACTTTTTCTTTAGCTCGTGATTATCATTCTTAATTTCGGTGAGCTCTCCCACAACACTTTTATTTGTTTTATTTATTGTTGAATATAGCTTATCCGGTATATTTAAATCCGATTTAATTGACAATATAGATAAAAAAATCGATACGACCGTAGAAAAAATAGCTACCCAAATCGCAAATAAAGCTTTTCTATTAGCATCTTTTGCTGATTCCCTAGCTTCATTAAGCTCTACATACTCTAAAAACCTAAAGTGATCTTCTGCACTTGCAAATAATTTAATACCCGACCCTGGTCTGTCTACCGAACTATAGAATGATGTGTGTGAGTGAAACAAAAGTGATTTATCATGAATTAACCGTTTTAACTGCTCCTTCTCTTTTTCACTTAGCAGGACTGCTTTACATAGCTGCTCGAACGTAAATTCTTCTTGTAGTGTTGCCCACTTTAGAACACGTATTATAAAGTTAGTGTCATTCATTTTAGTCCCTTAAAATGATAGAAAGAAGAGTAGCTAGAGGCTTACAACTCAGCTATATGATTTAGTGTCTCGGGATGTCGCTGCACAAGCTTTAACAAGGTAATTGCTTGACCATTCGGTGCACTACGCCCTTGCTCCCAGTTTTCAAGCGTTCTTGCTGAAGTATGAAGAATGTTAGCAAACACACCACGCGACATATTAAATGTTTCTCGAATATTTACTATTTCATCAGGTGAGATAGCAAGATCGTTAATATCATTTACCGCATGAGTACGTAACGTAAGCTTTCCTTGTGAATGCGCTTTAGCATCATCAAGTGCTGTCGTTAATTCTGAAAATAAATCACGTTTGCTCATTGCGCCATACCTCTAAGAATTCTTTTAATTGCTTTTTCTGATCTGCTGTTAAATCGGTTACTTCGTTTTTACTGTAAATAGTGAGTAAATAAAAACGTCTTTTGTCGTCCAAGTAATAATATATAACTCTTGAACCGCCACGCTTACCTTTCCCTTTGCTCGCAACTCGTGCTTTACGTAAGCCGCCTGTTCCTTGAATCACATCGCCCTGTTTTGGGTTGACCATGAGTTCTGCTTGAAATAGACGATACTCGTCATCACTCAAGTACAGCTCTCGGTACTTTTCAAATATGCTTGATTCAACAAATAGGCTTTTCATATATTAAAGTATACGCAGATAGCGTATAAATTCAATTAAAGATTTTAAACGAGTGCGGCAGGTATTTCTTGCTTTGGCTAAAGCTCTTTACCATAAACAAACTATACGGATCTAGCCCATAATCACCGAACGGCTCGCACTCTTTAAAACCAAACTGAGTGTAAAGCTTTTGCGCAGGTAAAAATGCTTTTGCTGCTCCAGTTTATAAACTTAGCTTTTTGTAACCTCGCAGTGTTTCTTGCTCAATAATATGCGTGAGTAACTTAGCGGCTATGCCTTGGCGTAAATAGTTACTTGAGGTGCGCATTGGTTTAATTTCGCCATGCGTGGCATTGAGCACTTTTAATGCGCCAACACCCGCTAAATTATTATCAATCCATAAGCTATAAAAAGTTATATCGGGCTGGGTGATTTGAGTTACATCAAGCGCCTGTTCTTATTTCCATTTACAACTCATTTTTCCGTGTATTAATATTTAATATAAAGCGCTAATAACTATATATTTAACTCATCGACAACCTTATCTGTTTGCGTATTATTTTAAAAGATACAGCTCTGTTCTGGAGACTTAGGGACTGTCTTAAATACTTGGCTTTTAAGTATGATCATCTTTTTCACCTAGCTATTACTTTTAACAGGCCAATTCTCGCCCACCGTAGGCTATGGTGGTCCACACTAGCCGTGTATTTATGCAGAGGTTATTTGATTTGTACCTTTCACCTCGAACCTAAAATCACATCAACTTCCAAACTACAAACGCAACAGCAAAACCAACCAAGTAAACTAAGCCTAACCAGGTTAAGCTGCGCAATAGTACACTGTGCTTAATAGCGCTCTCTGATCGCACTAGGCTGAAGTTAAGCCATGCAAAAACGGGGGTGGTTACAAAGGCTAGTGTCATGGCAAAGGTAAGCATGGGGCCAAGGGCCGATTTAAAAAATAAAATAACGGCCATACCCGCAAAGGCTTGCAGTACTAACCAACTATTTAAACTGTGTTTAGATTGCTTAAAACCAAGTAGTTTATGTGACTCGTTAAGCGTACGGGCGTAGCCATCAAGCACGGTAAGTGTAGTGCCAAACATACATAAAAAAGCAATGGCTGATACCAGCGGTCTTGCCCACTCGCCAATAGTCAGTGCGTACATATCAATAAGTTGTTTAGCAAAGGCTACACCGCCAAGCTCAATATTGCTGCTTTGCCCATATTGCACTAGCACGCCTAAGCTAAAGAACACTAATGCTAAGCACGCTGTTAACCAATAACCTACATTAAAATCAAACAGACCTTGGCTTTTAGTGACTGTTTGCTGAGTTTGTTTTTCTTTTAACCAAAGTGAGCTGAGCGCTGATATTTCAATAGGTGCTGGCATCCAGCCCATAAGTGCGACCATAAAGCTCAGCATAGCCAGCTCGTACGGTGATGGACCCACATAATCAGCAGGCGCCATAGGGCCGTTACTAAATGCAATAACCAGCGCAATAACAGTAGCCAAAGTTAATAGACCCATTATGCCTTTTGCAACATTGTCGAGCGCTTTAAAGTGCCCAAGTAATAAAATAGCTAAACACACACCGAGCAATATCCAACACAGTAGCGTGACTTCTATCACTATTGGCAATGCATAATGCAGCAAGCTTGCAGTCAGTAATAACACCCCTGCGGTATTAACTATGGCGGCAAGTATATTTAAACCAATAAAACTATAAAAATAGACAGGACCTTTGTTTTTATAGCCTTCTACTAAACTGTTTTTGGTTACTAAAGTGTATTCCATACCAAAACGGAAAAATGGATATTTTAATACATTAACCGCCAATATAAGCCAAAATAGTTGCCAGCCAAATAATGCGCCAGCTTGAGTGGATGCAACCAAATGGGAGCCCCCTATTGCGGCGGTTGCCATTAAGATACCAGGGCCTAGGGCGCCCAATCGAGATTTCCACGAAGTGTGAGTTTGCTGCATTAATTTCTCAATATGTGTGTGTTATATATACAAAAAATTAAGTTTTATAATTAAAAAACATAAAGAGAGAACAACTTACCTAAAATCAAGGCAATAAAAAAGAGCCATAAGGCTCTTTTTTATAGTACTTTGGGACTAAAGCTTACTTTAGCTCCATCTCTTGAATGATCTCATGCGCTATTTCTGGCGTTGTGCTTACAGGCTTTTCGTGTAAATTTGCTTTTATTTGCCCTTTTCGATGTTTTAGTGCTGCATCGAGTTTTTTAGCTGCGCTGGCAATCGCTGGGTACATAACTTCGTTTTCCCCTTTTACCGATATACGCGCACCCTCATAATTTGTGCTGATCTCTGCTTGGAATTTATGATGTTCTTTAGACAAGATAATGTCGAGAGCGATAAGTGATGGAAAATGGCTCTCAATTTTTAAAAACTTTTCGTTGATATGCTCTCTAATAGAGTTAGTAACGTCTACATGGTGACCAGAAAGATTAATTTTCATAGGGTATCCTTTTATTTGTTACCTCATAAATAGTATTGGGGGCTATCTAGATTAACACAAGGAAAAAGCACTGATTTTTGAAATTAATTTGTTACTCAAACTGATTTAGATCATACGCTGTGCAAAGTTTATGCAAAGCCCATAGAGTATGGGCTTTCAGACGTCTAGCCTTTAGCGTTTAGTCTGTGTACGAACAGCAATAATCAGCAAAATCACTCACTTTTACTTTAAAGCTAACATTGGCATCAACGTTGAATGATTCGCCCGCGTTAAATGTTTTCCACTGTGTTTCGCCAGGTAATAAAATGTCCCACTGGCCACCTAACAGCTCCATGAGTTCTTTTTTACTGGTATCAAATACAAATTCGCCTGGCTGCATAAAGCCTAATGTTTTGGTTGTGCCATCGTTAAATACCACGGTACGGCTTGATACTTTACCGTCAAAATACACGTTCGCTTTTTTAATTACGCTTACATTTTCAAACTGAGACATCCTCACTCCTGTTGTTTTGTTTTATTTAATCGGCCACCACCTTGCCTGATAGGTCATAGCCTTGCAAGGAAGTGGAAGCTAAAAAGTTAAGTCAAAATATCATAACGACAAACAATTTATTTTACTGGATATTAGCTTTTAGAGGATATATTAAATAATTAGAAGCTACGCTTCTCACGTGAGCAAGCTCTACGTCTACTAATAACGCTCCATAACTTTGGGCACAACTACATGTATGTGCGCATATTTGAGGCTTTTAAAAGTAACTCTTTTATTAAAGGCGGGCTTTGAGAAAGTTAAAAACCCTGCGAGTTATCTGTTATTAAATTATCATGGCCCGAGGGTAAATCACTGAGTTTAATTGATTCCATAATTCGCTGTTGTGATTCAAGTGCATGCTTAGCCCATTTTTTATGTTTATCTGAGCGGTCAACACGATGGTTAAACTTTACTTCTAAAAAAGCATGCTCACTTAATGGCAAACAATAAAAATCGTGGCGAGAAAGAACATTACCTCTGCACTCTTGGTAAAACACCCACTGGCGATTATTAATAATTATCTCTTTAGCCGCCGGTAATGGCGGTTGACCATAAACCTCAATCCGCCCTGATATTTCTTCTTTCAGAGCTTCACCTACCCATGGGTTTGCTCTTTTACTCGATTCTAAAGTGGTATCATTTTTAATTCTAGTGTTTTTTCCATCAGGTCCCCAGTGGAAGTCATCATATAATTCAATAACAAAGCGCTTTAATTGTGCGGTATCAAGAACATTGATTTTATTAGTTTGCTTAATTCTTAGCTGGCAACTAAGCATGCCATATTCACTACTAGGCAAATAGCTTACTGGCGGCAGGTACATCCAATTTTCAGTGAGTATATGAACATACTCATGGTAAAGGAACGTTTCTTTGTGTTGGTTAAACCAACTTTTTGAATTATAAGGAAACGAGATGTCAATAGTAGACGGTACTGCTGCGACATTGCTATCCGGCACATCGAGAGTTAATAGCTTATCTTCTAAAATGAGGCGATGGTGAACACAATTTTCAAAATTGGGCCCGCCAATAAAACCACGGTAAAAAGCCTTGGCTAAATTAATCATTCTTAGAATTATCAGTAATTAAATTATCGTGTTCGGGGGGTAAATCACTGAGCCTTATTGATTCCATAATTCGCTGTTGTGATTCAAGTGCATGCTTAGCCCATTTTTTATGTTTATCTGAGCGGTCAACACGATGGTTAAACTTTACTTCCAAAAAAGCATGTTCACTAAGTGGCAAACAATAAAAATCATGGCGAGAGAGAGCATTATTCCTTTTTACTTGATAAAACACCCATTGGCAGTTATTGATCACAGCCTCTTTAGCGGCAGGCAATGGCGGCTTTCCATAAGATTCAATACGACCTAAAATTTCTTCTTCTAACTCATCAGGCTCAAAGGGGACGGCCATTTTACTAGATTCTAATGTGGTATCATTTTTAATTTCGGTATTTCTGCCGTCAGGCCCCCAATGGAAGTTATCGTATGATTCAATCACAAAATGTTTTAATTGTGCGATATCCAAAACATTGATTTTATTGGTTTGTTTAATCCTTAGTTGACAACTAAGCATGCCATACTCACTACTTGGCAAATAGCTTACTGGTGGCAAGTACATCCAGTTTTCAGTAAGCATATGTACGTATTCATGGTGTAAATAGTTTTTTTTATGTTGTTCAAACCAGCTGGTCGAATTATAGGGAAACGTCACATCAATGGTAGATGGTACAGCTGCGACATTGCTATCCGGTATATCAAGAGTGAGTAGTCTGTCTTCCAAAATAAGGCGATGGTGAACACAATTTTCAAAATTGGGCCCACCAATAAAACCACGAAAAAACGCCTTAGCTAATTTGATCATAAACGCGTATCCGTAGCCGGTAGAGTTTTAATAAACTTTCTTACCACATCGGCCTTATCATTATAACCAAGCATTTGCAGTTGGTCAGCATAAGTGACTAGACCTAAAAATGGCAAAGTATGAGGGCTGGCACCAGCATCATCACCTGTAACTAAGCCTTTAAATTTCATCGAACGGACAAGACTGCTTGACGATAAGTCATTAAAGCCGGCTAAGTTAGGCACTAAGTCATAGGGATTATTACGCACCGCAACAACTTTTAACCCGGTACTATGAGCAATGCGTTTTAAACGCTCGATATTTGAGCCTGACCCATGCACGGCTAATTGTTGCCCTTTAAGTGGCTTACCATAGTGAATGCGATAATGCTCCAGTGCCGCACAAAAAATGATTGCCCCTTGGCTATGTGCTAGCCATTTAACCTGCTTACCTTGCTGGTTATTTTGTGCCAACACCGCTGCTAAATGTTGAGCGTTATGGGATTTAGTACCTAAGCGTTTATCAAACGCACATTCCACCAAATCTAGCTTTGGTCGATCTGTTGGGTTATGAAACAGCGTATAAGCCTTTATCCCATCCCCCTCATAAGCTCTATCAAGGTGAGTGCCCATTAACCATGTAGCTTTGGTAAGCTCATTTTGCATACCATTGACTGCTGCGTGCTGTGTATTCACTCGTGCTGTTGGAGTAGGCTCCTCTTGCCACGCTCCTTGTATTTCTTCTATCTCTTCCCTCTTCATAGCCTTACTATAACTATGGTTGCTAAGCCTTTTTACCTCGTAAAGCATGGTGCGCTCGGCAGCAAAATTACCTTTTTTTCCTTGTAGCTGCTTATCAAATAATACATCTGTTATAGAGACGAAGTTAGACTCCAAGCTATAACGTATTAAAAAATGATAATTACGAAATGGGTATTTTGTCCGCCATAAACGTCGCAGAGGGTTACGGCTATGCTTAATTGAGTTTGTAGCATTAGGGTTCGCGCATATTTGAATAATATCGGCGCATACCATTTTTAAATCATAGTCATTGAGCTGCGATAGCATAGCGAGAGCTTGGCAAGTAAATTTAACTTTACTAAATGGGAAGTTAACGGGGAGCTTAACACCAAAATCTCGACAGCTAAGCGCGTCGAGAGGGATTACAGAATGAGCATTGATAGTTTTATTGAGTTTAGACCAAGACATATTTCTTCCTTGTAAATGAGCCTGTGCCCAAAATGATACCGCAAACGAATTTTTAGAGCAAAAAATAATTTTATGGTGTATTTACTCTTTGTTTGCATGTTTTTCGATCTTAGTAAGTATTTTAAATGTTCATTAATTAGATCTAAAAGCGAAACAAAAAAGCCCGCCCTGTTTTTCACAGTGCGGGCTTTTCAATTACTTACTTTATTTAATCAAAATTTAATCAAATACTATTAAAAAAGCTCGTTTGCTTTGCTTACAATGTTTTCTACTGTAAAGCCAAAGTGCTCAAACAGCTCGCCTGCAGGTGCTGACTCACCGAATGTCGTCATGCCTACTACTGCGCCATTTAGGCCTACGTACTTGTACCAGTAGTCAGCAATACCTGCTTCTACTGCTACGCGGCGTGTAACAGCTGCCGGTAGTACGCTTTCTTTGTATGCAGCGTCTTGCTCATCAAATAAATCGGTTGAAGGCATAGATACAACACGTACTTTTTTACCTTGGCTGCGAAGTTCTGTTGCAGAATCTTGTGCAAGCTTTACTTCAGAACCTGTTGCAATAAGGATAAGCTCTGGCTCACCGTCACAACTAAGGATGTAACCACCTTTTTTCACATCAGCTAACTGCTGTGCAGTACGCGCTTGTTGCTCAAGGCCTTGGCGAGTGAAAATAAGTGATGTTGGGCCGTCTTTACGCTCAATAGCTTGTTGCCATGCAATCGCAGACTCAACTTGGTCACATGGGCGCCAGTTCACTAGGTTAGGTGTTAAACGCATGCTTGCGATTTGCTCTACTGGTTGGTGCGTCGGGCCATCTTCACCTAGACCAATTGAATCGTGCGTGTAAACGAAGATGCTTGGCTGCTTCATTAGTGCAGCCATACGAACTGCGTTACGTGCGTATTCCATAAACATTAAGAAAGTTGCACCGTAAGGAATAAAGCCTTTATGAAGAGCAATACCATTCATAATCGCTGACATACCAAATTCACGCACACCGTAGAAAATGTAGTTACCACTAGCATCGTTTGCTTCTAGGCCTTTTGAGCCATCCCAAAGTGTTAAGTTTGAGCCAGCAAGGTCAGCAGAGCCACCCATAAACTCTGGTAGTAACGGGCCAAACGCATTTAATGCATTTTGTGATGCTTTGCGTGTTGCAGGGTTTGCTGGGTTTGCTTGTAGCTCTTCGATGTAAGCTTGTGACTTTTCAGCCCAATCAGCTGGTAGCTCATCGTTTGTACGGCGTTTAAACTCAGCAGCAAGTTCAGGGTATGCACTTTCATAAGCTGCAAATTTTTCGTCCCAGCTTGCTTCTAGTTGCTTACCTTTTTCTTTACCATCCCACTCGCTATAGATATCAGCAGGGATTTCGAATGCATCGCCAGTCCAGCCTAAAAATTCGCGAGATGCTGTAATTTCGTCGTCACCTAATGGTGCACCGTGACAATCATGGCTACCTGATTTATTAGGTGAACCATAACCAATCACTGTTTTACAACAAATTAATGATGGCTTATCAGTAATGCTACGAGCTTCTTCGATAGCGGCGCGAATGGCTTCAGGGTTATGACCATCAACATCGCTTACTACGTGCCAGCCGTATGCTTTGAAGCGTGCTGGTGTGTCATCGCTGAACCACCCTTCTACTTCACCATCAATTGAGATGCCGTTGTCGTCCCAAAACGCAACTAATTTACCTAAACCTAATGTGCCAGCAAGTGAACAAGCTTCATGAGAAATACCTTCCATTAAACAACCATCACCCATAAATGCATAGGTGAAGTGATCAACAATATCGTGGCCTTCACGGTTAAACTGCGCAGCCAATGCTTTTTCGGCAATCGCCATACCTACCGCATTTGTGATCCCCTGACCTAATGGGCCCGTAGTGGTTTCGATACCTGGTGCGTAGCCATATTCTGGGTGACCAGGCGTTTTTGAATGCATTTGGCGGAAGTTTTTAATTTCCTCTAGTGGTAAGTCGTAACCACTTAGGTGCAACAGAGAATAAATAAGCATTGAACCGTGGCCATTTGAAAGAATAAATCTGTCACGGTCAGCCCACTCTGGATTAGTTGGATTGTGCTTTAGATAATCGCGCCATAATACTTCTGCGATATCGGCCATGCCCATAGGGGCTCCAGGGTGACCAGATTTGGCCTTTTGTACTGCGTCCATTGACAAGACGCGAATAGCATTTGCAAGTTCTTTGCGAGATGGCATGAATTCTCCTACCTTTATGTGTATTTGCGCGGGTACTTATGTGTTAGTTAATGCCCTTGAGTCACTCAAGAGCTTTATGGCAACCATTCTTACTTAATGTGGGGGCTGTGTGCAATTAAAAACCCTATAAAAATGGGCTATTATGAATATTTTTTAAGACCAAAAAGTTATTAAACATTTTATTTAGACGTCTAGGCGTAAAAACACTATGCAATGTGTTTTGTTTTAGATAAAATACGCCCCTTAATTTTTTAGCGCTAATACCGACGTTTGTGAAGCGCAATATTTGTGAGCAGAAATACAATGGCAAAACATTTATTTACTTCTGAATCTGTTTCTGAAGGTCATCCGGATAAAATCGCCGATCAAATCTCTGATGCGGTACTTGATGCTATCCTAGAGCAAGACTCTCATGCCCGTGTTGCGTGCGAAACTTACGTAAAAACCGGTATGGTTATGGTTGGTGGTGAAATCACAACTAGCGCTTGGGTTGATATTGAAGAAATTACCCGTAAAACAGTTCGTGAGATTGGCTACACACATTCAGACATGGGCTTTGATGCTGACTCATGTGCAATTTTAAACACCATTGGTAAGCAGTCTCCTGATATTAACCAAGGTGTTGACCGTACTAGCCCAGAAGAGCAAGGCGCTGGCGACCAAGGCTTAATGTTTGGTTACGCATGTAACGAAACCGACGTACTAATGCCTGCACCAATTACTTACTCACACCGTTTAGTACAGCGCCAAGCTGAGGTTCGTAAAAGTGGCGAGCTTAACTGGTTACGTCCAGATGCAAAATCTCAAGTAACGTTTGCATACGAAAATGGCAAGCCAGTTGGTATAGATGCTGTTGTATTATCGACTCAGCACGCTGAAGAAATCTCGCAAAATGATTTAGTAGAAGCTGTGATGGAAACCATCATTAAGCCAGTACTTCCTGCCGAGCTTATTAATAGCGCCACTAAGTTTTTCATCAACCCAACGGGTCGCTTTGTAATTGGTGGACCTATGGGTGACTGTGGCTTAACGGGTCGTAAAATTATCGTAGATACTTACGGTGGTATGGCACGTCACGGTGGTGGTGCTTTCTCTGGTAAAGATCCATCAAAAGTTGACCGCTCAGCGGCATACGCAGCTCGTTACGTAGCTAAAAACGTAGTGGCTGCAGGCCTTGCTGATAAGTGTGAGCTACAAGTGTCTTACGCAATTGGTGTTGCAGAGCCTACCTCTATCAGCGTTGAAACCTTTGGTACAAGCAAGCTTGAAGAAGGTCGCTTAATCGAGCTAATTCGCGAGCACTTTGACCTGCGCCCTTACGGCTTAATTCAAATGCTTGACTTAGAGCGCCCAATTTATCAACCAACAGCGGCATATGGTCACTTTGGTCGTGATGAATTCCCATGGGAACGTACAGATAAAGCAGACGCACTTCGTGCAGCTGCTGGCCTTTAAGCCAAAACACATTAAATAATAAACGGCCCTTTAAGGGCCGTTTTTATATCTAAAGCAAAAGTTAGTAATGAGATTTAGCAAGCCCTCGAATTACTTACTGTTTTAGGTATATACTCTTTACATAATAAAAACTTAAGGGATAAGTCAATGGCCAATAATTTTCGCGTTATGTTTGTAGGGCTTGCTGAGGGCACTGAGGCTAAAACAGCCTGCGTTAATTTAGCAAATAAACTAAAAACGTCTGAAGATAAAGTCACTCAGTTTTTTAACGGCAAAACGTTATTTGCGCCAAACAACAAAGACAAAGCCTTAAAGCAAGCCAAATTACTGGCAAGCCTTGGTATTAAAAGTAAATTACAAGCTACCGGTGAGCCTTCACTTCAACGCCCCGACGCGACAAGCCTGCGCGATGATCGAATTTTTGATGCTCTTGACTACATAACAAGCAGCCTGATCCGTTTAGAAGAAAAACTAGATGAGCTAGAACAAAGACTCCCCACTAACGAGCTAAAAAACACCGAAGATGAAAACGATGAGTGGCAACAAGATGATCTCATGCTTGATGATCAGCTCGATGAACCCGTTAAAACACGTAGCAATACTTTATTATATTCACTGATTGCCACTGCAGTTTTATTACTTATTGTGCTTGGTATTTACTTAGCTTTTCCTGATTTAGTGTCAAATTAAAAAAGGTGCGTAATAACAATGAACAATAAACGTACGAAAATACGCCAATCTATTCGGCTGTTGCGCAATAATCTATCAAAAAAACAACAAGAGAACGCTGCGGCTCAGTTAAAGTTGAATTTTACTCAACAGCTAAATAGCGATAAAACAGCCTCAAAAAAGCAGATAGCTATTTATTTTAGCAATGACGGAGAACTCGATACCTCATTGTTAATTAAAGAATTATGGAAACAAGGTCACACCCTATATTTACCCGTTATCCACCCATTTAATGGAACAACCTTACTGTTTCAACGCTATGAAAAAAACTCACCCATGAGGGCAAATCGCTATGGTATCTTGGAGCCTAAGCTGAATTGCTCTCAAATATGCCCATTAGCTGATTTAGATTACCTACTGATGCCGCTTGTTGCATTTGATAATCAAGGTAACCGATTAGGAATGGGGGGTGGATTTTACGATAAAACACTGGCGCAATTACACGCATACAATTGGCAAAAACCACAACTTATTGGCTTAGCACATAGCTGTCAAAAAGTAGATGCTCTGCCAGTTGAATCGTGGGATGTTCCACTTAAAACTATTATTACTCCCGATAACATTTATCACTGGTAATAAACACCCACTACACATTTGATATATGAGCATAACAATGACGCAAGACGAATTAAAAAAAGCAGCTGCGTGGGCTGCACTGGAGTTTGTAAAAGAAAACACCATTGTTGGTGTGGGCACAGGTTCTACCGTCAATCATTTTATTGATGCACTAGGCACAGTGAAAGACACCATAACGGGTGCGGTATCTAGCTCTGAAGCATCAACAGCACGCTTACAAGCATTAGGCATTGAAGTGTTTGAGCTAAACGATGTAGATGCACTTGATGTATACATAGACGGCGCAGATGAAATAAACGCACAAAATGAAATGATTAAAGGCGGCGGCGCAGCACTTACTCGCGAAAAAATAGTCGCTGCCGTAGCCAAGCAATTTGTGTGTATTGTTGATGACACTAAATTGGTCGATACACTGGGCGACTTCCCGCTTCCAGTCGAAGTTATCCCAATGGCACGCAGCTATGTAGCACGTGAATTATTAAAACTTGGTGGTGACCCTGTGTACCGCCAAGGTGTAGTAACAGATAACGGTAACGTTATTTTAGATGTACACAATTTAAGTATTAGTAATGCCAAGCAACTTGAAACACAAATTAATTCAATTGTTGGCGTAGTTACCAACGGCCTATTTGCGATGCGCGGCGCTGATAAAGTGATTATCGGCACTAAAAATGGGCCTCAAATTAAATAGGATGAGGTTATGAGTAAGGTATCGTTAGCAAAAGACAAAATTAAAATTCTCTTGCTAGAAGGTGTTCATCAAAGCGCAGTAGAAACGCTTAAACGTAATGGTTACAGCAATATCGACTACGTAAAAACATCCTTACCTGAGGACGAACTTAAAGAGCGTATTAAAGATGTGCACTTTGTTGGGCTTCGCTCTCGTACTCATATAAACCAAGCTGTTTTAGACTCCGCTGAAAAGCTAGTTGCCATTGGGTGTTTTTGTATTGGTACTAATCAAGTTGACTTAAACTCAGCGCGCGAGCGTGGTATTGCGGTATTCAATGCACCGTTTTCTAACACTCGCTCTGTGGCTGAACTTGTACTTGGCGAAATACTATTACTATTACGCGGTATCCCAGAGCGTAATGCAGCAGCGCACCGTGGTGGCTGGTTAAAAACAGCAACTGGCTCGTTTGAAGCGCGTGGCAAAACGCTTGGGATCATTGGTTACGGCCACATTGGTACACAGCTAGGTATTATGGCTGAAAACATCGGTATGACTGTAGAATATTACGACATTGAGGATAAGCTATCTTTAGGTAATGCTACTCAAATTCATAACCTAACACAGCTATTACAGCGCGCTGATATTATTAGTTTACACGTACCAGAAACACCGCAAACTAAAAACCTAATTGGCACGGCAGAACTTGCCGTAATGAAACAAGGCGCTATTTTAATCAACGCTTCACGCGGTACTGTAGTGGATATTGAAGCACTAGCCGAAGCGCTTAGTGAGAAAAAACTAAGCGGCGCTGCTATTGATGTATTCCCCGTTGAGCCAAAATCTAACGAAGAAGAATTTGTATCGCCACTGCGTGAATTCGACAACGTTATTTTAACGCCGCACATTGGTGGCTCTACCCAAGAAGCGCAAGAAAACATTGGTATTGAAGTAGCCGGTAAATTAGCTAAATACTCAGATAATGGCTCAACTATTACGGCTGTTAATTTCCCTGAGGTTTCGCTGCCAGAGCTTGCTAATCGTAGCCGTTTATTGCACGTACACCACAACCGCCCTGGTGTACTGACGCAAATTAACCAAGCGTTTGCCCAGCATGGTATTAACATTGCCGCTCAGTACTTACAAACCGATGAGTCAATTGGTTATGTAGTTATTGACGTAGATACTGATCAATCAGAAGTGGCTCTTAAAGAGCTAAGCGCAGTAGAGGGGACAATTAGAGCGCGTATTCTTCACTAATTAGCTAATAGCTAATAGCTAATAGCTAATAGCTAAAATAATAAAAGCCGCACTTGATTAATCAAGTGCGGCTTTTTTGTATTAATTAGGCTGCTATTCGCCTTTAACTTCTAAATTAACAAATTTAACTAGCTCTTCTGGCTGGCCTGCTAACATCATTATTTGCTGGTTAACTTCCATCATGGTTTTACCTTCAGGCAATTTTGCCGATATGCTTAATGAGTTTAAACCTTTGGCAAAATCAGTTAGCGCCTGTGCTATTTCTTCAGTTACGGGCGCTTGCTGTAACTGTTGCTGTAGCATCATTTGCATTTGCTCAAGCGTCATGCCTTGCTTTTCAAGCTCGCCTGCCAATACTTCTTTTAATTTGCCTTGATTATTAAGTACTAAATTAATATTTCTCGGCTCAAGTTTACTCATCGCTTGCATCACTAAGGTTTGCTGTTGTAACTCTTGCTCGTACGTAAGCGGTGTGTCACCGGCTTCTTGCTGCGCTTTGCTTATTGCAAGGGATGCATCCATTAATGCTTTAGAATTAGCAAGGCCTACATCCATGTTAAAGCTAGCAATATCTTTTGCATTTAATTTTAAAACGACATCACTATCGCCAGATTGCTCATCGTAATCAAGCGATGAGCTTAAATCGTAACTTGCTGAGGCGAGCGTTTCGTTTGTATCAGAGGGCAGTTTTGCTACAAAGTCTTTATCAAACTGAAAACTTTTAACCTCAAACGATGTATGTGGCGATATTTTGTCAGTTTCGTAACCGGTTACCTCAATACTTTGAATATGCGCAACGTTATCGCCTTCAGGACCAATAACTTCCATGTTAGTGATTTCAACACTTTTAGAAATAACACTTGCCGATAACCCCGCATACTTAAACGTTGCACCGGTTTGATCGCTCACTAAAGCAAGCTGCTTATCTACTTCGCTACGTACCTCTTGAGTTGCCACATAGTTTGCGTAACTAACCCCACCAACACCTACTGCAACAATGGCTATAGCGATAACGAGTTTTTTCATGTTATTTCCTTATTCTATTGTATATAAATTTTATTGGCTCCAGAGTAACATTGCTTAGCAACCCCTGTAAGCGTTAATTAATTAAACTAAGTAGCTCATGCACAGTTTTTACAGGTGTAATTTTAGCGCCTAAACCTTCCATCGATTTATGGTAATTACGAAATGGGATAAATATTTCGGTAAAACCATGCTGAGCCGCTTCTTTAACCCGTGGTACACCGCTGTCGATTGGGCGTACATCGCCATTTAGGCTAAGCTCACCCATAATGCAAGTTGTGCGCGGTACCACAAACTCATTTAAGCTACTTAAAAGCGCGGTTACTAACGCTAAATCAATACAGGTTTCGGTTTCATCGATTCGTAAGCCGCCCACAATATTAAAAAACGTATCGTGAAATATTTTAGTTTTGGTGTGTTTGCGTAAAATACCAGTAAGCATTTTTATTCGGTTCATGTTTAAACCCACGCACACACGCTGTGGAAATTCAGCCTCTGTCTCGGTAGTTAAACATTGGATTTCGAGCAATAAGTTGCGGTTACCTTTTCGAATACAGGTAATAGTTGAGCCCGGCGACTCTGTGCTGGAACCTGATAAGAAAATCTCGCTGGGGTTATCTACACTGAGCATACCGCGTTCGCACATTTTAAAAATGCCCACAGTATCAATATCGCCAAAGCGGTTTTTGTTTGCTCTGAGCGTACGCACTTGCCCATCATTTGTATCTATATGTAATAAGGCATCAACAATGTGTACTAATGTTTGCGGCCCTGCAATTTCATTATTTTTATTTACATGAGCAATAATAAACATAGTGACATCGTTTTGCTTACAATACTGAGTGAGTGCTTGCGCGGCACTTTTTACCTGCGAAGGAGAACCAGGGCTGCCATTTGCAGTGTCGGTTACAACCGCCTGAATAGAGTCGATAACAGCAAACTTAATTTTATTTTTATCTAGCTCCTCAATTATGTTTTCTACGCTGGTTTCGGAGAGTAAATAAAGTTCATCGGCGTTATAGTTAAGCTTTAAGCGGTTTACGCGATTTTTAAACTGTGACAACGACTCCTCAGCGGTACAGTAAAGTGATGGCATTCGCTGTGACATTCTAGCTACTAAGTCAGATAAAAGCGTTGTTTTGCCCGCACCAGGGTCGCCCGAAATGATATTCACCGAGCCTGTGGTTACGCCGCCGCTTAGTACGCGGTCCAACTCGCCAATTTCTGTGAGCTGCTTTTCAGCCTCCATGGTAGCGACATCATTAATTTTTTTTGACCCGCCGCCAACACTACCTGCATAACCACCCACGCTAGCGCGTGCAGCAGCTTTTTTACTTTGTCCTGCAGAGGGTTTAAATTCTGCCAAGGTATTCCACGCACCACAGCGACACTGACCTTGCCAACGTTGATAGTTCATACCACACTCTGTACAAACAAACTCTACTTTTGCCGCTTTAGCCATTTATAACCTTACCTACTATTGTTTGATTTATTTTTGCACTTAATTGTTTATTTTATCATGGGTACGCTACTTAGCAGCGCTATATTACCAAAATACATTAGGAACCATATTGGAAACAAACACATACAGTTTTCTCTTTTACTTTAAGTTAGGGCATACTTATTGCTTTTAAATACTTTAGATTAACTTGCCAACAAATTGGCGTTTAACACATAATAACAAGAGTAAACTGTACTTACACAAAAAATCGTACCTATATTAATAACATAGCGCGATATTCCGTTTATTGAAGTTTTCAAATAAATGGACTTTACAGTATACCAACTTTTCAATTAGACGGTGACGATTTATAAATGGCTGACGACATACTGCTCAAACACGAAGACCTTGTGAATGAGCTAAAAACCTATTTAGGTAGCGCAAAGTTCGAGCAAATTTTCAAATCAAAAACCGCTGGCTTAACAAAGCCTGAGCAGTTTTTGATGAAAATGGAAATGTCGCGCCTATCTCAGCCAGTAGCCCGCTTTATAGACCTACGAGGCTTAGTTACAGGCCAAGTGCGCCCGTATGAGCACAATGGCAAACAGCACTTTATGGACGACACTGCTATAGAGGTCTTTGAAGCAGCTCTTAAGCAACATGGCGGCTATACGTTAGCGGTATACGAAGCGGTAATGAATACCGAAAACAACCATCGTGTACTGCAAAAGCAAGCTCAAGAGCGAAGTGATGCGCCAGCCGAAAACGACACCCTAACGACCAGCGTAATAAAATTTGCTTCTTATGAAAGCCGCTGTGAAGAGCGGATGAACTACTCAATCAAAGTTAAAATTGAGTACAATGATAAGAAAAACATTGCTGCTAGCACCTCTGATATTTCGCTAAGTGGCTGTAAAATTAAACTTTCTACTCGGCAAGTTATTAAAAAAGGGCAACTTATTGCCATGCGCTTAGTAGGGCTTGAGCAAGACTTTGAGCTAGGCCTTAAAAATGGTATTCAATATGAAGTGGTCGCTGTTGAAAACATATCACGTGAATATAACCATATTCGCCTAAAGCGTACTTTTATAGAAAACAATGAAAAATTTGACGAGTTTTTAGAAAGCTTTATTCATGGCAATAAGCGCCGTTACAAAGTTAATTTAGATAACACTTTAGATGCTGTTGTTTCAAAGGGTTACGAGCAATATTACATTCCGCGTGTTACTTCTTTGTATGTGTTTTTAAGTAAAAGAGGCGAACAAATAGTCCCGAGCTTGAGCCTAACAACGGAAAATAATATTTTTATTCAGCGCTATTTTACTGATGAGAGAAAAGTCCCCTGTTTATATAGCGTTTTAAATAATCAACGCATTAGTCAGATGCTTAGCCAAATAACGGCAGTAAAAGAAGAGTACCTTTACACCTTTACCCATGCCTCTGCAGGAAAAATTTATTACTACTCAGCGACGCGTACAGAGCTTGACAGCAACCCTAAACTAAAAAATCTGTTTTTAGGATTTGGTAGTCAAAAAGACAGCTGGCAGTGTTTTAAATTACAAGTTATGCCGAGCCATCCGAACGATTCTTATATTCCATTATCATTACCAAACTCGGCAGGTAAAAATATAGAAAAGCTAAATAAGCCACCGTCACCCAGAGTGTCTGGACTTATAAAAGATGTAAAATACATTGCTGTGTTAACTGCGGTTGGCAATAGCGAAGAACAAGCAAATTATAAACAACGACCTTTTGATAAAGCGATTGTTAACCAACTTAAACATTTTGGCCACGCTAAGCACAATAAACCACCCTATTTAGATATCGTTGCTTTAGAGTATGTAAACTTGCGCGCCCACAAACGTTACCTCTATAAAACCCAGGCGCTGCTTACATTAGAAGATAAACAATATCAAACACACACTCGGGACTTTTCGGTGATGGGCCTACAATTAGAGTCCTCCAAACCGGTTAGCTTTAAAAAAGGCGATATTGTTTTACTGTCTTTTCCAGATTTGCAAAAAATAACTAAAAAACATAATTTAAGTGAGCTCAAATATGAAGTGATGGCAATTAGTAAGTCATTAACGACCATTAATTTGAAAGCTAATAGAGTTGCCGACTTACCCCATGCTGGGGTTAACTTTTTTACCCAATTAATTGAAAGCAATAAAGATAAACTAAAAGTCTCTGAAGAAGCACCTAAAATAGAAGGCCTTTCTACTGCACTTAGAAACATGGTGACAAAAAGTGTTTGCCAATTTCCGCTTTATTTACATAAAGAAGCGAGCCACTTTACTCCAGGTGCTATTGGTGTTGGTTTGTACACCAACCCCATCCATGTGATATTACAAAATTTTGGCTTATTAACTAATAAAACTGACTTAAGCCATGTTTTAACGCAGCAACAAATTATTGATGTGATCACCCCAAATATTAAAGACCGAAGCCGACAAGACCCGCCTTTGGCATTTACACTCGCCATTAATTTTGATCCCAAGCAAGATAGCATTGAAAAGGCTGTAACTAGCCAATGCGTACTAGGAGATAGCTACTTAGACTTTAGCGAACAAATCAGTGCAGGCATTAAATCTGAGCTGGTATTTATAATGCGCTTGTACTTATCTCGTACCGGTCGTCCTGATACAGACTATCTATCAAACGAGCTTAAATATGTAGGTCAATACGCCATGCATAAAGCAAAAGATATAGAAGAAGCATTGTGGGCTGTATCTGGCGTAGGTGATATTGTAGATATAACAGACGAAGCACTTAGGCATTTAGAGTTAGATAAAAAACAAGTAGCTCAAATGAACCGAAAAAAGCTGCTATGGTTAAACCGCTTGCGCTAAGC
>NZ_CAWUKC010000068.1:0-21333 GCF_963922945.1 uncultured Pseudoalteromonas sp. | reverse complement strand
ACTCTTTGTTGCCTACATGGATGTAGGTAAGGGGCGTGAGCAGGACGCGGAAGCTTTGCTCGGTTTTTACTTATTCTTACATGGATGTAAGTCATTAGAATAACGCAGGAGCAGTTATCGAGCCCACTAGGTTACAAACCTCGCGCCGCGATTTAATCGCCCCTAGATTGAACAAATTTCAATCCGCAAAGATCAACGCCCTAGGCTATAAAAACTTAGTGCAGAGATTGTATCGCCCCAAATAGAGCAAACTTAATCCTGCAAGGTAATAGCACCTGATGCCATAAAATTGTCATACATACTTGCTACTTTAATGCCCCTACTAAACGACAATCAGGTTTTGCAGTGACGATGCAGCGCAAAGTACTCGAGTACATTTTAAGTAACGGTGAAATAACCACGTTGTTTCAGCCTATTTTTGATATAGCTAATCAAACAATTATAGGTTACGAAGCGCTGAGTCGAGGCCCTAAAAACAGCCCCCTAGAAATGCCTGGTCAGTTATTTCAAGCGGCAAGTGAGCATGCTTTGTTATCTGAGCTTGAGCTATTATGCCGCTCAAAAGCCATCGAAAACTTTGTAAAGCTTAACCTAGACGGTAAGTTATTTCTAAATGTAAGCCCTAAAACCTTGCTCGACCCTTGTCACCCTAAAGGTGAAACACTGCACTTAATTGAGCAGTTTGGCTTAGCGGCAAACCGCGTGGTGATTGAAGTAACAGAGCAAGAAAGAGTTGATGATGGCTTTTTGTTATTAAAAACAATTTCGCATTATCGCAAACTGGGTTTTACTATCGCCATTGACGATTTAGGGGCGGGTTATTCGGGCTTAAAGCAGTGGTCTGAACTATGCCCCGATTTTGTAAAAATTGATCGTTACTTTATTGATCATTGCGATGAAAGCGAAGTTAAAAAAGAGTTTTTAAAATCGATTACGGTGCTAGCAAAAGCAACAAATACTGCTGTAATAGCCGAAGGTATAGAAAGAGTGGAAGAGCTTGCCTATGTTGAAAGCTTAGGAATAGCAAACGTACAAGGTTTTTTACTGGAAAAACCAAACTCAAATCCAAGCCTTGATTACAGCTCAGAGCAATTACAAGCATTGAACTTTAAACAGCCAAGCAACAGGTTTGATCAATCAATGGCGATTGGTTGGCTTGCTGTAGCACAAAAGCCAATAGACAGTGAAACCCGCTGTAAAGATGCCCACAAATTATTTGAAAAAGACAAAGCCGTTATAAGCCTTGCGGTGTTAAATAAAGCAGGTCAGCCGGTTGGGTTACTGCATAAAGATCAGCTCACAGAAGTGTTTGCCGCGCCTTATGGCCATGCTCTTTATGACAAATGCCCCGTAACCGATTTTATGGATAAGCAGCCTTTAGTGGTGGATGAAAACCAACTTCTTGATGCGGTAAGCCAACAAATTACAGAGCAAGACTTTGATATTCGCCGCCATATAGTGATCACTCGAAATAACTGTTATTTAGGTTTAGCACCACTACGCGATATTTTAAAACATATTACAGAAGAAAAAATACGCCATGCCCAGCATGCTAACCCACTCACTATGCTCCCTGGTAATGTAGCGATTAATGAAGCAATAGAGCAAAGGTTACGCTCAAAAAGTGTGTTTTCGCTTGCTTATATAGATCTTAATCATTTTAAGCAGTTCAATGATTTATATGGTTATGCCAGTGGTGATAGTGTGATTAAATTATTAGCCAATGTTATCGTGCAAGCGTGCGAAAACAGTGCTAACTTTGTAGGACATATAGGTGGTGATGACTTTATGGTGGTGTTTGACCAATCAGACGCTGAGCAAATATGTAATACCATCATTGAACAGTTTGAGCTGCAATCACGCACCTTTTTTACGCCTGAGCACATTAAGAGCAAAGGTTATTGGGCTACAAATCGTGAAGGAGAAAAGCAATTTGTGCCTTTACTTACGCTATCAATTGGCCTTGTGGCGCCCGATTTACAAGAATGTAAAAACAGCCATCAAGTTGCAGCTCTTGCAACCGATGCTAAAAAAGAGGCTAAGCGGTATCGCCAAAGCCACTTATTTATTTGTAAGCGCAAAAAACCAGCACCTGCTGTAGTGTGTTTAGTGCCAAAAAATAAGCAGGTGGTTTAAAAATAGGTAATTGTTATGTTGCCATTAAAAACAATTGTTTGTTTGTGTGTTTTATATTTAACTAGTTTTTCAGCTCTAGCCGTCGAGGTTATTAACGTAGCCCAAAAGCAAAGTGTGCAAAATGCCCGCGAAGAATACCTCAGTGAGCTATTAACACGCGCCCTAGAACGGGCTGACTACCCTGTTTTTATAAAAATGCAACCAGTGAGTTTGCAGCAGCAACGCGACCTGATTGAGCTAGATAAAACAGCGTTAGACATCTATTGGAGCATGAGCAGTCCTGAGCGAGAAGCGCGGGCAATTGCGGTTAAAGTACCACTTTTCAAGGGCTTTATAGGTAAGCGAGTATTATTAACCAGTAAAAAAAACGTTGGAAAATTTAAAGGGATTACCACTTTAGCGCAATTAGGTGAGCTCTCTGCAGTGCAAGGGCATGACTGGCCAGATACAAAAATAATGGCCTATAACGGTTTACACGTAAGGCCGTTGAGTAACTATCAAGCTATGTTTACGTTAACAAGCCGTGGCAGAATCGATTACTTTCCTCGCTCATTTATCGAGGTAAACTCTGAGTTGGTTGCTAATGCGCAGAGTAACTTAGTGATTGTGCCTAATTTATTTATTAGTTATCCCACTGGAATTTATTATTTTGTAGTAAGTAGTAAACCCGCGTTAGCACAGGCCATAGAGTTGGGGTTAAAGAAAATGCAAAAAAGTGGCGAGTTTGATGCATTATTTAATGAATACTTTGCAAAAGATATCAGCTCACTGCCATTTACTAAAGGTTTTACCACCGAGCTTCAGCTCGATAATCCATACTTTTAAAACCAAAAAAGGAGCAATACGCTCCTTTTTTATTAAACGGTTAAGCGCTCTTAATTAGCGAAGTAACGACTCAGATAATACCGGGCGAATTTCACGGATAATCGCTTGAGTAAGCTTAGGGGCACCACAAATAATGTTGCCGCTATAGTTGTAGTTAATACCACCTGCAAAATCAACAACCATGCCGCCAGCTTCTTTTACAAGTAACTCACCTGCTGCTGTGTCCCACGGTTTTAAACCTATTTCAAAAAAGCCATCAACACGGCCCGCAGCTACATACGCCATATCGAGCGCTGCAGAACCTGCACGACGAATATCAGCTGTGTGTACAAATAAGGCTTTAAACGCATCTGAGTATGCGTCTAGGTGATGTTTTTGTTTAAAAGGGAAGCCAGTGGCTAAAATTGAACCTGCAAGCTCAACCGTTTTAGTTACACGTAAACGCTTGCTGTTTAGCTGTGCACCTTGACCGCGAGAAGCGGTGAAAAGCTCGCCACGAATTGGATCGTAGATTACAGCTTGGTCTAAACGGCCTTTTACTTTAAGTGCGATAGAAACCGCGAAATGAGGGATACCCTTGATGAAGTTAGTAGTGCCATCAAGTGGATCAACAATCCATTGGTAATCTGCATCTTTGCCTTTGTGCTCACCTAGTTCTTCACCAACAATACAGTGATCAGGGTAAGATTTTAAAATTGTATCACGAATTACGGCTTCAGCTTCTTTATCAATGTTAGTCACTAAGTCGTTAGTGCCTTTTTGTTGAATTTCAACTTTTGATAAATCTTCACTTGCGCGAAGTAAAATTTTGCCTGCGTTGCGCGCAGCGCGAACCGCAATGTTTAACATTGGATGCATGGTATTACCTTTGGGTTGTAAAAGAACGTTTATATATTTAAGCCGGCGTATTTTAGCGACTTTTGCCATAAAGTAAACAATAAACCCTAAATACTTTTGTGCGTTTTTTATACGGCCTTGAAATGCATGTAAATTTATTCGTATCTAAGACATGTTGGCGAATATGGATTGAAATTTGTTCAACCGAAGGGCAACTTAATCATAGTCATAATACAAAGCTTCCGCGTCCTGCTCACGCCCCTTACCTACATCCATGTAGGCAAAGCTTCTGCGTCCTGCTAGCGAACATACTGTTGTAAAAATTAATCTAAAAAGGGCTGTACTCGCCAATATTATTAAAAAGTAAAAAAAAGCGCTTTACCTAAAGTTAGCTTGAGGTTTTATCTTGTTTTTAAGCAATCAACTAAGGTAAATAATAATGAAATTAGAACACGTACATTTAGTAGTAAACGATATCAACGCCATGCTTAAATTTTACCAAGCTGCCTTTCCTTATTGGTCTGTTAGAAGTGAGGGAAATAATACTTGGTATGGTAAACCTAAGCGCTGGGTACATTTTGGCGACGATAACCACTATATTGCAATAAGTGATAATGGTGAGCATAAAAACAGAGATTTGACAGGGCACCAAGTAGGGCTTGCGCATTTTGCTTACGTAACAAATAATCTCGATGCGGTAGTACAGCGCTTAAAGCACGCCGGATTTAGCATTGATAAAGAGGGCGCAAAAAACCCATTTAGAAAAAACGTATATTACTTAGACCCAGCAGGGTTCGAGGTTGAGTTTGTGCAGTATATGAGTGACATTCCAAGCGAGCGTAATAACGACTTATAAAATAGGCAGTAACTAACGGTGTAGAAAAGCGCATAATATGGCTTTTCTACCCACTGTATTTTTACTCGTATTATTTATTACTCACCCCAAGCTGGGCCTTTAAATCATTAGCAAAACTTACAAACTTTTCTTTAATGGTGCGTTTAACTTTTACCTCTACCGAACCTAAAACAGTTTTACCTTCTAGGTTAATTGTGGGGCCTTGACGCTTATTAAGCGACACTGTTTTATTTTCAAAGCTGCCCATTATGCAAAACATTTTAGACACTATATTAACGTGCTCTGGTACGTAAATTTCTTCGCTACCTAAATAACAGCTAACGTGAATAGTGACATGTTGATGGGTAAATATAGCATCGGTAAAATCAAGCACAATTGATCCCATATAGTTTTGAATGTAAATATCTTTAGGGACCACCCATTGGCCGCTACGCTCGCTTGAGCCTAAAATACTGCGAAGTGTTAAGCTTTCTTCATCTGCTTGTTGGGCACTGTAATTAGGGGCAAACTGCGTTTGCTTTTGCGCACTGTACTGGGTATCTGTTGTAAGGGTTAAATCTTCTACTAAATTAAGTAACGCAGTGTTATTGGTTGCTTCCATTGCACTGTCTAAGCGCCTTTCAAAGGCCTCAGCGGAAATAACGCCATGGCTGTAATTATAAATAAGTTGATCAATTACTTGTTCACGAACTTGCTCTATTGGGCGGTCTTCAATTTTTACAGGCATGGGAATAATCCTTTTAATGTGAGTTACTACTGTATGTAGCAAGCGATGTACCAAAATTAACTTTTTATATATCAGTAAGTTACTTTTCTGTTGATATCCTTTAATTTATTATATTAACGATAGATTAACCAAAATAGCAATATAATGGTTATTTTCACTATGTAAGAAAGTTTTACTTAATAACCTGTAAATGTTTACTCGCTGGTATTTTTATTTCTACCTAATAAAACGTCTAAGTATATGAATTTAAAGTGCAAAAATGGTTGGCCTAAAGATCGCATATATAAAAATGTCTTTAATCAAAAGGAGAAAGATTATGAAAACATTCAACAAATCTATGATTGCGGCTTTAGTTTTAGGTACTACAGCTATGGGTGCTCAAGCGGGCACGTGGGAAAATGAAAGTAAAGATGCTTGGATTGATGGTAAGGCAGAAACAGTGCTTCTTATGAACACTAATCTAAACAACTTTGACATTAACACTGATGTAAAAAATGGCAAGGTAGTACTTACAGGTAAAGTAAATAGCGAGCTTGATAAAGAGCTTGCTGAAGAACTTGTAATTAGCCTAGATGGCGTATCTGATGTAGAAAACAACCTAACTGTTGTGAAAAACATGGATATGGACGATAAAGATCGTGACGCGATGGATGATGACAACGACTTAACTGACGCTAAAATCACCACAGTAATCACTACGCGTTTCTTATTTGACTCAGAAGTTGACGGTACAGATATCGACGTTGATACCGACAACGGTATAGTTAAGCTTAAAGGCTCTGTAGAATCAGAAGCCGAAAAGCAATTAGCAGTAAAAATTGCTAAAAATGCTGAAGACGTTCGTGACGTAGTAGATGAACTAACTATCGTTGCTGAATAATACACTATACTAAAAAGCCCAGCTTAGCTGGGCTTTTTGCATGTCATTTTAAAGGAGTTAGATCATGGATATTATTCGTATTATATTGTCAATTATACTGCCGCCACTGGGGGTATTTTTACAAGTTGGTTTAGGTATGCACTTTTGGCTAAATATTTTACTAACTTTACTGGGTTATTTCCCCGGTTTGATTCACGCTATTTACATTATTGCTAAAAAATAATGTGCGGTGTATTCAGTGTAAGCCGGCCACTTTTTTGTAAGTATTTGACTATAAAAAAGCGGCTTGCATACTTTTGTACTTATTTTCCTCAATTTCTTATCCACGAGTACACAAAAAGACTACTATTTAAGCAGTCAGCTTACTGATTGTTAAAATAAAGGTTTTTGCTAGTGACAAGCCTTAAAAAACTTTTTATACTGCAACCCGCTTTAGTCGCTCAGTGGCTAAACGCTTCAAAAATTAACTACTGCGTAGTTATATAAAGTTGGCCCCTTAGCTCAGTTGGTTAGAGCACACGACTCATAATCGTTAGGTCCCCAGTTCGAGTCTGGGAGGGGCCACCACTTTTCAAAGCGTTCTGTTTCTTATATATCTTAGTACAAATTACCTCATCTTATTTTAGTTTACAGTACACTCGCCTATGTAGTTTCTCGCTTAAATTATTTGTTTTGGCCATTTGGCTTTTTATTCTAAATCTTATAATTAATAGAAACCGTCAGAACGTTACTTTAAAATTATTTATTTTTTGCAATCAACAATATAGTTGTGTATTGTCCTGGGGACAATTTAGGGTTGTTCAAATAAATTTATAAGGAAGTATTATGAAAACGAATAAAATTGCAATCTTACTGTTTACTGCTGCTGTTGCGAGTCCCGCTGTATTGGCAGAATCTCCAAACTTTAACTATGTTTCTGCAGGTTACCTTAATGGTGATATTGATGGCGATGATGCCGATGGTTGGACCCTTGATGGTAGCACGCTACTAGACGAGAATTTCTTCCTATCTGGCCAATATCAGACTGTTGGTAATTCAGATGATGGTTTAGACGTAGACTTAAACTGGCTTAGTGCTGGAGTAGGTTATCGAACTGCTATTAGCGCGAGCACTGACTTTTATGGTTTATTAACATACGAAAACGTAGAAGCTGAGGCATCGTATCGTGGAAATAGTGCTTCAGAAGATGAAAATGGCTATGGCCTATCTATAGGCGTTCGATCAATGCTGAGCGATAGCATTGAACTAGATGGCCGTTTAGGCTACATCGATATTGAAGATGAGAGTGAAACATCGATCACTTTGGGCGCGCGTTATTACATGAATAAGAACTTTTCTATTGGTGCTAATTACACGACAATTGATGAGCTAGATTTGGTTAGCTTAACAGCTCGATACAGCTTTTAACTAGTAATACATTAATTGTATTTGAGCGCACTAATCAGTGCGCTTTTTTATATTCGTTACTTTTCTATTTTTAAGTTTTCTTACGAAAAGCTAAAGCTAAAAATAGAGATGTCGAGTATTTAATTAACTTGGTACTTACTGTTAGTACGAATGTAGATAGTTGCAGGTTTGCCGCTGTTATTTTCAAGCGAGTGGGTGAAGTTACCGGTTGACTCTACATAGCTGCCTGCGCTTAGATTTTGCGCTTTATCTTGCTCGCTTGAGTTGTACTCAACGGCGCCGGCTATAACAACAGCACGAAATTCGCTTGCATCTGTTTTTACTTCACCTCTAAAGCCGGCAGGAAGTTTAATCATTGAGCCGTTCATATCGGCTGTGCTTCCCCAAAGGTAGGTTGTTTGCACGCCTTGGGCGTTTATGTCGTTTAAATCGCTGCTGTTTAACCATACCATGTTGTCTGCATGTAGGTTTAGCGGGCGTTCGCCATTATCAAACTGCTCTTTTGTGGGCTTTACCAAATAAGGGCCTGAGTCTATTTCTAGGTAAATTAAGTTAGTTTTACTATTGGCTGCTGTGGTGTGGTTTTCACCTGCAGGTTGTGTCCAAAACGAACCTGCTGGCATCCACATTTTTTCAGCTGTTGGGTCGTCATTATGCATTTGTCCTTCAATAACGATACCGCGGTAGGTAATGTTATGAATGTGCGGCGGAGATTCAAAGCCTTTTTTAAAGCGTACTAACATGCCTGTAGCAGTGTCGGTTGTGCGGTTTCCCCATAAATCTGCAGCGCCAGGGCTTTTATCACCACGTAGCGGGTTTAAGTAGCCCCAATCAATATTGCTGGCAGAAACAACTTTTGATGCGCTTTGCTCTGCAGAGGCTGGCATTGATATGAGTGTGGCAACCAGTGCAAGTGTTGATGCATTTAGTAAAAATTTCATTTAAAAGCTCCGTTAAGTTGGTATAAGGCTATAGTACGGCTTAAAATTCAGCCAATAAATAGGCATAAGTTAAATACACTTTCGCAAAAACGTGGATAATCACGTTATAGTTATGCATGCTGGTTTATGCAATAAGAGGGTTTGATGAAAATAGCTGATTTACAAGTATTACTTAAAGTGGCTGAGCTGCAATCAATTACAGCTGCTGCAAATCAATTAGATATGAGCTCATCGGCTGCAAGTGTGTCGTTAAAGCGTATAGAGCAGGCACTTGGGGCGCAGTTATTTGTGCGTACAACAAGGAAAATACGCCTCACGCCTGAAGGTGAGCGCTATCTACCTCTTTGCCAGCAAGCACTCGATTTATTGCAACAAGGGCAGGTGCTTATTCATGAAGAGCAGCAATCTATTAGTGGTGAAGTGCGAATAGCCGTGTCATCCGAAATGGGGCGCAACCTTATGCGGGTGTTACTGAATAATGTTATGGATAAACACAGCGAAGTAACGCTACGCCTGCAAGCGAGTGACAGCCGTGCTGACTTTTATCGTGATGGGGTTGATGTTGCGCTGCGCGCCTTGACCAAAGAGGCTGTGCAGGAGCTAAATTTATACGGCTTTAAGATTTGTAATATTGCACATGTGTTATGCGCCTCGCCTGAGTACATTAAAAAGCACGGTGAGCCGTTAACACCAGAGGATTTAGCTAACCACAATGCGCTTTTATATAAGCTTTACGAGGTAGTTCATGATGGGTGGGAGCTGTATAACAATAACCAAAAATACAAAGTTAAAATGAGCAGTGACCGCGCCGTTAATGATGGCGATATAGTCAGGCGTTGGTGCATTGATGGCAAAGGGGTTGCTAAAAAGTCTGCCATTGATGTCGCTGAAGATTTACTCGAGGGTAGACTAAAAAGGCTAATGCCTGATTACAAAATCCCCCTGACCGAAATGTGGTTAGTACTACCTAGCCGCCAACTTATAACGCCCGCCATTAGGCTTATTCGTGATGAGCTAAAACACACTATTAGCCAATTAAGAAAAAACTTGATTGCACAAGGGATAGTTAACGAGCAAGAGTGGCCCGACTCACCCTAATCTACCTTACCTGCGCTTAATTTACTTACTTTGCACCTTTAAAAGTTAATACGCTTTCCTGTGCGCTGAACAAATTAAACTCACACTCTTTTTTATGTTCTATTTTTCTAATTATTGGGCTTATTGCTCAGCTGATCCTATATTTATTCTAAGCAAGTATTAGTTAAGCCCTTCATTCATTTACAGGTATCGTATGTTACTTAAACAAAAAGTTTATATTAGTCTTATTTTAGCTATTGTTGTGCCGTTAGCGGTTTCTACATTTTTATTTTCAAATAGCATTGAAAATCATACCGATGAAAAGCTGGCAGAGGTTGATTTACCGACCGCATTGAGTGAGGTAAAAAGCAAAATTGAACTTGAGCTTGCCACACCTATTATTATTGCTAAAGAGATTGCACAAAACAGTTTTGTAAAACAGTGGCTAAGTAATGGGGAGAGTGAGCAAGCAAGAGCCGATTATATTAATTATTTAGCTTCCATTAAAAAAGATAATAAGGCTGTTATTGCATATATAGTGTCTAAAAACTCCAATAACTATTACACAGATAGCGGTATATCTAGACAGATAGATAGAAATGAAGATGTATGGTTTGATGAGTTTTTATCCTCTAACAAACCCTTTGAAATAGCACTTGATATAGATAAAACTACAAATAGCATGGTGGTTTTTATTAACTATGCACTGCAAATTAATGGCGAGCGCACCGCCATTACAGGGGTGGGGCGATCGCTTGATTCGATGATCAACTTAATTAACGAATACCGTATTGGCGAAGCCGGCGTGGTGTATTTGGTCTCTGATGAAGGTGAGGTAATGCTTCACAGTGACAGAAGTAAAATGGGTCAAAAAATTAATATTAACGATATTAAAAATGGCGCCATTATTAATAAAACAATGGCGGGTGAAGATTATATTGTGTCGAGCACACCCATTGACTCATTAGATTGGCATTTAGTGGCAGAAATACCCGAGCAACAGCTATATGGGGCAATAAATAGCGCCATTAACAGTAATTTACTATTTGGTGTTGTTATTGCTGTGATTGGGCTGGCATTAGCTAGGGTGTTAGTTTCGCAAATATTTAAACCCATTGAAGGTATTACAGCAGCCGTGAGTGCATTAACTAAAAAAGATGGTGATTTAACCGCACGACTCCCCGCTAACGATAACAACGAAATATCAGAACTTGCTGCTAACTTTAATTTATTTTTAGAGCAACTACATAGCATGTTTAAGCAGGTGTCGGACTCGGCAAACCATGTTAAAAGCATTTCTGAAGATGTGTTAGTACAAGTACAAGGTGCGGCAAATTTGGCCGAGGTGCAATCATCTAGCACGCAAACGGTGGCGGCAGCCGTTAACGAAATGGAAGTGACTGTACAAGATATTTCAAATAGCGCCAGTAATGCATCAGATATTGCAACTTCCACAGAAGAGGCAACGCTCAAAGGGGTTGATTTTGTAAATAGCACAATAATGCAAATGGAGCAGCTAGAAAACGCCATGGCTACCTCGGTTACCTCGGTAACTGAGCTTTCAGGAGAAATAAAATCAATTACGCAAGTGCTTGATGTTATTAAAGCAATATCGGAGCAAACTAACCTACTGGCGCTCAATGCTGCAATAGAAGCAGCCCGTGCCGGTGAGCACGGCCGTGGTTTTGCCGTTGTTGCCGATGAAGTACGTACGCTTGCTATGCGTACTGCAGAGTCAACTGAACAAATAAACGAAATGATAGAAACGTTAAACTCTAAGGCTTCTAGTACGGTTTCTGCTATTGAGCTTGGCAGTAAAAACACCCTAGAAAATGCAGAACGTTTAAAAGTGACTGGGAGCACTTTAACGGGGATCTCGCAAGAAATTGTTACACTAAGTGAGCTAAATAGCTCGGTAGCAACAGCTACGCGTGAGCAAACGTTA
The DNA here is from genome assembly GCF_963922945.1 of uncultured Pseudoalteromonas sp. Lineage (GTDB taxonomy): Bacteria > Pseudomonadota > Gammaproteobacteria > Enterobacterales > Alteromonadaceae > Pseudoalteromonas. The sequence continues at coordinate 9,702 of NZ_CAWUKC010000068.1, read as the reverse complement.
GCGACCTCAGAAATTAGCCAAAATGTGGTGATGATTTCTGACTCTGCTGAGCAAACAAAACAAAATATGACAACCTCAGAGCAGTTATGCAATGGGTTAAATAAAGAGTCGAATGTATTAAAAGAACTATTAGGTAAGTTTACGCTTTAAAAGTAATACTCGGTTATTAAGCAGCGCATTGTAGATTGGCTACAATGCGCTTTTTTATGGATTAGTGCTTAATTTTTACGGTAAATTTCGTGTTGAATATCGTAAATATTAACGCTTAGACTGTCGGAGTCGCGACAGTATGTTTTTAAGCAATCAAGCAAGCTTTCGCTCAACATCTGTTTTTGTTCGATAGAACGCCCAGCCATGATATGCGCCGCAATATGAATAAATCCTTCTTTTCCTTCTCCTAACTGATACTGCTGATAAGCAATGGCGCGGGTTTTAATGGTTTCTAGGTCAAACAAACCACTTTGAAAAGTGGCATTGTGTACCTTTTCAACAAGCACTTGTGGTAATACAGGGAGGTCTTCAGAGTGTTCAATAATAATGTGCGGCATTTACGCGTTTCCTATTATGAGTTACTACGTGGGCGTATGCATAATTGTACCAAAGCCTAAACTACGCGCTAACCCCTGAATCGTCTAAATTTAGTTGTATTAACTTTTGATGATAGTATAAAACACTCAGGTGAACCTTCGCTTATAATACAAAATTTTGGATTAATATGAACTTATCACAACGCGTTACACGTTTAGCTGTGCTATTGGGTACAGTGATAACATTAAGTGCCTGCTCAGATGACGTTGCGTCGGTGAGCTTGGGTCTATTTACGACTAAGGATGTAGTGGTAAATTCGCAGCAAGACCCGCTAGTAAAAGGGGTTACGTGTCATATTAGTCATATTGAGGCGGACTTAGATTTTTCTGATCCCTCTGATATGTCTATTGCGTGCCGTCAAACTGGGCCAATTACAGCCGATATGTTACAAGCAATAGAACGCAGTAAATCGGGCGAAGTGGTGTTTAAGTCCTCCAAAAGTATTTTATTTAAATCGCTTAAAGTTCGCCGTATTTATGATGCACAGAATCGTACGTTGCTGTACTTATCGTACTCGACTAAAGAGTCGAGCGGCAGCCACCATCATGCGCTTTCAACTGTGCCTTTATACAATACACAGGCCTGGAGCTGGGCACTTGAACAAAAATAAGAGCAGATTATGTTAGCGTTATTTAAATCAAAACCACTGCTGGAGCAAGCGGAGCAGCAATGGCTAATTGATACCTTTATTTGGGCAGCAGAAAACTTTGATGCCGAATTTTTTACCAAGCACACGCAAATAATATTGCCAACCGTTGAGCACTTTCCTGATTCGGTATCGAGCATTGAAGAGATGGCCACAAAGGTATTTATACGAGTTCGTGATTACGCGGGTATGAATGCGTGGCCAATACAGTTAGTTGCGCCACAACAGTTACAACCTCAGGTATTTCCGCATTTTGAGTTTGCTGAGCACTTACGCGGAGAGCAAAGCCAGCTTATTGTACCGCCAAGCCATACGATTAATATTTCGTTTAATCCTAATCAAATTAATCAGCCGCAAGATTTAGTAGCCAGCTTTGCCGGCACGCTAGCTACCGTATTAATTCATCATGTAGGGGTATTACCGCCAGGCGGTAAAGAGTATTTGCCACAAGCGGCAGATGCGCTGGCCTGTTTTTTAGGGTTTGGGGTGATGATGAGCAACACAGTGTATCAATTTAAAGGCGGATGTGGCTCGTGCTATAACCCGTATGCTAATCGTGAAGCCAAGCTTAGCGAACCCCATACCGTATTTATGCACGCGCTCGTTAGCTACTTTAAAAGCGACAGTGTGTCTAAAAAGCATTTAAAGCCACATTTACGCAGCCAATTTAAAAAAGCGCAAAAAGAAATCAAAGCATTGGTTAATAGCTCTGCTAACCCACTATTGCTGGCCTATGCACCAACTTAAGCAGGATAAATGTGAACTACTTAGATGAATTTTTACTGATTGCCATTGCCCACTTTTTTGCTGTAGCCAGCCCTGGGCCCGACTTTGCTGTGGTGCTTAAACAAAGTATACAGCAAGGTAGGCGTAACGCGTTATGGACTAGTGCCGGCGTAGGGGCTGCTATTTTATTACATGTAGGCTACTGCGTATTAGGGGTTGCGCTTATTTTAACGCAATCACCCAATTTATTTTTAACTTTGAAATACGTTGCGGGTGCTTATTTAGCGTATTTAGGTGTTCAAGCGCTACGGGCAGCTAAGCCATCAGACACCAATAGCGATGGCATAGTGAACAAAAGCGTACTTGAAGAAAGCATATGGCAGGCATTTAGGCGCGGTTTTTTTACAAATGCCTTAAACCCAAAAGCCACACTCTTTTTTATGTCGCTATTTACCTTGGTCATTAGCGTGACCACACCTACCAGCGTGCAAATCGTATACGGCGTTTATATGGCAATGGCAACCTGGGGGTGGTTTTCAATACTTTCTTTAGTGTTATCAAAACCGGGTGTGCGTGGTTTTTTTCAAAAAAGTGGTTATTGGTTTGACCGCGGTATAGGCGTAATTTTAATAGCCCTTGCCATTCGCGTTGTTATTTAAATTTAAAAAGCAGGAGTAAACATGGCGCTTTATAATTTTTCGTTTGGGTCAAATATGTCATCAAATCGTTTGCTTGCGCGTTTGCCAAAAGCAAAGCGAGTCGGCACGGCTGTACTAAAAGGCTACGAGCTTACGTTTAATATGTTATTCAAAGATGGCTCGGGTAAGTGCAGCATTCAAAAAAGTGATAACAAAAATGCCTTGGTATATGGCGTGGTGTATGAATTAAATGAAGACGAAAAAGCAATTTTAGACACCATAGAGGGCCCAGGCTACGATTGCGTTGCTATTAAGCCCACTTTGTTAAATGGTGAGCAAATAGAGGCCCATTGCTATATTGCAAACACTCACGATAACGATGTACTACCCTATGATTGGTATATTCAACACGTTCATCGCGGCGCGCTTGAGGCTGGCGTTCCAAAAGAATACAGTGATGCAATACTCAATCGACCACAAAAGCCCGACTTAAATAAAGCGCGTGCTGAGATTGAATTTGCAGTTCACCAAAAACAATAAGGATAACCATGAAACTCACCAAATTAGCCAGTTTAGCATTACTTGCCAGTGCCACATTTAATAGCTGGGCACAAATTGATACTACGCATTTAGAAGAGGTGATTAACACCTCAATGGCGCGCTTTGACGTACCAGGCATGGCAGTAGCGGTTGTGCAAGACGATAACGTGGTATTTGCTAAAGGGTTTGGGATAAGCAATCTCAATACACATGCAAAAGTGAACAAAGACACACTTTTTGGTATTGCCTCAAACACTAAAGCGTTTACCAGTGCCGCGCTGGCGAAATTGGTTGATGAAGGTAAGTTAAGCTGGGATGACAGAGTCATTGACCACTTACCTGAGTTTAGGTTGTACGACTCCTACGTTACTCGCGAAATGCGTATTCGTGATTTATTAAGTCATCGCAGTGGTTTAGGGCTTGGTCAAGGCGATTTAATGATTTGGCCAAGCACCGATAAATCAGTAGAAGATATTTTGGCAGGACTACAATATTTAAAACCTGCTAGTAGCTTTCGAAGCCAGTATGCCTATAGCAACTTAATGTTTGTAACCGCGGGCGAAGTGGTGGCACGTGTATCAGGTATGAGCTGGAACGATTACATCGAAAAAAATATATTACAGCCTTTAAACATGACTCACTCGCGCGCGGGCTTTTCGCGTATTCCAAAAAGCAATAAAAACTGGGCAATTGGCCACATACCAATGGATGGCAAGCTCAATCCTTTTTTGTTAACTACCTAGAAGACTTTAGAGGTGCAGGGGCTATTGCATCAAGCGTAAGTGATATGAGCCAATGGCTGCTTACGCAGTTAGCAGGCGGTAAAATGCCAAATGGCGAGCAGCTGTTTAGCGAAAAACAACAAGCGCAAATGTGGCACCCACATATAACCTCTATGACCTCTAAAAGCGCTTATGAGGCTTATCATCAGCAATTTAGAGGCTATGGGCTAGGTTGGAGTATTGAAGATTACCACGGCTTTAAAAAGCTAGGTCACGGTGGGGGGATTTTAGGTATGGTGTCGCAAGTGACGTTACTGCCTGAGAAAAAGCTTGGTGTTGTTATTTTATCTAATCAGCAAGCATTTAGTGCGCTCTCGGCTATTACTCACGAAGTGCTTGAAGATGCCCTTGAGCTTGAGGACAAAGACTGGGTAGAGGAGCTAGCTACTAAGCATTTTGCAAGAAAACAAAAAGCCTACGCAAATGCAATACCCGACACCCCTGCAGATTATCAGCCACAGTTACCTAATATTAATTACACCGGTACGTTACATGATGATTGGTACGGGGATGTGATCATAGAAGAGCTTGATGGCAAACTACGTATTGATTTTACCCATACGAAACGCTTAAAAGGCACGCTTGAGCATTACACGGGTAATACCTTTATTGTTAAATGGGATGAAAAACTACTTGAGGCCGATGCGTTTATTCGTTTTGATATGGGCGAAAGTAATCGTGTAAATAGCGCTAAAATGCGCGCGGTATCAACTGCGGTAACAGACTTTAGTTTTGATTTTAGAAACCTAGATTTAAAAGCTAAGTAGTGATGCTATACACCAAAGTCGCAAAGCCACCGTAAGGTGGCTTTGTTATATTAAACGCTCTTACTAAAGGAGCGTTTATGCGTACAGCAGTTATTTCACACCCTCATTGCCGTAAACATAAAATGATAGAGGATCACCCCGAATGCCCAGAGCGTTTAGATGCAATTGCTGATAGGCTTTTGGCAAGCGGTGTAGATATAGGTTTATCACATTTACAAGCGCCAAAAGCAAAGCGTGAGGATTACTTATTAGCTCATGAAGAATCGCTAGTAACTCTTGTAGAGCGTTTAATCCCTACTGATGGGTTAAACACCCTTGATGGCGATACCTGGCTATGCCCCGGCTCATTTAAAGCAATTGAGCGCGCAGTAGGTGCAGGGCTGTTAGCAGTAGATGAAATACTTAATGATAAACTTGATGCGGCATTTTGTGCTGTACGCCCGCCAGGACACCATGCTAATGCTCATTCATCCTCTGGGTTTTGTGTCTTTAATAACTTAGCCATTGCTGTTAAGTATGCTCAAAGTAAAGGGGTTAAACGTATAGCTATTGCTGATTTTGACGTACACCATGGCAATGGCACCCAAGACATATTTATGGATGACGAAAACGTATTACTTTGCTCGTTATTTCAATACCCGTTTTACCCAAATACAGCCGTAAAAAATAATAGCCACATAGTTAACTCTCCCTTACCCATTGCCAGTAATGGTGATGATTTAAAAGAGGTATTTAATAGCCAATGGCTACCTAAATTGAGTGCCTTTAAACCTGAGCTCCTTTTTATAAGCGCAGGGTTTGATGCTCACCTAGAAGATGACATGGCAAGTTTAAAGTTTGTAGAAGATGACTACCGCTGGATCACAGAACAATTGTGTTGTGTTGCCAAGCAAAGTGGTTGTAAGGGGATTATTTCTTACCTTGAAGGGGGATATGCGCTATCAGCATTAGGCAGAAGTGCAGTAGCGCATATTAAAGTACTTAGCGAGTATTAAACACAACAGGCTAGGTGTTATAAGCCGAGTAAATCAAACGCCTGCTGAGTGTTAAGCGTTTTAATTTTACCTAGGCAACATTGCCCTTCATTTAATAAGTAAGTTGTCACGAGTTGAGCGAGCTGCTCCTGTGAAAGAGGATTACATGCAGCGCCGTGTAGGTCAACGTACTCACCTTGTTTGTTCAACACGCGCACATTACTAAGCTCACTTTGCGTAACGCTGTGCAAACACGCTTGTTGTTCTTGTTTATCGTGCGCTATTTCAAGCTCATTATAAACAATTAATAACTGTGGAAAGCTGTTTAGCATAGCTACCCTACTGTTACTTCGTAAGAGGTAAATTTACGTATATTAATTACCCCGGTATCAAAAATTAAGTACTGACCTTTTATACCCTGCAGCACGCCGCTTACTACTGGGTTTTTATCAAAATTAAACGAGCTAATTTTAGTCGGGTATTCTGTTACCGGAAAGTTTAAATCAACCACGTCTTCATCAAGTTGCTCTATGGCTGTGGCGCCAAATAATTCGCTTAGCTCGTTTAACTTATCGCTAATTTGCGGGATCAGCTCTGCCGCGGCTGCTTTTAGGTCAATAACGTCGTTTTGTCCTTTTAGCATGTTGCGCCAATTGGTTTTATCGGCAATAAACTCGGCCAATGCCACCTCAACTAAACCTGATTGCAAGCGTGTTTGCACCTTAAAAATCGGCAGTGCTTGGGTAGCGCCCTGATCAACCCAACGAGTTGGTATTTGTGTATGGCGAGTAATGCCTACTTTAAGCCCAGACGTATTGGCTAAATACACATAATGCGGGATCATACAGTTTTCTTCGCCCCACTGTGGCTCACGGCAGGTGCCTTTATCGTAATGACAGGTTTCTGGTTTCATTATGCACATATCGCAGCTTGCTAGCTTTCGCATACACACAAAGCAGTGACCTTGCGAGTAACTCTTTTTGGTTTTTTTACCACAGTTTGAACATAAAATAGTACCGCTAAATGTAAGCGTTAATTCTTTACCAATGAGTGCGTTTAGGTCGACTAAGTTGTCGCCCACAGGAAGGTGATATTGAACTGGCTCTGTTAAGCTCGATTTTAATTTACGCAAAGTGCCTTGCATCTTTACTTGGCCCCTAAAGATGTTGATATTAAAAGGTGGAGTTTAACATCTTTAAGCTGTATTGGCTTTTTAAGAAATGTAAATAGTCGTCAAAGGCAATTGGTTTTGCGTATAGGTAGCCTTGCGCTCTGTCGGCGCCCATTTCTTTCAATAAGTGGTGTACATCTTGAGTTTCTATGCCTTCGATCGTAATCGAAAGCCCTAAGTTATGTGCCATATCTATAGCGGTTTGCACTATCACTTTGTTAGCCGTGTTGTTAGTTAAATCAAAGATAAACGATTTATCAACTTTAAGCTCTGTAAAGTGGTAATTAACCAAATAGCTTAGCGATGAATAGCCAGTGCCAAAGTCATCTAGCACTACTTGCACACCTAAATCAGAAAACTCATTAACCAGCGAAATAAGTGCTTCATGGCTCTCAACTAGTGCTGACTCTGTTAATTCAAACTTTAGTAGCTGCGCAGGCACTTGATATTTTATAAGCAGGTTTTCTACTTTTTCCGCTAGGCTTTTGATAGACAAATTTTTAGCACTTAAATTGACGCTAATAGGGTGATCTTTATAGCCTCGTTCAGTTAGTTTTACGATATCTTTACAGGCTTGCTCAATAACCCATAAGGTGAGCTCATTGATGATCCCCGTGTGCTCGGCAAGGGTTATCAGCTCTTCTATAGATATGCCTTTAAAAGCTGGGTCGGGCCAGCGAAGTAGGGCTTCAGCACCGTTTACCTGATTAAAGTTTAAACCTATTTGTGGCTGATAATATAATGCTAATTGATTCTCTTTAATGGCATTTTGTAATTTTGCAGCCAACGCAACATCCATCAATAAATTATTGTCGTTAGAAGCACTTACGACTGTATCGTTACTATTTTTGGCTTTTTTAAGGGCTAGGTAACCTCGTTTTGTCCAATATTCAAAGTCATCATTTTGTGCTGCGTTACTAATCCCTATATTATAAGTTAGTTGAAGGTTTAACCCTTGAATTTCGTACTGTTTTGGCAGGCTATTAATTACTTTTACTAAGACCGCTTCAAGAGACTCTTGGTTTTGGTTTTTAGTAGAAATACATGCAAATACACCGCTACCTAAATCCGCTAAGCGGGGGCTGTTGTTAAAATCCACATCTAAATTTGTAAACTCGCGCTCATGGCTAAGTTCAAGCTCTATATGCTTGGCTACGTGCTTTATTAACGTGTAGCCCTGCGACGGGGTAATAATGGTATTGAGCGAGTTAAAATGGCGGATTTTAATTAAGCACAAAGTAGTATTACGCCCTTGTGCTTGTAAGCTCATAAAGGTTTGTTTTAATTTAGCGCTGTTAAGTAACTTAGTTTGCTGAGTATGAGTCGCATGATAGAGCGCGCGCTCGCGCTGATAGCGCACCCTATCGGCAAGTGCCATGGCCATTAAAATAACTTCACACAAAATAGCTACCAAAAACGCATGACGAATTGCAAAGCTATAATCTAATATGCCTGTTAATTCTAAAGGTTGAATTGCTGCGCCTATAATTAACGGCACCCACGAAAAAACGTAAAACTTTGCCCATCTAAACCCAGTGCGAAGTTTGTTATAAATCAAAATTACGCACGTAATGTATAACAGGCTTAATACACAAAAAAAGATAGGCGCTGCAATATATTCGGGTATAAATAACGTAGTTGTTGATAATAAAAATATTAATATGAGTAGTGTTTTACTTAGTTTATAGCGCCAGCATTTATCTTTGTGGTAGCGCAAAAACATAGTGCAGAAGGCGAGTGTAAAAAAGGCCATTGCATAGTTTGAAAAAATCACTTTTTCGTGCAAATACAATTGCCACTCTAGGGGCCATAAATAAAAGCCAAAGCCCATGACAATGCCCATTAAACATAGCGCACTAATTATGTAGCCAATATAAACTAAATAAACACGGTCTCTAATGCCAAAATAAAGCACTAAGTTATATAAAGCAGCCATTAATAACACGCCTGCAAATATGCCCCAGATTCCGGTTTGCGAGCGAACTAAATCAACAAATTCTTTATGGCGATACAAGTTTACGGGCGTTTTGCTGATCCCCGTAGTATCTATTTTTATAGCTAAGCGCTGTGTTGTTTTACTCTCAAGTTCAAATCGTACATGAGGTACACTATATTGGAAAAGCGTGAGAGACTTTATTTTATCACCTAGTTTATAGCTTTCTATAAGCTCATTTTTTTTGTTTAGCCGGTACACCATTAGGTGATCAACCATAGGGTTATCAAAATGCGCAACGATGTCTTGAGTGTCTAAACTTTTATTTTCTAGGTCTATAAAGAGCCAGTAGTTTTGCTGTTTAAAGCTCCACGGAATATCGGTTAACGGCTGGTGGGTGATTAGCTCGGGATTTAAAATAATATCGTCAAGGGTCTGAGATTTACTTTCATCTATGTAGTAGGCAAAGTCTAAATATACAGGCGTGGTTTTGTCGATGGTATAACGAGTCGGCACAACTAGGTTAGAAGCGAGTGTGCTAATAATATAAAATATAAAAATCAGTATGGCTACGGCCGTGGCATGATAACGTAAAGTCTTCGTTTCCAACGTTGTTTACTTGTAATAACTCTTTTAATTAGTGTAGCACTAAAAAAGCGCATATAAACTGCGCTTTTTAGTTAAATTTTTAGGGCCTGCTTATCCTTCAGGATTAAAATTTGTTCTAACTAGGGACGATTTAATCGCGGCGCGAGGTTTGTAACCTAGTGGGCTCGATAACTGCTCCTGCGTTATTCTAATGACTTACATCCATGTAAGAATAAGTAAAAACCGAGCAAAGCTTCCGCGTCCTGCTCACGCCCCTTACCTACATCCATGTAGGCAACAAAGAGTTAATCGTCCCTAGGACGAACCTTCGTGCAGCGCGTGTTTGGTA
>NZ_CAWUKC010000067.1:0-21790 GCF_963922945.1 uncultured Pseudoalteromonas sp. | reverse complement strand
TCCAAAATTGGTTAACTAAAATAGAAAATGATAGACCACCCTTATGTATGCGTGCCTTCAAGCAAGTTTAAAACAGTGGCCTTATATTAAAAAGCATATAAATACAGAAAGTATAAAAAGCAGAATGAGTGAATTAAACACATAATAAGCTGTTGACAGAGCGTTATGAACATGGGAAATAGGTGAAAGTCGTTGAGTTGATTATTTTACTTAAAGTATTAAGGGTGTTTTTGTTGTTACTCTGTGTTTCATTTTTCTCCTACTTTGAGTCGTAAAGCATTTTAGCTGGTTAGCTTATTTACCAATGGGAATCGCTTTTATAGTATTACAAAACCAATTGCTTAAAATTAAACAACACGCTGCGAAATGAGGCGTCAAATAACAGAAGCATCAATGCATGAGCGTTAAAAGTTTGGCTTAAATCGTTTCTCTCAATATTATAGCCGATTGTTGCTTAGTGCTTTTTCGCCGTTGTACACCATGGAGGGTTTATGCGTATCATTTTTACATTCACACTGTTTTTATTCTTGCCGTTTACTGCACTAGCAGATGAAACAATCACTATTTATGTAAAAGAATCGAATTACTTAACTAGCAACTCCAAAGCAAAACTCACATTTGCTGAGTTAGAGGGTAAATTAAAAACACTAAATATTTCAACAGTAATACTCGATGTAGACTATTGCGCTGGGCCACAAGCGTTAGCTAATGCCTATTTAGCAATCGCAAATGCTAAACCTATGCTCAAGGATATTAAGTTAAATTTAAGTGGGAGTCATAAAAAGGGTATGTGTAAAAGCACCTAGTACGTTTTTGAGGGCTTAATGATTCTAAAACTGTGCAATACTTATCACGCTATTACTTACCTTCTGAATGGGTGGCTAATTGCAGACCTTTCTTGTTAAATAATTTTGTTACCTTTGGTTATTTTAATTTTTTGACGGGATTAAATGTTTACCTGTTGCTGTTTTATTGCAGCTAGACAACCTTTGTCTTGTACGTAATAATGTAAAAATTACATTAATTTAACACTTAATGTGTTAACCAAGTCCCTCAAGGTTGATTAATGCCGCTAAGAAGTAAGTGGACACTCGCTGTTTTGTTAGGGTTATTAGGCGGGTTAGTAAATCTCTCGCCATTATATTTTTTTGACAGCTCTGAGTTTTTGTTTGGGCAGATATTTGTTTTATGTAGTTTGGTATTTACTGGGCTGCGTTACGCGTGCCTAAGCCTTGCTATTGTGTCTGGCTTTTTACTTTATAGGTGGGGCCACTGTTGGCCGAGTATTGTCTACTTACTTGAACTTTGTTGGCTTTATGCTCTTTGTTTACGCCGCTCTAAACCTATCCTTCCTTTGGGTAGTGTTTTTTGGCTCTGTGTAGGTTTACCTTTTGTGTGGGTTATAGGGCAATTTGTAATTGGTTTGGCCTGGCTGACGCTAGTTGTTGCTATATCAAAGTACTTAATTAACGCGCTAATAAGCTTAGCGGTGGTTGATTTAATTAGTGTATTCGTTCCTTACGCTAGCCGTGCGTATCAGGGGAGGCCGCTGGCAAAAATTTTAAGCTATGTGGTCAGCGTCATTATTATTTTAGTGGTATTGCTAACCAGTGTCATTTTAGTTAACGACCATCATGCGCGTTTAGAATATGAAGTTAACGCTCAACTAGAAGAAAAAGCCGAGTCGATCAGCACGCAATTAAATGATTATTTGGCATTTCACAAAAACGCTATTGTTATGAGTAGTGATGCAATAAGTGCGGGCACTGCAAGCGAAGTGCAGCTTAAGCGACTTATGTCTTTGTTTCCTGGTTTTACTACGAGTTTGTTCGCAAATGCTGAGGGCTTTGTGGAGCTTAGTTCGCCCAGCGATTTAATAAAGGGGCTTAGTCTTGCGCAGCGAAACGTTAAAGACAGAGCGTACTTTACTAGAGCCCAGGATTATCCACTTGGTTACACCAGTGGTGTGTTTCAGGGGCGGGGCTTGCGGAGCGAGGCAATTGTTGCGCTTTCAGCACCAGTTTACAGAAACAATACGTTTTACGGTGTCGTTGAGGGCTCATTGAAGCTACATCGTTTAGAGCGCTTTATACCTAACTTTTTTGAATACAAAGGTGATTTAGTAGTATTAGATGCGCAAAAAAAGGTGGTTTTTAGCTCGTTTGATGAATTTAAAATACTAAATGACTTTAACGAGCAAGGCTTTAATACGAGTAATTTAGGTGATAAAAACCTATTTCGGTCTACTAAAAATGAGGTGTACCACAGCTCTAGATACATTGACCCACAAAACAATTGGCAAGTGATCACCTTTTACAATCGTAAACATTTAAGTATGGCGGTGGCAAAAGCGTGGCTTCCTACCATTTTGTTAAGTGCGATATTAATTATTTTGGTGGTAATTTTTATACGCCAACTTGCTAATTTATTAGTGCAGCCAATCACTAGCCTAACTACGCTAATGCAAAGCTTTAGTAAATCTAAAACGCATGAGTTTAATACAGACTCAAGTTGGCATGAAGTATTGCAGCTACAACAGCAATTTGAATTACTGGCTAATGCACTTCAGCGTTCAATAGAAAACCTTCAAGCTTCTAATATCAGAAACCAAGGATTAAACGCTCAGCTCAGCGAATTTAATCAGCAGCTAGAGGGCAAAGTGGCAGAGCAAACCACTGAGCTTAAAAAAGCAGTGAACAAAGCTAATTTAGCCAATGTTGCTAAGTCGCAATTTTTAGCCAATATGAGCCACGAGCTGCGTACCCCTATGAACGGTATTTTAGGCATGGGGGAAGTGTTACTGCGTGATAATACGTTGACCGATGAGCAGCGGGAATTGTTAAACACACAGCAAAAAAGCGCCCAAAATTTACTGAAAATCTTAAACGATATTTTAGATTTTTCTAAAATAGAAGCCAACGCGATGGAAATTAGCCCGCGGGCAACTACTCTTGCGCCGTTTGTTGCTAATATTAAGTCATTGTTTTCGCCCATTGTGAGCTCAGAGCAGGTTGAGTTTATTGTTGAGCAAAGTGATAGACTACCAGAATGCGTAATAATCGACGACCTACGGTTAAACCAAGTCATTATTAATTTGCTCTCTAACGCGTATAAGTTTACTGAACGCGGCTTTGTACGTTTATCGTTTGATTATGATAACGAGCAGCTTTTAGTTAGCGTAGCTGATAGCGGTATTGGTATAGAAAAAAGTCAACAAGCGCTGTTATTTAGCGAGTTTACGCAAGCAGACGTAGGCGTTGCACGTAAATATGGTGGCACGGGGCTAGGTTTAGCAATTAGCCAAGGGTTAATTAGAAAAATGCAGGGTAAAATTACCCTCAACAGCGAGCCTGGTAAAGGGAGCGTAGTTAAATTTTACGTGAGCGCGCCTAAAGCACAATCAAGCAAACCAGAACCTGTTGAAAAGCACCAGTCGCTGCCTAATTTGAGCGATAAAACACTATTATTAGTTGAAGATAATCCCATTAACCGCCAAGTCATTACAAAAATGCTAGAACCAACCAAGGTAAACTTAGTAATGGCAACTGACGGCATTGAAGCGCTAAGAGTGCTCGAAGGTAACCGCTTTGATTTAATTTTAATGGATTGCCAAATGCCTAATATGGACGGCTACGAATGCACTAAAACAATACGTGCTAACGAGGCAAATACTAAAGTACATGTGCCCATAGTTGCTATTACTGCGAACGCCTACGAAGATGATAAGCAGCGCTGTTTAAAGGTAGGTATGGATGACTTTATCTCTAAGCCGGTGAATACTCAGGGCTTGTATGATGTAATTAATAGAGTGCTTAACGCAGGCTAAATAAAGAGTTACGCATTACTTAAAATAACAATTTTGTTTATTATGTAAGGCTCAACACGTATTTGAGGCGCTTATGCTTAATACTATTAACCTTGCTGATATTCGCTCATTTGTACTTATTGCTCAATTGGGTAACTTTACCAAAGCGGCTGAGGCGTTAGGGGTATCTCGATCGCATGTATCGCGGCAAATGAGTGCGCTTGAAACAAAAGTGGCCGTTAAGCTCGTTACTCGTACAACGCGTACATTAAAGCTCACGCTTGCAGGTGAGCAGTTATTTAAGCAATGTCAAAGCGCATTAAACACGATTGATCAGGCGTTGATTGCTGCCGTTGATGACTCAGAGCAAACCCGCGGGCTTATTCGCATAAACTGTGTAGGGGGTTATATAGGCGAGCAACTTATAGCGCGTTATGTGAGTGAGTTTATGGCGCTTTACCCACAAATTAATATTGAGCTTGATTTTAGCAGTCACCGGGTTGATTTAATCAATGATGAATTTGATATTGCTTTTAGAATGGGTGAAATAGCCGATGCCGGTTTTGTTGCTAAAAAGCTTATGGACGTTAACATTGTTACTCTTGCAAGTCCTGCATATATCAACACTTTTGGCGAACCCTGTCATCCTAAAGAGCTCAGCGAGCACCGCTGCCTTACAGGCTCGGTAACGCGGTGGAGCTTTAAAAATATTGAAGCCCCCTCACAACTTATCGATATAACAGTAGCAGGGCAGTTAAAATGCAAAAATGGGCATGCTCTTTTACAAGGTGCATTAGCGGGTGTGGGGATTATTAGGGTGCCAAAAATGTACTGCAAAGCCGAGATAGCCAGCGGTGAGCTTGTAGAGATATTACAGCAGTGGCAAATTCCTGCCGTGACGTTCTCTGCTATTTATCATAGCGATAAATACCGGCCTAAACGTTTACGAGAGTTTATCGATTTTATTAAAACGCGTTTTGAGCAGCAGCCTCAGTAACGCTTTTTTATTGTTGTTATACAGCAATAGTATTTTGAGTTTTGGCGTATTTATCAACATTGCTTAACTTTTTAAAATGACTTCATTGCAGCAATTAGGCTGCACACGACTTAAAATCAATGGAGTTTATTATGAAAAAGTTAGTTGTGATCACAGGTGCAAGCTCTGGTATTGGCGAAGCAATTGCACGTCGTTTAAGTGATAGCGGCCACCCACTACTATTATTAGCACGTCGTATTGAGCGTTTAGAGGCGCTTAACTTACCAAATACTTTATGCGAAAAAGTAGATGTTACCGATAAAGATTCATTTACCGCTGCAATAACAAAAGCAGAGGGTGAATATGGTCCAGCCGATTGTATTGTTAATAATGCCGGAGTAATGCTGTTAAGTGAGCTTGATGTACAAAATACCGATGAGTGGAAAACCATGTTTGATGTAAACGTGATTGGTTTAATGAACGGCATGCAAGCTGTACTATCGCCAATGAAGGCGCGTAAAACGGGAACCATTATAAACATTAGCTCAGTTGCAGGGCGTAAAACCTTTCCTAACCACGCAGCGTACTGTGGCTCTAAATTTGCGGTACATGCAATTAGCGAAAACGTTCGCGAAGAAGTCGCAAGCAGTAATGTACGTGTATCTACAATTGCGCCGGGTGCTGTTGAAACAGAATTACTTTCGCACACAACCTCTGAAGATATAGTAAACGGTTACCAAGCATGGAAAGATGAAATGGGAGGTGTGTTAGCGCCAGATGACATTGCGCAAGCAGTCGAGTATGTGTACGCACAACCGCAAAATGTGTGTATACGCGAAGTTGTGTTGGCCGCCACAGCTCAACAACCTTAAACAAAAACGCTGGGTCTACCCCAGCGTGATATGGTTTAAATAAAATCGAGGGTGAGCAACAGGCGAGTCTCATTTGCTGCCACCGGCGGTGAGCGATGCACTAAGCCTGCGCCTTCGTTTTCGTCCCAGTATTCACCTTTAAGTAGGGCAACATCGCCCTGATTTAATTGATTAATATGGCTTGTTGATGAAAATAAACCAGATTCTTCATCAGGCTTACCTAAATTTCCCGCTCCCAGCTTTGAGCGCTCTACATCGCTATGATTTAGCCACTGCGTTGCTACACCTTGATAAGTCGTTACTAGTCGGCACGGAATTTTGTCTACATGAAAACGCGGGCACATAGGTTTATCTAACACTTTAAGCCTTAGCCCAGCACGTTTTAAATCGAACAGGCAACAAAACATTTCAACGAGTAAGGCTATATCTTCACATAGCGCTTTAGCTTCATTATAATTTTGCTCTGTGGGCTTTAGCGCTTTAATTAATTGATCAAACGCATCGTCGGGTGATAGTGCAAGTTCAAGTGGCTTTAATACATCTGTATTTATAAGCGTATTAACCGCCTCTGTTAATGTGCTTTCGAGGTTTCTTTGCCAAACCGTAATGTTGATGTTTTCGTTATAAATTTGCGGTAGCACATTGGCATCACTATTTATAGCTGCACGACGATGTAGTGGTTCGGTGGGTTTTACTTGTGCTGATAAAGGGGCTAGCGCGTTCATTATAATTCCTCCCAAGTTGGAAACGGATCGTTGTAGGTTCTCCAAAAATCTTTACCTTTAAGTACGGCATCTTCAGGCAGTAGGCAGTCATCAAGCGCTTTAATCATGGCTTGTTTATTTAATGATTGGCCAATAAATACCAGCTCTTGGCGCATATCGCCAAAGGGTTCTACCCATTTGCTGTTTATATCGGCAAGTAGCTCAGGATCGGTTGGCCAGTCTTTTTTAGGTATGGCTTTATAAAACATGCCTGCAAACCCATAGTGGGCAATGCCGCCTGCTTGGTTCCACTGGCCGCAAAATAAAGGGCGTGTGGCAAGCCAAAAGTAGCCTTTAGAGCGAATGAGCTTGCCAAATTGCTCAGTACCGTGCAAAAACGTATAAAATTTTTCAGGGTCAAACGGGCGGTGGGCAATGTAATTAAAGCTGCTAATACCGTATTCTTCGGTCTCTGGAATGTGCTCACCGCGCATTTCTTTAAGCCAGCCAGGGGCTTGTTTGGCGCGTTCAAAGTCAAACAGGCCTGTGTTAATTACTTTATTAATATCAACTTTTCCAGCCGATATAGGAATAATTTCTGCCTGAGTATTGAGTGTGTTTAAAATAGCGGTGAGTTTATTTAATTGTGCTTTGGTAACTAAGTCGGTTTTACTGATTAAAATTACATCGGCAAATTCAACTTGGTCAATAAGTAGGTCGGTAACGCTTCGCTCATCTTCTTCACCAAGGGATTCCCCTGTATCTTGTAAGTCGTTAGCTTGCTCGTAATCGGTTAAAAAATTAACCGCATCAACCACCGTTACCATAGTATCAAGAGTGGCAATATCTCCTAGCGATACGCCATTTTCATCAGCAAAGGTAAATGTTTCGGCAACCGGGAGTGGCTCAGAGATACCGGTTGACTCAATAACAAGATGATCAAAACGACCTTCTTTTGCAAGCTTGCTTACCTCTAACAGTAAATCTTCGCGTAACGTGCAGCAAATACAGCCATTACTCATCTCTACGAGTTTTTCATCGCTGTGACTAAGCGATATATCGTTTTTAATAGTGGCGGCATCTATGTTTATATCGCTCATATCGTTAACTATAACAGCCACTTTTTTACCTTGGCGGTTGTTAAGAATGTGGCTAAGAACGGTTGTTTTGCCAGCGCCTAAAAAGCCTGATAACACTGTGACGGGCAGTTTATTTATCATTTAATTTTACTTACGAATGGGTATTTGTTGGTATGTTATATTGTATCAATTTGATTTTCTAGCACTAGCATGACTTTTTAAATGGTTTGTATGTAATGCTCGGCAGAAGAATAAGTAGACACTTTTGCAAATACAACAAAGCTATTTTGTGTTTTTTGCTATTTTTGAATTTATATAGCTGCGTTATTATGAGCGCCATCAAACTTAGGAGGCATTATGACGTTACTTTTCTCACCGATAGAACTTGCAGGTAAAACTTTAAAAAACCGAATTGTTATGCCACCAATGACTCGCTCGCGCTCAACGCAGCCTGGCGACATTGCTAATGATTTAATGGCCACTTATTATGCGCAGCGAGCAAGTGCTGGGTTAATCGTAAGCGAAGGCACACAAATAAGTGAGCTGGGTAAAGGCTATGCTTGGACACCAGGTATTTATACAAACGAGCAAGTAGCAGGTTGGCGTACTGTAACCAACAAAGTACACAACGCTGGTGGTGTTATGTTTGCACAGCTTTGGCATGTAGGGCGCGTAACACATAGTGATAATACGGGTGGGGAGCAGCCAATATCAGCATCGGCCATTGCGGCAAAAAACGTAAAAGTATTTGTAGATACACACGGCGAGCCTGGTTTTGTAGATACTCAGCTACCGCGTGAAATGAGCAAGCAAGATATTGAAAATGTACTAACAGAATTTCGCCAAGCGGCGAAAAATGCAGTAGACGCAGGCTTTGACGGCATAGAGCTACACGCGGCTAACGGGTATTTAATTAACCAATTTTTAGACTCGCAATCAAATGCGCGTACTGATGAATATGGCGGCAGTGTGCATAATCGTTTGCGTTTTTTAACTGAGGTTGTAAATGCTGTAAGCGATGAAATTGGCAGTCAAAAAGTAGGTGTAAGACTTGCGCCACTTACCACGCTTAACGGCACGGTTGACGATAACCCAGAGCAAACATATTTAGCCGTGGCGCACGCACTAAATGATGCTGGCGTAGGTTACATACACATTGCTGAAGCCGACTGGGATGATGCTCCTTTAATGAGTGTGGAGTTTAAACAGGCTATTCGTAAAGCGTATAACGGCGTTTTAATTTACGCAGGTAAATACACCAAAGAGCGTGCTGATGAAGCCTTAGCGCAAGGTTGGGCTGACATGATCGGCTTTGGCCGTCCGTTTGTGTCTAACCCTGACCTACCAGCACGTTTAGCGCAAGGTAAACCGCTAAATAGCCATAACCCCGACACCTTGTTTGGTGGCGCAGAGCAAGGTTATACCGATTACCCAACCGCTTAATTATTTATAAATAAAGTATTTTAAGGGCTGCATGTATGCAGCCCTTTTTTTATGTCGGTAAATCAATACTTTTAACTTGAGCTAATATCAATCAGTAAAATAGAAAACACAGCAAAACGATGAACTAAGCAAGCAAATTAAACCTGTCACCAGTATATTGCAGTGGGGTAAAGGCATTATTCAAGGCCTTGGCTTTGGTTGGGCGGCCGTATACTTTACGTTGTTTTTGTTATTATGGCGTGGTCAAACTCTAGGTAAAAAAGTATGTAATATTCGAGTGGTTTCACTAAACGGCGAGCCACTAGGCATGCTTGATTGCTTTGGACGGTACGGCGGTTACGGCGCCGGTTTTGCAACGGGCTTGTTAGGCTTTTTACAAGTATACTGGGACCCAAACAGGCAAGCCATTCAAGGTAAAATATCAGCGACTGTAGTTATTCAGGGCAGTGTGAACTAGGTTTTAAATGCACAAACGGTAGAAAAGAATTTAAAAACTACTTAGAAAATAAGCAATTATAAAATATATAGCTTTAGATAAAAAAAGGGCTAAAATAAGGTCTTAATTTAGTTCTTTATAGGTGTTATATGAGGCAGGTTTTAGCTGATTGTTCGGCAAGTATTTCAGAACTTAAAAAAAACCCAACCGCGCTTTTAAATGAAGCTGATGGCGCTGCAATAGCCATATTAAATCATAATAAGCCTGCAGCTTACTTGGTGCCTGCACAAATGTATGAGCAACTAATGGAACAATTGGATGATTATGAACTAACTAAAGTTGTTGAGAGCCGCAGAGGCGATTTATCTCAAGCGGTTGAAGTTAGTATAGATGACTTATAAGTTAAAGTTTTTACCAGCAGCCTTAAAAGAGTGGGAAAAACTTGCGCCACCACTTAAAAGCCAGTTTAAAAAGAAGCTTGCTGAGCACTTAGATAATCCGCATGTCCCAGCCTCTAAATTACGCGGCTTTGATAATGTTTATAAAATAAAATTGCGTACAGCAGGGTACCGCCTTGCTTACGAAGTCATTGATAACGAAGTTGTGGTGTATGTACTCACAATTGGTAAACGCGATAAAGATGCAATATATAAAAAGTTAGCCTCAAGAGCTAAGGAATAGCTTAGTAATAAAAGCGGTGTTTTGATTGTTGAAAGAAGGGCCTTTCTTCTTGGTTTGCTATTAATATAATACAAGGATATGTATGAAAGTCTTATCAATAATATTTTTACATTTATTTTTTACAATAAATGTAAATGCCTCAGAGCCTATTACTTTAGCCAAAACCTATCTGCTTAAGTCTGTTATTTTAAATGAACAGCGTAGCTTTAGCGTTTATTTACCGCCAAGCTACAAGCAAAACCCTGATAACGTATATCCAGTTATTTACTTGCTCGATGGTGACCAAATACATCTAAAAGCCGTTGCAGGGCTGGTTGAGGCACTCAGTACTGAGCGTCTTGAGCAGCAAATACAGCAAGCAATTATAGTAGCCATCCCTAATAGTCAAAATGCGATAAGAGAGCGAGACTTTGCCCCAACCAATGTTGATTGGACATTTAACGGTAAACTTCTAGAAAAGTTTGAAAATATTGGCAACGCCAAAAATTACAGCGCCTTTTTTGAAAAAGAACTTATTCCTCTCATTAATAAAAATTACCGAACATCAACTAAACGCGTATTAATAGGTGAGTCCTTCGGTGGCTTGTTTGCCAGCTATGTATTACTTAGCAACCACGCATTATTTACAGATTACTTAATTATTGATGCGACTTACCTTTGGGATAATAATTACCTCAATCGTTATTTTGATGAGAAACAACTTATAAATAAACCGCTTAAAGGCAACGTGTATTTTACCTTTGCAAATAACGCTAAAGCGTTTGGCGAAATTGGTAAAACAAATTACCAATGGGGATTAGCATTCGCTGAAAAGTTAAGAGAGCACCCAAGCGATAATTTAGTTGTAAATCAACGCTACTTTGAAGATGAAACCCATGGCACAGTCGCTGCGCTTAGTTGGTATTATGGGTTAAAAAACATACTCAAAAGACAATTTCACCATAAAAATTAAATGAGACTTTAATTGTTAAATGTAAAGCATAAAGAGCTTCATAAAAGTTTTTTATATCTATTAACTGTATTCGTACTAATGAGCTATTTAGTGTTGCTCATTGGATGGTATGAGCTTAACGATCCTGCTTTTATTGCTAATGAGCGATTACATTTTATAGAGCTAATAGTATTACCTATATTAACCATGGCAGTAATATATACATTATTTAAAAAGTATAGGTGTGATAGCAACTTCCATTATTTAATGACTAATCACTTTTTTAAAGGCAGTAAGTTAGTAAAAGGTTTTTTGATAGTGATGTACCCTTGTTTCATATATACGGCGTTATGGAATTTAAGCGTGGTTCCCATCTTATATTATGCTGAAAATGATTTAGGCGAGACGTGGTCAAAAGAATATTTATTAACTGATGTAAGTGCTTGTATTATAGATAATGAGCAACAATGTATAAGGTTAAACCTTGTTGATTTGTCCTCTGGCGAGGACCGCTCATTTAGATGGTACTTAGATACGCACGAGCTACAAAACATTAGAAATGAGAGAATAAACTTAGTCGGTGAAAAAAGTTACTTTGGATATATCGTTAATGAAATTCAGTGGTGAAAAATTAAAAAAGGAATTAAATGAGTACTAATTTTAATGAGATTATGAAAGGCTTTTTTTGGGGAGTAGGGTTTGTAATAGCAACGCTAGGTGGCATCAGTGTATATGCGCTTACCATAGCTGCTGAGGTGGATAGCGGATTTAAAGAGCTGGTTTCTAATAAAGCATTAGATAGCGCGTCTGATTTAAGTAATGATTACAAACTTACCCTTTCTGATATTTTTAAAGAAAATGGGCATGTAAGAATAACTGCAGAGTTAAAAAACATCTCTAACGAAAGTATATATGCTGGCGGCGTAATTGCATCTACATTTGATGAAAACGGTAAATTTGTTGGTAATTGTTTAGGTAAAAGCGATGACATGTTGATAGAGCCAAGCAAGAGTAGTTATATTGATATTCACTGCAATTTACTTAGGCCACAGGCGAGCAGAGTGCACTCGGCAAAATTAAAGTTTAAATTTCTTGGCTTTTAAGATACTTAAGAAAAGGGTGGTTTTATTGAGGTTGGTCCTATGTGGTATTTATTTGAAAATAATGATGGTTATTACATCCAACAACTTAGCGGTTCCATGCATAGTCAAACGTCTGCAATTTATAAACTTCTAGATGAAGAGGCCAATAATTATCTTAAATTTGGTAGTGAAGCGCTTTCTAAAACAATAAATTACTTTAGTAATATCGGAAATTACAGTCGTCTATCAGCAGAGCGTCGTGTAAGTTTAGAAATAATGAGTACAATAAGATTAATTATTAATACACGGGTGAAAGCAGGTAATTATTAAAATGTTTTTAATAAATACTCTATGAGTAGAATTAATAAAGAAACTTTATATTGTGTAAAATAAGAGCCAAACTTCTAGTTAATCATTGGTATGATGTTTTATGCAAAGTAAGTTATTTAGTTGGCAACGGGGTCGACAAGCGTCGGGTTACGATAAAATGTTGTTGTTCTATCTGCTTTTCCCTTTTAAATTTGATGCATACTTAATTAAATTCCCGCAGGGGAGTGAAATAAAGCCGCATATCGATAAAGTGAAAACTGGCAGGCACTTTAGACTCAATATTGTACTGAAGCATGCCGAAAAAGGTGGTGAGTTTGTGTGTGAAAACCCAATTATAAATTACAGCCGAGTTAAACTTTTCAGGCCCGATATTGAGCGGCACCAAGTATTAAAAATAGAGCAAGGTACTCGCTATATTTTAAGCATAGGTTGGATTAAAAAGTAATTTTGTAGGTTGGGTAGAGCAAAGCGAAACCCAGCAAAACATCGTTATTTTAATAGCTGCTTTTGCGCAGCTATCAACTCTATTTTATTTCCTAAACCTTACCCCAATTCCACCAATCACCAACAACACTACAAACCCCCATACAAACACATTGCCATATTGGCTGTACACGCTGTCGCCTTGTATAAGCTTTATATTGGCTTTCATGGTCGCCGCTTCAAACTGTGGCATGGTTTGTTGAGTGTGGCTTATTGGGTCGTATACGGCGCTTACACCATTGTTGGTAACGCGTACCAGCGGGCGTTGTAGCTCTAAAGCGCGCATGCGGGCTATTTGCATGTGTTGTAATGGCCCAATGGAATCGCTAAACCAGGCATCGTTACTTACGGTAAAGAGTAGGTCTGAGTTGCTTTTGTAGTTACCGCGCACCAAATCGGCAAATACGATTTCGTAGCAAATGGCAGGTAGTAAGTTAAAGCCGTTGGCGCGTAAGTTGTTTTGCACTCTTTCGCCACGCGTAAACGATGACATAGGTAAGTCAAACAATGGTGCTATAGGGCGCAATATATCCTGAAATGGTACAAATTCGCCGATAGGTAACAACTGGTGCTTACGATAGCGGTTTTTGTCTAGGTAGCGGTAATGGCCGTGCTCGTCGTTGTGCTCTTTATTACCGACCACAATCAGCGTATTGAAAATGGTTTTGGTGTCGAGTTGGTAGTCAACAATACCGGTAACTAACGCGGTTTTATTAAACGATGCAGCGCTGTCTAAATTGGCTAAGTACGTGTCGGCCAGGGCTTCTATTTCGGGCACGGCGGCTTCGGGCCATACCACGAGATCAGCATTCCAATGTGGGCGCGTTAGGTCTTGGTATTTGCTCATGGTGGTCCAAAACTCACTGGGCTCAAAGCGCAGGTGTTGTTTAATATTACCTTGCACCAGTAAGGTCGACATTTCTTTGCCTGAGTAGCGATTATTGCCGGTATTTAATGCGCCAATAATAAGTAACGCTAATGCGGCTGCGCTTATTAATGGGGTTTTAAACTCTTTTTGGGTGAGCCTGTAAAGGGCAAAACCAATGCCGACACAGGTAAGCGTTAAGCCAAATTCGCCAATATAGGGGGCAAGTAATCTAAGCGGGCCATCGGTTTGTGTATAACCAAAACTTAGCCACGGAAAACCGGTAAGCACTACACCACGTAAATATTCACTGATTGAAAACGCTGCTATAAGCAATGCGCCAAAGCTCTTAGGGCCGCTTGCAAAGCGAGTGGCTGCCCAAAACGCCAGCGCCGGAAACAGCGCTAAATACGAGCATAGCAAGGCCATTAATGAGAGCGAGGCAATAAGCGGCATGCCGCCAAAGGTGGCAATTGATACATGCACCCAACTAATACCTGCGCCAAACCAGCCTAAGCCAAATATAAAGCCATATTTAGCGGCTGTTTTTGCGTGCGCTTTGCCTGTGTTGTTTGGGTTAATACAAAAAATAATGGCGGCAATGCTAAAAAATGCAATGGGCCAAATTTGGTAAGGGGCGTAGCCAAAAGTTAAAATAAGGCCCGCAACCAGTGCGAGCCATGCTTTTTTATCTTTTACTAACAGGGTGAGCTTAGTTAGTAGTTTCTTCACTGTCGTTTTCATCAACCTTAGGAACGGTGACTTGCAGTTGTAAAATACGACGGTTATCGGAGTTTGTAACTTTAAACTGATAATCGTCTATTTCAATTGTTTCGCCGCGACTTGGCATGTGGCCAAATGCGTGTAGTACTGTACCGCCAATGGTATCGGCTTCATCGGTGCTGTAACCTGTTTTAAAGTACTCGTTAAAGTCATCTACAGGGGTAAGCGCTTGTACTACGTATACATGCTTAGCTAGCTGGCGAATATCTTGTTGATCTTCTTCTTCGTCGTGCTCATCTTCGATTTCGCCGACAATGATTTCAAGAATATCTTCAATGGTGACAAGGCCCGACACACCGCCGTATTCGTCAATTACAATTGCCATGTGATAGCGTTGTTGGCGAAACTCATTTAGTAGGGTGTCTACGCGCTTGCTTTCGGGCACAACCATGGCTGGGCGTAAATATTCGCGCAGTGACGGGAGGTGCTCATCTTTATTTAAAATAAGCGGCAGCAAGTCTTTTGCGAGCAAAATACCCTCTACGTGGTCTTTGTCTTCACACACTACCGGAAAACGCGAGTGGGTGGAGTCGACCATCATAGGGATCAAATCTTCAAGGGGGCTGTCGATTTCGAGTGTGACCATTTGCGAGCGCGGTATCATTATATCGCGCACTTTAAGCTTAGATACACCAAGCACACCTTCAATCATTTCTTTGGTTTCTGGATCTATTACGTCACGCTCTTGCGCGTCGGCAATTACTTCAACCAGCTCATCTCTATTCTGGGGTTCCCCTTGCAACATTTGGGCTATGCGGCCCATCCACGTTTTGCCAGAAGAACCCTGGCTAGATTGCGAGTTATCGTCGCTCATTGCGTCTAAATGCTCCGTTAATTTAAAGTTCGTCCCGATATGGGTCAGCTATGTTTAGCTCTGCAAGTAATTGCTTTTCTATGCTTTCCATCTCAAAAGCATCTTCACTCTTTATATGGTCAAATCCAAGTAAATGCAAGCATCCATGAATAACCATATGGGCAAAGTGATCATGAAATGACTTTTCTTGCTCGATTGCCTCAGCTAATACAATAGCTGGGCAAATGATTAAATCACCAACTAGCGGCAGCTCAATGCCTGGCGGTGCTTCAAATTCAAACGACAACACGTTCGTTGGTTTGTTTTTACCACGGTAGTCGTTGTTTAGTTGTTGTGATTGGGCTTCGTCACTTATTACGATACTAAGCTCAGACTCATCACGAAACTTGCTCAGCGCTTTATCGGCCCACATTGTAAATTGTTCTTCGCTAGGAAGGTTGTCAAATTCACACGCTATTTGTAAATCTAATTCGGTGCTCACGGTATTACTCTTTAGTAGCAGGCGGTTGTTGAGCGGCCTGTTGCTCTTTAGCTTTTTGCTTTTCAATACGCTTTAGTCGCTCGCTTTCGTCACTGCGCTCGTAGGCTTCTACAATACGCCCGACAACAGGGTGGCGAACAATATCGTGTGATTGGAAAAAGTTAAAGCTAATTTCTTCAACATCACTTAGCACTTCTATTGCATGGCGAAGACCCGAGCGTGCACCACGAGGTAAATCAACTTGAGTTATATCGCCTGTTATAACCGCTTTAGAATTAAAGCCTATACGGGTTAAGAACATTTTCATTTGCTCTGCGGTGGTATTTTGGCTTTCATCTAAAATAATAAACGCATCGTTTAGGGTGCGTCCACGCATATAAGCAAGCGGCGCTATTTCGATAATGTGCTTTTCTATGAGCTTTTCTACTCTTTCAAAACCAAGCATTTCAAATAAGGCATCGTAAAGCGGGCGTAAGTATGGGTCTACTTTTTGGCTTAGATCGCCCGGTAAAAAGCCTAGTTTTTCGCCGGCTTCTACCGCTGGACGGGTCAGTAATATGCGGCGAATTTCTTGGCGCTCTAAGGCGTCTACTGCAGCGGCAACAGCAAGGTAGGTTTTACCAGTACCAGCAGGGCCAATACCAAAGGTAATATCGTGATGCAAAATATTAGCAACATATAACCCTTGATTGTCGTTACGCGGTTTAATTACGCCACGGCGGGTTTTAATGTACATTTCTTTGCCGTAGGCACTTTGCGGTATATCTTGCTCAAGGGCTTTTGATTCACTAATCGCTAAGTGAACGTCCTCAGGCTCAATCTCTCCAATTTCATCACGAACAGGCTGAGTATCAACATAAAGGTTTTTTAAAATTTCTACAGCCGCAGCACTTGAGTGCAGTTTACCTGTTACCTTAAAAAAGTTGTCGCGGTGGATTATTTCAACACCAAGGCGGCGTTCAATCTGTTTGATGTTTTCGTCAAACGGGCCACATAAAGAGGAAAGGCGTTTGTTGTCGGCAGGTTCTAAATAAATCTCTAATGTTTTTAACTGATTACTCAAAATTACTTCCTATTCGGGTGCGCCAGTGATTATTACTGGCGCAATGAATTTATACAACTAAGGTACGAATGTAGCAACACCAATTTCGTTGGTTGTATCGATGTTAGGCTCTACACTTGCCGCTTTTATTAAAATAGCTGATGGAGCAACATCACGACGTAAGTTCATTTCTGATTCTGTACGGATTAAATCACCACGTAAAGAGTTTGGTAGCGCTTCGGTAATACGTACATCAACAAACTGGCCGATCACTGTGTGTGGGCCAACAAAGTTAACTACACGGTTATTTTCGGTGCGCCCACGTAATTCCATTGGGTTCTTTTTAGATGGTCCCTCAACTAAAATACGTTGCTCTGTATCAAACATTTGGCGACTAATTTGTTGTGCCATTTGTGTAATACGGTTTTGTAATAAGTATAAGCGCTCTTTTTTCTCTTGCTCAGATACATCATCTGGTAAGTCGGCGGCAGGCGTACCTGGGCGCGCACTGTAAATAAAGCTAAAGCTCATATCAAAGCCAATGTCGTTAATTAGGTTCATTGTGGCTTCAAAGTCAGCTTTGCTCTCACCCGGAAAACCAATAATGAAGTCTGACGACATGCTTAAGTTAGGGCGAATTTTACGTAGCTTTCGTATTGTTGATTTGTACTCAAGCGCTGTATGGCCGCGTTTCATTAAATTAAGAATACGGTCTGAACCACTTTGCACTGGCAAGTGTAAATGGTCAACAAGCTCTGGTACATCAGCGTAAGCGTCGATTATATCTGGCGTAAATTCAACTGGGTGCGAGGTGGTGTAGCGAATACGGTCAATACCATCAATTGCGGCAACGTAGCGAATTAAATCTGAGAAGTAACAAATCTCCCCATCGTGCGTATCACCGCGGTATGCGTTTACGTTTTGACCAAGTAGGTTTACCTCACGTACGCCTTGCTCAGCAAGTTGGGCAACTTCTAATAATACGTCATCTAATGGGCGGCTGACTTCTTCACCACGCGTGTAAGGTACAACACAAAAAGTACAGTACTTAGAGCAGCCTTCCATAATAGATACAAACGCAGATGGGCCTTCTGCTTTTGGCTCTGGTAAGCGGTCAAATTTTTCAATCTCTGGGAATGAAATATCAACGACCGATGAGCCTTCACCTTGCACTTGTTTAATCATTTCTGGCAAGCGGTGCAGTGTTTGTGGGCCAAAAATAACATCAACAAACGGGGCGCGCTGGCGAATAGAGTCACCTTCTTGCGAGGCAACACAGCCACCTACACCAATAATTAAATCAGGCTTGTCATCTTTTAGTAATTTCCAGCGGCCTAATTGGTGAAATACTTTTTCTTGTGCTTTTTCACGAATTGAACAAGTGTTAAGTAAAATAACGTCGGCGTCTGCTGCTTCTTCCGTTAGCTGGTAGCCGTTGGTTGAATCTAAAAGATCAGCCATCTTCTGAGAGTCGTACTCGTTCATCTGACAACCCCACGTTTTGATATGCAGCTTTTTGCTCATTGAAATATAGCCTCGTGTTCAATTCGGTAGTGGCACATAAATGTGCTTAAAACGGGATTAAGGAGCATGGTTGCTCACTTAAAGGACGCGTATTTTAGCTGGATACCCGCCCAGATCCAAGTATAGTTTTCATGTTTGTGATCTCAAATCAATCCATGGGCAGTTTAATTAAGCTGTCTGTGTATACTCTCGCATAAATCCTGTGAGTTACGGTACAATCAAAATAGTTTCACGTATTAACCAAATGATGAAAAACATGACTCAAAATAAAGTGATTATAGTAGGCGGCGGAATGGTTGGTGCAGCTATGGCAATTAAGCTAGCACAACAAGGAAAGTCAGTACGGATTATAGAAAAAAGACTGATTGACGCCGACGCTATTTTAGCCAGTGAACAGGTCGATATTCGGGTGTCGGCTATTAATCGTTTTTCAGAAAATTTACTTGATGAACTAGGCGCAATGCCTACTTTGAGGCAAAATCGGTTAGCGCCATATCAGCAGTTAGAGGCATTTGAGCAAGGTGGCGATAACTTAGTGTTTGATTGCGAAGACATAAATACATCGCATCTAGGCCATTTAATTGAAAACAACTTAATCCAAGCAAGCCTTTGGCAGCAGTTTAATAAATATGGCATAGAGGTTATTGAGCAATCGGTACCGGTGAGTGCCATTGAGCAAAATACTGATTCTATAACACTGGTTTATGAGCAACAGCGCTATAGCGCTGACTTAGTGATTGCAGCCGATGGTGGGCAGTCGCAGCTTCGTACAATGGCTAATATTGGCGTAACGGGCTGGCAATATCAGCAGCAGTGTATGGGCATACTTATAAAGCTTGATGCGCCGCAGCAAATAAAAACATGGCAGCAGTTTACACCCACAGGCCCTTTGGCGTTTTTACCTATGCAGGCCCCATACGCAAACTTAATTTGGTACGACAATGCTAATACGCTACAGCAGTTTAAAGGGCAAAGTGCAGAACAGATGAAAATGCACATTTTAAATAAGTTTCCAGCGCTTGCAGGGGATTTTGAGGTGCAAGCACATGCGGTATTTCCTCTTACTCGTCAGCATGCAAATAATTACTCTAATGGGCGTTTGGTGTTAGTTGGCGATGCGGCGCACACAATTAACCCACTGGCCGGGCAAGGCGTTAATTTAGGCTTTCAAGATGTGGTAGCACTCGCACAGGCACTTGAAGACGCTGATGATATAGGTTGCCCGCTAAAACTAAAAGAATACGAGCGAAGCCGCCGTAAAGCCAACCTATTAATGATGAGCATGATGGATGCATGTTACTTTGGTTTTTCTAATCAAATTACGCCGCTTAAATGGGCGCGCAGCCAGTTTTTAAAAATGGCTAACAATACCGGTCCTTTAAAAAACTGGGTATTAAAATATGCCATTAGTGGAGAGCTTAATTAAATCTACTTAAGTGATTGGCTAACTGAAGAAATGCACAGCCAATCACTCCCTTTCTTATGCCACTTGGGCACCTGCATAGTTGTCACTATTAATTTATTCCGTTATTGCGTTTTTTTGCCATACTCAAACTACTAACCAATTAAAAGTAGTGTGTTTGTGGAAAACTTTTTTATTTTTATACTTATTGTGGGCGCTTTGCTACTGACGCTAAGTATTATGCCTACAGTAAAAATTTGTAAAAAAACAAATCGTGTATCGTGGATTTTACTTTTAGCGCTTATTTTTAGTTTTATAGTGGGCTATTGGTATGTGCTTTATTATTTTGTAAATAACGATATAGACGGCTTTATTGCAACGAGTGTATCGCTTATTTTGTTTGGTGGTGGGGCGTTTGTTTATTTAGTTATACAGCTTAGTTTAAAAAGTATTTTAAAAATTGACCGCTTTGCAACACGTCAACGCACCCTTGCGGAGAACGACAGCTTAACCGGCCTCCCTAATCGAAAAAAGTTTTTTCAGGTGCTTAACAAACAAGTTAAATACGAACCTTCTTTTTATTTAATGCTCATAGATTTAAACCGCTTTAAATCGTTTAATGACTCATACGGTAATAAAGTAGGGGATATGCTGTTAAGCATTTTTTCAAAAACTCTTAGCCAAAATATTGTGGGAATAGCCAAGCTTTACCGTTTGGGCGGCGATGAGTTTGCCCTTATTGTTGATAACTCAGCCAATGAGGCAATTGATTTATGTATTGAGGCAATAAAAAAATCAACCAAACACCCTTTTCATATTTACGAGCATAGTTTACGTGTACACGTGACTGTAGGAATAACAACCTTTGCGAATCACTCGTCGCACGCTAATGAGCTTTTAAAGCAAGCAGACTTAGCACTGCATGAGGCTAAAGACACACAGCAACT
Source organism: uncultured Pseudoalteromonas sp. (assembly GCF_963922945.1). Lineage (GTDB taxonomy): Bacteria > Pseudomonadota > Gammaproteobacteria > Enterobacterales > Alteromonadaceae > Pseudoalteromonas. The sequence goes on along the minus strand of NZ_CAWUKC010000067.1, from coordinate 1,110 downwards.
GTATGTACATTATTTTGAGGCGTTGAGCACTCGTGCTAACGAGCTTTCAAATATGACCTCGCGTATTAAACAAGCGATTCAGAACCATGAGTTTGAGCTTTATCTACAACCAATATTTGATGCACGAGCCAATGAAGTTCACGGGGCAGAGGCTTTAATTCGTTGGCCGCAAAGTGATGGCTCTTTCATTAGCCCCGACGTATTTATTACAATTGCAGAGCAAAGCGGGCTGATACTCAATATTTCTAAATGGGTATTACTTGAAACAATTAAGCATTTAGCGCAACTCAAAGCGGCAGGGTTTGTAGGCTCAATACACGTTAATTTGTCTACTAAGGATTTAGAGAGTCCTGAATTTTATGACTTTGCAGAAGAGTTGGTCACTAACGACCCTAGTTTAAGTGATTTTATTATATTTGAAATTACAGAATGTGCGATGATGACTAATCTTGAAGCAGCGCGCTCCATGATGCAAAAATTAAACAGTAGAGGGTTTGAATTTAGTGTAGATGACTTTGGTACTGGTTTTTCATCGTTGGTTTTACTGCGAGAGTTGCCAATTAGCCAAATAAAAATAGATCAATCATTTATCAAAGATATGCTGACCCAAATAGCGGATTATGCCATTGTTGAATCGACATTATTTTTAGCAACACGACTAAACTGCAGAGTAGTGGCAGAGGGGATAGAAAATAACGACCTCAAACAAACATTAACTCAAATGAATTGTGATTATCTACAAGGCTATTACTTTAGTAAACCAATAAATATTAATGAGTTTATACACAGATATGTGAATGAAGGAGAATACAGAATAATCTAAGAAAGTGGCTGGGATACCAGGATTTGAACCTGGGAATGCCAGGATCAAAACCTGGTGCCTTACCGCTTGGCGATATCCCAACAAAGAATTAATTGATAGTTTTAGTTCTTATCGAGAACATGGTGCGGAAGGAGAGACTTGAACTCTCACATCCTAAGATACTGGAACCTAAATCCAGCGCGTCTACCAATTCCGCCACTCCCGCAGTTCTTATTCTTTTAGCAACTTTCTATGGTAGAAGAAGTTGGCTGGGATACCAGGATTTGAACCTGGGAATGCCAGGATCA
>NZ_CAWUKC010000066.1:0-22052 GCF_963922945.1 uncultured Pseudoalteromonas sp. | reverse complement strand
CGGCTTTTGCGTAGTCGCGATTTTACATCGCGCAATATACTCCGTGCTTAGATTGGGCTCCAGAGCTTAAGTAATTAGTCACGGGGTAAACCCGCGGCTACGGCTTTAAATAAATGCTGTCCCAATATGGGTAATCTGCAATGTTTTTTATTAAATGTGCACGTAATGGGTTGGCGACTATGTATCTAGCGCAATGAGTTAAATCTTCATCACTTCTGACTAAATGGTCATAAAACCCTTTTTGCCAAAGTTTTTGTTTACTAAACTCTCGATACACAGTTGCAGAACGCCCTTTAAAACTTCTGATTACCTCACTTAATGTCGCTATATCGTTTAATTGAAATAACCAATGAATGTGATTCGGCATTAATACAAATGTATTTGAGTTAATTTGCTCCTCTTTCTCAAGCTTTTTCATTTCATTTATTACTGCTCTATTAATTATTAAATTAGTGAGTAGATTTTTCCGTTTGTAGCAAACTAACGTAATAGCATAATAGTGATTCGCTTTAGATATTCTTCCTTTACGTAATAAATATGAGCTATGCATACCATCCCTGCATTTTAGTAATTACAGACCGATTAATTTTAAGCGTAGCAATATTTATGGACTTGCGTAGTCGCGATTTTATATCGCGCAATTTATTCTACACGTCGATTACGCTCCAGAGCTGCGGTAATAGTCGCGGGGTTAACTCGCCTCTCTCACCTTTTTGACTCAAAAACTAATTTCTTCAATAAATTCAACTAGAGCGAATATTCTAATTTGCTCTGGTCAGACCATTTGTTTTCATCTTGTTAACGTTTGCACAAAACAACCTCAATTGTGCATTGTTTGAACTTCGTTCAAAATGCGTTACGCTACTCTAATTGCTCAAATAACCCGTAAATTGACAGTTATTTGCCTTTTTGATACCTTATTGAAAATTTTTGGTATGACCAATTTACCTTTTGGGTAAATCGTCAAGCTCTAGGCCTTAAAAATTAGGCTTTTTAGTATTTATGCAACGTGGACGTTGATTAATGTCTTTAAAGATTAAAGCAGCAAAATTATCTGATGTTATTTTACAGCAACTTGAGAATATGATTCTTGAGGGCTCATTAGCGCCAGGTGAAAAACTGCCGCCAGAGCGCGAACTAGCAAAACAGTTTGAGGTGTCTCGCCCCTCACTGCGTGAAGCTATCCAAAAGCTAGAAGCAAAAGGCTTGGTTACTCGCAGGCAAGGCGGTGGCACGTTTGTTAAAAATCAGCTTGAAGAAGGACTCACTGATCCGCTATTTGATTTGATCAGTAAACACCCTGAGTCACAGTTTGATTTACTTGAATTTCGTCATGCACTTGAAGGGATTGCTGCATATTATGCGGCGCTTCGTGGTACCAGCACCGATTTTACCAAGGTTAAACAAAGCTTTGATAAAATTGCTCAAGTTAATAACGATTTACAATTAAAAGCCAAAGCAATTAATGCGTTTCACTTTAGTGTAGCCGAAGCCTCACACAACGTGGTTTTACTTCACTTAGTGCGAGGCATGCAAGCGCTACTGGAACAAAATGTATTGCAAAACTTAACGGTTTTATTAAAAAAACCAGATATTAGCAATCAATTAGCCCAGCACAGGCGCTTATTAATGGATGCCGTGATAGATGGCAATCCAGAACAAGCCCGTTTAGCAAGTAATGCTCATTTAGCCTTTATTGAAGAAGCATTACTGGAAGCGGGTAAAGAGCATTCGCGAATTGAACGTAGTTTAAGACGCACAAAACAAAATTAAGCTAATACGCTGTACTTAGAACACACTAAATTAGGTATACGTGGTATTAAATTAACAACATTCGTATTTTAAACATAAGGAAACCTCCATATGTCTGAAGTCAATAAAATTGACGTAGACGCGCTAGAAACACAAGAGTGGTTACAAGCTCTTGAATCAGTTGTGCGCGAAGAAGGTGTTGAACGAGCTCAGTTTTTACTTGAGCAAGTGTTAGAGCAAGCCCGTTTAGACGGCGTTGATATGCCAACTGGCACAACAACTAACTACGTTAATACTATTCCAGTAGATCAAGAACCGGCTTACCCAGGGGATGTAAACCTTGAGCGTCGTATTCGTTCGATTATTCGTTGGAATGCAATCATGATTGTATTACGTGCATCGAAAAAAGATCTCGACTTAGGCGGCCATATGGCGTCTTACCAATCATCAGCTGCGTTTTACGAAGTGTGTTTTAACCACTTTTTTAAAGCGCCAAATGAGGTAGACGGCGGTGACTTAGTTTACTACCAAGGCCATATTTCTCCGGGTATTTATGCACGTGCATTTGTTGAAGGGCGTCTTACGGCTGAGCAACTAGATAACTTCCGTCAAGAAGTAGATGGCAAAGGCCTACCTTCATACCCACACCCTAAATTAATGCCTGAATTCTGGCAGTTCCCAACGGTATCTATGGGTCTTGGTCCAATTGCATCAATCTACCAAGCTCGTTTCTTAAAATACCTAGACGGCCGCGGCCTAAAAGACACTAAAAACCAACGTGTATACGCGTTTTTAGGTGACGGTGAAATGGATGAGCCAGAATCACGTGGTGCAATTTCGTTTGCGGCTCGTGAAAAGCTAGACAACCTATGTTACTTGATTAACTGTAACTTACAGCGTTTAGATGGCCCAGTTATGGGTAACGGTAAAATTATTCAAGAGCTAGAAGGTCTATTTAAAGGCGCTGGTTGGAACGTAATTAAAGTTGTATGGGGCAGTGGATGGGATATTCTGCTAGCTAAAGATACATCAGGTAAATTACTACAGTTGATGAACGAAACAATTGATGGTGACTACCAAACATATAAAGCAAAAGACGGTGCATATGTTCGTGAGCACTTCTTCGGTCGTTACCCAGAAACAGCTGCACTTGTTGCAGATATGACTGATGACGAAATTTTTGCGCTTAAGCGTGGTGGTCATGAGCCTTCAAAACTTTATGCTGCATTCAAAAAAGCGGAAGAAACTAAAGACCGTCCAACTGTTATCCTAGCTAAAACTGTAAAAGGTTACGGCATGGGTGAAGCGGCTGAAGGTAAAAATATTGCGCACCAAGTGAAAAAAATGGACATGAGCCATGTTGAACACTTGCGTGACCGTTTAGGCCTTCAAGATTTAGTATCAGAAGAGCAAATTAAAGATCTTCCATACTTAACGCTTGAAGAAGGCTCAGAAGAGTACAAGTACTTACACGCACGCCGTGATGCACTTAAAGGTTACACACCTACACGTATTCCTAACTTTAGCGAAGAGCTAAAACTGCCAGAAGTAGATGCATTTAAGCCGCTACTTGAAGAGCAAAAGCGTGATATTTCTACCACAATGGGCTTTGTTCGTGCATTAAACGTGTTATTGAAAGACAAAGGCATTGGCAAAAATATTGTACCAATTATTGCTGATGAAGCGCGTACATTTGGTATGGAAGGTTTATTCCGTCAAATCGGTATTTACAATCCACATGGCCAAAACTACACCCCTCAAGACCGCGATATTGTTTCTTACTACAAAGAAGCAACATCAGGGCAAGTACTTCAAGAAGGTATTAACGAGCTAGGTGCAATGTCGTCATGGGTCGCTGCTGCAACATCTTACAGCACGAACGATTTACCTATGATCCCATTCTATATTTACTACTCTATGTTTGGTTTCCAACGTGTTGGCGACATGGCGTGGATGGCGGGTGACCAACAAGCACGTGGTTTCTTATTAGGTGCTACGGCTGGCCGTACAACGCTTAATGGTGAAGGTCTACAGCACGAAGATGGCCACAGCCACATTCTTGCAAATACGGTTCCTAACTGTATTTCTTACGACCCAACATACGCATTTGAAGTAGCGGTAATTATTCAAGACGGTATTCGTCGTATGTACGGTGAAAACCAAGAAAATATTTACTACTACCTAACGCTTATGAACGAAAACTACCATCAACCAGCTATGCCAGAAGGCGCTGAAGAAGGTATTCGTAAAGGTATTTACAAGCTAGAAAGCTACGAAGGTAAAAAAGCCAACGTACAGCTATTAAGCTCAGGTACTATCATGACTGAAGTGCGTAAAGCTGCAGCCATTTTAAGCGAAGAGTACGGTATTGCCTCAGATGTTTACTCAGTAACGTCATTCAATGAGCTTACCCGTGATGGTCAAGATGTTGAGCGTTTCAACATGCTTAACCCAGAAAGCGAGCAAAAAACAGCTTACATTACGAGCGTATTAAACGACTCAGTAACTGTTGCCGCAACTGATTACATGAAAAACTACGCAGAGCAAGTGCGTTCATTTATTCCAAGCAGTAACTATAAAGTGCTTGGTACAGATGGTTACGGACGCTCTGATAGCCGTGAAAACTTACGTCGTCACTTTGAAGTTAATGCAAGCTACGTGGTTGTTGCTACTTTATCTGAACTTGCTAAACGTGGTGATGTTGAAAAGTCAGTGGTTGTTGAAGCAATTAAAAAGTTCGACATTGACACAAACAAACTAAACCCACTGTACGCATAAGAGGTTTGCAATGAGTATTGAAATTAATGTACCAGATATCGGTGGCGATGACGTAGAAGTAACCGAAATTTTAGTAAGCGTTGGCGACAAAGTAGATGTTGATCAATCTTTACTTACCGTTGAAGGCGATAAAGCATCAATGGAAGTACCTGCTGCGCAAGCAGGTACAGTAAAAGAAATTAAAGTAAGCGAAGGCGACACGGTAACAACCGGTTCGTTAATCATGATTTTTGAAGGCGAAGAAACTGGCTCACAAAGCGAGCCAGAAGCGTCTGCTAAAACTGAAGCTGCTGCACCTGCAGAAGCTTCAGGCTCTGAGACTCAAGAAGTAACCGTACCAGATATTGGTGACGACGAAGTTGAAGTGACAGAAATCATGGTTGCCGTTGGCGACAGCGTAGATGAAGAGCAGTCAATTTTAAGTGTTGAAGGTGATAAAGCATCGATGGAAGTACCAGCACCTTTTGCCGGTACTGTAAAAGAAATTAAAGTAGCCGAAGGCGACAAAGTAAAAACAGGCTCTTTAGTGTTTGTTTTTGAAGTTGCCGGTTCAAGTGCGCCAGCATCAGAGTCGCCTAAGCAAGAGTCTGCACCAGCAGAGCCTGCTCAAAGCGCTGAGCCAAGCACTAAAGAAGTAAACGTACCTGATATTGGCGATGATGAAGTTGAAGTAACTGAGGTCATGGTAGCTGTTGGCGATAGCGTAGAAGAAGAGCAATCTATCTTAAACGTTGAAGGCGACAAAGCGGCAATGGAAGTACCAGCGCCATTTGCAGGTACAGTTAAAGAAATTAAAGTAGTTGCGGGCGACAAAGTAAAAACAGGTTCTCTTATTTTTGTATTTGAGGTTGCCGGTAGCGCACCTGCAAAAGCAGCAGCCCCGGCTGAGCAAAAGCCAGCTTCTGCTCCTGCAAAAGCCGAGTCTGCGCCAGCTCAAGCTGCACCTGCAGCTAAAGCAAGCAACGAAAGCTTTGAAAACAACAGCGCATATGCCCATGCATCGCCAGTTGTTCGTCGCTTAGCGCGTGAATTTGGTATTAACTTAGCAAACGTTAAAGGCTCAGGTCGTAAAAACCGTGTAGTTAAAGAAGACGTGCAAAACTATGTTAAAAACTTAGTTAAGCAAGTTGAATCAGGCCAATTACCAGCTGGTAAAGGCAATGCAGGCGGTAGTGAGCTTGGCTTAATTCCGTGGCCGAAAGTAGATTTTGCTAAATTTGGCGAAATTGAAGAGAAAAAGCTATCACGCATTCAAAAGCTATCGGGTAAAAACTTACACCGTAACTGGGTGCAAATCCCACATGTTACACAGTTTGACGAAGCGGATATCACAAGCCTTGAAGTATTCCGTAAAGAGCAAAATGTACTTAGCGAGAAGAAAAAACTTGGCGTTAAAATCACACCTCTTGTGTTTGTGATGAAAGCGGTAGCAAAAGTGCTTGCTGAGTTCCCAACATTTAACTCGTCATTGTCTGAAGACGGTGAAAGCCTTATCCTTAAAAAGTACATCAATATTGGTGTTGCAGTAGATACGCCAAATGGCTTAGTTGTTCCAGTATTTAAAGATGTGGACAAAAAAGGCATTATGGAATTATCTCGCGAACTGATGGATATTTCTAAAAAGGCGCGTGAAGGTAAGTTAACGTCATCAGACATGCAAGGTGGCTGTTTTACTATTTCAAGCTTAGGTGGCATTGGCGGTACGGCATTTACACCGATTGTTAATGCACCAGAGGTGGCTATTTTAGGTGTATCTAAATCTGAAATGAAACCTAAGTGGAATGGTAAAGAGTTTGAGCCAAAACTAATGGTTCCGCTGTCTATGTCGTACGATCACCGTGTGATTGACGGTGCACTCGCAGCACGCTTTACAGCAACGCTTGCGAGCTACATGAGCGACATACGTCAATTAGTGATGTAATCTTACAACGTGAACAAAATCAAATCCCAGCCGGTTGTTTTTAGCTGGGATTTTTACCATTTGCAATGATACAATCTTTGCACTATTTGTGAATTGCTCTGATTTTCTGCCCATGCAGAAACATGGCAGTTAAATTTTAGGGCTGTGTCCCGTTCAAACAATTAAGGTAATAGCATGAGCAACGAATTAAAAACTCAAGTTGTTGTACTAGGCGGTGGTCCTGGTGGTTACTCTGCGGCTTTCCGTGCTGCTGACTTGGGCTTAGAAGTTACATTAGTAGAATCACGCGAAACATTAGGTGGCGTATGTCTTAATGTTGGTTGTATTCCTTCAAAGGCACTTTTACACGTAGCTAAAGTGATTGATGACGCTGCAGAAATGTCATCTCACGGTGTTTCGTTTGGTGCGCCGCAAATTGATTTAGACAAAATCCGTTCTTGGAAAGATTCTGTAGTAAGCAAGCTTACTGGCGGTATCGACGGCATGGCTAAAATGCGTAAAGTAAAAGTAGTCAATGGCTACGGTAAGTTTACAGGTAGCAACACTTTAGCTGTTGAAGGCAGCGAAGGTTCAACTACTATTACGTTTGAAAACGCAATTATTGCTGCGGGTTCTCAACCAGTTAACTTACCTTTCATCCCAGAAGATGACCGTGTAATTGATTCAACTGGCGCACTAGAGCTTAAAGACGTACCAGAAAAACTACTTGTATTAGGCGGTGGTATTATCGGTCTTGAAATGGGCACAGTGTATCGTTCATTAGGTTCTACAGTCGATGTTGTAGAATTTGCAGACCAATTAGTACCTGCTGCTGATAAAGACGTAATTAAAATTTACTCTCGTTACGTTAAAGACAAATTTAACGTGATGCTTTCAACTAAAGTTGTTGGCGTTGACGCGAAAGACGATGGCTTATACGTATCATTTGAAGGCAAAAACGCACCAGCTGATGCCGTACGTTACGACAAAGTACTTGTAGCTGTTGGCCGTACTCCAAATGGTAAGCTTTTAGACGCAGATAAAGCAGGCGTAAACGTTGATGAGCGTGGCTTTATTAATGTTGATAAGCAGTTACGTACTAACGTAAACCACATCTTCGCAATTGGTGACTTAGTTGGTCAACCTATGCTTGCGCATAAAGCGGTACACGAAGGCCATGTTGCAGCAGAGGTTATCTCTGGTCAGAAGCACTTCTTCGACCCTAAATGTATCCCTTCAATTGCATACACTGACCCAGAAATTGCATGGGTAGGTGTGACTGAGAAAGAAGCAAAAGAGCAAGGCTTAAGCATTGAAACAGCGGTATTCCCGTGGGCTGCTTCAGGTCGTGCAATTGCATCTGCTCGTACAGAAGGTCAAACTAAACTAATCTTTGATAAAGACAGTGGTCGTATCATTGGTGGTGCTATGGTTGGTATTAACGCAGGCGAAATGCTTGGCGAAATCGGCCTAGGTATTGAAATGGGTGCTGACGGCGAAGATATCGCATTAACAATTCATGCTCACCCAACATTGAACGAGTCAATCGGCCTTGCCGCTGAAGTATTTGAAGGTTCAATCACTGATTTACCAAACAAAAAAGCAGTTAAAAAGAAGAAATAATTTAACTTTTTGATTTAGTCTTTAAAAACCCAGCTTTTGCTGGGTTTTTGTTTTTACAGCAGCAATTAAAAATAGATAAAAAGATTAGCTTTAGTGGGGGGGAGTTTTTATTCTGAGCTGACAGCTGATATCTATTCCCTTTTATTTTAGCTACAATACGCGCCGAACAAATTTTAGGTAATAGCCCCCTTGAAAAACCCTCAACATAACTCAGTATTAGTTTTGCGAGCTCAGCAAATAAGTGAATCGCGCCGCGAATTTAATGCCCGTGGTGGCAAAATGGATCGCTGTGAGCAATGTTTAATTGCTAAGCATTACTGTATATGTGAGGGGGTAGAGCAAGCGCAGTGTGATGCTGCTGTGTGTTTATTAATGTATCACAATGAAAGTTTTAAACCTTCAAATACAGGGCGTTTAATTGCTGAAATAGTCCCTGATAACTATGCATTTAGGTGGGATAGAACAGAGCCAAGCGCTGAGCTATTAGCCTTATTAAACAACGTTAATTATCAACCTATGGTGATATTTCCAGCTGAAGATGTAGAGCCGGGCAGGGCAACCACCGAAGTAAATATTGCGCCTGGGAAAAAGCCACTATTTATATTTTTAGATGGTACCTGGCGCGAAGCTAAAAAAATGATCCGCAAAAGCCCGTACCTAGATAATTTACCTGTGCTGTCGATCACAGCCGATAAATTGTCAGATTATCGTTTACGTGTTGCGCCTCACGCGTATCAGTTAGGCACTGCTGAGGTAGGTATTATGGTGTTAGCGCTCGCAGGTGAGCAAGATGCCGCCTTAAAGCTTGAGCAACACTTTATAAAGTTTCGTGATGCGTACTTACTGGGTAAGCGAAACAAGGGTAGACCACAGTAACTTAATTTTAGGCAAAGAAAAGCGCGCTCTATCTCTAGGCGCGCTTGCGGAATCTTCTAATTTTGCATCCTGCAATTGAACTTAATCAACTCCAATTTTTACTTATCCATGTGATTACGATATTACTTTTTAGTTCTATGTAATTTAGGCTATCCGGGCCTATCTCCTTTAAATCCCTGTACATCCTGTAATGGTAAAAACTATTACCAATTCCTATTTTCGCACATCCTAGTGCAGTCCATTAGCTTACAACTCCATTGCGTTGCCTCAAGGGCCTGTCCATTTAATTCCTATCACATCCTGTTAAACAACGTTCCACTGTTGCTGTCCTTTTCGCATCTTCTTGATGCTCTCCTTTTTACAACAATCCATTGCGATACTCATCCTGAGCCTGTCCTAATTTCCGTGTTGTCCGTAGTAACCTGATCATTGGTTGTTCGAGTAAGCAATCCATTTCCATTTACTCGGTAAGCATCACTGCTTGGTTGATGTAGTAATTGTAGCGTGCTGGCCAAACTAAAATAGGTCAAAACGGCTATAGAATTACTTATAAAAAATAAGAGTTAAAAATAAAGCTAATTAGAACATGTGCTTAACTTAATTTATGCGTGTTATTACAGTTTTTTTTACTCATTAACTGTCGCTTCTGTAAGAGATGTCTTACGCGATATTTCTATTTTGTTCATTAATTACTTATTTACATTTATGTAAAGAGTGTATATTTTCACTTATCACGATAAAATCACTCGTAAATAATGACTATTTAGGCAAATTGATATGAGAACTGCACTGGCTATACTTACCTGTATTATTAGCGCTGCACCGGCTTTTGCAAGCGATGTTGTTAATATTTACTCTTTTCGTCAACCGTTTTTAATCCAACCAATTTTAACTGACTTCACTCAGCAAACAGGTATTAAAACGAATGTGGTTTTTGCAAAAAAAGGGCTAATAGAGCGCGTTAAACGTGAAGGCAAGCACAGTAAAGCCGATTTAGTATTAACTTCTAACTTTAGTGCACTTATTCAGCTAGAAGATTTACATTTAACACAAAGTATTAAAAGCGATCGCATTAAAAATAATATACCAGCGTCATATAGAGATAGCGACGGGCAGTGGGTGGCATTAACTAAGCGGGTTCGTAATGTGTACTCATCAAAAGAGCGCCTAGGTGCATTACCTGAACTTACTTACGAAGATTTGGCTAACCCACAGTACAAAGGACAAATTTGTACACGCTCTGGCAAGCACCCATATAACCTTGGTTTGGTTGCGTCTATGATTGCCCACCATGGTGAAGCAAAAACTAAAACATGGTTAGAAGGTGTTAAAGCTAATTTAGCACGCAAGCCGCAAGGTAATGATCGCGCACAGGTAAAAGCGGTTAAAGAAGGTTTGTGTAACCTTGCTTTAGGTAATAGTTACTACCTTGGCAAAATGCTTCAAGACGACGAGCAAAAAGCGTGGGCTGAGTCTGTTTATATTAATTTTCCTAATCAACAAAACCGCGGCTCACACATAAATGTATCGGGTGCTGTGATTACTAAGTATGCAAAAAATCCTGAGAATGCACTTAAGCTTATTGAATTTATGAGCGAAACCAAAGCACAAAATATGTATGCTTCTGTAAATATGGAGTACCCAGTGAAACAAGGCGTTGAGCTATCAAGCTTAGTTGCCTCTTGGGGGGATTTTAAAGAAGATACTCTCGCACTTGATGAGATCAGCAAATATCGTCCATTAGCGCTTAAGTTAATTGATGAGGTGAAATTCGACCTTTAATGAACTCTCGATTTAAGCTGTCTAAATGGCAGCTCTTTGCTTGGTCTACAGGGCTTGTATTATTTGCCCCACTGTTTTTTCTAATAAATGAATCTTTACAAGGTGACTCAGAGGTTTTTTCTCATCTGTGGGATACCGTGTTGTGGGATTATATTACCAATACCATTGTGCTTATTTTTGGCGTGTGCTTGCTTAGCTGTGTCATTGCGTTGCCACTAGGTTGGCTCAGTGCATATTGCGCTTTTCCTGGAAAAAAGCAATTCGAATGGGCATTAATGCTCCCGCTTGCGATGCCTACCTATTTAATAGCCTATGTGTATACCGATTTGCTAGATTACGCAGGCCCTGTGCAAATAGCCCTAAGAGAGCGGTTTGGATGGCACTCGCCAGCGGATTATTGGTTTTTTGATATTCGCACTTTGCCAGGCGCTATCGTAATGATTGCACTTGTACTTTACCCATACTTATTTTTAATTTTTAAAACCGCGCTGCGAGAGCAATCATTTAAATTAGTGCAAGTAAGTCAATTAATGGGTCTGTCGCCTTGGCAAAGCTTTTTTAAGGTAAGCATCGTGCTTTCTCGTGGCTCAATTGTGGCAGCTCTTGCGCTTATTAGCATGGAAACCATGGCTGACTACGCAACGGTCAGTTACTTTGCCGTGAGCACGTTAACTACCGCAGTATATGATACCTGGTTTGGTTATTACTCGTTAACGGCAGCAGCTAAAATATCAGGAGTGATGCTATTACTACTGTTTTTAGTACTGATGGCCGAGCGTTTTAGTCGACGCAACCAAGCTGTATTTGAGCGACAATCCGGTGTTAATAGCGAGTCGCTGTATAAACTTAAAGGTAAAAAAGCATGGCTAGCAACATCATTTTGTAGTGCTATTTTACTCATTGCCTTTATTATACCTATGCTGGTTTTGCTAAATTACGCAATGACGTATTTTGAAAAAGCGTGGAACACGGCATTTTTTAGTTACGCATGGCAAAGTTTAAAAGTGGCTATAGTTGTAAGTGTGGTGAGTATAGTACTTGCAACTTTAGTTGTTTTTTATCAGCGTGTAGCTAAACAAAATTATGCGCTAATACCAGGTCGTCTAGCAGGGAGTGGCTATGCACTGCCGGGTACCGTACTGGCTATTGCTGTGTTATTACCACTGACCCTACTTGAAAATTCAATAAATACCGCACTTGAAAGCTATAACTTAACAATAGGCTTATTATTAACTGGCAGCATTTTCACAATTATAGCAGCGTACATAGTACGATTTTATGCCATTGCGCATGGTGCTATAGAATCAAGCTTTGTACGTATTAGCCCATCACTGGATATGGCTAGCCAATCTATGGGTAAAAGCCAAGGGCAAACACTGCGTTTAGTTCACCTTCCTTTATTACGACGAGGGCTATTAACGGCTGCAGTACTTGTATTTATCGAGTGTATGAAAGAGCTGCCAGCCGCATTACTATTAAGGCCTTTTGATTTTGAAAGTTTAGCCACACATGTATTTCAATATGTGAGCGATGAGCAACTTGAGCTGGCCTCTATTTCTGCTTTATTTATTGTTTTGGTTGGGTTGATCCCCTTGTATTTTATTAATCGTTCTATGGAGCAACGCAGTTAAATGAGCCGTTTAAATTTACAAGGCGTGGGTTATCACTACAGTGGCACGCAAGTGCTACATAATTTAGATTTAACGGTAGGACAGGACGAAATTATATGTATGCTTGGCGCCAGTGGCTGCGGTAAAACGACTACTTTAAAAGCCATTGCAGGGCTTATTGAAGTACATGAAGGTAGCGTTTATATAGATGGTAAGTGCGTAAGCGACAAGCACACATTCGTATCACCAGAGCATCGTAATATTGGGATGATGTTTCAAGATTATGCTTTGTTTCCGCACCTCAGTGTTGCCGATAATATTGCCTTTGGGCTGGGTAAATTAAGCAAAGCTCAAAAACAGCAACGGGTAGAGGAAATGCTAGAGCTAGTGCATTTAACGGGATGTGCAAAACGCTACCCTCATCAACTCTCAGGTGGGCAACAGCAGCGTGTAGCGATTGCGCGAGCACTGGCTTATAAGCCTAGTTTATTGCTCCTTGATGAGCCATTTTCGAACATAGATACGCAAGTGCGCTTTGAGTTAATTGCAGATATCAGGCGTATTATTAAAGCGCAGCAGGTCTCTGCGGTGTTTGTTAGCCACTCAAAAGAAGAAGCCTTTGCGTTTGCAGACACTTTAGCCATTATGCACCAAGGAAAAATAGCCCAACAAGGAACGCCCGAGCAGCTTTTTGCTTCGCCAAACACAAAGGAGGTTGCAGAGTTTCTGGGTCAGGGCATATACTTAGGCGCAGAAGTGTTAACGGCAACTGAATACACAACTGATTATGGTGTTGTGCAATCGCAGCATGAGCATACGCAAAGCGCAACAAAAGGGCGGGTATATATTCGTCCGCACCATGTTGAGCTTGTGCAAAATACGCAGGCCGATAAACCTAAAGGTGTGCGCATTTTAAGCCGTCGGTTTATAGGTTCGGCTTATGTTTACACTGTTGTAATTGCAGAGCAAGAGATTGAAGTTGCTGCACAATATGGCCAGTCATTTGAAATAAATGAGCGGGTTATAATAAAAATAAAACCTCACACGGTGAATTTTTTCGAATCATAACAAAGGTGTTATTCGCTGTGTTTTTATCAAGCTAAGGAATAACAATGGCGCAAGCGCAATCTGGGATTTGTGCTGAAGCAAACTTACACGGTTTGCATTTATTTTTTAATGTATTTGATGGTCAAGACGAGTCATTGCGCGCAAAGCTCAAACGCGTAAGCGCAATTGAAGAAGAGTTTAGTGATCAATTCTCCGAAGCCATGCTGTCTTGCATGGTGGCTATAGGCGCGCAATATTGGCCGCATATACTCCCGGAATATATCCCAAGCGAACTGCAAAGCTTTCCTAATATAAATCACAGTGACTTTGTAATGCGCGTACAGCCGTGTGATCTATTTATCCAAATTCGCTCAGACCGAGAAGACGTTAACCACCTGTTTGCTTTGCAAATATTAAAGTTATTTTCGCCCGATGTAGAACTGGTTGAACAAATTCGTAATTTCAGGTTTTTAGATGGTCGTGATTTTAATGGCTTTATTTATGCAGGCGACACCCCGCATGGCCGACAAAAGCGAGTCACTGCGTTGGTTAATAAACCCGAGAGCTTTGAAAATCAAGGCAGCTATATTCATGTACAGCGCTATAAACATGACTTGAGCGTGTGGCAACATTTATCTTTGAGCGAACAAGAGCATATTATGGGGCGTACGCGTTTAGATAACAGCTTAATAGAGCCTAAAACAAACACCAGTCATGCAACAAGAACAGAGCTTAAAGATGAGCATGGTCAAGCGATACTGCTTAATCAAAGTATGCCGTACGGTGATGTGTACGAGCAGGGCATGCTAAGTATTACGTGCTCTGCATCGGGAAGCGCATTTGAAAAGGTACTTAACAGCCGCATTGGAAAAGGAGAGTGCTACGATCACTGGCTTGATTTTACTCAAGCCGATATGGGATCTGCGTTCTTCGCACCGTCAGTCAGCTTTTTAAAACAGCTTTAAACTGTATCAAATAAAATGCGTACGCGCTCGAGCGTAACGTCTATTTCAGATATTTTTGCTGGGGCAATAAAAATCGTGTCGTCCCCGGCAATTGTACCTAATACACCATCAGCTTTGCCTAACGAGTCTAACAACCGGGCTATTAACTGCGCAGCACCTGGGCTGGTGGTAATAATAATCATCATTTCGTTATGCATAATATCTATAACAAGCTGACGTAGCGGGCTTTTAGCCGTCGGTACACCCATTTCTGCAGGTAGGCAATACACCATTTCTTGTTTAGCATTACGAGTACGCACAGCGCCAAACTTGCTAAGCATACGCGATACTTTACTCTGGCTTATATTGTCAAAGCCTTGCTCTTTTAATGCTTCGACTATTTCGCCTTGCGAGCCAAAGTTCTCTTCTTTTAAAAGTGCTTTAAACGCTTTTACCAGTGCTTCTTGTTTGTCTTGTGGTTGCATAGTCTTTATTCATTTTTGTTATTTATAATGCAAATTCTACACAAAAATGAATAATTATGCAGCAGTTGTTTAGTTAACTTGCCAGTTTGCTGCGATAAACCAGCAAAGTTTACAACTATGGTCGAAAATATACCTGAAATAAGCAGGATAAATTTGTTTTTAGACGCTAATTTCATTATCTTAAGAGCCACAAATATTTCCTACCTCAAATTACGGAGAATTCCAATGAAAGTTGCTGTATTAGGTGCTGCAGGCGGTATCGGTCAAGCGTTGTCTTTATTATTAAAAACAGGCTTACCAGCTGGTTCTGAATTATCACTTTATGATGTTGCACCAGTTGTACCAGGTGTTGCGGTTGACCTATTTCACATCCCTACAGATGTTAAAGTAGCAGGTTTTGGCGCAGACGATTTAAATAAAGCACTTGAAGGGTGTGATATCGTACTTATCCCAGCGGGTATGCCACGTAAACCAGGTATGGATCGTGCGGATTTATTTAACGTAAACGCAGGTATCATTAAAACATTAGCTGAGGGCATTGTAGCTAGCTGTCCTAAAGCATTAGTGGGTGTTATCACTAACCCAGTAAACGGCACTGTGCCAATCGTTGCTGAAGTATTCAAAAAAGCGGGTACTTACGATGCAAGTCGCGTATTTGGTATTACAACACTTGACGTAATTCGTTCTGAAGCATTTGTTGCTGAACTTAAAGGCGTAGATGTAGCGACTGTTAAAGTACCAGTAATCGGTGGTCACTCAGGCACAACTATTCTTCCTCTACTTTCTCAAGTAGAAGGCGTAAGCTTTACTGAAGAAGAAGTAGCTGCTCTTACTCCACGTATCCAAAATGCAGGTACTGAAGTAGTAAATGCTAAAGCAGGCGGTGGTTCAGCTACATTATCTATGGGTGCTGCTGCAGCTCGTTTTTGTATGTCTTTAGTTAAAGGCCTACAAGGAGAAGATGTTGTAGATTACGCATACGTTGCTGTTGAAAATGGCGATGCAGAGTACTTTGCTCATCCAGTACGTTTAGGTAAAAACGGCGTAGAAGAAATTCTTTCTTACGGCGAGCTAAGCGCATTTGAAGAAAAAGCTAAAAACGATATGCTTGAAACGCTTAAAAAAGACATCAAAGAAGGTGTCGATTTCATGGCTTAATAGCCAAATTTCATACAAAAAAGCCTGCATATGCAGGCTTTTTTATTGCTCGAAAATTATTACCCTTTACTAATTTAAGGGCTATGGCCTTAGTGATCTCGCTCTACAGCTATACGTGCTAAGCTAATTAACGCTTGCTTGTACTGCGACTCTGCTAAAAAGTCTAAACAGGCAATTGCTTTTTCAGCTTCTTGTTGTGCTTTTTGCATTGTAAATTCAAGTGCATTGGTTTGTTTAAGTGCACCTAGAATAGCTTCAAGATGGTCCATACCATTACAATGTTCAATAGCATCACGAATGAGTGCTTTTTGCTCATCAGTGCCATGCTGCATGGCATAAATTAATGGTAACGTTGGCTTGCCTTCAGCTAAATCATCACCAATATTCTTACCTAGCTGGTCTGCATCAGCATTATAATCAAGTACGTCATCAACCAGTTGAAAAGCCGTGCCTAAGTGCATGCCGTATAAGTTAAGGGAATTTAAAACACTGTCATCTTGCTCGGTTATAATAGCCGCAAGACCTGTTGCAGCTTCAAATAATTTAGCTGTTTTAGAGTAAATAACCTGCATGTAACTTGCTTCAGTGGTGTTAGGGTCATTGCAATTCATTAATTGCAGTACCTCACCCTCAGCAATAACGTTAGTGGCGTCAGCAAGGATTTGCATAATTTGCATTTTTCCAAGCCCTACCATTAGTTGGAAAGAGCGGGTGTAGATAAAATCCCCAACCAGCACGCTGGCCGCATTACCAAACTCTGCATTTGCAGTAGGGGTACCACGGCGCAGGTTAGACTCATCAACCACATCATCATGTAAAAGCGTTGCAGTGTGAATAAATTCAACAATCGTCGCCAAAGTAATATGGTCTTTACCTTGGTAACCTAAAGCTCTTGCTGCCAATATTGCCAGCATCGGGCGTACGCGTTTGCCACCGCTGTTAACGATGTACAAACCAAGTTGATTGACTAACGCCACATCGGAGCGCATTTGCGCATGTATAAGTTGATTGACGTCATTCATATCGCTTTCGATTAACGCCTGGATAGCTTTTATATCCATTGATCTCCGAGCCAATTTTTATGTGTGAACGGCGCCGATTGTACAACAAAAAATGCACTAGCTCGATATTTTGTGACGATTCATTAAAAAAACTGAGTTAAAAACTTTAATTTACGCTTAACAAGTATAGTTAGGTGCGTATTTTACAAACAAAGAGCGCGCACTAATTATACAGCTGTTTAGCTCTGGGGCGGGGGCAGTTCGGCGCAAATATATTTTATTTTTAGAGCAAAAAGCGCTTGGCAATAGGGCGATTTAATATAAAATGAAGGAAATATTGAATTGCTCTCAAAGCAGCTACTTTTTATTCATTTTAATTACAAAATAGGCTTGCTAGTTTTTATGCATTAGCGTAAACTTCGCGCCCTATCGAAGAATATTTTAGTTGCGTCGATTTGAGGGCGCACAGACGGAGTTAATTATGTACGCGGTTTTCCAAAGTGGTGGTAAACAGCATCGTGTGACTGAAGGTCAAACGATTCGTCTTGAAAAATTAGACGTTGAAACTGGTGCAGCAGTTGAATTTGATTCAGTACTTTTAGTTGCTGATGGTGAGAAAATCGAGATCGGTGTACCGTTCGTAAACGGTGGTAAAGTAACAGCTGAGGTTGTTTCACACGGTCGCGGTGAGAAGATTAAGGTTGTTAAATTTAGACGCCGTAAGCATTCTCGTAAGCAAATGGGCCATCGTCAATGGTTCACTGAAGTTAAAATCACTGGCATTAGCGCTTAATTAGAGGTACTTAGAAATGGCACATAAAAAAGCAGCTGGTAGTACTCGTAACGGTCGCGATTCAGAAAGCAAACGCCTAGGTGTTAAGCGTTTTGGTGGCGAATCAGTTCTAGCGGGTAGCATCATTGTTCGTCAACGTGGTACTCGTTTCCACGCTGGCGCAAACGTAGGTATCGGTAAAGACCACACTATCTTCGCAAAAGCAGATGGTAAAGTTCAATTTGAACAAAAAGGTCCTTTAAACCGCAAATACGTAACTATCGTAGCTGAGTAATCAGTAAGGTAGTAAAAAACCCCGCCTTTGCGGGGTTTTTTGTTTTTAGATACAGCAAATATATACCCAAGCCTGCATTTGCGTTGGCTTGGGTATATAATAGTTAAATTAAAGCCAATCCCTAAAGTGAGTAATCATGAAGTTTGTAGATGAAGTAGAAATTCGCGCAGAAGCTGGTGACGGCGGCAGCGGTGTCGTGTCTTTCCGTCGAGAAAAATATGTACCAGACGGTGGTCCGGACGGCGGTGACGGTGGAGACGGTGGTAGTGTTTACCTACAAGCTGATGAAAACTTAAATACCCTAATTGATTACCAATTTGAGCGTTTTCATCGTGCTGAGCGCGGTACTAATGGCCAGAGTCGTAACTGTACAGGTAAAAAAGGCGAAGACTTAATTGTAAAAGTACCTGTTGGTACGCGTATTACCGATGTTGATACTCAAGAGGCACTCGGTGATTTAACGCAACACGGTCAAAAAATTGTAGTTGCAAAAGGTGGTTTCCATGGCTTGGGGAATGCACGCTTTAAATCAAGTACTAACCGTGCTCCACGCCAAAAAACATTAGGTACACCTGGTGAGGTACGCAACCTTAAGCTAGAGCTTATGCTACTTGCTGATGTAGGCCTTTTAGGGTTACCAAATGCCGGTAAGTCTACATTTATTCGCAGTGTATCGGCAGCAAAGCCAAAAGTAGCTGATTACCCGTTTACCACGCTTATTCCTAATTTAGGAGTTGTGCGCCCAGAGGCTAACAAATCGTTTGTAGTAGCCGATATCCCTGGTTTAATTGAAGGCGCCTCAGACGGTGCTGGCCTAGGTATTCGCTTTTTGAAACACCTAGAACGCTGTCGTGTGTTGTTACACGTGATCGATGTTATGCCGGTTGATGGTTCAAACCCTGTTGATAATGCATTTGCCATTATTAACGAGTTACACCAATACAGCCCTAAGCTTGCAGAAAAACCACGCTGGTTAGTGTTTAATAAAATAGACTTATTGCCAGAAGATGAAGCGCAAGCCTTGTGTGAGCAAATTGCACAAGAGCTAGGTGAAGAGCAAAACGTTTACCGCATTTCAGCAGTCAACAAGCTTAATACTCAGCCGTTAATTCACGATATTATGGCCTTGCTCGATAGCATGCCAAAAGAGAAGTTCGACGAAGTTGAAGATGAAGAAGTTGAGTTTAAGTGGGATACCTACCATCAAAAAGCAACGAAGAGCGACGATGATGATTGGGACGACTGGGATGAAGACGACTACGATGTAGAAGTCGTCTACGAGCGTTAATAAAAAACTATTTTAAAAAGGAGCATAAGCTCCTTTTTTATTTTTTAAGAATAAAGTACTAGGTGTTTAATGTGATAATTTCAATGATCGCCGCAATGGCAAATAATCGTGTAATTGGTCTTGATAATAAAATGCCATGGCATTTACCGGCCGATTTACAGCATTTTAAAAAGGTAACAACAGGCAAGCCTGTTCTGATGGGTCGTAAAACGTTTGAGTCAATAGGCCGCCCGTTACCAGGGCGTCGCAACATCATTATTACCCGTAACACTCAGTACAGTGCGCAAGGTATCGAAACAGTAACTACGCCAGAAGCTGCGCTAGAGCTAGTTAAACACGAAGAAGAGGTCATGATTATTGGTGGTGGTAATATCTATCAGCACTTTTTACCACGCGCAGAGCGTTTATATTTAACCTTTATAGATTTAGAGGTAGAAGGCGATACACAATTTCCTGATTATCAAGCGCTAGCAACGTGGGAAGTTGTCGATGAACAGCCAAATATACCCGATGAAAAAAATAAATATAGTTATAAATTCGTAACTTTATATAAAAAAGGTTAACATTATTGCTAAGTTTGCAGTGGGTTGATACAATATTAAGCAGTTAACATAGGTAAAAAGTACCATAAAGGATGTTTCATGTTTAAATTGTCAAAGCTAATTGTAATTACAGCTGTTGCAGCGAGTTCATTGATGTATACCGTTCCAGCTAAAGCAAACGATCAATTAGCGGTATCTATTTGTGAATATATCGCAGCTGATGATAAAAACCGTTTACGCAGTAAACTAAAAAGCTCACGTGTAAAAATTCGCAATATTTACGATGCTGTTCAATGTAATGGTAATAACTTACTTCGCCATGCTGTAGCAAGTAACGCTGTAAACTCAGGTGAGTACATAGTTAAAAATTTATCAAAAAGCTCTCTATCTGATGGTGCTGACATAGCATGGGCTGAGGGCAATGGTTACGGTAGCTCACCGTTAATCGCAGTTATTAAAGACCGCGCAGGCCTTTAATTTAATAAGTAACTAAAAAACCGCGCTAGTCGCGGTTTTTTTGTGCCGTTTACTTAATGCTTTTGTCGTGTATTTATAGAAAGTATGACTGCTCAGCGCCAATTACATAAAGATGTCATAAATAGTTAATACTCTACGTGCATAAACACAAGAGGCTGTTATTTATGCGCGTATCATCTTTTACTCGACTGCTAGCTACACTATTGACGTTAGCTAGTATTCTTTTAGCCGTCACACTATTTTGGGCAAGCCAAACTTTATTTAAGCTTGAGCAACAAGATAGCGCATACAGTAAATTAAAAAAT
Source organism: uncultured Pseudoalteromonas sp. (assembly GCF_963922945.1). Classification (GTDB taxonomy): domain Bacteria; phylum Pseudomonadota; class Gammaproteobacteria; order Enterobacterales; family Alteromonadaceae; genus Pseudoalteromonas. Next base: position 1,417 of record NZ_CAWUKC010000066.1, on the reverse strand, counting down.
ACAATTTTAGTGGATTTAGGCGGTTATCTAGGCAGTTATTTAGAACAAGGTGATAGCCAATACTTAAACCAATCTTCAACCTTAATTGAGCAAGTTAAAACACAGCAACTCGCAGTGCTCCCCTTAGCACTTGCTGAGCAATTAAATGAGCAACTAAGTACGTTAGATACCGATATTAAAGGCAAATACAGAGCGTTGGGTAAATTGTCAGGCAACGAAACGGCGTTACTTGATAATGCAATCCGCCAAATGGCGGGTTCAGCGTCGTCATTAATTAATTACGCACAAAAATCCCCTAATCAAAATAGCGATGCGCAGGCTTATTATACGCTGGGCGCGGATTACTATAACGAGGTGACCAACCTTGCGCTATTTACCTACCAATTAATCGTAAGTTACGACAACAATACCGAGCAAAGTTTGCAGCAAAGTATTGCTAATTTAAATGCGGTAGCAGCCAAAATAGATCAGCTCCCTAATTTAGGTGTTATGAGCGAGGTTGACGACGATGCTTTGTTTTTTGACGAAGAAGCTGAAGATTTAGCCGATGAAATAAAATCTGAAATTACAAGCTGGCCTAATCGCTACCCTAGAGACTTAGCCAGTACATTAGCGCAAGCTCAGCAACGTGAAGCGGGGACCAATGCACTACGTGAGCAAATTAGCTTGCTCTCTAAAACCGTTATCTATGCAGAGCAGCAACTAAAGCACACCCAAGGGGTGCTTAAAGAAAACGTATTGTGGGTATTTTGTTTTGCTATTGGTGCTTTGGTGATGCTAGCCGCGGGTGTTTATATTGTGCAGCGTAACCAAGTGCTCAACCCATTAAGGCAACTCAGAGACGGGTTTGCCTTTTTAATTGAAAGTAACGAGCTTAAAAACATTGAAAGTAAGAACCCAAAAACAGAGGTTGGCGAAATAGCCAGTTACTTTAATTTATTAATTGAGCGACAGCGCAAAGAGGCACAAGAGCGTGCCCAAATGCTAAAAGTGGTAAATGATTTTATGCAGCAAATGAGTGAGCATTTGCAAACGATTAGTCAAAAAGCATCTACAAGTCATGGGCAAGTGGAGCAAAACCAACATTTGCTTACTGATATTCAACAAATTGGCGAGCAGGTAAATAATATTAATGCCCAAGTGGCTGATAACGCGCAGCACACGTTTAGTGCAATGGAGCATAGCTTAGGTTTTGCACAAAGCATGCTAAGTGCTAGCTCCGATACGCAAACACGGGTTGAGCAAAGTATGCAAAACCTGCAAGAGCTACTGGCAGGGGTTGAAGGTGTTGGGCAAATTATTGAAGTGATCCGCAATATTGCCGATCAAACTAACTTACTCGCGTTAAATGCAGCAATAGAATCAGCACGCGCTGGCGAGCATGGGCGAGGTTTTGCTGTAGTGGCAGATGAAGTAC
>NZ_CAWUKC010000065.1:0-22268 GCF_963922945.1 uncultured Pseudoalteromonas sp. | reverse complement strand
AACACAGGTATAAATAAGTCACTTCTCCTGCTCTTCTCCTTCACTTCTCGGTGGTTAATTTGGCTTGTAGGCGCGAAGCTTGCTCGCGCAAGATGCGAGTGTACCTCGCGTTTTATATTAAATTTTTCGCGGCCTAAAGCCGCTGCTACACATTAATCCCCCTTTGTCGGGGTAGTTGTAAGCTTAGAGCTTGCTCGCACGAAAACACTAAATGAATAAAACCCCAAGTTAATAGGGTTTATAAATGCGCTCAATGGCCGCTTTATTATTTTTAATAAGGCGATTAATTACAGCTACTTGGTCAAGCGTGGTTGAGCGTTTACTCATCATAAAATGTACGCCATTAACATTAACAGCGGGCGCTGATTTTACCGGTAAAATTGGGCTGTAGCGCTTGGCAAAGTAATGAGCAACAACAGAGTCGTCAATCACGTAATCAACGCGCTTTTTGTTAAGCATGCCAAAGCGCGTATTCGCTTCGCTGGTAAGTACTATTTGGTTGGGGTAACGTTTTTTTAATTTTTCAAACTCAGCGCCAAAAAAGCTGCCACGGTTAACACCCACCATTGCGCCACGCTCAAGAAGGGTTGTTAAATTATCCACGTCTTTGGCGCTTTTGTGCTTATAAAGCAGCATAATTTCATCACGATAAATATCAGTAAAATGTGAGTACTCGGCGCGCGCTTTTGTATAACTTGCCGCAAAGGTAATATCAATATTGCCAGTTTTTAGCTCTTGCTGAACCCGTGACAAACTCGGAAGGTAAACCCACTTAATACAAAAAGGGGAATTTTTAAAAATAGTGTCAATAGCATCTACTTCAATGCCTACAAAGGTGTTGCCCTGCTTAATTAAATACGGCGCCCAATTGGTTTCGTTAGTGCCCATTTTTAATGTTTTAGTGCACGCCAGCGCATTAAATTGCACCACCAAAACTATAAACGCTAACAGAAACATTTTCATATAACGTCCTTTACTAACGCCTTAAGCGCCGCTTTGTTTTTTACTATATGCGCGTTAATTATATTAACTTCGTCAAGCGTTATTGTTTTTTTACTCATCATAAAGTGCACATTATTTACATTCACAGGCGCTACTTGCTCAACGGGTAAAATAGCCGTGTATTTATTAGCAAAATGGTGCGCCACTAACGAATCGTCTACTACAAAATCAACACGCTTTTTATTTAATAAAGCAAAGCGTTTATCGGCATCGCTGGTAAGTACTATTTGCTTGTTATATTTATCGCTTAACGTTTTAAACGTGTGCCCTAAAAAGCTGCCGCGATTAACGCCGGCTGTTAAACCCTTTTTAAATAACTGCTCTAACGAACTAATCGTTGCCGAGTCAGTGTGTTGATACAACAACATCACTTCTTCGCGGTAGGGTAAACTAAAATGCGCATAAGCTTGGCGCTCACGGGTTTTACTGGCTGAAAACATTAAATCAATACGGCCATGTTTTAGCTCTTCTAAGGCGCGGAGGGAGTTAGGGAGCAGCGTAAAATTTATGCAAAAAGGGGAGTCTTTAAAAATGGTTTTAATTATATTTATTTCAAGACCCGTTAAATGCTCATTTTTTAACACCACATACGGCGGCCAATAGCGCTCGTTAGTGCCTATATTAATGGTTTTATCGCAAGCCTGTGCGTTTACAGCAAACAGGCCTAACGCTATCAATATCAATAAAAATGTGCGTGTACTGCTAATAACATTCATTCAAACAAGGCCTTAAGTGCCGCTTTATTTTTTAATATATGCGCATTAATAATGTTAACCTCATCAGGGGTTAGTGTTCTTTTGCTCAGCATTAAATGTATAGGGTTTTTATTAACCGCAGGCAGGTTAGGCGCAACCATTAAGTTATTACCACGTTTACTAAAGTAATCGCCCACTAAGGCGTCTTCTACTGCGTAATCTATACGTTGTTTGTTAAGCATTTCAAAGCGCTTACTGGTTGCACTAGTGTACTCAATTTGCTTTTTATGGCTGGTTTTATACTGCTCAAACTCCTCGCCATAATAACTACCAAAGTTAGCGCCTATGGTTAAACCTTGGTTAAAAATATCAGCCAAGTTACTAACCTTATGCTGATTGTTTTTGTTTTCGTATAAACGCATTACCTCGGTGCGGTATGGCTTTGTAAAGTGCACATACTTAGCGCGCTCATGGGTAAAGCTAGCCGCCCAGCCCATATCTATTCGCCCATGACGCAGCTCGGTAAACGCCCGTTTAGAGTTAGGCAGCATTTTTACTTCAAAGCAAAAGGGTGAGTCTTTAAAAATAATAGTTAACGCATCCACCTCTTTACCTTGTAACTGGCCGCTAAGCCCCATTACATAAGGCGGCCAAAAAGCATCGTGCGAGGCAACGGTTAGCGTTTTTTCGCAGGCAAACACACCCCAAGAGGCGCTAAACAATACACACATCAGTAACGTTATTAATTTATTCATTAAATCTCTGAGGTAAGCTTTTTTTGTACGTTATTAAAACAGTATAACCTAGCAAAACAATATAATGGTGAAGGAATCATTAAAGTTGTAAGAAAATATTTATAAATAGAAAGGGTGGAGGGGTTCGGGCGATATGATTATTGCAAACTTTTGCACTGTTCTATGGCGTAATCCCAAGTAGTGCTATCAAATTATTTGTATAGTTGGCTGTTTATAAACAAAGTTTAAATAATAAGCACGTATTATCCATAATTTGTACAATCACAATAATTAATGATATAGGCGTACTATTTTCAAGCTGTATCTACCTAAAAAGCCTATATTTTTTAAGCTTAATCATGTAAATTGTTTCTAAATGAATACTAACTTAACGGTAAGTTAGTTTTAAACAGACAAACCAAGGAGCGGTTTAATAGAGCTGCTCTGTATTGGGAATATTATTATGCGGTTGAAAGAAGCCCTCAGCGTCTTATCAAAGTCATCCCCTTATGCTGTGTCTACAGAGCGAGACAGCGAAAATAAAAGTCAGCTTGATAATGTAAAAGAGTATTTGTACATCAAAATGCCAATAGCTATTGATGTAGAAAAGAAAATTTCGAGCTTTTCATCAAATAAACCTGAAGTGTTATTTTTATGTGGTAGCAGCGGCGACGGTAAATCAGAAATACTGACTGATTGTAAAAAGCGTTTTAGTAATCGAGCTCACTTTCACTTAGATGCAACTCACAGCTTTGATCCTCGCGAAAATGCAATTCAAACCTTAGATAAAGTGTTTGAAGAATTTGAGTCAGGTAATATGCCACTCATCGTTGGTATTAATACCGGTATGCTAGGAAATTACGCTGAGGAAGGCTCGAACGAAAAATTCAAACAAGTAATAAAAAATTATTTATCAAATAAAAGTTTAACTGAAAACATAACCTTTATAAATTTTGAAGATTACCCTAAATTTTTTATAGATAAAGAGGGATATACTTCTGAGTTCGCGCAAAAGTTACTTCAAAAACTAACAGCAAAAGATGACAATATTATTCGTCAGATTTTCGATAAAGAAAAATCAGAACAAACGAGCCAAGCTAGTAAAAGGCTGCAAGCTAATTATGAGCTTTTAAGCGTCCCTGAAGTACAAAAAACTATAATTGAACTCCTGTTTAAAGCGCGATTAATGCGGGATCAATTTTTAACTGCTCGTGCGTTACTCGATTTTATTTTCATGTTGCTGGCTGGTCCTGGTTACCTCTTCGATAACCTTTTTTCCGGTGGCGATAATGAGTTGGCAAATAAAATAATTGAGTTCGACCCTGCGCATTTAAGAACAAAAAAAATAGATCGTTTTATATTGGCTAATGATCTGCATCTACCAGATCAAGAGTTTACAGAGTTCAAAAAGTCTTTAAAAAGCTTAGGAATAGAGACGTTAGATAGCAGTCTTTCTTACTTACGTTTATTTTATATTCTTAAAGGGGGTCATTTTTCTAATGATTATCATGCTAAATTCGAACAAGATTTCAACGAATCCCTGATTGAACAGTTCATAAATGTATATCAATTACACAGAGATTTTGACAATAGCACAGAGCATAAAAGACAGATTAAAGACTTTTACAATAATACGCTTCGCACTGCTATTCGAAAATACAATAACCGTAACGCGCCTAATCTAGATAAAAGTCATTATTTAATATCTGAGCTAAACGGCTTTCAGTTAGTTTCAGAGTTAGAAATTAAGGCCGATTTAAAGAGTATTTCAAACTTCTTACCAAAGTCATCTGCAAGCTTTACGGCTTTTATTAAAGTACAGGAACGCTCACTAGAAATACCTTTAAACATCAACTTATTACGGTTGATGAAAAGAATTGCCGACGGTTACCGACCAAATAAACACGATAAAAACACCGTTGTACTCTTGGATGAATTGATAGATGAAATTGCACAAGTGGCAAATCAAGTTTCAACGTTACATATTATCAAGAAAAATAAACACTTTACTATCAAAAATATTGATGACGAAGAGTTTGAAGTGAGTGGGCTATAAAATGATTAAAGAAACTTTAACACCACCTAACAATAATGCATTTAATACATTTTTACCCTTAAGAACAAAAGACAAGCACTATAAGTTTTGCTGGGATACCGTACTAGGTTATTTCGTACATGTTTTATACGCAAAGTCATTGGTAAATGGCGACATAGAGCATTTCAAAGGTTTATGTGAAAAGCGCTTTTCAACAAAATTAGATGAACCTGAATTTTGGACAGTACTGGAAAAAATGTATTTTGAAAATGAGCAACTATTCAAAATATCACCAGAGCTGCTTATTTTTAAAGCCCTTAAAGATGAAGTAGATACCAACAGTAAAAAGTTGGGTGACATGTTTGTTGGTCTATTAAATGGTTTAACTCTCGATAGCTCCTCCGTTAACGATTTAAATTTTTTAGAGAAAGAAATAAAGGCTGAATTTGATAGTTTTTATGTATCAGGCAAATCAAAGACAGCGCTTAAAACAGAGCCCGCCTATTTGCCATTTTTAAGTGAGTTGTTTAAACAAGATTTACAATTTTTAAATAAAAGACCTCACTACTTACTCAACAACTTTAATTCGGTTATTCGGTTATATGGGTTTTTATATATCTCGCAAATGGCGCTGAATATAAAAGATTGGGCAAATGGGGCTCCATCAAGCAAGCCCTGCTTTTTTATTATTGATAACGAAAAGGCAAGCGACGAGCGTTCTCAAGTTAAAAACTTTGGTTATAGCCAACTTCATGAATACTTAGAATATCTGTTTCCTTATTTATTTATGAATGAAGCTATACAAACCAAAGGTGAAGTTAAACCCCTTTGGCAGCTATTTGAATCGATCAACGAAAAAGATGTAACTAAATTAAATCAATTTGGCCGTGATTTTGTTGACGACCGAATGCAACGCAAATGGTACAACACCGAGCAAAACTGGCTAGATTCAAGCGATAAAAAAGAAGTATTACAGCAATTACTTAGCTTTTCTCATGCGCAGTTCGATAATAAAAAGGGCCGCTTAACTGAATATAACGACACTGTGGTCAAAGGCACGTTAAGTAATATTTTAGACCCATTTATTCAGCGACGAGGCCGTGCAGGTCAAGTACTTACGTTTAACCAAGATTACATAGTGCTAATAACAAACCTAGCCATTGGCGAGCGCGATAAATTACGTTTTCACGAAATTATTAAAGAATTTGAAGCAAGAGGCGTGTTTTTTGATAAACAAAGCCAGCAATCTTTAATCGATTTTTATGAGCGAATGGGTAACGTAGAAAGAATGAGTGATAGCGGAGATGCAGTATATGTTAGAAAAACAGTTTGAAGAATTTTTAGTTAGCCACTTTAATGTTTGGGCAGCTGAAGAGTTAAAAGTTGGTTTTCGTTATCAGTTCACAAGTCCTGATAGTGATAAGGGTTTTGCACTTTATCAAGCCTTTATGGAAATTGCAGACAATAGCGTAACTGTAAAAGGTATTGAGTTAAAAACGGTGCAGTACGGTGATGTCGAATTAATTCCTGTATACGAAGGTGAAAACTTTACAGAAAACTACATAGCGCATTTACGTGATGTTGTTTCAGCTATGGAAGGTGAAACAAAAGGCACTGCCTTGTTAATCATCCATAACTCTATGCTAGATACGTTAAAAAATTCGACAGAAGACGTAGCGCAGCCTGGCGTTGTTTGGGACCCAAAAAACATAAAATTATTATTGCATAAAGAAATAGATCAAACTGATGAAAAAGCGAAAGTTTCTGAATGTTTACTCGACTATCACTTTGATGAAATAGTTGAAGACGAAGCCACTATGTTTGGCTTTGAAAAACTATATTACGCAATTGCAGATGGCGATTTACAGTTCCATGAGCTTGGTTTATTAAACGATGACCAACTTTCGCAAGAAGGCTGGGAAGGCGAGCAAATTAGCTTGCGCTTAAAAGAAAATAAAGAGCTAAGTGATAAACTTGACTTCATCACTCATCATTTTCCAAACGAACTGCAAGACAAATTAGCCGCTTTAGATTTTAGTGAAAAATTTATTAAAGAGCATTTTCCAGAAGGGAATGTAGAAAAATACAAAGAAAGCCTCGACATAGGTGAATGCTTTACAGAACAGCAAAAAAACCGCACTAACCTGTTAGAGCTTGAAAGTGAAAAAGCGCCTTACATTGAACTACTTGCAAAAGCAAAGTCAGAAAAAGGGGCTGGTGTAAGAGAGCGACACTTAATATTACTTTTAGAGCCAGAGCAGCACACATTCGAATTAGAGCTTTGCTTTATCAATCAAAAGTTAAAAGATAGCTTTTGTAAAATTCAACAAAGTAAAGAGCTGCCAAATGTTGATATAACAATTAAAAACCCAGGCGGAATAAGGAGTAGGGCATTACTTACGAGTAGTTTTGACGGACAAGCTCGCTACTTTAATTTCCGTGTTAAAACCGACAAACCAAAAGAAACTCACAATTTTAAAGTATTAGTAATTAGTAAAAATGATTTTTACATTGACGGCTTTAAGCACACTTACTTAGTTGATCCCGCAAAACAGTGGTTAACGCTGCAAACTGATGAGCAATCATTACAAATAAGCGATTTAACAAACGCTAGTGTTCTTGCAGAAAACAACCAAGTGTTTGATTCAAATACCGTAGGCATTGTTGATTTTAAAAAGCTAGCAACTGAATCGGATGAAATAAACTTTACCGTGCAAGGGGCGATTAGCCAATTAACATTTAACGTTGAAGGGGAAGTATCTACTGATACCTTGTCATTGCCTTTATTATTAGACCAAGGCCGTTTTAATCACTTATTTAACGATGAATACTACGGGCAATTCAATCGTAGTAAAAACAAAGTACTTATAGACGGAAAGGAAGTAGCACCTAAAGCCAAGCGGCTCACGTTATTACAAAACGAAGCGGAGCTGCTGGATAGCTTAATCTTAGCTAAACTTGCTAATAGCAGTGATATTAAACTACAAGACTTAGAATCACATTATGCTGATTTATACTTTGCTTACCGTGATTTATTTGATTATTTAACACATACAAAATCGTTGTTGAGCTTAGCGGGCTGGGGTGAAAAACTTAGAGCGCTTGCCACTCAGGTGGTTGAAGCTTATCAGGCTGCTATTGATGAAATACCTTACCACGCCCCACTTCTTGAACAGCACAAACTGTTGGTAAATATTGGCTTTGCAGATATTGATGAGCAAACTTACATTACGCCATATCACCCACTGGTACTTGCATATAATTGCAACTTGGCAGGTATATTAAGCGAAGATAAACAGGCTACAGGGAGCTTTAAAAAGCTACCTCCTGTTACTATTCAGCGCTTAACTGCGCAGGGGCTTTTACCTTTTGTATATGACCCTTTGCATGATTTTTCATATAACCATGCCGAAAAAGAAAACGTATTCTGGTCCAAACTTGTTCCACAACAAAAAAGTAGCTATGACTTTGTACGCACGCTCGTAAAAGACAAAGTAGGCAAATTTACCACGGCCTTTAAACATTTATTTGTAGCAGGAAGTAAAACAACACTGATTATTAACTCTGTCAACAATCAGCAAAATAAAGAGCTATTTTTAGGCTTAATTGATTACATTAAGCTCAAAAAAAATAAAGTTACCAATATTCATGTAAATTTATACGACGAAACACAGTGTTACACCTGGTTCGACAAGTTTGCTGACATGGCAAGCTATGATGACTTAAAAGAGCTTTGTGAGTTAAATAAAGGTGCTGCCCGTGAGCAGGCTGATAGCATAATCGATTTGCTAAGAACACGTTTAACGTACAGTAAATTTGAGCACGAAAAAGGCCAAAAAGAGCAACATTATGCCCACATGTCGTTTTTTAAAAACAACGAACGCGTGCAAGCGACTGACGTTGATTTATTAAAACAAGAAACCGGTGTTGTTTGTCATGGCTTAATGCCAGGTGAGTCTGCATCAAATAAAAATGGCAGCTATTACACATCGTTTGGTCTAAAAGGTGTTGATGTTGATAGTGCACCACAATTAAAGCTAGTTGCTAAATATAGCGGTTTACTTAAGCCTGCAAAGCGCCATCATGAAGAGTACAGCGAGTCTAAATCTCAAGCACTCGTGGTTACTGAAAACTTTAAAACGTTATTAGAGCGCTCTTACGAAAACTCTATTTGGACCACAATAATCGATCCTAAAGTAACCTTAGAGTTTTTTGAAAACCAAAAAAACATGGTGCTTATTCATTATTCTGATAACTACACAAACTCAGTTAATTACGATGCAATAACCGTAACTAAACAAACCGATCTATACCACAAAGTACTCGAAAACGACGAGGGCGGTATTATCGAAGAGTTTAATGCCTTCAATGGTGAATGGTTGTTAAACCTGGTAACGGCAAACGGCAACGAGCGAAAAGAAAAGCGCGGCATTATCTGTGCTTATAAATACGTTAACTGTTTAGTCGCAGACTCAGATATTACCTGGGTGCCTCTTTCGATAGCAGAAGTGATACGAGTGGCAGGTAACTTAGGCCTAAATATGGCTGATAGCGACTTATCGCGCCACGCGCAGGGCTTTAAAAAAGGCGTAATATCAGACGATATTTTATTTGTAGGCTTTAAAGACCAACAAATGATTTTACTGCCTGTAGAAGTTAAAACAGGTAAGCGCCAAACCCATAGTAAAGGTGTTGAGCAAGCCAAAGAGCTAAAGCAATACTTTGAAGCACTTCTTGGGCAGAAAACACTCGCAGGGCATTTATATCGTGGCTTATTTATGCGCCAAGTATTAATGCAAATTGATAAATACAAACTTTATAAAGTGTATAAAGAGGGTTACTTTAATAGCATTGAGCAACGCAGTGCGCAGTGGCTACAAGGCGATTATGAACTTGCAGAACTTGAAGATTATCCGGCAGGGTTCTTATTTGTAAATGTGGAAGATAATGACTTTACCAAAGCATCATTCTTAAAAGTGCACAACATACTCAAAATAGAGCTACCAGCGGGTAATTTATCTCACTGGGTTAAAACACCTATGCAGAATCTACTAGCCGACTTAACTCCTGCTAAATTACACCATATTGATGCGCAATATATTTTAACTAAGAACGCAACAACGCAAAAAGTTGTACTTGAACAAAACGCCAAAGCTGACGAGCAAACTGAGCTTACAAAAACGCAAGGTACAAAAATTACCTCGTTAGATGATGTATCAGTAAGTAACAACGAGAGTAAAAGTGCAGAGAAAACTAATCCTACAGAGGTTAAAGAGGCCAATACAAATAACTTAGATATGGCCGCGGCATCGGCTCGCAAAAAAATGAGTGAGAGTGATTTAAGTGTAATCTATCAGCAAATTATTGATTGTTACTACAGTCATAACATTACGTTACTCAAACCTGAAAATGTTGAACCTTATATAGAGGGTCCAGCCTCTATTTTATTCAGAGTTGGCTTAAATTTAGGTGACAAACCTGAAAGCGTATTTGCCAAATCGCAATCACTTAAGCTCGCGTTAAAACTTGAGCAAGAGCAGGACGTGGGTTTTGGCATAGATAAAGGCTGCATTACGATTGATGTGCCCAAAAGCCAAGAGCAACGTTACTTTGTAGATCACAACGATATTTGGCCAAATTGGCAGCGCCCACAAAATGCGCTTGAAGTACCACTTGGTGAAGACCGCTTTGGTGAGGTGATTAAACTTAACTTCTCATCTTCAAATTGCCCGCATTTACTTATTGGTGGAACAACCGGTAGCGGTAAGTCAGAAGCCTTAAACACTATTTTATATGGCATGGTTGAGCATTACACGCCAAGTGAATTAAAGCTGATGCTAATAGACCCTAAAGGCACCGAGCTTAACGATTTCGAGCGCTACCCACATTTAATAGGGCGCATTGGGTTCGATGATGAAGACGCACTAGAGCTGCTAACCCAAGCCGTAGCTGAAATGCAATCACGCTATGCGCAATTTAAAGCGCAAGGTGTTCGTTCACTGCCAGACTACAACGCCAAGGTAACACCAGAAGAGCGCATTCCTTGGTGGGTATTGGTGCTTGATGAATACGCCGATTTAACATCAGATAAAGATATGAAAAAGGATATTGAAGCCGAGCTTAAGCGCTTAGCGCAAAAAGCCCGTGCTGCCGGTATTCATTTAATTATTGCCACACAAAAACCAAGTGGTGATGTAATCAGCACTAATTTACGTTCTAACCTCCCTGCACAACTCGCTTTGCGTGTTAAAAATGGTACTGAAAGCCGAGTAATACTCGATGAGCAAGGCGCAGAAGTACTTAATGGCAAAGGGGATGCTTATCTTAAGTCAGAAGGTAAGTTGGTTAGAATTCAGTGTGCAAGAATTAGTTTGTAGAGAATAATTATGACGATAGTAGAAGCTATTAAAGCAGTTTTAAAAGGTAGTGTGGTTGGTTTGACTTATGCTGATATTTTTAAAGAAATTGTTGAGCGGAAGCTCTATTCTTTCGGAGCTAAAGATCCCAAAGCTATAGTAAGAGGGAAGCTACGACAGCATTGTTATGGTGTTGATTACCCCTCAGCCAGTCCCACAAAACATTTCATATCTGATGGAGCTAAAGGTAGTAAAGCACTATATAAAATCTGGGATGGCGAGGAGAAAACAGATTTAGTTTATTCTAGTAGTAAAATATCTGGTAATGAGCTGCCGGAAGAGCTAATTCATAAAACTCACAAAAAGCATATTCATGACATCAGTAACCAAATAATGGATAAAATATATAATTCTGATCCTGGTTTTTTTGAAAAGCTTATTATTAAATTACTAATAAATATGGGGTTTGGTTGGGATAAAGATAAATCAGGTTTTCATATTGGAGGCCCAAATGATCGAGGTATTGATGGTGTGATTCATGAGGATCAGTTAGGACTTGAAAGAGTATATATCCAAGCGAAAAGGTACAATAAGAATAACGGTATTGGGAGTTCTGATATTCAGCGTTTTATTGGTGCAATGAATACAAAAAATGCAAACAAAGGTGTTTTTATTACATCATCTTACTTTACAAAGGGAGCTTTAGAAGAAGCTAGGGATGTTAGAAATATTAGTTTAGTGTTAATAAACGGTGAGAGGCTAAGTGAGTTACTTCTTAAAAATGGTTTAGGGGTATCTGTAGTTGAAACTTATAAAACTTACAATATTGATAGCGATGCATTTACAGATAGTTAATTTTAAATATTTTGGAGGTAATCACAATGGATATTGATATTGGTTTCAATGCGGGGCGAATATGTGACGCAATTTCTAAAATCGGTTATGAACCTTATACAGCAATTATGGATCTCGTTGATAACTCAGTTACTGCAGAGGCTAAGTGTATTTCAGTTTCATTAAATTTAAGAGAAGGTAAGTCGTTAAAATCTAGAAATTCAGTGATTTCTTATATGATTGTTGATGATGGTATTGGGATGGATGAAAAAGGTATTAAAAATGCTTTTTCAATAGGTTCGGATGATAAGCTATATAAAAATGACAGCCTATCAAAATATGGGTTAGGCTTAAAATCAGCTGGTTTGTCTTTAGGATCTAAAATATCTATAGTCTCTAAAAAGAACGGTAGGCTTTCTAAGAAGTATGTTTTTGATAGCATTAAGATTAAGAAAAAAAACAAATTTTATATTGAGCCAATAGAGTTAACTGAAAGCGAAACAACTTTATTTAACGATTTAATCAAGAGCAAATCAGGAACAATAGTACTGATTGAAGGCTGTGAAAACGTAAATCAAGCATCTCCAAAATCGACTTTAGAAAAGTTGAAAAAAAGATTAGGAGTCACTTACTTTTCTTTTTTAAATAATTCGGATCCATTAAAGATACTTGTACGCGCTTTACCCCATGGAAAAGAAGAACCTTTCATCCATATTAAACCGCGTGATATGCTATTTTTAGACGATGAAAACTTTAAAGAAAATTATCATCCTGATAAGTATGATTATTTTAGTCCTTACTTGGCTCTTGATGAAGATTGGCAATTAACAGGCTTAGATGGTAAATCACTCCCACCTATAAGAATTAAAGCTGTAGTTTTTCCTCAAGCCACTTTAGCTACAAAAAAATCGCCACTTGAAATTGAAAAGAAAAAACTAATAGCTCAGTATGAAATCTCAAAAGATAATAAAGGATTTTTTATCTACCGAAATGGAAGATTAATAAGATGGGGTGATGCACTAGATAATATAGTGACAAAAGATGACATTAATTTACGGGTTAGGATGGATCTTAAGAGTTGCCATGACGATGTCCTACATGTTGATGTTACTAAACAACGGTTAGAGATAGATGATGAAAATAAGCAGAGATTAGAGGCGATTGTAAATAAAGCGATTTCAACGGCTAAAAGCGTTAGAGTTGATTGCCAATCCTTTCTAAAATCTGATGTTATTGAAGGCCGAGCATTCACTGCAACGCTTGATAACGTTGCAGAAGATGATCCTGAAGAAAACACGGGTAATTCAGATGAATACTTAGTAAGACGAAGTCAAAGTGCAGAAGAAGGTGAGAAAGCAAAAGAAACTTTTAAAGAATCTGATACTGAAGATGATAATGAAGATTTCAAAAAAATTATCTATTCACCAAAAGTTACTTACGGTCAAGTCTGGGAACCATACTATGATGCAAAAGAGGGAGTTTTTGTTGGCATAAATAAAAACCATCCTTTTTATGAAGAGTTCCTATCCAGATTCAGTGAAGGTAGTGTGGAGCGAATCGTAGCAGAGGCATTAATTTTTTCTGTCGGTTTAGCTGAAAGGAATACCAAAGATCATTTTACAGACGTAGATGCTGATATTCTAAAAAGGGTATTTAGGAAGTATCATAAAAATATAGATAATTGGTTATCAGAATGGTCTAGCGAAAACTATAGTTTAAAAGATGAATAATGGTTTTATTGTCAGTTTCAGACATAAGTCGCATGTTTATGTGATAGTGCATAATGATTTTTTGTACATAGGGCAAACAGGTTCGCATCCAGCAATTCGATGGGGCAGTCACCTATCAGCAACGGGCTCATTTACTAAAAACTTAAAGTACTTTCATGATGAAGAAATAGTAAAAGATAAAGATATATTCTTCGGGTGTTACGAGTTACCTATTGTAGACCAAGAAGTTGAAAGTAAGCGGAGACTTGCTCGAATGGCTGTAGAAACAGAGTTACATAAGCTCATTTGTCTACAGCCACGAAAGCTAGGTTTTGACTCCTTTTTAACATCTACTTGTGAGGAGTATCCTATTCGGCATACTTTTAATTTCAATCCAGAGAAAGTTGCAAACGTTATTTTCTCTCGAGTGGTCTCTGATTTCTGCAAATGGTCAAGTTATTGCTAGTTTGTAACTAATCCCTCGATTTAAATGTAGCTTAACAAAATCACTAAAGTGCACGCCTTCTAAATGTGCACTTTGTTTATGATAAGCTTCACGCAGCACGGCTAAATAAACATCGGCATATTCACCGGCAAACACTTTCCAGCTCATTTCTACGTTACTGTCTGAGGGGATCTCCTCAACAGGTGGTATTGAATCTTCAGCGAGCGACATACACAACGCCCATCGGCACAGTACGTTCCAGTTTTCGATACCAGTTTTACTTTTTAGGCGAACGAGCTGCTGCTTTTGTTTTTCAGAGAGCTTAATAGAGTCAATTGTATGGAGTGCGGTCTTCATTAAAAGTACCCCTCAGTAAAGGTTGAGGTTTGTTCTTGCTCGTTATAACTAATGTGGTATTCACGGCAAATAGCAGGCTTTAATTGCGTGTAATATTGCCCTGTTATTTCTTCGTCAGTCGATAGTAAAATCACTTGGCTTGACGCTTTAGGGAAGTAGTTATTAATAAGCTTAGTACGGTGTTTACCATCTAATCGCCCAAGTGGAGTATCAATAACGGTGGGGATTTCTTTGCCTGATGCCTCAGCTAAGCCCCATAATATAGCGATAGCGAGTAACTGCCTTTCACCTGCTGATAAGCGGCTTGGCGACATTGGGTTACTATTGGTATCAAGTAACGTAAGTTTAAATGAATCAGGGCAAATTTTAACGCCGGTAATTAAGTTGCTTTTACGGGAAAGATCAAAAAACTTAGCAGTAATGTGTTCTTCAAGCCCTGTTACATTTTCACGTATTAACTCATCTGCAAATGACTTCATGGTGTTTTTTAGTTTACCAATGTGTTCAGCCACTTGAATTGACCGCTTTTGCTCGAACGTGTCTTTGCTTTGCTGGGTTAGCAAGTTTGCGTAACGAGTGTTTAATACTTCGTCACGCGCTTGTGCTTGCTGTAATAGCTGCTGTTTTTGTTTTATTAAAACAAAGTCATTTTTAAGCTCGGCTTCAAGCCCTGCAAGCTCACTCAATAAATGTTGCACAGTTTCGTAATCAGGGATCGACTCTAATTTTTTATCAAAAAGTGCTTGTTGCTCTAGGAGGTCTTCGCGCGCTTTTAGCAAGTTTTCACGCTCTAACTTATCTTGCGCAATTTTTTCATCAAGGCCATTAAAAATGGCCGCATTACTGCCAATGTAGCATTCTGTATTGGCGAGCTCTTCACGCTCTTTAGCCAAACTAGCCATTTTATTATTAAGCGCTTTAAGTGCGCTTTGTGGCACATTTTCGTTAATTAGCGTTTGGGTAATTGTGGTTTCGTACTCAGTAATTGCACTTTGAATAACATTGGCTTGTACTGCTTGCTCTTCTTTTTTAATTTGTGCTTGTGTGCTTGCAATTAAATTAGGTATTAAACCAAGCGGTCCGCACCCGGCATCCAATTTTACGCGCTCGGCTAAATTGGCTTTGAGCTTTTCTTCAATAGCACCGAGTTCAAATTTTATAGAGTCGCGCTCTTCAATTAAGTGAGCGCCCGCAGAGCGCACTTTTTGACGGGCCTTATTAATACTTAAATTGGTATCGCTCGCGCGCTTTTCTAGCGCTGCTATTTCTGTTTTAAAGTTTGAAACAAGTGTTGATTGGTCGCCAATTTCAGCTTCTAAGGCTTCAACTTTGGCAATTACGCTGCTTTCTAAATTATCGCTTTTACGTTTACGTTCAACGTTATTTAAATCGATATGCAGTTGCGAAAGAAGGTCTAGCCCAAGTAAGTTTTCAATACCTGTTTTTATTAAATCGGCGCTTCTGTCTGGGTGTGCCAGGTTTTCGATTTTTTCGCCATCAAAAAAGAATAAGTCGGAAAGGCTTAGTGGAATAAACTCATTTACAAACTCATCCCAGTATTGGCTTAGGTGGCTGTCTTCTTCTTTATTACAATAAACCGTTACTTTGTCTTTAACGTCTTTTGTGTTGGTTTTCCAATTACGTACAACAACAAACTCTTTGGTTGTGGTATCGGTTGTGTGTGTAAACGTAAGTGAAATCTCAACGGTGTCGTGATCGCCAACATAACGGTTTTTGGTGCTGCTTAAAAAGTTGCTATAAGACTGATGCCCACGGTTAGAACACTTTGCATGTTTACCATAGAGCACGAGTTGTAATGCATCTAAAAAGGTTGTTTTACCGCCGCCGTTTAAACCACCAAATAAAATAATAGGTTTATTTTTTGCGGTGGTTAAATCAACTTCGTGTCGCCCCTGATAAATACCAAAGTTCTCAAGGGTAAGTTGTTTAATTATCATCGTGTACCTCTTCAAAATCGATAAGTAGTGAGCTGTAGCCTTGTTCTTTTATCGACTTAGTTACCATGATGATTTTTTCTTGAATTGCAGCTTTATCATCTTCAGTTAAATTAGGAGAATTATTTAGTTGTATTTGTAAGCGGTGACGTTCGCGCTCTAATGCAAATTGCTTTGCTTCGAATAAATTATTAAATGCGCCTTTATCGAGGCTTTGTGCAAGCTCGTCAGAGAGTTTGGCTCTGCGTAACTGGTTTTTATGCTTGTTAGCAATGCTCATTACTGAGCGCATTTGTTGGTATAGCAAACCGTCTTCGTCGCCTTGCTCTTGGCAATGTGCTTTTAATTTATTAAGTACATCTAAATTAAGAATAGGATGGTGTGCGCGTTGCTTACCCGGGTATTCTTTTTTAAGTACTTTTTGGTAAATTTTTGGCACGCTGTCTTCTGCCTCGTGCTTTTCTTCTAGCCAAATTCGGCGAATTTCTTCAAGGTCTTCAAGTGGCAGTAGTTCAAGATCTTTAACTTCTTCTGGCCCAAGTTGTTGTACAGCCCGTTGTGCTTCTAATACTTTGCCAAGTAAATGCTCTCGAAAAGACTGAATATAAGGGCCTGGAACTAAATCTGCACCGTGTTTAGATACATGCACGGTTAGGTTGCCGTTCATACGTCTAAAGTCGCGATTGGCTTTATCACGAGTTAATTTTTCAATTTTTTTAGCGCGGTTGGCATCGTTCACTTCAATCTCATTGCGAAGTGCTACAAGTGGATACATCCACTCTTTTTCTTCATCGTTTGAGATCATGGCATTCATTGATTTATCTTCAGATACCATTGTGCACACGTAACATCCAAAACGGCTATCGCCACAACTTTGCGTTGATTTATCAACAACAAGAGGGCATTCGCCACCTTCTGTTGCGCCTTGGTACATGCCCATTAGATCATGATTTGGGAAGTTCCATGGGTTATCTACACTATTTAAATACACCCAAACATCGTCGTTACTCCAGCTAGCTATAGGGGTATAAACCCACACGCGCTCAAGCGATCCGTTTTCGGTTAAACCAAGCGCTTTTCGAGTATTGGTCGTTGAGCTTTCAAAGCGCTCCATACTTGCTGCACGCGCTGTACTTTCGGCTTTACGCGTACCAAGTACTAAAATAGCTTCGCCGTTTTTATCAGCCATGTTTTGTATAAATGTATTCGATGGCGATATTTTTAAACGATCTGTACACCATCGAAATTTATAACGAGGGGCTGGGTAACCTTTACCTATTAGGTTAACCCAAAAACGGTCTTTAACTGCTGGAGTTAAGCGATGCGGAACGATAGGTAAACCTTGCTCGTCTGCTTGCTCTTTCATGCGCTGCAGAGACTTACCTACCCACATTGCTACAATTGGGTTTTCTACAAGGGTGTCTGTACTTATTACATGTACTTTTTTCTCGCATTTACCTTCTTGCGCCAACTCCTGCAAGGCATACCAAGTTAATTGTAGTATTGCCGTTGAGTCTTTACCGCCGCTGTAACCTATTACCCATGGGATGGAGTCACTTTGGTAAAGCATTTTTATATGATCGATGCTTTGGCGAATAGAGCTTTTTAAGCCAGTCTCACCAAAGGCCGAATGGAACTGTACATCGTTATCAGTAGCCATTTCGTTCCTCTATGAATTTTTTTTCTTCAGCTTGTTCTTTCAAAGAAAGTGCTATGTTTAGTTGCGTTTTAATAGTAGCGATAGTTAATAAGGCGGCGCTATTATTATGCATCATTCGCCCTTGACTGATACAGCGACCTTCCCAATTACTTTTGTTTGTCCGTCGCCAGTCTATTTTTTTTAATTTCTTTAATGTTTGTTTATAGCTTTTCTGTGCTAATAATTCATGGCCTATCATTCCTAAGCACTTAAGAACAATTGCAGAAAAGTTCACATATTCTTTTCGGTCATTTGCTGGCATTTCGTGGTTTTTTGCAAGCGTCCAAGTATTTAAATTTGCAGCAACACAGTCCCAATACTCGACTGCTTTTTTTATGCAGGTTTGCAAGTTATCCTCGGTTACGTTTGGGAATAGCTCCATATTTGCAGCATGCAATGAGCTGTGCTTAAACAGCTTTGAAGAGCGAGGGCCTAAATTACCATCTTCAAAGCTTATAACCCCATTAAAGAAACCGCATTGTTTTGCAACTGCATTGGTTAATTGCTCTTGTGGAGAATTACCAAATAAAACACCGTAAGACTTACCTGTTTTGACTGGAAATAAGTTCAGATCACGAAATATCTTTTGTCTTTGTTGTAATGTTTTACCTATATAAAAAACAACTGATATGTGCTCATTTTCAAGCGTTGGATCTTTTTCTAAAGCATCTTTAATAGCAGCAGTTCTATGTTGCCCATCTGTAATATAGAATTCGGCATCTTCATCAACTAATAATGTACCAATATTTCTACCTGGTCCATCTTCTTCTGTAGGGACGAAAGAACACTCACCAGAAATACAAGCTGTTAACGACGAAAAGGTATAGTCGTCTCGATTTGAACGAATATAATTACTGATCTGAGGGATTCGATTTGGGTTTAAGCTTCTCTGCGCCCGATCTTCTGGCAATAAATTGGTTTCATCAAACGTAAATATCCGTTTTAACCTTTTAAGAGGGCACATTACAGTGTAATACTCTTTTTCTGCTTGTATTCCACGAATGGCTGGAAAAGAAATTCCAGATATAATTTGGTTCATAATAAAAAAATCTATAATAAAGTTCGTACGCTTTTTAACTTTGTACGTACGTACAAAATAATTGAGACATTCTAAATCATCTTCTGTATAAAGTCTCGTGTAAAAATTAAAAAGGAGCTAACTTGTCTATTTATCTTGATATGAACGCAACATCTCCAGTCTCAAAAGAGGTTGCGGACTTAGTACATAAACTAATGGTTGAAGAAT
The DNA here is from genome assembly GCF_963922945.1 of uncultured Pseudoalteromonas sp. GTDB lineage: Bacteria > Pseudomonadota > Gammaproteobacteria > Enterobacterales > Alteromonadaceae > Pseudoalteromonas. Next base: position 3,201 of record NZ_CAWUKC010000065.1, on the reverse strand, counting down.
TTGGCAATGCTGGCAGCCGTACTCATGAATTTGGTGCAAGTGCAAAAAAGGCTGTGGAAAAAGCACGCAAGCAAGTTGCTGACGTAGTTGATGCGGATAAGAGTGAAGTTATTTTTACCAGTGGCGCAACCGAAAGCAATAATATTGCAATTTTAGGCTTAAAAGAGTTTGGTGAAGCACATAATAAAAAGCATATTATTACAACTCGAATAGAGCATAAAGCTGTTTTAGAGCCAATTGAGCATTTAGAGAAAAACGGTTTTACTGTAAGCTATTTAGAAGTTGATGAAAGTGGAGTTGTAAACACCGTACAACTTAAGGAGCTTCTTCAAGAAGACACCTTGCTAGTATCAATAATGCACGTAAACAATGAAACGGGTTCGATCCAACCAGTTAAAGAGATCTGTGATGCGCTTGAACTTCATGAGGCTTACTTACATATTGATGCAGCGCAAAGCTTTGCTAAGTTAAGTGATGATTTAAAAAATGACCGAGTAGACTTAATAAGTGCAAGTGGACATAAAGTATATGCTCCCAAGGGGATAGGCGCGTTAATAATGAGAAAGCGTGGCTTTCTAAAACCGCCATTAAAACCAATTATGTTTGGCGGTGGGCAAGAAAAAGGATTGCGACCTGGAACATTAGCTGTTCCACTTATTGCAGGTTTTGGCCTTGCTTGTGAGATAGCACAAAAAAATGCAGTTTCATGGCAAAAGCACGCACAAAACTTAAAAGATGACTTTATTCAAGCCTTAAATACACTTGATGCGCAATACAACGGTGAAAATACATCTCCATTTGTGCTTAATTTTTCAGTTCCAGGTATTAATTCTGAGGCTGCTATGGTTATGTTAAAAGGAGTAGCGGCTGTATCTAATGGCTCGGCATGTACATCATCAAGTTATACGCCTTCACATGTTTTAACAGCAATGCAGTTAGATGAAAAACGTATTGCTGGTGCAATAAGGGTTTCGTGGGGGCATATGACAGAGTCATTACCTATCACTGAAATAATTGAGAAGTTAAAACAGCTAAAGTTGTGATATTGATTCAGTCGATTAATGCTATGTAGCTAAGATAATTCCCCTTTAACTTCACCTGGAAACACATAATTAATGAGTAATCACCTCGCATGGATGTGAGAAAAGCGATGCTTGCACATGGATGTGCGTTCATCGCGTTTACGTTCATATTAATTGTTTGTTTAGAGATAAGTGAAGTTGCGGGGCGTCGTGGGGTTCCAAGGGGCGTACGGCGCTATGCGCCCCTTGGTTGCTGCCAGCAAGCTGGCATTTAAAAATATTTTATCTTTTATAAAATTTATTATTTTTTAATTCCACACCCCAATAATCAAACACCTTTTGTAATATGGGCCAGTTAGGCCACTCTGCTTTGGCTACGCCTTTGAGCATGTCAGCTAATTTTTTATCAAAGCGTTGTTGGTTTTTGTACCCGTTACTGCCTTTTTGTAAATAATCTATTTTGTTATAAAAGGGCTGATAGGGGTAAATATCGCCGTAGTAAAAGTAGTCTATATCTTGCTCTAGCATTTTTACTTTTATTCGCTCGGTTAGAAGCGGAAGCTTTTTGTTAAAGTCATCGTATTTTAAAAATGTAACCTTGCCCGATCGCATGTGTATTTCTAGTAAATCTACGTCGTCTATATCGCCATATAACTGCACGGCACAGCCTATATAAACACGCAATATTGCTGGGAGTTGATTTAAATAACAGGTTGGTAAAATGTATGAGTGGTTGTCGTGTAACTCACCGAGCTTAATTTGATCAAAGGCTTGGTAACAAGCATTACCTATATTTGCGGGCTCTGCAATCGAGAAAAGCAGTTGCTTTGCTTGCTCTAATGCTTGGTTATAGTCACTAAAATGTACTTTTAAATCTCGCGTTAACCGTGCTGGCATGTGGCTTTTAGCTTGGCGTTTACCAAATAAGCTAAGTGCAAAATACACCAGTAAATCGTGTTTTCGTTTTTGTTGTGCTTGTTCAAACTCACTTTGCTCGTAGTAATTTTGTAGCAGAGTAAATGCTTTGTTATGGCTGGCAAAATATTTGCGCAGTGTTGTACTTTGCTCAAACTCGTCGTTTGCTGGTAAACGGCCAAAATGCAGGCAGTGTTGCCAAAAATCATCAAGCAATGGTTGGTGTTTTTCAAACAAGGTTTTTTGCTGAGCTTTGGGTAATGCTTTTGGTTGGGGCCTTTGCGTTATGTGTTGCCAGTTATAGTTTTGAAATTGCAGCTCTAGGTGATGTGCCTCTTCTAACTGAGGGCATTTAAAAATAGCGATAATGCCTTGCCCAAATGCCATAGTTTTAACGTTTAGGGTTTGCTCTATGTAGGCTCTTATTTGAGCTTGGCTATAGTATTTTTGGAAGGTATTCCATTTAGTAATTACGCCATCTTTATATTGCTTAAAGTGTTCTTGTTTGGCTTCGTTTGCGAGCATTACTGATACTAAAAGCAGTTTTTTAGTGTATTGGTAAGCAGCGGTTAAAGTGTCTTTTCGCTCATTTTGATCTTCTATTACATTGAGCACAAAGCCTAAATTTACAATATCACTTTTTTGTTTATTTCCGTTTGGCTTATGTACTGGGTCCCATGCATTTATATTTAATCCGTGTGCTTCTAGCTCCGTTGCGTCATCGGCTAGGCCGCAGCCGTAATCGAGTATTGAATAATCACCATTTAAGTAGCCATACTTTGCCAGTTTTTGAAAAGGAGCAGAAAATCTATCGCGGTTTATTGCGGTTAAATGGCGCTGTATTGTTTGTGGTTTATGCTCAACTATCGTCTCTGGTAACTCAGCTACTTTATATAGCCTGCCTTGTTCATCAAGCTCGTAGCCTTTGCGTTTAATTAAGTTCTTCCATTGTTTTTTAAAGCCAATACTTTTGGTGTTTTGGTACAAGCCTAGTTGTTCACCTTCTTGGGTAATATCTTTAAACAATGAGTGGTGGGGATAATTTGGGAGAACAAAGGTTTCTTTTCGATGTAAAATAGGTGGGTTACTTGAGCTGCTGTAGCTTGTTGTTTTTATTGTTAGCTCATCAGCGTCAATTGTATAGCTTGCGTGAAGTGCAGGGTATGCGTATTCATCAAAGTTTGGGTAGTTAAGTAACGTAAATTTTAAATCTCGTTTATAGATTTTTATTAAGTTCCATTGATGCTCTACTTCAAGCTTTTTT
>NZ_CAWUKC010000064.1:0-22827 GCF_963922945.1 uncultured Pseudoalteromonas sp. | reverse complement strand
CGTAACCGTTTATTTGCGTTAATTAAAAAGCATCAAGTGAATGGGGTTATTATTATCAGCGGTGATACGCACTGGGGCGAAATCTCAAAGTATCAACAAAACCTTGATTACCCTTTAATAGAAATGACCAGCTCAGGCCTCACTGAAAAGTGGAAAGACGTCAGCCCAAATAAACACCGTGTAGGTGATTACACCCACAATGTAAATTACGGCGATTTAAGCATAGATTGGCAACAAGCCGATCCGGCCATCTCACTAAAGCTTAAAGGGATAGATGGCAAAGTGATTATGCAAAGCGCATTTAGCTTATCAAGCATTAGCCCTTATAAATAAAATGGCCTAACAAATAAAACACACAGTGATTAAAATTAACGCTGTGTGTTTAATCCACCTGCTAACTCGCTGATTTATTAGTGCCAATTTACTGATTGCGCTACCCCTATAAATGAAAATATCTTAAACTGGTTTTACTTCAAGTAAGGACTCCAGTTGTATGCTCAATATTATTCAATCAAACCGCATGGAAGCGCTGCAAGCTCAGTTTAATCAGCTGTTAAAAGTAAACCCGCTGCAAAGCCCATTCGATAAAGAAGTGGTTTTAGTGCAATCGCCGGGTATGTCACAGTGGCTAAAAATTGGTTTAAGCGAAAACCTAGGCATAGCCGCGCAGGTCGATTTTCCGCTGCCATCGAGCTTTATTTGGCAGTTGTATCAGCAATTGTTACCCAATGTGCCTAAAGAGTCGGCATTTAATAAGCCTAACCTTGCTTGGAAATTATTTGCAATACTGCCCAGCTGTATTAATGAACCGCTTTATTTGCCGCTAAAAACGTACTTAGAGGGCGATATAGACGGACAGAAAACCTTTGCCCTGTGTGAAAAAATTGCCGACGTGTACGACCAATACTTAATGTACCGCCCGCATTGGATTGCCACCTGGGACAGCGGCAAAGACGAGCTTGACGATGTTGATGTAAGCATTGCCCCATGGCAGCCCGATTTATGGCGAAAGCTGGTGGCGCACAGTAAAGCACTTGGACAAAGTCAGTTTCATCGTGCCAATATGCAAGGGCAGTTACTCGCAGCCCTTGAAAATATGGATAATAGCTTACTACCTAAGCGCATTAGTTTATTTGGTATATCTGCGATTGCCAGCTCGCAGCTTGAAGTGTTTGAAGCGCTGAGCAAAAAAACAGAGGTGTTTTTATTCTTTTTTAACCCAAGCGAGCATTATTGGGGCGATGTGGTTGATGAAAAAACAGCAGCTAAAATAAACGCCAAATACGCTAAAATGCCGCTTTTAGAAGCGCAGCAAAAAAAACACACTAACCCTGATGAAGAATACTACTTTATAGGTAACCCGTTGTTATCGTCATGGGGGAAACTAGGGCGCGATTACTTTGAGCAACTCGTACAACTTGATGCGCGCTGGATTGATGGCTTTATAGATGCGTTTGACGATAGCTTATTAGGTCAAATTCAAAGCGAAATTTACCAGCTGGCATTTAAAGGTGAATCACTTACCGATAATAAAGAGTGGTTTATCAATGATGAAGGCAAACTGCCCATTAGCGACACCGACACCAGCATTACGTTCAGTGATTGCCATACACCGCTTAGAGAAGTTGAGCGCTTACACGATTATTTACTTACTTTGTTTAACCAAAACCCATCGCTCACCCCTAAAGACATTATTGTAATGATGCCAGATGTAGGCACGTACAGCCCGTATATTGAAGCGGTGTTTGGCGGGGCGCAAAATACCAGCCGGTTTATTCCTTATGCTTTGGCCGATTTGGCCATAGAGCAAGAAAAACCGGTGCTGAGCTCGTTTGCCAGTTTAGCCAATTTACCGTTTTCGCGCTTTGGTGTATCAGATATTCTGGATTTACTGCAAGTAACGCAAATTGCCGAAAAGTTTGGTCTTGAAGCACACGAGTACGAGCAAATTCAGTATTGGCTTGAACGCGTAGGCGTTAAATGGGGCATAAATGCTGAGCATAAAAGTAGCTTTGACTTACCGGCAATCGATTTAAATACTTGGCAGCATGGCTTAAACCGCTTGCTGCTTGGTATAGCCCAGCGCGATGAGCAATGTCCATTTAACGGCATTTACAGTGCCGATGAAGTAGAAGGCATGGCGCTTGATACCCTTAATAAGCTGGTGCATTTTTTTGATGTACTGCAGCGCTTTAAAGATGAGCTAACCCCAGATGATACCCTTAGCAATAAAGCGGATATTTTATCTGAGCTTATCAATGCTATTTATTACAACGAAGGCGATGAAAGCTGGGATTTACTGGTACTACAAACTGTTTTAGAGGAGCTTAAAAAGCACCACGATAATGGCGATTACAATAAAGCTGTTTCGCAGCGAATTGTAAGCTACCTTATAAAACAAGGTATACAAGAAAAGGGCGTAGGGCAGCGCTTTTTAGTGGGACAAGTTAACTTTTGTACTTTAATGCCTATGCGCGCCGTGCCGTTTAAGGTGGTATGTATGCTTGGCCTAAATGATGCCGACTACCCGCGCACGTTGCAGCCAATAGGGTTTGATTTAGTGCCGTATTCTAAAAAACAAAAAGGTGACCGTTCACGCAAATTAGACGACCGCTACCTATTTTTAGAAGCCTTATTAAGCGCCCGCGACAATTTATACATAAGTTACATTGGCCGCTCGTGCTTTGACAACCAACCGCGTATGCCCTCGACCTTAGTCAGCGAGCTTTTAGAGTACATAGGCCGCAGCTTTGTGCTTACAAATGACAGCGAAAAAACGTTGCCTGAGTGTTTAATTAATAAACAGCATTTGCAGCCTTTTAATCACGCCTATTACACAGCCGACACTGAAGCCAATACAAAGCTGAGTAACCACAGTTTTAATCCTATTTGGCTACCAAGCGAACGCATTGACGCGCAGCCGCTAACAGCCATTGATGTTACAGCGCCTGAGCAATTAGAACTCGATGTATTTATACGTAGTGTGTGCAACGCACAAGAGAGCTTTTACCAGCAAACATTAGGTTTACGCCTACCCGAATTTAGCGAAGTCGCCAAAGATGAAGAGCCATTTAGTTTAGATGCGCTGCGTCGGTATTTTTATTTAGATGAAATACTCGAAGCAAACATTAATGAACAACCGTTAAGTACCGAGCAAATACTGCAACGTGGTGAGCTGCCTCAAGCTAATGTAGGTAATTTAGTGTTTGAAAGCATGGCGCACCGAGTTGATGCACTAGCAGGGCAAGTAAAAGAGCATATTAAAAGCGGAAAAACCGAACCAATTGAGGTGTCTTTACATATAGAAAACACCACTATTGAAGGCTGGCTAAATCATATTTACTTGCAAAAACAAGTGTTTTACCGAAGTGCCAGTATAAAGGCTAAAGATTTAATTAAAGGCTTTATATACCACCTTGTTGCACAAAGTATGGAGCAAAATGTAGAAACCCTATTATTGGGGCTCGATAATCAGATTAGCTTTGCGCCGCTGAGTAAAAATGAGGCCGATGCCTTACTCAGTGATTGGTTTGAACTGTATAAAGCCTTGCGCAAAGAGCCTGTGGCATTTTATCCGGTAAGTGGCTATGAATACGTTAAAAGTGGTGGTGATATTGGCAAAGCCATTAGCAAATTTAACCCACAATACATAGGACGCGGCGAGGGCGAAAACCAGTATATTCGTTTAACGGTGCAATCGCTTAATGACTGCCAAGAAGAATTTATTAAGTGGAGCGAAAAATTACTCTCCCCATTACATGCACATGCAAAGGAGAGTGACTATGCAAGCGCTTAATCCGCTAACAATGCCGTTAAAAGGGCAAAGTTTAATAGAAGCCAGTGCGGGTACAGGTAAAACCTATACCATTACCGGGCTATATTTACGTTATTTATTAGGCTTGCAAATACCAGGGGAGATAAACACTCCGTTAAGTGTTGAGCAAATACTTGTGGTTACTTTTACCGATGCTGCAACGCAAGAAATTAAAGACCGTGTGCGCGGCCGTATTATTGCTACGCGTGACGCATTACTTGGTCAAAACCCAAACGATGAATTAATAGAAGGTGTAATAGCTGAGGTAGAGGATAAACACCGTGCCTTTGACTTACTCGATGCCGCCGCTAAATCTATGGACGAAGCCGCTATCTTTACTATTCATGGTTTTTGTCAACGCATGTTAAAACAACATGCGTTTGAATCGGGCGTTGCCTTTAACCTTGAGTTTATTTTAGATGAGCGCGATATCCTACTCGATACCATTAAGGATTTTTGGCGCGCCTTTGTTTACCCACTCAATAAAGAGCGAACAGATGCTATTTTAGAGGTGTTTGCAGCCCCTGAATCGTTATTTAGCCAAGTCAGTAGTGTGTTAAGTAAAGCGAATGCGCAGGTTGTGCCACAAATAAACCTAGATGATGTGTTTAAAGCACGCGATGAATACCTTACTAAGGTGCCGGCTTTTAAAAAAGCAGTGCTTGAGCAAGAGTTTATAGCGGCGGTTAAGGCCTCTGGTTTAAGTGGCTCTAAAACGCCTGGGCGAAAAGGCAGTTTAACGGCTCTAGAAGCATTTTGTTTAGGCGATGAGTTATTTTTTGAATTTGGCACTAATAAATACTCGTTTGAGGTATGGAGCAGCGAAAACCTAAGTGATGCCAGTAATTATAAAAAAAATCAGCCTTTATTTAGCCACCCTCTACTTAGCCAGTTTGATGAGCTAGCTGCACTTAATACTAAAATTAATCAGGGCCTTAAAATTGCCGTTGTACAAACCGCTGCCCGATGGGTAAAGCAAGCGATTGTAAAACGCAAGCAAGAGCAAAGTGTGATCACCCCAGATGATTTACTGACTAATTTACACGGTGCTTTAAATGCCGAACAGGGCGAGGCTTTATCGCAAAAAATAGCGCAGCTATTTCCTGTAGCCATGATTGATGAGTTCCAAGATACCGACCCGATTCAGTACGGCATTTTTAGCAAAATATATGGTCAAGAAAACACCACACTTGCCATGATAGGCGACCCAAAGCAGGCTATTTATGGCTTTAGGGGCGCTGATATTTTTACCTATATTGGCGCAAAAGAGTCGGTAGAGCCTGCGCAGCAATTTACTTTAGGGACTAATTTTCGCTCAAGCACCGATATAGTAAACAGTGTAAACAGCTTGTTTTCTAAACATGCGAATAGCTTTATTTATAACGATGCCATCCCATTTAACGCCGTAGCAGCAAAAGGCAAAAAAGCCGATGAAACATTTACAATAGATGGCAAGCCAGCCACCGCGTTTGAATTTAATGTATTTGTAGATGAAGCGGCAGATGAAAAAAACAAACCCACCAGCAAAGGCGTTGGGCAAGGACATTTGGCCAGCTATTTTGCCAATAAAATAGTGACATTGCTTGAGCAAGCCGAGCAAGGGCGAGCGTGCATTGGTAAGCATAAGGTGACCGCTGCCGACATTTGTATATTGGTGCGCGACCGTGTAGAAGCGCAGATAATGAAAAAAGCGCTGAGTAATGCCAATATTGCTAGCGTGTATTTATCCCGTGAGAGTGTGTTTAGCCAAGAGCTTAGCCATCATTTACTTAACTTTTTAACGGCATTGCATGGGCAATACAATGAGTCGTTATTGCGCGGCGTATTAGCAGGGCCATTATTTTGTTTAAGCTACAACGAAATTTACGCCCTTGCTGATGATGAAAATAAATGGCAAGAGCACTTAAACTTTTTTGCGCAACTTAGTCATATTTGGAATAAGCAAGGCGCAATGGCCATGCTTGAGCGCTTGTTAAGCCATAATCAGCTAAGCGCTAAGTGGCAAGGCCTTGGCTATAACGTTGAGCGTTGGTTAACCGACTTTAGACACTTAGGTGAAATACTGCAGCAAAAGCAAATAGAGCTTGAAGGCACGTTACGTTTATTACGTTGGTTTGCACAAAAAGTAAGCCAGCAAGATGGCGAAGCTGTGCAAGTACGCCTAGAGAGTGACGCTAACTTAGTAAAAATTGTGACTATGCATGCCTCAAAAGGGCTTGAATACCCGCTGGTGTTTATGCCCTTTGCAAGTGGCTATCGCGAAACCAAAGAGGCGCTTTATCATGACAAGGGTAATTTGGTTTACGATTTAAGTAAAAACGAAGATGCACTGCAAAAAGCAGAGCAAGAACGCCTAGCTGAAGACTTACGCTTACTTTATGTTGCGCTTACTCGCGCGGTACATTTTTGTGCGTTAGGTGTATATAACATAGGGCAAGGACAAAGCAGTCGTTTGGCTATACAAAGTAGTGCATTAGGGCATGTGCTATTTACAGGGCTTGAGCTTACAAGTAGCCAAACGTGGCGCACCCACTTAAACGAATTTTGCGACGCTCACACCGAAATGCATTACCAGCAATTTACCGCTGAGCAATTGGTCGAGCAAGGCCAGTTAACACTCAATAGCGCAGTGCAGCAAAGCCACGCGTTAAAAGTGAATACAGTTACAGCCAACATAGAGCGAGATTGGCGAGCAACCAGCTTTAGCGCGCTGAGCTTTAAAAAGCACACCGATCATATTGAGCCTGGGCGCAGTGATGAAGATCACGAAAAAGATGAATTTGCTAACAGCCAAGATGAAATACCATCACCTTATAGTTTTCCAAAGGGGGCAAAGCCTGGTAGCTGCTTACATGAAATTTTTGAACAAATAGACTTTACCAGTGCGCAAGTGCACCCAACTAATCCCGAGCAAAATTTAGCAGAGGTAGTTAAACAGGCACTTGATAAATATCATATTAGCGAAAGCTGGCAACAGGTGACCGAGCAGTGGGTGCTTGATTCGTTGTCCTGTCCCTTAAACAACGAGGGATTAAGCTTAAGCCAATTAGCGCCAGCAGATTGCTTAGTCGAAATGGAATTTAATTTACCTTTAGATAGTTTAAGTGCGCCAAAGCTTAATGAAATACTGGTTAAACATTTTGGTTTTACCCAGAGCAAGTTAGAGTTTTCTCATGTAAAAGGCCTGCTAAAGGGATTTATAGATTTAATTTTTTGCTATCAAGGTAAGTATTATATTTTAGATTATAAGTCTAACTACTTAGGTAATACGCCCGCAGACTATGAAAGCGACCTACTAGAGCAAGCTATGAGTAGTCATCAGTACCATTTACAGTATTTAATTTATAGTGTTGCGCTGCACCGATTACTCAAACAACGCATTAGTGATTATGCAATAGAAACCCATTTAGGCGGGGTTTATTATACGTTTTTACGCGCCATGCCAGCAGGCAAAGGGGTGTATTTTAATAAGCTTAGCGCAGAGCAAATCACTATTTTAGATGGCTTATTTAGCCAAGGAGCCATGTTATGAGTGACTACCCAATGCAGCAAAGCCTATTTGATGAGCCGCCAGTACCCGTACAGCCGTTAAATACAGTCGAGTTGCTCGATTATTTACTTGAGCACAATCGCATAAGAATGGTGGATGTAAAGCTTGCCTTAATGCTGTGCGATAGCCAGCAAAATGACGTATTTTATATTGTATTGCTACTGTGTTTAGCGCAGCAAAGCCAGCACAGCTGTTTAACATTACAAGAGGTCGACTGGCAAAACCCGTTTAATTTACGCCAAAGTGACTTTACAAAAACCGAGGGCAATGTACCAAATATTACCTCTCCTTTTAACGAAGCATTTAGCTACCTCGATGCGCTTAGTTGCTTAAGTGCCCATCACAGTGTGGGCGAGGGCAAGCCCTTACAGTTATTTAACGAACGGCTCTATTTTGCGCGCCTTGCAGATTACGAACATACTTTAGCTACGCGTTTACTTGCGATGAGTGAGCGCCATTTAAATATAAATACCCAGTTACTCAGCCAACTATTAAGTGACTACTTTGAAGATAATTTTGCCATTGCCATAGATTGGCAAAAAGTAGCCTGTGCTATTGCCGCAACAAAAGGCTTTAGCGTTATTACAGGCGGACCAGGGACCGGTAAAACTACCACAGTAACTAAGCTATTAGCAATTTTGCAGTCGCTTTATAAAAGCGCGCCTTTAAGCATTAAGTTGGTGGCACCTACAGGTAAAGCTGCTGCGCGTTTAAGTGAATCTATTTTAGGGGCTAAACAAAAGCTTAAAATTATTCCTGAGGGTATAAAGGCCTTAATTCCTGATAATGCGCAAACTATTCACCGACTGTTAGGGGTTAAACCCTTCACCAATAAATTTAAGCATAACCGCACTAACCCACTACATTTAGATGTACTGATTATTGATGAAGCCAGTATGGTTGATTTATCACTTATGGCAAAATTAATAGAAGCACTGCCAGCCCATGCGCGATTAATATTGCTGGGCGATAAAGACCAACTTGCCTCGGTAGATACCGGCAGTGTAATGAGTGACTTATGCCAAGGCTTAGCATTGGGTGAAACGCCTAATTATTCGCAAGCGCGATGTGATGAGCTCAATGCATTATGTTTTAAAGGAGAGGCCAAATTAGCGGCACAAGGGCATAGCGAATTTAAACTGGCCGATTGCATAGCGTTTTTACAACACAGTTACCGGTTTGATGCACAAAGTGGTATTGGTCAACTTGCCCTTGCAGTTAATACTAACCACAGCGGCATTTTAAACTATGTTGAGCAAGAAAGCGTACAAGGGCGCTTTAACGATGTGATTTTAGATTACGACTTTGTAGCAAAACCCATAGAAAAATTAATAAACAGAGCCGCTAAGCATTACGCTCATTATTTAAATTTAATTGCGCAAGGAGCGAGTGTTGCTGATGTGCATGCCGCATTTTCTCAGTATCAACTATTAGCGGCGGTGCGAGAGGGTGACTACGGCGTAAATAGCTTAAATAGCCGCATTGAGCGCACGCTTGTGCAACAAGGGTTAATATCGGTGAGCCCAAATCAACGCCATTACAGTGGCATGCCCATTATGGTGACCCAAAACGATTATCAACTTAAGTTGTTTAATGGCGATATTGGGATTTTAATGCCCGATGACAGTGGGCAGTTAAAGGCGGTATTTATTGATGAGCAAAATAATGTACGCTCGTTTTCACCTGCACGCCTTCCTGCACACGATAAAGTGTATGTAATGACCATACATAAATCGCAGGGCTCGGAGTTTAGTTATACCGCTATGGTTTTACCGCCACTTAAACACGCCAGTATGGGCGTAAACAGACAGCTGGTATACACAGGCATAACACGCGCAAAAAACACCTTTGAGTTGGTGGCCGATAAAAAGGTCCTGCAACTAGCGATGAATAAAAGTGTATCAAGGGCTTCGGGCCTTTATGAGCGCTTAACACACTAATAAGTCCTGCATACCAATAAGCCTAATGTATTTATGCGTTAGGCTTTTTTTAGGTTAAATACTGCCATTCTTTAATTATGTGACGTGTAATAGTACTAAATACTGCAATTATTTAATATTCAACTAATTGAATAATATAACAATATATATTTACTTAAATTAAATGATAATAATTTGTTGTATTTTTGAGCGTTGTTCCTAATACTGGTCAATGCATGTGCGCCTGCACATGTACAAATGAATACCTTAAGTATATAGGCATAAAAATAAAACACTGAACACATTAAGGATTTATATGAACAACACTAAACACACATTAAAATATTTACTATGCGCTGGCCTAGCTGTATTTATGAGCTTTTCGGCAGCAAGTAAAGATCACAAAATTATACTCATACATGGCTTGCAAGTATCGCAACTAACCAATAAGTCAGGCAGCGACGTTATAAACGACGGTGAAACCTATTGGCAAAGTTATTGGCATAACCGAGCCGATGAACGTATTGATTGGCCGGCCTATGAGCGTATTGAAGGTAAAATCGCAACTGATTGGGTATGGCCTAAATTAAAGCAAATGTCGCGTTCTAACTTATGCGCAGATGGCTGTGTGCTAGTAACGCACTCAACAGGTGATTTAGTTGCCCGCCATATTATAGATAACCAGGCCAACTGGCTTGAAAATGCGGGCCTTACACCGCTTAATATTGTGGCAACCTTTGACTTGGCGGGAGCCGGGGGCGGCAGCGAGCTTGCCGATATTGCTGTAAGTGCTTTAACAGGTGCCGCATGGAACTTTGCAGTAGATGCTGCACTGAGGTGGTGGTTAGGCAGTGATGTAACAGAAGCGGTGGGCGTATTACACGATTTAAAAGTAAATAACGCACGTAAAATTTCGCCGTTTCCAGATGCGCGTACACCGCGATTACGCTTTGTAGCCGATGGCAATGCTTACCTAGGGCTAACGGGTGGGTTTTTAAAAGGTAATGATGACTCCGTAGTAGCATCGCATTCATCGTGTGGAGCAAGCTCAGCTAAGTCATTTGGCAGTTGTAGTAGCAGTATTGATACAAATGGCCAGTTAAAGTCGCAAGATGATGCTGTTAATAGCTTTATGCCATACCATTACCCAATGATGATGAGCGACAGCTACAGCCATAATGAAATTCACAACGCGCAGCGCAAAGGCAATGTCACAATAGCGATGAATAACATTAATGTAGGTGGTCAAAATGTGGGCTTTAACACTTTTGATAAAACAACGGGTACTTGGTTTTGGAAAAAGCATTACCGTTACATTAAGGACTCAAATAACAAAAGTGCCTCGGCGCTCATTTACAATGTGATCCCTTAATAAGCACCTATATTTACAATAGCTTAAGGGCGTGTAGTTAAGTGCTACACGCTTTTAAAGGATGGATGCAATATGAAAAAGTTTTACCTAGGTGCAGCCATAATCATTGCTGGTCTGCTTTTACTTTGGTTTGCAAATAAAAATGAAGTTAAAGCGCCTTCATCAGCGCCTGCACTGTCTAAAAGTAATAAATCGGACTGGGCGAGCCCAAACCAAAGCACCGCCATAACCCATAATGTACCTTCACAATTAAAGGTAAAAAACACCTCCAAAATACAGTTTGATCAGCACTTAGCCAGTGCCGCTGAGCAGGTGGCAATGCAATACCAAAATGCACTAAAATACCCGCCTTATTCGCAGCCCTTGAGCGAATTTGACGAAGACCGGTTAAAGCCTAATCAATTTTACCCAGTGACAAGTCCTATTGATGATGCGGGTAATGCCCTTGTTGTTAGTTTAGATAAATATCGGTTTGTATATCCGCAAAAAATAACCGTTAAAATTGCTGCGCAAAACCTAGTAGAGGTAAATGTAGCGCTTAGCAATACCGATACCAAAGCGGCAATTAGTTCAAAAACCACCACAGCACAACAAGGCGAAGCAACTATAAGTTTTAAAGGCAGTGAAGACTACCCGCGTAATTTGCAGCTATTTGTAGAGGCGAAAGTTGCTGATAAAAAAGTGCCTGCTGTAGCGCAAATACAATATATGCCACCCAGTGCCACGCTGATTGATTTTGATAACGCGTATGCACAAAACGAAAACATGGTAGCCACAGCGCATTTAAAGGTGATCAAAAGCGGCCTGTATAGAATTAGAGCTAATTTATACAGTGATACGAGCCCACTTGCACATTTGGTGACTAAAAAGAAACTTTCGCAAGGCAGTCAAACGGTGGATTTAAAGGCGCATTGGTCGGTATTACCACAAGGGGTAGTGAATATGCGTTTAAGTGACTTTGTGATAGAGCGAATGTCACCAAGCCCAGGTGAACGTAATAGTTTTGGTAGCAGTGATATTGCTGAATTTGAAATTACTGATTTTGCCTACGATAGTTTGCAACAACTGCCTTATCAAGCAAATGAACAAGAACGAATGAGTCTAGAGTTTTTAAAAGGATTAGCTGATAAAGGTTAGTGGTAATAAATAAGGGGCATAAAGCCCCTTAACTGTATTTTTTAACCGTTAGCTTAGGTTAATAGTAACCACATCAGCTTGCTGCGCTTGGGTTTCATCTTCATCGCTTACAGGCGCTTTTGGAATGTCTGGTTTATCCAGTGCTATATCGCCGCCATCAATCACATCACCCGTTTTTAAGTTCTCAAAATCAAATAGTTCTGTATCGGCTAGATGTGAAGGCACCACATTTTGCATTGCAGTAAAAATACTTTCGATACGTCCAGGGTGCTCTTTATTCCACTGCGCTAACATGTTTTTAGTGTGTTTACGTTGTAGGTTTTCTTGCGAGCCACATAAATTACAGGGAATAATAGGGTAACCTTGGCTAAATGCGTATTTACTTATATCGGCTTCTTTACAATAAGCTAGCGGGCGAATAACCATGTGCTCGCCGTTATCGCTCATTAATTTAGCCGGCATGCTTTTAAGTTTACCGCCGTAAAACATGTTTAAGAAAAGTGTTTCGATCATGTCATCGCGGTGATGGCCAAGGGCAATTTTAGTTGCGCCCATTTCTTTGGCTGTACGGTATAAAATACCACGACGTAGGCGTGAACACAGCGAGCATGTTGTTTTACCTTCAGGGATGATATCGGTAACAATGCTGTAGGTGTCTTCTTCGACAATTTTGTATTCAATATCTTGTTTATCAAGGTATTGTGGTAAAACATGCTCAGGAAATCCAGGCTGCTTTTGATCAAGATTAACAACAAATAAGTCAAACTTAATAGGTGCCACACGCTTTAAATGCTTAAGCATATCAAGCATGGTGTAACTGTCTTTACCACCTGATAGGCATACCATTACGCGATCGCCTTCTTCTATCATGTTAAAGTCCATGACGGCTTGACCTGTAAGACGGCGTAAACGCTTTTGTAACTTATTTAAGTTGTATTGAGCTTTGGCTTGAGCTGAGTGAGACACTGCGCCCCCTTATAAAACAATGCGGCAAATATTTGCTGAAAAATAAAGGGGCGTATTATATACCCAAGTACTAAGGGTATTAAAGCGCTAGTTAAGGCTTTGTTTAACTTTTGGCAAGTGGGCTGATGTAGCCGTCGGGTTTTAATGCAAGGACATCGCAATCTAAGCTATCTATTACATGCTCAGCGGTATTACCAACCAGTGCAGCGCTTAACCCTGTACGGCCAACAGTGCCAATTACGACTAACTCGCTATTTAAGCGACTTGCAACGTCAGGAATTACATCCTCAGGGAGCCCTTCTTCTATAAAACATTGCTCATTTGTTAAGTTAAATGCATTAGCCAGTTCGTTAGTGGATTCTATGTGGTGTTTTTTTACGGACTCGTTGTAGAGGCTTGGGTTAAATTCCGGGATTTCTATGGCAATATTAATAGGAGTGGCAGGATAGGCATTAACTAAGTTAAGTTTTGCATTGGCCAGCTCACATAAAAATTGTGCATCTTTAATAATCCGTTTATTAAGGGCGACGTGCTCATCGTTTTCACTAACCGCATTCACTGCAGCTAAAATATTACCTTGTTCGGGCCATGCCATTTCTTTTACAAATAAAACAGGTGTAGGGCATTTACGCACTAAGTGCCAATCTGTAGGGGTAAAAATAACCGATTTGAGTGCACCATGCTGATGGGTACTTTTAACCACTAAATCGTATTTTTGTTCAATGACAGTGTTAATAATGGCTTCAAATGGGCGGTTATGCCAAACCACTTGGGTGGTGATGCTTATATCTGGGTAGGTAGAAATGATATCTTTTAGCCATAACTCTCTATCAGTTATAACGGCTTTTCGCATTGCTTCGCGCTCTTCGAACGACAACATAGTGGTCATTTCGTAAGAAAAGTCGTAAACAGTCATAAAGGCGGTAATACTGGCACCTGACTTTTTGGCTAAATCAATCGAGCGAGCTAAACCGTGGTGATCATCCTTTGTGGGGTCAATAACGGCTAAAATACGTTTAATAGTGTTCATATGCTACTCCCTTTTTTAACTTACTCTCAGTGTAACGCAAATACACAGCAGTTAAAGGGGGAGCGCATAAATTGTTGTTCTAAATCAAAGTTACAGCGTAAATTAACTTAGCAAGGCTTAATAATTGCAGCAGCGCTTGCCAGGCCATCGCTGTCTAAAATAGTAATAAACTTACCTTCCACTTTTATTAATCCCGCTTTTTGAAAGCGGCTTAGCAAGCGGCTAATCGTCTCTACGGTCAAGCCTAAATAATTACCAATTTCGCCGCGTGTCATGGTAAACCTAAACTCTTTACGCGAAAATCCGCGTTCGCCAAAGCGCTCAGAAAGATTGTAAATAAAGCTTGCTAGTCTTTCTTCTGCCGACTTTTTATTAAGTAGGAGTAGCATTTCTTGATCATAGGTGATCTCGTTACTCATTAGTCGCATGATTTGTTGGCGAAGTTTAGGTAATTTACCTGCTAATTCGTCTAAGGTATCAAACGGGATTTCGCACACCATTGATGTTTCGAGTGCTTGTGAAAAACTTTGATGAGCCATTTTGCTAATCGCATCAAAGCCAACTAAATCACCTGCCAAATGAAAGCCGGTAATCTGCTCATCTCCTTGTTCGGAGAGGGTGTATGATTTAAATGAGCCAGAGCGTACAGCATAAATTGCGTTAAGCGGGGCGCCGGATTCAAACAGATAGTCACCTTTATGGAGGGGTTTTTTTCGCTCAATAATTTCGTCAAGTTTATCCATTTCTTGACCATTTAACGAGAAAGGCAAACACAATTGGCTGATGCTGCAGTTATTACAACTAATAGCACAATTGCCTTTATTACGACTTTGAGAGAAATCCATAATTTAATCCGTTTTAATTTTTATAAATTATTGCTCATGAATTTAAGAGCAATGTAATTTGGAGATTAATGTACTAATTTGTCGGTGGCAATAATCAATAAATACACACCGTACCAAATAATAATACTGCCTAATAGTATACGCGTCCATGAATGGTTTATTATCGTATTAAGCTTTTGGGCCATAACACCCACTGTGATCATTGCCGGAAAGGTGCCAAGCGCAAAGCAGAGCATCACAATGGCTCCATCAAACGCACTAGGGCTGGTCATTGCCCATGTCAGGGCTGAATACACCAAGCCACAAGGAAGCCAACCCCATAAGGCACCATAGCCTAGGGCTTTAGCTGTAGTATCTAAGGGCATTAAATATTTATTAAATTTAACTATGTGCTGCCAAAGAAGTGTTTTACCCACTTTTTCGAGCCATTGTAAGGTAGGGCCTAAGCGCATTATATATATGCCAACCAACAGCATAAAAATAGCAGCAACGAATGAAAGCGTGACAGAAAAAAACGTATTTTGTTTTGCAAATTGGCTACTGATACCCGCAACGAGTGCGCCAGCCAGCATGTAACTAAACGCTCGGCCAATGTTATAAGCAAATGAATAAATAACAGATTGGCGCTTGTTACTGGCCAATTGTAAGGAGCTGGCAATACCGCCACACATAGCAAGGCAATGCCCGCTACCAATGAGGCCCATTAAAAATGCACTAGTGTAGAGAGGGTCAATCATTACTATTGTTGTGTTGATCTTTATCATCTTCAAACAAGATACTGTGACCTTGTTTGTTTAAATCAGAAAATTGCTCACTTTTAACGGCCCAAAAAAATACGCCAATGGCAATAATCACAAAAAGTATTGCAATGGGGATTAAAATATAAATTATGCTCATAATTTTAAAAGCCTTAGTGAATTACTGATCACAATAATTGAGCTGGCAGACATACCAATAACCGCCATCCACGGGGCCACAAGCCCAAGCGCTGCGAGTGGTAAAATAGAGGCATTATACACCAAAGACAGGGTCAGGTTTTGCTTAACGATTCGCCTTGTTTGTTTAGCCACATTGAGTAAGTGCTCAATAGAGGCTAAGTCGCTATTTAATAAGACGACATCAGCAGTGTTTTTAGAAATATCGGCGCCGGTTTCCATGGCTATGGACAAATGTGCACTGGCAAATACAGGGCTGTCGTTTATGCCATCACCTACCATAGCGACCACTTCGCTTTGTGATGACCACTGCTCAACGGCTTTTTGTTTATCTTCTGGTGATAATCCACTTTGCACACTGTCGATTTTTAATGTCTTGGCGATCTTTTGGCCAGCATCAGAGGCGTCCCCAGTGAGTATGTGGCAGCTTAAGTTTTGTGCTTGTAAGCTCGTTATGAGCTCACTAGCGCCAGCCTTAACCTTATCTATAAAGTAGAATCGAGCGACGACCTGCTTATTTATAAATAGACTCGCCTGCGCATTGGTTTTTTTAGTGTCAAACCAGCCGCTTTTACCAATCGCATAATGAGTTGTGCTATTTTGTGCACTAATGCCAAGTCCTGGGTGAACGGTGATATTAGTAAGTGCAAGATCGCTGGTGCTGTATTCGCTAAATGCACTGGCTATGGGGTGCTCCGAAAAACGCTCCAGTTGAGCGGCAATATTTAGTGCTTGCTCTTTAGATAAACTGTCATCGAGAATATCAACTGCATCTAAGCTAAATCTGCCTTGTGTTAACGTGCCCGTTTTATCAAAGGCAAACAAGGTTAACTGTGAGAGAGTTTCCAGTACATGAGCTTGTTTTATTAATATTCCTTTACGAGTGAGCGTGGCTACAGCACACGTTAACGCGGTAGGGATTGCAAGGCTTAACGCACATGGGCAGGTCGCAACCAATACCGAAATAGTGATCCAAAAAGCGTGCTCTGGATCAATTTGATACCAGCCAATTGCGGTAATAGAAGCAAAAACAAGTAAACAGGCAATAAACCACTGCGCCACTTTATCGGTTATTTCTACTAACTTGGGTCGCTTGGTTAGTGCATTATGCTGCAAACGTATGATTTGGTTTAAAAGCGTGTTTTGACCAATCTTATTTATTTTTATTTCTATAACACCGTCGTGGTTAACACAACCTGCATACACATTGTGGCCAATAAACTTACTTACAGGTTGGTGCTCACCTGTCATCATGGACTCATCAACAGTCGTTTTTCCTTTAATTAGCTGGCCATCAGCGGGAATAGTCTCGCCAGCTTTTATAAGTACCACATCATTAAGTTTAAGTTTTTTAGCGGCAACTATATGTTCTTGTCCGTTTTCATCGAGGGTACGCGCGGTGAGAGGCAAAAGCTTTTGTAAGTTGGCGGTAAACTCACTGGCTTTTAATCGTGCTCTAAATTCGAGATATTTACCAAGTAATAATAAAAAGGTAAACATACAGACCGATTCAAAGTACACCTCGCCAACTTGCATAAATGTGGCATAACAACTTGCGCTATAAGCCCCAAAAATAGCCAGCGAAACAGGCAAGTCCATATTTAATTGTTTTGCTTTTAAGCCATTAATCGCATTAGTTAAAAAGGGGAGTGCGCTGTACAAAATAACCGGAGAGGCAAGTACGAGGCTTATCCACCTAAAGTATTCCTCAAAATTACTATCCATGCCTGAAAACATGCCAAAGTACATGGCAAAGGCAAACATCATCACTTGCATGGTCATCAACCCAGCAACCCCTAAACGGCGAATATACGCTTTGGCTGTTTGTTGCTTTTGCTGGGCTTCGTCATCGGCTTGAAATGGGTAAGCTTTATAGCCAATTTTAGCAAGCGAGGTAATTATTTCGCTCAGTGGGGTGTGGGTTTTATCCCACTGTATCATCGCTCGGTTTGTTGAGGTGTTTACATCTACCCGTTTTACTGTTTTTAAATTTAATAATTGTTTTTCGATAAGCCAAGCACACGCGGCGCAGGTAATGCCTTCAACGCTCAATAGTACCTCAGAGAGGTTATCGGTTGTGGCTATAAACTCATCTTGTATATCTTCGTTATCGTAGCTTTTTATTAGCGCTAATTGCTCTGGAACTAACTGCTCTACCTTACCGGCACGTACGGTGCGGTATTTGTAATAGTCAGTCATACCTTGATCAACAATGTTTTGTGCCACCGCTTGGCAACCAATACAGCACATAGGCTGAGGCGTATTATCTATTGTGACGGTTGCGCTAAATCCATTTGGCACACTTTCAAGACAATGAAAGCAAGAAACGCTCATAGTGACGACTACTTATATTTTGGGGTAACAAATATGGGTTGCTCTGTAGGAAGCGTTATGTTTTCTTTTAGCTTCCAACTACTATCGACCGGCTCTATAAACACGGAGTAAGCACCGGGTGTGTAGTTATCGAGTAGGGCAGTAAACTCTTTATTGGCATTAGGGGTTAGCGTTACGTCAAAGTCGTGTGCTTTGATAGTACGGTGATAAAATGCGAGTTTTAAAGCGTGTACCTTAGTATAATCACCTTTGGTAAATACAAAACTTGCACGCTCGTGTGAAACATTTAGATTACCATGTAAAAACAGCGCTTTGGCTTTTTCAAATTTAGTCAGCTCTAAATTTATTGCTTTGCCTTTTTTGTAGTAATCATCAACTACCATATCTGGGCCATTGCCCACTGCCGTAATAATTAGGGTTATGCACCCAATAATGGCGGCAAGCGGAAAAAACATTAAAAACCAAGGCCAAAAATTTTTATACCACGGAGTAGGTTGCATAGTTGCTCTAAAATTAGTTTAGGTGGGGCTATTTTATAGCAAATACTTGTAAAAGACTAAAAAAAAGCCTCACAGTGGAGGCTTTTTTGATCTGGATTAATCTATTGAAATAAAAAGATTAAACAAAGGTTAACTTAATGTTTATTGCTCTTGCGATAAGCTGTAAACATAAGCAGTTAACAGGTGAATTTTATCCTCACCTAAAATGTCTTTCCATGCTGGCATTACACCGGCGCGGCCATGATTAAGAGTTTCTTCAACCGCGCGTTGAGAGCCACCGTATAACCAAATGTTATCTGTCAGATTAGGTGCACCAAACGGTAAGTTATGTGCAACAGAGCCTTTACCATCTGCACCGTGACACGCTGCACACATAGCAAACTTAGCGGCACCCGCAGCGGCATCTTTTTGGTTAACAGTACGACCAGATAAGCTAAGAACATGCGCTGTCATTTCTTTAACGCCTTGCTCACCCAGTGCTGCACTCCATGATGGCATGGCTGCTACGCGACCATAAAGAAGTGTTTCTTTAATTTTGTCAGGTGAGCCACCGTATAACCAGTCTTTGTCAGTTAGGTTAGGGAAGCCCGTAGCACCACGTGCATCTGAGCCATGACATTGCGCACAGTTTTGCGAGAATAAACGCTGACCAATTTCAAGTGCTAACTGACCGTCTGTTTGTTCATGCTTTTCGCCATTTTCAAGGGCTACTTGCTGTGCTGCATCACCTTCAAATTTAGAGTTAACTAACTCTAATACTGGTATTTGTGCAAGCTTGTTAAAGATAGGACCAAAACGCTCTTGGGCTGCTTCGTATTCCTTATCAAGTTTTACATAGCGGCCTTCTTCTTTGGCTTTAGCCGTGGCTTCTTTAGATTCAGCTAAAGACGTAATACCTTGGTTAGAGCTTGTCCATTTACCTAAGCCTTCCCAGTTACCTAAACCTGGATAAGCTGCTAAGTAATATACCGACCAAATAAATGTTGCGAAGAACATATACGTCCACCATTTTGGCAGTGGATTATTAAGCTCGGTAATGCCGTCATATTCGTGTCCGCAGTCTTCACCTTCTTCTACGCCAGCATAGTTTTTAAGGTTCCAAACTAATAAGCTAAAAATGATGATTAAGCAGGCTAGGGTTAATACAATAACCCAGATACTCCAAAAGCTAGTCATTTTTCAGACTCCTTTTCCTCGTTAGAGAGTGTGTTGTTATGTTTTTTTTCATCTTCAAAAATGGCATTCGCAGCGTCATCAAAACGATTTTTGCTACGTTTACTGTATGCCCATACAACAATCACAATAAACAATACTAAAATTACCAGAGTCAAAATGCCTCTGTATGTTCCGTAATCCATAATAATTACTTCAAGTGGGTGCCAAGTTGCTGTAAATACGCGATTAAAGCTTGCATTTCTGTTGCGCCTTCGCCGTTATTCATAGCGTTAATCTTATCAACATCTGCTTGAAGCTCTTCATCGCTGCCATAACCTAACCCAGGGTGCTTAGGGTTTTCTGGGTTTATAGCAAAAGTATCACGGAAAATTTGTAGTTTTTTCAGAGTTAGGCTGGTATCAACCTTTGTCTCTGCTAACCAAGGAAAACCTGGCATATTTGACTCAGGTACCACAGCGCGTGGATCAACTAAGTGTGCATAATGCCAATCGTCCGAGTAACGCTTACCTACACGCGCAAGGTCAGGACCAGTACGTTTAGAACCCCATTGGAAAGGGTGATCCCATACTGATTCGCCCGCTACAGAGTAGTGACCGTAACGCTCAACTTCGTCACGAAAAGGGCGAATCATTTGTGAGTGACAGTTGTAACAACCTTCACGTACATAAATATCGCGGCCTTCCATCTCTAGCGCGTTAAGTGGGCGTAAACCGTCAACAGGTTTTGTTGTATCGTCTTGGAACATTAGCGGAGTAATTTCAACTAGTGCACCAAAACTAATAGCAAAAACAGTCAGTATGGCCATTAGGCCAACGTTTTTTTCTACTATTTCATGTTTGTTTTGTGAATTTTTATTGCTCATCATCTCACTCCGTTATGCTAATTGTGCTTGTGCGTCTAGCTTCAGTGAGTTTTTCTCAGCTGAAATTGTACGCAGAACGTTGTAAGCCATAACTAACATACCTGTAACGATGAAAACACCGCCTAAAAAGCGCATTACGTAGAAAGGATGTGATGCTTCTAATGACTGAACAAAGCTGTACATTAATGTACCGTCAGAGTTAACTGCACGCCACATTAAGCCTTGCATAACACCTGAGATCCACATTGCAACAATGTAAAGTACAACACCAACAGTGTGTAACCAAAAATGCGTGTTAACCAATTTAACACTGTACATACGACCTTGTGCGAATAACGCAGGAATAAGGTGGTAAATAGCACCAATTGAAATCATCGCAACCCAACCAAGCGCACCTGAGTGTACGTGGCCAACAGTCCAATCTGTGTAGTGAGACAATGCATTTACAGATTTAATTGCCATCATAGGACCTTCAAACGTAGACATACCGTAGAAAGATAATGAAACAACTAAGAAGCGCAGTACAGGATCAGTACGTAGCTTATGCCAAGCACCTGATAGAGTCATAATACCGTTAATCATACCACCCCAAGATGGAACGAATAAGATAATAGACATAACCATACCTAAACTTTGCGTCCAATCAGGTAACGCAGTGTAGTGAAGGTGATGAGGACCTGCCCAAATGTAGAGTGAAATAAGTGCCCAAAAGTGAACAACCGATAAACGGTAAGAATAAACTGGGCGGCCTGCTTGCTTTGGTACAAAGTAATACATCATACCTAAGAAACCAGCCGTTAGTAGGAAACCTACAGCGTTATGACCATACCACCACTGAACCATTGCATCTACAGCACCGGCGTAGATTGAGTATGATTTAGTTAGCGACACAGGCACAGCCATGCTGTTTACAATGTGTAGCACTGCAACAGTAATGATAAAGCCAGCGTAAAACCAGTTAGCAACGTAGATGTGTGATACTTTACGTTTGATCAGCGTACCAAAAAATACCACTGCGTAAACAATCCACACTATTGCGATTAAAATATCAATCGGCCATTCAAGCTCTGCATATTCTTTAGAGCTGGTAATACCTAATGGTAATGTAATAACGGCTAATACAATAACAAGCTGCCAGCCCCAAAAAGAGAAAGCGGCGAGTTTGTCTGAGAAAAGGCGCGTTTGACAAGTACGTTGAACGACGTAATAAGACGTCGCAAAAAGTGCACTGGTACCAAATGCGAAAATTACTGCGTTCGTGTGTAACGGACGTAGTCGAGAGTATGTTAACCATGGTGTATCAAAGTTAAGTGCTGGCCAAGCTAATTGGGCAGCAATCAGAACCCCAATACTCATGCCAACGATGCCCCAAATCACTGTCATAATAGCGAATTGGCGTACAACTTTATAGTTATACTCAGTTTGTGATGCTACTGTTTGGCTCATTTTCTGGCTTCCGCTGCAATAAATGCGTTTAGAAATGAATTACCCACCGTTTAAAGTGGGGCCTACTATTTTCCCCAAGCGTATTACCTAAAACGTTCAAAGCCTGAATGCTTCAGAAAACAAACTCGAGAAACCCTTATTTTTTGCGGGTGAAATGATAAATTTTTTGGCCTAAAAAAGATAGGTCAATTACATAAAATTATGACATCAATCAAAGTTTGTGAGTTTGTTGTTTATTTTTTGATACAGGTTGTACCTATATTAACCAAACATCACCCTAGCTATTGTTATTTCAAAGTATGCTAATTAAGATTTGTTTTTATTTAGCGCGGATTAGTGATGCATATATATAGATTACCTTTGTTTATAATGCTTATTTTTATATTAACAGGCTGTGACAATGCTAACAGCAATGATCAAAAAGCACTGTTAAAAACTGATTGCGAAACTAATCAACACTGTATTTATGATACTGGTGTTAAAGTATGGTTAAGTGATAAAAATATTTCTCCCGAAACCCCTTTTAGCATTTACCTTGATTTACCCGCCCACCTTAAACTCGACACTGCTAAGATTGAAAGTATCACTATGTATATGGGATTTATTCCCCAAAAGTTCACTGAGCAGGGAAGTATTTATAAAAGTGAAACCATGGTAGGTATTTGTTCAGAAAAAAATATGCTGTGGCAACTAGTGCTTAATTTAAGCAACCTTCAAACTGGCGAGCCAATCACCCATTTTTATAATTTTTACGTTACGTATTAAACCAGCATTATTTTTACACTTTCATTTCCAAAGCATATAAGTAATAAAATACCGTATTTAATAGTATGTTTTTAGAGCTTACTTAGTTTCATAACCTGTTTAATGTTTGTAATTGTGCCTGAAAAGCTAAAAGCTAAAAGCTAAAAGCTAAAAGCTAAAAGCTAAAAGCTAAAAGC
>NZ_CAWUKC010000063.1:0-23727 GCF_963922945.1 uncultured Pseudoalteromonas sp. | reverse complement strand
TGAATTGACTGTGCTGAATAACTACCTAAGTAATTATCCTGTTGGTCACTCAGTTTCAATTGAGACTCTAAATTTGTTTGCCTCACTACCTAAGTAGCTTGGCTGTTAGAACTCAATCTGTACGAGTGCCCACACAGATGATTGCTTTATATTGTTAAAGAACGTTGCGACGTTGTCGCTAGGGATGCGTATAATACATCCTTTATTTTTCGAGTCAACACTTAATTTCAAACTTTCTTACGATTATTTAAAACCTAAGTTTTACTTAACTCTGTGAGCAGTTCCTGCTTCGCTATGCGTTGCTGTTCCCCGTCTCAGTGGGGTCGCATTATAGGGAGAACAAATTTTTACGCAAGCACTTTTTTAAAGAAAAACTAAAAAAAAGCACCGTTCGGTCAATATGTGAACTAAACCCTCTATAACTGATAGTTTTATAATCAAAACAGGCCTTTTCTGGCCACTATTTGAGTGTTGCTGTTACACTCAAGCGACTATAATTAGTATTTAAAAGGTATATATATGGCTATCCGTTCTTATAAAGGTATAACTCCCTCTTTTAATTCGTCTGTTTATGTTGATGAATCGTCTGTTTTGGTAGGAGATATTACTATTGGCGACAACTGTAGTGTATGGCCATTAGTGGCAGCACGTGGAGACGTTAATTATATACGTATTGGTGAGCGTACAAATATACAAGATGGTAGTGTTCTTCATTTATCACGCGCGACTCAAAGTAACCCAGATGGGTACCCACTTATTATTGGTGATGATGTGACAGTAGGTCACAAAGTGATGCTGCATGGATGTACGCTTGGAAACCGTATACTTGTCGGTATGGGCGCTATTGTAATGGATAATGTAATAGTAGAGGACGACGTTATTATTGGTGGGGGGTCATTAGTGCCGCCGAATAAGCGATTAAAGTCTGGTTATTTATATGTTGGTAGCCCAGCCAAGCAAGCTCGCCCATTGACAGAGCAAGAGCTTGCCTTTTTAAAAGTATCTGCAGATAACTATGTGCAATTAAAAGATGAGTATTTAGCCGAGATTAGCTAGATTCACTTCTATCTGCCCTGCCGAGTTATAGCTTTCATCTTCTATGAGTTGCTCGGCACATTCTTCATAATCAAATCGGTACTTATCAAAGTATTCTGTTGCGTGACTTTCATCTTTTAAATCTAAGTTACGTAGTTCAATAACACACTCCACCAGCATACCTGATACTTGTGCAAAAAAGACTAATTGGTGGGAAGGCTCTCTAAATTCGAGTCTATCTATAAACTGTATAGCTTGATTCATTTCAGCGTGCCTTGTTTTAGTGCTTTAACAACAGGAAGTATGGCAGGCATTTTATTACGCCATACAAAATAAGCCTGCGCGGCTTGGCCTACCAACATGCCGCTCCCATCTAACAGCTTAGTATTTGTATTATGCTGTGCAACCCAGTTCATAAAAACAGTATTTTCTAATGAGTAAAACATATCGTAAGCAACATCACAGTTTTTTAGGTGTTTTTTATCAAGCGCTGGAAGTTCGTTATTCATACTACTTGACGTGGAGTTGACTACAAGTGAGTAGTTGCTTACAGGTAATGTATCAAATCCATAGCCAGAAACGTTTCCATAATCAGCAAATAGCTGCGCTAGATCTTGTGCTTTTTGAGCAGTGCGGTTAACAATAACTATTTCTGCTGGTTTATGTTCAAGAAGCGGTAATATTACTCCTCTTGCAGCGCCACCCGCACCAATAATTAAAATACGTTTATTGGCGATTGCGACTTCATTAGCTAATAAGTCGCTCACAAAACCCACTCCATCGGTGTTATCGCCAAGCAACGTACCATCATCGCGTTTTTTAAGTGTGTTTACTGCACCAACAACTTTAGCAAGCGGTGTGAGTTCATCAGCCATGGCATACGCTTGCTCTTTAAATGGCATAGTTACATTAGCGCCTATTCCACCTTGCTGAAAAAAGGTGGTTACTGTTTTTTCAAACTGATCGATAGGTGCTAATATTGCGCGATAGTCGATTTGCTCACCCAAAGATACAGCAAATTGTTTATGTATCGCGGGGGATTTTGAATGTTTGATTGGATTTCCAAAAACCGCATATTTGTCCATTTTAAAGCAACCTCTTTGCAGCTACACACTGCCTATTAACGATGATAAGTATTATGATTAAACGACTTTTTTCAAAATCTAAACCAGCTCCTGAACAACCAGCCCCTACTCCTGAAAAAACACCGTATGAAATAATTGGTGGAGAAGCAGGCACTCGTGCTATAGCTAATCGATTCTACGACATAATGGCCAGCGATGAATACGCCAAACCATTATATGATATGCATCCTCTGCCATTAGATAGAATTCGCCAAGTGTTTTTTGAATTTTTATCGGGATGGTTAGGTGGGCCAAGCTTGTTTACCGAAAAACATGGTCAACCTATGCTTCGCAAACGCCACATGCCTTTTGCTATAAATAAAGACCTGCGCGATCAATGGATGTACTGTATGAATAAGACGCTCGACATAGAAGTAGACAACCCCTTATTACGCGAAGGGTTGAAGCAATCTTTTGGGCAACTTGCTACACACATGATAAATGAGCATTAATTGCTACTGCTCAACAAAAAGGCGCTGTTACGCGCCTTTTTTAGGGCCTACTGTCACCCTACCTTAATTTAATCGTTATAACTGCCACTCTCTGGCTATCAAGTCAGCGGGAGTCGTGGTTAACCACTCTTGTGGACGTAAATAGTATTGATACAAATTAGCCTCTGCGCTGTCGGGCGCGGGCTTATAGTTGTATTCCCAGCGCGCCAGTGGCGGCATCGACATTAATATAGACTCTGTGCGCCCACCGCTTTGCAAGCCAAATAAAGTGCCTCTATCCCATACAAGGTTAAACTCTACGTAACGCCCACGACGATATAGTTGAAAGTCGCGCTGCTGCTCTGTGAATTCATCATTTTTGCGACGTTCGATAATAGGTAAGTACGCATCTAAAAAGCCATTACCAACCGATTGCATAAATGCAAAGCTCTGCTCAAACCCGAGCTCATTTAAGTCATCAAAGAATAAGCCGCCTACACCGCGTGTTTCGTCGCGATGTTTTAGGTAAAAGTATTCATCACACCAGGTTTTATACTTTGGGTACACTTGGTCACCAAATGGCGCACAAATATCGTGCGCGACTTGATGCCAATGCTTCACGTCTTCAAAAACAGGATAAAAAGGCGTTAAGTCAAACCCTCCGCCAAACCACCAAATAGGTTCTTCACCTTCTTTTTCAGCTATAAAAAAACGTACATTGGCATGACTTGTAGGAACATGTGGGTTTTTTGGATGAATAACTAATGATACGCCACATGCATGGAAGCTTCGCCCTGCAAGTTCTGGCCTATGGGCTGTAGCTGAGCCCGGCATAGAGGCACCAAACACGTGTGAGTAGTTAACGCCACCTTGCTCTATTACATTGCCGTTAGTGGTAACACGCGTGCGCCCGCCACCGCCTTCGGCACGTTGCCAGCTATCTTCTACAAATTTTGCACTGCCATCGGCCTGCTCTAAACCTTGGCAAATGGTGTCTTGCAAAGCCATAAAATACGCTTTTACTTGTTCTAATAATTCGCTTTGCATATTAACCTCTAAATACTTTGCCGGTCATGGCGTCTTTAATTGTGCTTGGCTGCGTGTTGCCCCCTAAAGGCTCATCAATGTAACAGCCTACCTTATCTTCAAATTGCTGCTTGGCTTGCTCAATACTTGTTACCGTAGGTTGCCCCGTTAAGTTAGCACTAGTAGAGACAAGCGGCTTACCCAATTGCTGGCATAAGCGCTTAACACTTGGGTGATCAGTAACCCTTACGGCAATAGTATCAAATTGGCCAGTTAACCATTTAGGCGTATTTTTAGCTGCCGGCATAACCCAAGTAATAGCACCGGGCCAACTAGAAAAAATATCAGCACGTTTATCCATTGGCAGCTTTACATCGTCAACATACTTTAATAACTGGCCGTAATTATCGGCAATTAAAATAAGGCCCTTTTCAACAGGACGCTGTTTTATTGCTAGCAACTTCTCAACAGCTTGCTGATTATCTGGATCACACCCTAAGCCATAAACTGCTTCAGTAGGGTATAGAATAACGTCACCTTGCTCTAAGCAAGATATCGCCGTAGGCAATGTAGAAAGGTCTGACAAAATATGCTCCAGAAATTTATATTAATCAGTAGTGGTAAGTTTATGCAGGCAACTTTTTTGTGGGCACTGTAATACAGTGCCGTTAGCCATTTTCTTCTCAATAACAAGCGGCCAATCGCACTTAGGGCATGGCTTGGCTATGGGTTTGTTATTTAGAGTATATTTACAGCTTGGGTAACAATCGCATGAGTAAAACGTTTTACCAAATTTATTGCTGCGTGCAACTAGCTGCCCTTTTTTACATTTAGGGCAGCTTGGTAATACATCATCATTATTATTAGGTTCGTCATCGTGGGCAATGTAATGGCATTGTGGGTACCCTGTGCAACCAATAAACATGCCATAACGGCCGTTTTTAACCACCAGCGGTTTTGTGCACTGTGGGCAGGCTGAATCTTCAAGGACTTTGATTTCGTTGCTATCGTGATGAGCTAATGGGCGAATAAAATCGCATTTAGGGTAACTCGCACAACCCAAAAATGGGCCTGTTTTAGAGTTACGGATCACTAATTCAGAACCACATTGCGGGCAGACTTCGTATTCTTTTTCTAAGGCGTGCTTATCCGCCGAGAAAAGCGAATGGTCGATTTTACTCATGAGGTTCCTAATGGGTTGCTGAATTTTCGCCTAATATACCCAAACCACTTAAAGATACAAGCTGTGCATATATGTTTAAGTGGTTTGGCATACAATTTTAATGCAGCAATTCGGTGGGTTCGTCAAATATGAGGTCTTCCATTTGCTCGTAGGCCTCTTCTGAGCCTGGTACGTTAAATAACACCATAAGCACCACCCACTTTAAGTCGTCGAGCGAAATATAAGGTTTGTCTAATGCGGCAAGCCGGTCCATGACCATTTCACGGGTTACACTGTTAACCACCCTTATTTGTTCTAAAAACATTAAAAAACCACGGCATTCAACGTTTAACATTTTGCATTCGCTATCAGTAAAAATGCGCATTGCTTGCTGAGGCTTTGTAATTAAGTAAGGTGATTCATCACTGCGTTGTAAGTCAGCTAATTGCTCCAGCCAATTTAACGCTTTAAAAATTTCGGTCTTATTAAAGCCCGCGCGAAGTAATTCATCGGTGAGCTCATTCTCTTCAATGTAGATATCGGCTTCACTGTGAATATAGTTTTCAAAAAGATACATGAGAATATCAAACATATTACCTTCCTGTGCTTAGCTTTATGTACCCGTCTAATACGCGCTCTATTTCGTCATCTAACTCTAAATCGAGCAACCTTGCCAGCACTTTATCAATTGGCCACTGAGAGCGGCGTACAATTTCATCAACGCTGGTAACCTCATACCCTATACTACTTAGCACCTCACATTGTGACTGTTTGTTTACAGGCTCCTCTTTATTATATAGTCCGCTTTGATAAGAAAAGCTCACCTCATCTAAAATATCTGTTACATTTTCGACTAACTTAGCGCCCTGCTTTATTAAAAAATGACTTGCTTGCGATAAAGGGTTTTTAATAGAGCCAGGTACTGCAAACACTTCTTTATTTTGCTCAATAGCGTAGCGTACCGTGATCAATGAGCCGCTTTTAATTTCAGCCTCTACAATAACCACGCCTAAAGACAACCCAGATATAATACGGTTTCTGCGTGGAAAATTATGCGCGTTAGCGGCGGTTCCGGGTAAAAACTCGCTAATTAACAAACCATGTTCTAATACTTGATCTGTTAATAATTTATGGCGCTTGGGGTAGTAAATATCAACCCCTGTTCCCAATACCCCTATTGTTTTACCATTATTTGCTAAGGCACCTTTATGGGCGGCGCCATCAATACCTAATGCCATGCCCGAGGTAACAGTGATGCCTGCTAAACTAAGCTGATAAGCAAGCTCTGAGGCTATTTCGAGCCCCGTAGGAGTTGCATTTCTACTGCCAACAATGGCTACTTGTGGGCTAGATAATAATGATATATCACCTTTGCAAAATAACAGCAAAGGCGCGCTGGCGATGTGTTTTAGTTCCTCAGGATACAGCGCATCAAAAAAGCACACTACAGTAATATTAAGCTGTTGTATTTGTTGCTCGTAGTGGCTTACTTGCTGCCAATTGGTATTGAGTAAATTACAGGCTTGATTTGGGGTTAGCCCCAGCTGTTGTAATTCACTTTGGTTTAAATCAAATAATGATTTCAGCGGGTGAGTGTGTGATAAGGCAAGCAGTGTTTTTATACCTAAGCCTTTACACATATAAAAGGCAAGCCAATGGGCTAGCTTGCCAGATGACTGATCCATGCTCTCTCCTAGAGCACCGACTCGCTACAACTTAATGAATTACTACACTATCTCCAACGCGAATTGGGTGCTGATTTTTTGTTATTAATGCATAACTCACTTTGTCATACACTTTAAATACAATTAACTCACCCACTTTTTCGTGTGGCATTGTCCACGTAGTGGTGTCTTCATCTGGCTCGCTGCCAAATAATTCACCGGCATCAGATAAAAGCTTTTCAAATTTGCTCGAATCCTCTGGATAACGCGGTCCTCGTGGGCCATCAATAACGGTGGGTGATTGGCGTTCTAAATCGAGGATATGACCAACTTCAATTTGTTGCTCAGCACCTAAGTTTAGCACCACTACATCCATTGTGCTGAACTCTCTTACTTGGCGCGGAGATGCAATGACACTGCCTGATACACTTTGCTTCGGGCGATGCATATTAAAGTACGCGGGTAACATTTGTCCTTGCATGGCCGGTAGTAAAAAGTCGCCCTGTTGTATTTCCTGCTTAACTGACTCAACACGTAAAGACGAAGGCACACCATTACTTTCATCACCTGCTCTAAATGCACGAGCCATACCTACATAAGTAGCGCGAGTAGCCAGCTCTTCACCGGTCTGTGTGTCTATGTAAGGTTCGCCCTTATGATAAATCGCATACGCTCCATGTACTTTTAAATCGCCTTTAGCGTATAAAATATGTCCGAGAGTTTGCGTTTTAGTATTTTCGTTTGCCCCTAAAATGTAAGGTTTATCATCAATTTCATCGCTGTTAATCGCTTGCTCATAACTTAAATAAGGTTTAATTATTTCAAGTGGCAAAGTGGTAATGGCGTTGTTACCTTTTGGCGTAATACGCCCTTGCGGTGATAACTTTCTGTACGCTTTGTTGATCACTAAACGTGGGTTACCGTTGGCGTCATACACTAATGCAAGTGCATCGCCGGGGTAAATTAAATGCGGGTTATCTATTTGTGGGTTCATTTGCCACAATTCGGGCCACAGCCAGGGTTCGTCTAAATAAATGCCGGAAATATCCCAAAGGGTATCGCCTTTTTTTACAACATACTGTTTTGGAGCATCTTTTTTTATTTGTAAAACATCAGCGACTGCAGGGAAAGCAGTACTTAATGCAAACATAATTGCAGCCAATTGAGATTTCATTGGGCTTCCTTGTATTGTTTTTTCATTATTATTGACCAAAACCTGTTAAAGGGGAACGCGAATGGCTAAAATAAGAGCATACAATACCCTAAATTAAGCACAAGTGTAAAAGGTAACTATGGCTAGGTTAGAAGTTTTAAGATTCCCAGATGAACGTTTACGTACAGTAGCAAAAGAAGTCGCACAGGTTGATGACAACGTTCGCCAAATTGTAAAAGACATGCTAGAGACAATGTACGATGAAAACGGCATTGGACTTGCTGCTACGCAGGTTGATATCCATCAACGTATTGTAGTGATCGACGTATCAGAAGAACGCGACGAGCCACTGGTTTTAATTAACCCGCAAATTATTAAAAAAGATGGTTCAACAATTAGCGAAGAAGGTTGTTTATCAGTGCCTAACTCTTACGCAAAAGTAGACCGTGCTGAAACCGTAACCGTTGCTGCACTTAACGAAAATGGTGAAGAGTTTGTACTTGATGCAGACGAGCTATTAGCTATTTGTATTCAACATGAGCTTGATCACTTACAAGGTAAACTTTTCATTGATTACCTATCACCATTAAAGCGTCAACGTATTCGCAAAAAGCTTGAGAAAGAAGCTAAATTTGCAGCAAAGCAATAAGCACCTTAGGAAAAATCCGTGACAAAACCATTACGCATTATATTTGCCGGTACGCCGGACTTTGCCGCTCGTCACCTACAAGCGTTAATTCAAAGTGAACACCAAATTGTTGGTGTTTACAGCCAACCCGACCGCCCAGCAGGGCGAGGTAAAAAATTAAAAGCCAGTGAAGTAAAAGCGCTTGCGCTTGAACATGACCTACCTGTTTTTCAGCCGCAATCACTCAAAAATGAAGACGCACTAACAGAGCTTAAAAGCTTAAATGCCGACATCATGATTGTGGTCGCTTATGGCCTAATTTTACCAAAAGCCATTTTAGAGGCGCCACGCTTAGGCTGTTTAAATGTGCATGGCTCTATTTTACCGCGCTGGCGCGGTGCTGCGCCAATACAGCGGGCAATTTGGGCTGGCGATGAAGAAACCGGCGTAACCATAATGCAAATGGATGAAGGGCTTGATACCGGCGACATGCTACACATTAGCCGCTGCCCTATTGATGCGGATGAAACCAGTGCCAGCTTGTACGCTAAGCTAGCTGACCTTGGCCCTGGAGCGCTTATTGAAACTATTAATAAGTTAGCCCATGGCGATCTTCGTGCTGAACCTCAAAACGATGAGTTGGCAAATTACGCTAAAAAGCTTTCAAAAGAAGAAGCAAATATTGATTGGACCATGGATGCTGTACAAATTGAGCGTAATATTCGTGCGTTTAATCCATGGCCTGTGTGCTTTACGCAAATGGGTGAGCACAGCGTAAAAGTGTATCAAGCATCTGTTGTTGAACAGTCAGGCCAAGCGGGTGAAGTTTTATCAAGCGATAAAAGCGGTATTGTTGTGGCATGTGGCAAACAGGCTTTATGTATCACACAGTTGCAACCTCAAGGCAAAAAACCAATGGCTATTAGTGATTTTTTAAATGGCCGTAGTGACTGGGTAACGCCTGGCACCCTATTAGGTGAAAACAATGAGTAAAGTTCAAAATGTACGTGCGCTTGCCGCTGAAACTCTATATAACGTAGTTGATAAAGGCGCTTCGCTAAATCAAGAACTGCCATTTGCCAATCAAGGGCTGCCTCCTAAAGACAAAGCGTTATTACAGCAAATTTGTTATGGCGTGTTGCGCTACCTACCTAGTCTTGAAAACTATTGTCAGCATTTAGTAGAGCAACCCCTTAAAGGTAAGCGTCGAATTTTTCAATTTTTATTGTATGTGGGTATTTACCAACTACAACATATGCGCGTACCGCCTCATGCAGCTATTTCTGAAACTGTTAATGCTTTGGGTCAAATGCGTGCTTTAGGCTTAAAAGGATTAATAAATGCTATTTTGCGCAGCTTTCAGCGCCAACAGAGTGAGCTAGAAGAAAAAGCCAAGCAAATACCTGTGTGTTTATATAACCACCCAAATTGGTTTATTAAGCAAGTGCAAGCTGCCTACCCAGACAACTGGGAAGCACTGCTTGAAGAAAACCAACAACAAGCCCCTATGTGGTTACGTGTTAATCAAGCCCAATACAGCACGCAAGAATACAGCGA
Source organism: uncultured Pseudoalteromonas sp. (assembly GCF_963922945.1). Lineage (GTDB taxonomy): Bacteria > Pseudomonadota > Gammaproteobacteria > Enterobacterales > Alteromonadaceae > Pseudoalteromonas. The sequence continues at coordinate 13,947 of NZ_CAWUKC010000063.1, read as the reverse complement.
CATGTTAACGGCTAACGATATTGAGCACACGTTAAATCCACAATTTGTTGACGGTATTAAGCTTACTAAGCCGCGTGACGTATTTTCGCTGCCAGAGTTTGATGTGGGCGCCTGCTCGGTACAAGATGCCGCAGCGCAATTAGCTGCACGCTTTTTAGCACCTAAAGATGATGAATACATTTTAGATGCCTGCGCAGCACCTGGCGGTAAAACATGTCATATATTGGAGCTTGCCGATGCCGAGGTACTAGCGCTTGATAGTGATGCCACTCGCCTAGAACGTGTGAAACAAAACTTAACCCGTATTGGTTTAGGTGCAGATTTACAATGTGCAGATGCATCGCAGCCACATACATGGTGGGATGAGCAGCAATTTGACCGCATTTTATTAGACGTTCCTTGCTCGGCAACCGGTGTTATACGCCGCCACCCAGATATAAAATGGCTTCGCCGCGCATCCGACATTGAAGATTTAGCTAAATTACAAAGCGACATACTCAATAGCATATGGCCGCTACTAAAACCTGGCGGCACTATGATATACGCTACTTGTTCGGTACTCCCACAAGAAAACCAACAGCAAGTTGCAAAGTTTTTAGCTAATAATAGCGATGTTGAGCATATTCCACTGCACGACAACGACACAGTTAGCAATCCTGGCTTGCAATTACTACCAGGTGAAAGCGACGGATTTTATTACGCCAAGCTAGTTAAAAAAGCCTAATAGCCGTACACTCAATAGCCATTTATTAAACAGTAAATGGCTATTTTTTAATTAAACAGTAATTCGGGTAAATAATGAAAATAATCATACTCGGTGCCGGACAAGTCGGTGGCACGCTTGCTGAAAACTTAGTTGGCGAACAAAACGAAATCACCGTTGTTGATATAGATGGTAACCGCTTACGAGAGCTACAAGATAAGTACGACTTGCAAGGGGTAACGGGTCACAGTGCGCACCCTGATGTACTCAGACGTGCAGGTGCTGAAGATGCCGACATGATTATTGCGGTAACCAGCTCAGATGAAGTAAATATGGTGGCATGCCAAGTTGCATATAGTATTTTTAATACGCCCACTAAAATTGCCCGTATCCGATCAGAGCAATATTTAAAATACCGCGAAAAACTATTTCATAACGACGACCTTCCGGTTGATCATTATATTGCCCCCGAAGCGCTTGTTACCAAATATATTCGCCGTTTAATAGATTACCCTGGCGCACTGCAAGTACTGCAATTTGCCGATGGTATGCTCTCACTTGTAGCTGTAAAAGCCTACTATGGCGGCTTATTAGTCGGTTATGCGCTTTCTGCTTTAAAAGAACATATTCCGAATGTAGAGACTCGCGTAGCAGCGATTTACCGCCAAGGTAAAGCCATAAAACCACAAGGGACCACAGTAATCGAAGCGGACGATGAGGTATTTTTCATTGCTGCCACTAAACATATTCGCGCCGTTATGAATGAGCTGCAAAAGCTTGAACGTTCCTACAAAAAAATTATGATCGCCGGCGGCGGTAACATTGGTGCAGGCCTTGCTCGTTCACTCGAAAAAAATCACAGTGTTAAACTATTAGAGCGAAGCAAACAGCGTGCAGAGCAATTGTCTGAAATGCTAGATAACACGGTGGTATTTTGCGGCGACGCCTCAGACCAAGAGCTGCTATCTGAAGAGCACATAGAACAAGTTGATGTGTTTATTGCAGTAACTAACGATGATGAAGCAAATATAATGTCGGCCATGCTAGCTAAACGCATGGGCGCACAAAAAACCATGGTGCTTATTCAGCGCGGGGCGTATGTAGATTTAGTGCAAGGGGGTGAAATTGATATTGCTATATCGCCACAACAAGCAACTATTTCTGCTTTACTTACACACGTGCGCCGTGGCGATATTGTTAATGTGTACTCGTTGCGTAAAGGCGCAGCAGAAGCAATTGAAGCCGTTGCCCATGGCGATGAAAATACATCAAAAGTAGTTGGCCGCGCTATCGCCGATATAAAGTTACCTGCGGGTACCACCATTGGCGCCATTGTGCGTAACGATGACGTACTAATTGCCCACGACGACACTGTTATTATGTCTGGCGATCACGTTATTATGTTTTTAATTGATAAAAAGCACATCAATGTAGTCGAAAAGCTATTCCAAGTGAGTGCTATATTTTTATAGTTAAACATAAAAAAAGCCGCTGACTAAGGCGGCTTTGGTGGAGTATGTTTTTTTGCTTACTAAGCTTCCTTGCTCAGCAACTAAGACTTACTGTACTTTTGAAAATTCTTGCTCAGAAATCTCACCATTACCGTCAGTGTCTAGCTGGTCAAAAATTTTCACTAGCTGTGAGTTTACTTGGGCTTCTTGTTTTGAGATTGCACCATCACCATCGGCATCAAATGAGGCAAAGTCAACCGCAGCATACGCTGCTGATGATGAAGCTAATACGATAACGGCAAGTGCTGTATTTAATGTTTTCATAGTTGTGTCCTATTAAGAGGAAGTCCTTTTCTGAGATCCATGGGTTCAAAAATTAACTGTAGATACGAGCTAGCGCTTAAAATTTAGAGAACTCTTGCTTAGAAAGCTCACCATTTCCATCAGTATCAAGCTTTGCAAACTCAGCCATTAAATCCGCATCAACCGATGCTTCTGCTTGGCTGATGGCGCCATTACCATCTACATCTAGCGTATCAAAGTCAGTCCCTGCAAATGCAGCAGAAGAAGAGGCAATAGCCATAAATGCGAGTGCTTTATTTAAATGTTTCATAATTTAATCCTTCAATATAAACAAATTAGTTAAGTTAACTAAGTGGTATACACAATCCTTGTTATCCTTTTTCGTAAGCTCCCTTGCCTACTTAGGTTGTCATTGGCAACTCAGGATAGTTACCACATATTAAGCTTCTGAAAACTCTTCTTTTGATAACTCACCATCTTGGTCAGTATCTAATTCTGAGAACATGCTCATCAGTTTTGCATCAATTGATGCTTCTGATTTGCTAATCGTGCCGCTGCCATCTACATCTAACGTATCAAAATCAGTGGCTGCAAATGCAGCTGATGACGAAGCAAGTGCGATAAGTGCTAAAGTTTTATTAATGCTTTTCATAATATAATTCCTTCAAGTATATGTGTGCGATTAAGTGACTTACTTTAAATCACGTTTTTGTTCAGTACAGCCAGAGTATTACAACTTGAATGCCAGATTTTAAAAAGTTAATAATTTCAGTTAGTTATAGGTTTTATTAGCGATTTTTGATAATTTTGGCGGGATTTTTTGTTGCAAATTAGCAACTTTGAAAAACATTGAATTAATAAATTCAATATAAACAATCACTTACAAATATAAAAATAGCTACAAATTTTGCTATAAGTTAAAAGCGTGTATATTTTGAGGAAAAATAACTGAGGTTTAGCTAGAGGTTATATCTTTTACTTAAAAAAAAGCCATTACATTAAAAATTTATACCCTTGTTTTTAAAGGATAATTTAATTTATTTATCAGTATTTTAAAAAATATTACTGATATCAAGCTAAAAAATGATCATTTGTTGCCATTAAGCGAAAGTGCTTACTCTAATGGTAGCTCCAGTATGGTCGGATCGATAAAATGCTCTTTCATAAACGCCTTCATTTCATCTTCACTGGCTAACAATTTAATACCACAATTAACACCAGCATCATGTGCTTTTACACTGCATATCTCGCCAGTAAATGCTTTGTTATTTGTATCAACCGTTACCGTACACTGCATATCTTTAATGTTTTCTTCGCTTTGCTCACCTCTTATGTCAAACATCACGCCGGTAAGCGAAATATCTTTAATAACGCCCTCAACAACTTTATCGTCGTTTAGTGTTAGCTTAGCGGGTAATAACGTCGGTATGCGTGTTTGAGCACGTAAGGAAAATAACTGAACTTGTTTAGGGTAATGAATAAAAATGAGTCTAGTAGGATGTGAAGCAATCGACATAAGCTGCTGTCGAAATGCTATAACTTGCCCACCACTACCCTCTATCACCGCTCTTACAACGACCATTACACCATCACGCAGATAATCACTTGCAGCAGGTAAACGCTTTGAGCTTGGATAGTTTAAAATAATAAACTTATTCTCTAACAAGCCAATAAATTCCGTTTTTACGCGTTTGCTGCTGGTCGGTGTAACAATCTCTAAGTCAACTAACCGCCCTGTTGTTAACTGATGCAATTTACTTAAATTTGAGTGTGGCATGCCCTGTTCCTAAGCAATTTATTTATCGTGTTAGCCACGCCAAAAAGTCGGTGTAAATAACACTAATAAGGTAAAGATTTCTAAGCGGCCAAATACCATGGCGATAGTTAGTAGCCATTTAGCGCCATCGCTCACCGCTCCATAATGCGAGGCAACATCACCTAAGCCTGGGCCTAAGTTATTTAAACATGCAGCCGTGGCTGAAAACGCCGTAATGTTATCCATACCGGTTCCCATGAGGGCAAGCATAATTATAATAAATACCAGTGCATACGCTGAGAAAAATCCCCACACAGCTTCTACAACTTTATCTGGTAGCGCTTTTCGGCCCAGTTTAATTGAATATATCGCACGTGGGTGCACCAAGCGGTTAAGCTCGCGTATGCCTTGTAAATACAGTAAAAACACCCGCACAACTTTCATACCACCGCCTGTAGAGCCTGCACAGCCACCTATAAAGCTTGAGAATATAAGTAAAATAGGTAAAAACAATGGCCACGCCGAAAAGTTATCGGTCGCAAATCCGGCTGTGGTACTCATAGACACAGCCTGAAATAAAGCCTGATCGAGGGTTTCATCACCATCGGCAAATATCTCGTTAGAGGAAAGCACCGTAAAACAAATAACCACCAGGGCTAACTGTATAAGTAAAAATACTTTAAATTCAGGGTCGCGAATATACACCTGAATATTGCGACTGGCCACTGCCGCGTAGTGCAACGAAAAATTTACCGCCGCAATAATTAAAAAGAATACACATATAAAGTTTATGACAGGGCTATCAAAGTGCCCTATTGATGCATCGTAAGTAGAAAAACCGCCAATCGCCACGGTAGAAAACGCATGGCATATTGCATCAAACCACTCCATACCAGCCGCCCAATAGGCCAGCATACATGTCACCGTTAACGATACATATATATACCAAAGGTGCTTTGCGGTATCGGCTATGCGGGGGGTCATTTTTGAATCTTTAACCGGACCTGGGATCTCAGCTCGGTATAACTGCATGCCACCGACCCCAAGCATGGGCAGTATAGCAACGGCAAGTACAATGATCCCCATACCGCCAAACCACTGTAATTGCTGGCGATAAAATAAAACTGACTTAGGCAGATATTCAATGCCGGTAAGTACAGTGGCCCCAGTGGTTGTAAGGCCCGAAAAGGCCTCAAACACCGCATCGGCCATAGACAAATTAGGTTCTTGTAAAAATATTAAGGGTAATGATGCAAACGCCCCTAATACCAGCCAAAACAGTACAACAATTAAAAAGCCTTCGCGTGCCTTTAAATCGCCGTTTTCATGCCTATTCGGATAATAGGCAGTTAACCCTATAATCACACTAAAAATAAATGCCAAAACAAACGGCACACCACCACCATCTTTATAGATTAAAGACACCACCGCAGGTGGCACCATGGTAATACTAAAGAGCGCAACAAGTTGGCCAAGGATTTTTATGATGGTACGAAATTGCATGTAGCTTATCGCTTTTATTATTAGTGAATATAAGAGTGTAAGTTATTGTCTTACTCTTTGATCGTTAACTCAACTGCGCCGTGGCTCAAATCAAAAATATCTTTAATAGCCTGTTTTGCTTGGCGGCTATCAATAGTAATAACCCATTCAATATTAGCAGTAAATTGTTTTTCTATTTTAAGTACTTGATAATTGGTTTTTAACAACTGCTCTATAGCGCCCTGCATGCTGTATTCACTTTGACCAACCATCTCGATACTCGGTACTTTAGTCACCGTTTTTAGCTGCGCTAGCGCATTATTAAGCGACCCTCCATAAGCCCTTACTAAGCCACCGGTGCCTAGTTTTATACCGCCAAAGTAACGAGTAACAACCGCGGTAATTTCGCCAAGCCCAGAGCCCACCAGCACATTAAGCATGGGTTTTCCTGCGGTACCATTTGGCTCACCGTCATCAGAAAAGCCATAAACATGGCTACCGCCAGGGTTACCCGCTACGTGCGCCCAACAATTATGACGTGCATCGGGGTACTTTTCTTCAATGCTTTTAATAAAGGCTTTAGCTGCCTCTAGATCTGGTGTATGCGCGATATGAACTATGAAGGTGCTTTTTTTAATTTCTTCTTGATGAAACACATCTTCGGCGGGGTATTTGTATTCAGACATAATTAAAGCTCAATTAAAAATGGGGCCAAAAGGCCCCGCTGTATTTGCTTATTTTAGCGCGTAAAAGCAAGCGCGTCTTTACTCGCTTAGTCGAGCGCTAAATCGCGAGTCATATTTTCTAGGCTGTCTTCGTGAACAATAATATTATCTTCAATACGAATACCGCCGTAAGGTTTTAACGACTCGATTTTTTCCCAGTTAATAAACTGCTTACTGTCGGTTTGTGCTAAATCACCTAATAATGAGTCAATAAAGTAAAGCCCAGGCTCAATAGTAAACACTTGGTTTTTCTCTATTAAGCGCGTGCAGCGTAAAAATGGGTGCCCTTCTGGCGATGGCTGGTGCGTGCCTTTATCATCACGCATAAAGCCGCCCATATCGTGCACTTGTAAACCAAGGTGATGGCCCAAACCATGAGGGAAAAACGTAGAGGTAATTTTACGTTCAACAATTTCTGTTGCGGGTAAGTTAACAATATTGAAGTCGCTAAGAATTTGCGCAATACGGTTATGACACTCAACGTGTAAATCACCATACAACATACCTGGCTTTAATGCGTTACCTAGCTCAATTTGTATTTGCGTCATTGTTTGTACAAGCTCTGCAAATTCACCCTGCTTTTTAAAATCGTAGGTGCGGGTTATGTCTGCGGCATACCCATTAAAGTTTGCACCTGCATCGATCAAAAACGAATTATGGGTAAGCGGTGCTTCTGGCTCAAAGTGCGTATAATGCAAAATAGCACAGTTTTCGTTAAGCGCGACTATGTTGCCATATGGCATTTCGTTTTCGCTTTGGCGTGTAGCCATAAGGTAAGCTTGCTGAATATCAAATTCGCTACCACCGTTGTAAAACGTATCGCGTGCAGCCTTGTGGCCATCTACTGCAATACGGTTAGCTTGGCGTAAACATTCTAGCTCGTACTGTGTTTTATAAGCGCGGTTATAGTGAAAATAATTAAGTACTGGCTCAGGGTTCATAATACTAAAGCCCAGCGCTTGTGCTACCTCTAAGTATTCGCCCATGTAAGCGTATTTTGCTTTATCGTAAGGTAAAAGCTTTTCGACTTGATCCGGTTGAAGCAATAGCTCTATATCAAAGTACTCAGCCCAAAAATCGCGCGGCTCATCAGGTACTTTGTGCCAAAAATCTACCGGACGATAAAAAATAAGCTTAGGTTTGTCGCTGCCATTGACCACAATCCAACAATGCGGATTGTCAATCACTGGTAACCACGCTTTAAAGTGAGGATTAACTTTAAACGGATAATACATGTCGTCTAAAAATTGGCGCTTTGCTTGGCCTGAGTGAATAACTAAACCCTCGAGCCCTTCACGGTCACAAATTGTACGCGTACGTTGTTGTAATGTGGCAATATGCTCTGCATATAAAACGGCTAATTTATCCATTGTTAATCCATCTGTTAAATTTAACTTGCTTTGAGTCTACCACTTAAACGTAAAGCGCTCAAAAAAGGGGGATATTTAACATGTAAATATCCCCCTATACTAAGTTATTAGCTCTTTATTTAGCACGCTAAGATGGCTAAACATTTGATCCGATTGGCACTACCCGCCCATCTTCATTTTGAGTAACGGTGCAAGCACATTCCCATCTCGGCCCATCCGGGTGTGATAAACCTGCCTGTAAGCAAACACATTTTTTACGTAATCACGTGTTTCTCTATACGGGATCAGCTCAACCCAAAGCTCTGCAGGAATCGCTTCATCTGGTAACCAACGCTTAATGCGATGATAGCCTGCGTTATATGATGCCGTGGCAAGAATTTCATTTCCGTTGTTTTTCTTTTTTAAGTATTTTAAGTAGCTCGTTCCTAAGCGTATATTAGTTTTTGGCTGATATAAGCGTGCACTCGATACTCTTGCTTTGTTCACATATTCTGCCGTGCTAGGTAGCAACTGCATTAAGCCACGCGCATTTGCATGCGAACGCGCATCGGGTGCAAACGAGCTTTCACGCCTCGCGATGGCAATACTCCACGCAGGATCTATTTTGCTACGTTTGCTATAACGTTCAAATATATCTTTAAACGCAAACGGAAAACGCAGCTCAACATAATCCCACGCTTTTATTTTAGCTAACGTGAAAATAACGTTATCGTGCCAGTCGTTTTGTGCGGCAACTTTTGCAGCGGCAAGCTTCTCTTCGTCAGAAGAGGTATTGGTTAAGTAATTCCACTCTCTACGTGCAGAAGTAAAACGTTCAAGTTCGTAAAAGGCTTTTGCGCGTTTAAAGCCCGGCGCATTAACTACTTTATCTACTAGCTTTTGATCAATCTCTAAAGGTTGACTACTTAAATCAACAGGCAGTCCTAGTCGCGCAGCAGCTAAAAACCCATAATAATCGCGATTAGTGGCCACTTTAGCCCAAATTTCGTCTGCTTTTTGTTGATCCCCTCGCTTAGCATAACTATAAGCAAGCCAATACTGCTGACCTAAGCTTAAGTTATCTTTACCTGTAAAAAATGCTGCAATGCCTTCCCAATCTTGGGTTTTTAACATATTAGCAAGTTGCCACTGAATTAACTTTTTATCTTGGCGTACTTTTGGCACTTTATTAAGCCAAAAACTGGCCTGTTTATGCCCACTTGAGGCAAGCGATAAAGCAAACGAGTAATATAAATCTGCTTTTTCTTCATCGCTGTAATTAAACATTTTTTCTAGCTTTTGCCAGGCCCTTAAAGCCAAATTTTTATCACGCCAAATTAAACGCTTAACGCCATAAATCGCTATTTCGCCCTCTTTTAATGATTTATTTTTATAACGGTATAATCCCGCCGCTGCGCTTGGGTCGCGGCGAACTTTTAAATATAGATCGGCCAAGTAGCGTTCATTTTTAGGCAGCAAGGTTTTTAAATAAGGCAGTAAACTCTGAGACCCGCCTTGAGCAGCAAGGGTTATACGTTTCCATACAAGCTCATTATTTAAATAGCCTTTTTTGCGCCAAAGCGAAAATAAAGCGTCGCATTCATTCGGTTGCGACTTCCCCACTGTCCATAGGTTGGTAACCTGATTAAAAATGGCTTTTTCTGGCGCCCCTAAATCAAGCTGAAAGTCTAAATAAGTACAGGTAAGCTCAGCATTTGAGGTTTCGCGATAATTACGAATATAGGCCGCTTTTTTATTGTTTTTTTCAAGATACTTTAACCATGCTTTGCGTACCGGCCACTCAAGCGGAGTATGCTCGTAAATAGTTAAATAATCTTCTATTTCACTTTGGTATTTAAAGTTGGGATGACGTTGCCAGTATGTTTTTTCGACATACGGCTTTAATGGATGGTCTAACCCGTTTATTGCCTCTTTAAAATCTTGATAGCTTCCATAGCGCACTTTTTTTTCGGCATCTAAAAATACGTCATTATCGTTACTCGCTTGGGCAGAACTAAAAGGAAGAATAAAGGCAGCTGCCACAGCGCTTAATAAAATTTTTTTCATAATATCCTTTAGGTTTAACGACCTGTCAGGGTTAATAATTTCCAGTTTGAGACACTAAAACAATAATGAGAGCGCCTTTAATAAAGTATGAACACCAATTAATTTACGCACTCATAATAATTAATGAGTACCTTTAGCGCATTCCAGTACACCTTAGCACCAAACCAGCTATATTTTAACCAACCGTTTGTAACCGAGTTAAATTTTTCGTTGCATTTTTATTTTAAAGCAAGCACACTGGTCGAAATGCAAACTCATCGTACCAGTCTTAGTTCGTCAACTAGGGAGAATAATAATGTTATATAAAAGCGATTCCTTTGAAGTTAGCTTCCTAAAGGAAAACATCGCCGAGTTTAAGTTTTGTGTTGCAGGTTCTGTAAACACACTTTCTCAGCAAACTCTTTCAGATTGTGCAGCAGCATTAAAAGAATTAGCATCTAATTCTGATATTAAAGGCATGATTTTTACCAGTGATAAAGATCACTTTATTATTGGCGCAGATATCTTCGAATTTTTACCAACATTTACTAAACCAGAAGAAGAATTAGTAACGTGGATCAAAAACGCAACCGACGTTTTTGACGCAATCGAAGACTTACCATTCCCAACTCTTAGCGCTATAAATGGCTTAGCACTTGGCGGTGGCTGTGAGTGGGCACTTGCTACCGATTACCGTGTTGCAAGCGAAAGCGCTAAAATGGGTCTACCAGAAGTTAAACTAGGCATAATGCCAGGTTTTGGTGGTACAGTGCGCTTACCACGTATTATTGGCGCAGATAACGCCATGCTTTGGATTACCTCTGGCAAAGAAAACCGTGCCGCTGATGCGCTAAAAGTAGGTGCGTTTGACGCGGTAGTTAGTGCTGACAAACTTTTAGAGTCAGGCCTAGCAACACTTGAATTGGCAATTGCCGGAAAACTAGATTGGCAAGCAAAACGTAATGTAAAACTGCAACCACTAAAATTAAACCGTGTTGAGCAAGGTATGAGCTTTGCGATGGCAGAAGGTATGGTAATGGGTAAAACCAAAGGCCACTATCCTGCACCGGTTATGGCAGTTCGTACAATTAAAGCTGCGGCAAACTGCGACCGCGCTGAAGCCATGGCAATCGAAAATGCTAACTTTGCAAAACTTGCGCGTACAAACGAAGCAGCAGCGCAAACGGGTATTTTCTTAAATGACCAGTTTATCAAAGGCAAAGCACGTAAATTTGCTAAGCACAGCGATGTAGAAATTAAACAAGCGGCTGTATTAGGCGCTGGTATTATGGGCGGCGGTATTGCATACCAATCAGCTTATAAAGGTACCCCAATTGTAATGAAAGACATCCAACAGGATGCGCTAGATTTAGGTATGGGTGAAGCATCTAAACTCCTTGGTGCAAAAGTTAAACGCGGCCACATGCCAATGGAAAAAATGCTGGCAACACTTAGCAAAATTAAGCCAACGCTTAACGATGCCGACCTACAAAACGCCAATATTATTGTTGAAGCGGTTGTAGAAAACCCTAAAGTTAAGCAAGCAGTACTAGCCGATCTTGAAAAGAACATGCCTGAAGGCACAGTACTTACATCAAACACCTCAACTATTTGTATCGACTTGCTGGCAGAAGCGCTAGATAAGCCAGAGAACTTCTGTGGTATGCACTTTTTCAACCCAGTGCCAAAAATGCCATTAGTAGAAATTATCCGTGGTGCAAAAACCTCTGATAAAACAATCAACGCCGTAGTTGATTACGCCCTTAAACTTGGCAAGTCACCCATTGTTGTAAATGATTGCCCAGGCTTTTTTGTAAACCGTGTTTTATTCCCTTACTTTGCAGGCTTTAGCAAATTAGTGGTTGAAGGCGCTGATTTTACAAAAGTAGATAAAGTGATGGAAAACGTATTTGGTTGGCCAATGGGCCCGGCTTACTTACTTGATGTTGTAGGTATTGATACGGCTTATCATTGTACTGGCGTAATGGCTGACGGATTCCCTGAACGTATGGCACGCGCAGAAAAAGATCCGGTCACTGTTTTTGCTAACGAAAAACGTTTTGGCCAAAAGAACAAAGCAGGTTTTTACAAGTACGAAACAGACCGTCGTGGTCGTCTTAAAAAATCAGCCGATGCAACAGCAGTTGAGCTACTAGCGCCAATTACTGATGCACCGAAAGAATTTGATAAACAAGAAATCATTGACCGTTGTATGATCCCTATGATCAACGAAGTACTACTTTGTTTACAAGAAGGCATTGTTGCTTCTCCTCAAGAAGCTGATATGGCCCTTGTATACGGTGTTGGTTTCCCTCCATTTAGAGGCGGCGCGTTCCGTTACTTAGATCAAACTGGTTTAGCTAACTTTGTTGCAGCAGCAGACAAATATGCTCATTTAGGCGCGATTTACCAAGTATCAGAGCAAACTCGCAAATGGGCCGAAGAAGGTCATGTTTTCTATAAGGTGGAAGGTTAATATCATGAATAATCCAGTAATTGTAGATTGTATCCGCACACCAATGGGTCGCTCAAAGGGTGGCGTATTTAAAAATAAGCGTGCGGAAGATTTAAGTGCTCACCTTATGAAAGGGTTATTAGAGCGCAACCCAGCAGTTGATCCTGCATCAATTGACGATATTTATTGGGGCTGTGTACAGCAAACATTAGAGCAAGGCTTTAACGTTGCACGTAACGCATCACTACTTGCAGGTATTCCACACTCAGTACCTGCTACAACCGTTAACCGTTTATGTGGCTCGTCAATGCAAGCATTGCATGACGCTGCTCGCGCTATTATGACAGGCGCTGGCGACACTTACCTAATTGGTGGTGTTGAGCATATGGGTCACGTTCCTATGACTCACGGTAACGACTTTCACCCAGGCCTAGCTACATCAATTGCACAAGCTTCTGGCTCTATGGGTTTAACAGCAGAATACCTTGCTACTATTCACGGCATTAGCCGTCAGCAGCAAGACGAGTTTGCTTATCGCTCACATCAACGTGCACATGCCGCAACAGTTGAAGGACGTTTCCGCCGCGAAATTTTAGCAATGGAAGGTCACGCAGCAGATGGTTCACTTATCCTAGTTGAAGATGATGAAGTAATTCGTCCTGAAACAACCGTTGAAGGTTTATCTCAGCTTCGCCCAGTATTTAACCCAGCCTCTGGCTCGGTTACAGCGGGTACATCTTCTGCACTTTCTGATGGTGCATCAGCGATGTTAGTAATGAGCGAAGAAAAAGCAAAAGAGCTAGGTTTACCAATTCGTGCACGTGTTAAAGCAATGGCGGTTGCCGGTTGCGATCCATCAATCATGGGTTACGGCCCAGTACCAGCGAGTAAAAAAGCATTAGCACAAGCTGGCCTTACTATTGATGACATTGACGTAGCAGAGCTTAACGAAGCATTTGCAGCACAATCACTACCTGTACTTAAAGACTTAGGTTTAGCAGATGTGGTTGACGAAAAAGTGAATTTAAACGGCGGCGCAATCGCACTGGGTCACCCTCTAGGTTGTTCGGGTTCGCGTATTAGCACCTCGCTTATTCACTTAATGGAAGACAAAAATGCAAAATACGGTTTAGCAACTATGTGTATTGGTTTAGGCCAAGGCATCGCGACTGTATTTGAACGTGTTCAAGACTAATTATTAGCTTAAACATGTAAACCATCTTGGTGATTAAAAAGGCGAACTAGCGCAAGTTAGTTCGCCTTTTTTATGCCACCAGCTTATTGCTGATATGAATAATGTGATCGGGTGTATTAAATTTAAACCAGATTATTTTTTACTGGTTTACGCTTACCCGTTATATGCAAAACAGTTAACCCACAGGTTTATTTGCGCTAAACTACCCGACCTAACTAAGCCGCGACTATTTTTACAGGTAATTTTATATGAGCTTTGATAATCCCGATCACCAATTAGATGCCATGGGCCTACGCTGCCCAGAACCTGTAATGATGATACGCGCAACAATTCGTAAGATGAACGATGGCGAAACGTTATTAATTACCGCCGACGACCCATCAACCACCCGCGATATCCCAAGCTTTTGTACGTTCATGGATCATACGCTGGTGGCTGTAGATGCCGATGAAGCACCGTATAGGTATGTGGTGAAGAAAGGG
>NZ_CAWUKC010000062.1:0-24486 GCF_963922945.1 uncultured Pseudoalteromonas sp. | reverse complement strand
TAAAAACCAAACATACTGCTGCAAATTCAAACGCCAAAGGTCAACACGCCCTAATTACAAGCTAGTAGGGCGTCACTTTTGGTGATGCACCAATGTAGCTAAGTTGTTAAAAAAGCGCACCTAGATGGTGCGTTTTTTTTGTTTTAAGCTTTTTGTTTATAGTTATTTGATTGATATTTATGGATTTTTAATAGTGGCACAAAGGTTGGATTATCTAAGCCAACAGGATAACAATAAAGCGTCCGAGGGGGCCACTATGAAAATGATTAGTGCAATCATAAAACCATTTAAATTAGATGATGTGCGTGAAGCGCTCGCTGATTTAGGTATTGAAGGGATGACCGTAGTTGATGTGAAAGGTTTTGGACGTCAACGAGGCCATACAGAGCTGTATCGTGGAGCAGAGTACCAAGTAGATTTTATTCCTAAGATCAAACTTGAAATTGCAACTCGTACCGAAAACTGTCAACGCGTCGTTGATGCGATTACCAAAATTGCATCAACAGGAAAAATTGGTGACGGTAAGATTTTTGTGTACGACTTAGATCAAATAGTGCGTATTCGTACGGGCGAACTTGATGAAGAAGCAATTTAAGGGGGCTGATTAATGGAAAATACAATTGTAGAACTCAAATTTTCACTCGATACCTTTTATTTTTTGGTGTCGGGTATATTAGTAATGTGGATGGCAGCAGGGTTTGCCATGTTAGAAGCAGGTTTAGTTCGCTCTAAAAACACCACTGAAATTTTAACTAAAAACGTGGCGCTGTACTCTATCGCGTGTACCATGTTTTTATTAGTTGGCTACAACATTATGTATGTAGACAACGCAGAAGGTGGCATCATCCCTTCAATTGGTGCATTAATTGGCACGCAAGCGGCCGATGCTGATCACTCTTTAGAGTCTGACTTTTTCTTCCAGGTTGTATTTGTAGCAACGGCAATGTCGATTGTATCGGGTGCTGTGGCTGAGCGTATGAAATTATTTGCTTTCTTAGCATTTGCAGTTGTTTTAACAGGCTTTATCTACCCACTTGAAGGCTACTGGACTTGGGGCGGCGGTTTCTTATCAGAAATGGGCTTTGTTGATTTTGCAGGCTCAGCAATTGTTCATGGTGCGGGTGCTGCGGCAGCTTTAGCGGGTGTAATTTTACTTGGCGCTCGTAAAGGCAAATACGGTAAAAACGGTGAAATTTACCCAATTCCTGGCTCGAACCTACCACTTGCTACATTAGGTACGTTTATTTTATGGATGGGTTGGTTTGGTTTTAACGGTGGTTCGCAATTACTTCTTTCAGACAAAGAAAATGCAACAGCTGTAGGTCAAATTTTACTTAACACCAATGCCGCAGCGGCAATGGGGGCAATTGCTGCACTGTTTGTATGTAAAGTGTTATGGGGTAAAGCCGATTTAACTATGGTACTAAACGGCGCATTAGCAGGCTTAGTAGTTATCACAGCAGACCCACTTTCTCCCTCTCCATTAATGGCGTGTTTACTAGGTATTTTAGGTGGCTCACTGGTTGTATTTAGCATTGTTGCTCTTGATAAAGCGAAGATTGATGACCCAGTGGGTGCAATCTCAGTTCATGGTGTCTGTGGCGCGCTAGGTATTATGTTAGTGCCTGTATCTAACGGCGATGCTAACTTTGTAACACAGCTCATTGGTTTAGTGACTATTTTAGCCTTTGTTTTTGTAGCTTCATTTATCGTATGGACTATTTTAAAGCAAACTATGGGTATTCGCGTAACCGAAGAAGAAGAGCTAAGCGGTATGGACCAACACGATTGTGGTGTTGATGCTTACCCTGAGTTTGTATCTGTTCGTAGTAATTAACTAAAAGTCTGAGTCATTGTGTTTATAAAGTCCTACCTTGGTAGGACTTTTTTCATTTAGGGTGGGTTAATTTTTCGAGTGTTAGCATATGGTGTCTATGTTAAGCTCTCATCCGTAAAATAAACCTTTGGAATAAATTACATTTACATGGCTGAAAACAAAAAAACACCCAATAAAAAAAGCACACCTAAGCGTGCATCTAAAGCATCTAGCTCACCGAGTAAAGCTAAATCAAAAACAACCAAAAAAGCGTCTAATACTGTTGTTAAACGCTCATTTATGCGAAAAACTTGGTCTGTTTTTTGGAAGCTAAGCTTGGCTATTTTTATTGCGATGGCCATGTATCTTATTTATTTAGATTCAAAAACAACGCGTATATTTGAGGGGAACAAATGGCAGTTGCCCGCTCAAGTATATGCACGTTCAATGGCCTTTTTCCCTGGTCAATTTTTATCAAGCCAAGAGGTTATTTGGGAGCTTGAACGCTTAAATTATTCATCGGTAAATCGCTTAAGCCGCACCGGACAATATGTTAAAACCGGTAACAGTATTAAAATTTACCGCCGCGATTTTGAATTTTACGATGGCTTAGAGCAAGCGCATGTTATTGAGCTGCGCTTTGCAGGGAAAAAAGTAGCCACAATTAAAGATAAATTTGGCAGGCGTTTAAATAGTGCGCGTTTAGAGCCGGTACAAATAGCCCGTATTGGGAATGATTCAAAGCAAGATAGGGAGTTTGTTCCGCTCGATAAGTTTCCGCCTATGTTAAAAGACACTTTATTAGTGGTTGAAGACAGGGATTTTTATCAGCATCATGGTGTATCGGTATTTTCTATTTTGCGTGCGCTTTATTCAAATATTAAAGCAGGGCGCACAGTGCAAGGTGGCAGCACACTAACACAGCAGCTTGCAAAAAATATATACCTCACTCGTGAGCGCTCTTTAGTGCGTAAAATTAATGAGGCATTTATAGCGCTTATTTTAGATTACCGTTATTCAAAAGATCAGATTTTAGAAGCCTATTTAAACGAGGTTTATTTAGGGCAGTCTTATAATCAAGGCGTACATGGTATGGGCCTTGCGTCTGAATTTTATTTTTCAAAGCCTGTTGATGAGCTTGAATATGACCAAATAGCGCTGCTGGTGGCAATGGTCAAAGGGCCTTCGTATTACAACCCTCGTCGTTATAAAGAACGCACTATGGAGCGACGAGACTTAGTGCTGCGTTTAATGGTTGAGAACAAGCTGCTCACGACAAAAGAATACCGCGCATCACTTAAACGTCCAATTGATATAGCACCCATGAAAGCAAGTTTACAAAAATCCTACCCTGGTTTTTTAGAGTTGGTAAATCGTGAGCTTAAGCAGTTATTGCCTGATCAAAAAACACTTGATGCGGGTGTGCGTGTTTTCACTTATTTTGATTTGCAAAAGCAAACGGCGATGGAAGAATCTATTCAGAAAAGTTTGCCGTATCTAGAGAAACGCCCTAACACCGACAAACTCGAAGCAGCCATGATCTCTGTTAATGTAGAAAAAGGCGGGGTTTCTGCTTTAGTGTCGGGGCGTGATGTGCGCTACTCAGGTTTTAACCGTGTGCTCGACACAAAACGAAATATCGGCTCTTTAGTTAAGCCTGCGGTGTATTTAACAGCCCTGCAGTTGCCGCATTATAATTTAGCTACTTTGCTTGATGACTCTCCCGTACAAGTAACAAACGAGCAAGGCAAAGTGTGGCAGCCTGAAAACTTTGATCACCAATACCGAGGTGCATTGCCACTATATAAAGCCTTTAGTAACAGTATCAATATACCTGCGGTAAATTTAGGCCTAGATGTTGGTGTTGATAAAGTAGCTAATACGCTCAAAGACTTAGGCGCTAAAGGTAATATAGATGAATACCCCTCGCTGCTACTCGGTGCTGTAGAAATGTCGAGCTTTGAGGTTGCCCAGCTTTACACTACTATTGCGGCAGATGGCGAGTATAGAGAGCTTACCGCTGTATCTGCGTTAACAGACTCGGTAGGCAACGTATTATATAAGCATAAAGTTAACTCTGAGCCGCGTTTTGCGAAGGACGCTGTCTATATGACTAAATATGCCATGAAGCGAGTAACAAAAGACGGCACCGCTAAGCGTTTAAACTTACACTTTCCATCAATTCAGCTTGCCGGTAAAACAGGTACTAGTAATGATTTACGTGATAGCTGGTTTGCAGGGTTTGATCAAAATACAGTCACCGTTGCATGGCTTGGTAGAGATGACAATAGAAGCACCGGTTTAACAGGGAGTGTGGGGGCGTTAGAGGCTTATATTCGTTACTTAAAGCCGCTCAACCCTGAAGCAATAGCAGATACACGTCCGCCCTCAATTAGATGGGCATTTGTAAATGAGCAAACAGGCTTACAAGCGCCACCTGGATGCGGAAAAGTTATTCAGTTACCACTAAGAGCCAGTGAGTTTGAACCTAGGCCGCAATGTATTCGCTAGTTTTTTAAAGCTACAAAAATAACAAAGCCGCTCTACGGCGGCTCTGTTTTATGAAGCTTAATCTAAGCTTTAAAAAACTGCATCGATTTTGTTAGGTCATCGGATAAACGACTAAGTTGCTGCGCATCTTGCAAAGTTGACTGTGCCGATTGCAGGGTATGATCCCCTAAATTATTTACTTCTTGTGAATCACTTAAGGCCTGAGTCGTGGCACTGGATTGCTCTTTTACGCGTAGTGCTATCTCTTCTCCTTGGTGCTTTATATCACCCATACTGTATTGTGCACTTTGTAAAACTTCATTCGTTTGAGTGGCGGCTTTCACCGATTGCTCCATTTTTTCAACGCTAGAGCGCATTTTTTGCTGTGTATCGTCAGAAGCTTGTTGAAGCGAATGAATAATTTGATGGATTTCTTGGGTTTGTGTTTGCGTACGTTGAGCTAGGGTCCTTACTTCATCGGCAACGACGGCAAAACCGCGACCATGTTCACCCGCACGTGCTGCTTCAATGGCGGCATTAAGTGCAAGTAAGTTAGTTTGATCGGCTATTTCGCTAATGCCTTTACTTACTTTACTAATTTCTTGGCTGTCTTGGGCTAAACGATTTAGGGCTTGTTGGCTTTCGGTAAATTCAACTTGTAAATCTTGCATGTATCTTGCCAGTTCCATAGTGTTGTCAGAGCCTTGTTTTACATGCTGTGCTGCGTCTTGCGCGGTTAACATAGCTTGATTAGCTGACTCCTCTACGCTTAGCGCGCTTTGCTCCATATTACTAAGAGCATCATGAATAGCGTTCACGCGAGTTTGCTGCTTTTCAACATCCTGGCTGGTTTGGCTACTCGCCTGAGAGAGTGACTTGGTCGCATCACATAGCTCTAATGTGCTTGTTTTTACATTAAGCAATAAATGTGTAATAGCGCGCAGTAAAGCGTTGTAGCGAGTGGCAATAATACCCATTTCATCGTTCGTGATTGAAGTAATCAAGGCATTTAAATCGCCGTTTGCCGCTCTATCAGCTGCAGTCGCAAAGCGCGTAATGCTATCAACTACCGCAAAGTAAAAACCAATCATTAAGTAAAGTGCAAATAGTAAACTAAGTACCGATGCAACTAATACTAGGTTTCTGCTCCACTGTTGCGTATTTAATTTACTTTCAATTAATGTTTCAAGTGTTGGAATACTTTTGTTCACAAGCAGGCTGATACTGTTGTGCACTTGATTTGTTAGTTTAGAGAATTCACTTTGAGAAAGCTCAATATCATCTGGCTCAAGTAGTTTTTTATCAATAGCGGATTTAAAAGCCTCTACAGCGGTATGCAAATTAGTCAGAGGCGGAGTGAGTGCTTTATTAACAGCGGCATCTGCATTCGTTGCTATAGTGAGTGTTTTGTCTAGCTGTGCGAGGTATGAAGGTAGTGATTTACTTAAATTCGACAAGGCTATAAATGTATCTGGCGTGAAACGATTATTATCAAGTACTGTATTAGCACTTTGTGCAGTGGCGTTTATTTGCATTATAAGAGCAGGTACGGGGGTCACTAAAGCGCGGTTAACATAAGCACTAGCAAGCTCGCTATCTAACGCTAAATTTGATTGAATTGATACAAGCTCAAGTATTTCATTTACTTGCTCTTTTTTTACATCAAACCCTAATGAGCGCGCAATATTAATATTTTTCTCAGGCTCTCCTTGCATTTTATGTGTGAGAATATGCTTATAG
Source organism: uncultured Pseudoalteromonas sp. (assembly GCF_963922945.1). GTDB lineage: Bacteria > Pseudomonadota > Gammaproteobacteria > Enterobacterales > Alteromonadaceae > Pseudoalteromonas. Next base: position 18,440 of record NZ_CAWUKC010000062.1, on the reverse strand, counting down.
CCTTTTAGGCCCTGCTGTTGCATCAATGAGACATTAATACTGTCGCTTAACAGTGACACCAAAAAAAATAAACTTAGGGCCAGTGGCAGTAATAAAATACCAAACACCAAACTTATTTTTGTTTTATATTTTAAATCTGCCATAAGCTTTATAGCAGGGGCGGCGATGCCTCTCAGTCCTGACATAGGTATCTCTTATAATTAAATAAATGGGTGAAGTTATATAGACCGCTATTAGTTTAATTATCATTCAATTATAGGCGTTTACAAATAAAAAAAGCCCTTTCGGGCTTTTTTCAATCTTTAGGCTTGGTAACACACGTTACAAACAAATTATTAACATGGGTTGTTTGAGCGATTTATAGCTTTGCAAAAGCGCGTTCAGCTGCTTCTATAGTCGCTTTAACTTCTTGCTCTGTGTGCGCAGCACATACAAAGCCAGCTTCAAAAGCGGATGGAGCTAGGTATACGCCTTCTTCTAGCATTAGGTGAAAGAAGCGTTTAAAGCGTTCTAAATCACATTCTGTAGCCTGCTTATAAGTGGTTACTTTTTCTGCCTCTGTAAAGAAAAAGCCATACATACCGCCTGCATAGTTAGTGGTTAAAGGAATGCCTGCTTTTTTAGCACCGGCTTCAAAGCCTTCACAAATAGCTTTTGAGATAGCTTCTAACTTATCGTGCAAGCCTGGCTCGCTTAATAGCTCAAGCGATTTTAATCCAGCCGCCATTGCAATAGGATTACCAGAAAGTGTACCCGCTTGGTAAACAGGGCCTACAGGGGCGATATAATCCATGATTTCGGTTTTACCACCAAAAGCACCCACTGGCATACCGCCACCAATAACTTTTCCTAAGCAAGTTAGATCGGGGGTTATGTTGTAATACGCTTGAGCGCCACCAAGTGCAACACGAAAGCCAGTCATTACTTCGTCAAATATAAGTACCGATTTGTATTCATCACATACTGCGCGTAGGCCCTCTAAAAAGCCTTCAGCTGGAGGAATACAGTTCATATTACCAGCCACAGGCTCTACGATAATACAAGCAATGTCATCTGCGTATTTTTCAAAAACAGCCTTTACTTCGTCCAGGTTATTAAACGATACGGTAAGCGTGTGCTTAGCAAAGTCCTCTGGAATCCCCGGTGAGTTTGGTACGCCCATGGTTAATGCCCCAGAGCCTGCTTTTACTAATAATGAGTCGGCATGACCGTGGTAACACCCTTCAAACTTAAGGATTTTATCACGCCCTGTATAGCCACGAGCTAAGCGAATAGCGCTCATTGTTGCTTCGGTACCAGAGCTTACCATGCGCACTTTTTCGATTGATGGAACAAGCTCTTTTACTTTTTCAGCCATTAAAATTTCGGCTTCGGTAGGGGCGCCATAGCTTAAACCATTTTCTACCGCTTCATGCACAGCTTGCTTTATAGCAGGGTGATTATGACCCATGATCATAGGGCCCCACGAGCCTACGTAATCAATATAACGGTTGCCATCAGCATCAAAAGTAAATGCACCTTCTGCTTTGGTAATAAATAGTGGCGTACCACCCACACCGTTAAATGCACGCACTGGAGAGTTTACACCACCAGGGATTGAAGTTTGTGCACGATTAAATAAATCTTGGCTAATTGTCATGAAAAATCCTATAAATTGTCGCTTTGTGAAAGTGTTTAGCTGTCGCGTTTGCGGCTAAACCAAGGCACGTCTACTTCATATTGCTCGACTTTGTTTTCTACGCCGAGTGTTAAAGCAAATAATGCCATACGAATTAATACGCCATTTTGTACTTGGCGGAATATGGCTAAATTGTCGTTACTATTTAAGTCGTTATCTAGTTCATTGGCTTCTGTACGGCTGTCACGAGGTAGCGGATGCATCAGTACAGAATTTGGCTTACAGTGTGCATTATAAATAGCCTGGCTTATTCTAAAGCCGCCACGGTATTTATTAGCCTCTTCTTGTGAAGGAAAACGCTCTTCTTGGATACGTGTTTGATACACAATATCAGCCGCTAAGTTCCCTTCCATTTTGTTCACTAATTCTATTTTATGGCCTGCATTTTCTACCGCATCTAAAATACTGGTTGGCATTTGTAGGCCATCAGGTGCCACCATTGAAAATTTTACGTTTTTGTAATGACATAATAATTTAGAGAGAGAATGTACAGTGCGGCCATATTTTAAATCGCCCACTAAGGCGATATGCATGCCATCAATATTTTGATCAAATCGATTGAGCTCACGCTCTATCGTTAGCAAGTCAAGTAATGCTTGAGTGGGGTGCTCATTAGGGCCATCCCCTCCATTAATTACAGGGACTGAACACCCCTCAGAAAATTCACTAACAGAGCCAGCATCTGGGTGGCGCATAGCGACAGCATCAGCATAAGCTGAAATAACGCGTGCAGTATCATAAAGTGATTCACCTTTAGCAAGGGCTGAGCTTTGCATACCGGTTGTTTCGCGCACGCCACCGCCAAGCAAATTAAAAGCGGTGCCAAAACTTACGCGGGTACGCGTACTTGGCTCAAAAAATAAATTAGCTAAAATAGCGCCTTCAAGCACAGTCGTCTGTTTTTGTTTTTTAGCATAAGGCTCCATTTTTTTTGCCACTGCAAAAATATGCTCTATGCATTCTCTGTCTAGCTGATTTACCGACAGTATATGTTCACCTTGGAAACTTAACATGGGGTTATTCCTAATCAATCAAAGGAGCGCGATAATCCATAAAATGGGGCACGCAATCGCGCGTGGTATGGCTTTTTTTAATTTCAGCGCAGTTTAACATGCGCTGCAGAGCTTATAAATTAGGTTTTATTACCGCAAGAGCCACAATAACTAACAGTGCAATAACAGGAAGCTCATTAAAAATACGATAAAAGCGGTCTGTTTTAGTGTTTCTATCGTGCTTAAAGTCGCTCAGTAATTTAAAGCAGTAGCCGTGGTATAAATATAAAATAATAACCAGCACCAGTTTGTAGTGCAGCCACATGCTGTATCTAAACCACTCTCGGCCATATTCTACAATAGTAAGAACACCAAAAACGGCGGTTAAAATGGCAAAGGGTGTTACAAAAAAAAGTAGTCGACGTTCCATTACTTTAAGCATGGAATTACAGGCTTTTTCGTCGCTCATAGCGTGGTATACAAACAATCGAGGTAAATAAAAGATTCCGGCAAACCAGGCAATCATAAAAAAAATGTGCAGTGTTTTGTAAATTAGTAAAGCGCTCATAAAAATCCTAAAGTAGGCTGTTACGAATAGTTAAAATATTATTTATTTGATCCCAGCGTAATAGCCCCATTATTTGTTGATCATCTAGTAGGTTATAAACATACAGGGCACCGCTGCGTTTATCTTTTAAAATATCAAAGGCGTCAGCTAAGGTCGATTGGCTGTTGATCCCCTGCAAACTAATGTAGTTTATATTTATGGTTTCTCCCGACATGAGTGTTAAATCATACTCGGCTAAACGATAGCCGTTCTCTTCATCGAATACGATTAAAGGGGTTTGGCTATCCATGGCATCTAATGTGTTTTTAATCTGTTCTTTATCATCGGAATAGAGCAGCTTAAAGTCTTCATCCATATCATCCATAATGCCTACTTTTTGCAAGGCTTCCGTTGCAGGAGATACATGATAAGGCAGCCCCTGAAAATCAAGCTGTTGCAAAAATATAGAGCGATTACCAAACACTTGCAGTGCTGTTACATAGGCGGTCGTTATCACTAACATAGCCGGTACGATAATTTCAGGTGAAGATGTAAGCTCCATCACGGTTGTTAATGCGGCCAATGGCGCGTGCAATGTGGCCGCAAGCAAACCTGCCATGCCTAATACACCGTATGTGCCTGCAATGTCAGCACCTGGGCTTATAAACTGGGCAAAAAAGGCCATTAAAGTACCCGATAACACCCCAAGTCCGATAACAGGCCCAATTAAACCGCCTGGTATTCCTAAGCCAATGGCAAACAAAGTTGCTAATAATTTTGCTATTAAAATAGTAGTTAGTAACTGTGCGTTTTCTGGTGATTCAACTGCAATCGTAATAGCACTCATACCGGAGCCCATTGCTTGGGGCACAGCATAGGCAATAATACTTGCAATACAACCTGCAATAAGTAAACGAGGGAACATGCTTAAAGGTTTAAATGTTTTTATGATCAGCATTAAGTTTTGATTAAAACTATAAGCAATTGCTCCAAGCGCCATACCGCATAATATTAAATAAGGGTAATGCCAACCACTCAATGGTGTAATGCTTATCAGTGCCAGCTCAGAGCCACCACCAAATACAAATTGGGTTGCTAATGCGCCAGTAAGCGCTGCAAGCATAATAGGTACAAAAATATGCACTTTGTATTCACGCAGTACCACTTCCATAACAAAAATAACGGCAGCTAAGGGGGTGTTAAATGACGCAGCAATACCCGCAGCAACACCACAGCCGCTTAATGTACGCATAGCGTTGTGCGGTAAATGAAGTTTATCAGCTAAAATACTTGCGCCGGTGGCGCCCATATGAACAGATGGCCCCTCACGACCAACCGAAAAACCACTAATGAGCGCTAGTGCACCCCCCACAAATTGATTAACCGTGTTATACAAAGGCATTTGTCCGTAATGACGTTTTATGCGATGAATAACAAAAGGAATACCTAAGCGATAGTGTTTAAAACCTGTAAATGCGGCGAATGTGCCTATTAATAATGCAGCAATTAACGGCATTAGAACCCGTTCGAGGGTGGGAAGAGTAGTGAAATTATCGGGAGTATCTAAAAATAGGCTTTGAAAAAACAGAATTGTTAAGCGAAATAAAATGATAAAAAATGCGGCAATTAAACCGGCACTTACGCCTAATAAGCATAATTGCACAGAGGTTTTTGGTTTTGCTAATCGACGCCTGAGTTGCTCAAGCCACATTCTGTATTCTCCGCTGCATTTTTTCAGCGAGCAGTTTAACAAAAGTGTGCAGGTAAGTCCTTGTGATTTTGCAATTTTAAATAAGTATATTAACAAATATTACAGTAATCGCTAAAAACATATTTTGCTATCGTATCGGCTAAAGTAATGGTTAAAGTTAAAGATGGCTTAAGAGATGTTTGACTATACTTGATTAAAACACTCGGGTATTAGATAATCACGCCATTGCGATATTGAGGGTTTTAAAATGTCTGAAGAATTACCAATAAAGTTCAGCGATGCAGCTGCTGTTCGTGTTAAACAGTTAATCGACGAAGAAGAAAATCCAGATTTAAAACTGCGTGTTTATGTAACAGGTGGTGGTTGTTCTGGTTTTCAATATGGTTTTACTTTTGATGAAAAAGCAAATCCTGGCGATTTAGAAATAGTTAAAAATGGTGTAACGCTGGTTATTGATCCAATGAGTATTCAATACTTAGTTGATGGTGAAGTGGATTACACCGAAGGCTTAGAAGGTGCACGCTTTTTCGTCTCTAATCCTAATGCAACGACCACCTGTGGGTGCGGTGCAAGTTTTAGCGTTTAAGCAATTTACGCTTAGCTATTAAAGCCGCGTTAGCGGCTTTTTTAATGCCTAAAATTCAGTGGGGCTGTACTCGGTTAGGTGCATTATTAATACAAAAAAGCCTAATACAAAAGCAGAAAAGGCAAGTATGTACAAAAAGCCTTTCTTGCCTTGCTTAATGGGTACACCGTAGTGACGCAAAAATAAAAACCACAAAAAGCAAAGCAAAATAGGTAACAAAAATAAGACTCTAAACATACGACCTCTTTAGTCCCTGAGTAAGGGAAAAACGTTATTAGTGAGAGTTTTTTCCCTTTACTATTGATAAAACATCAATACAGTAGGATCACTCTGACGTTAATCTGTAACAAAGTGTATTTATCTTACAATTTATTTTTTAATAAAAAACGTAATATTTTTGGTACGTTACCTTAAATATTCAGTGTAAGTAAAGGTTTTGTATAAAGCGAATTTATGCAAACTATGTAATTAATTATTTAACCGTACTGTTAATAGTATATAATGTATCCAAGAGTGAGACGGGCAAAATTTCATTCTTAATAAAAACAAACCTATATCCTATTTGGCGGGTTAGCACTAAATAGATTGGTAGGTTGAATAAGTAGCAATACCTTTGCTTATTTAAGCAATCGCTTGCTATTAAGTAATGTAGTGGGTATCTGCTTATGCCACCAATCATTGTGTGACTACTGCTTTGACGGGTATGTCATATCATCTAGTAGGAGATGTAAAATGATGGGCAAAACTGTTTCGTCTGAAGAAAACGAAAAGCTAACTAAATGGCTTAAAACAAAGCGCCACGAAAAGGGTCATACAATGCGTAGCTTAGCACAAGTGCTAGGTACACCTCACTCGTTTATCGGTAAGATTGAGAATCAAGAACGCCGCTTAGATGTGATTGAGTTTGTACGTTACTGTAATGCTCTTGAAGTTGATCCGCATGAAGCGTTAAGCTTAATTAAAGCGGATTAATAGAGTTTGCTTAGGATGTTATAAGGGGCACTTGAACGGCCTAAGCAAATCTTGTTAATGCAAGGATGCATTATTATTTTGATGATAACTTTGCTCTAACTGATAAAGCTTATGTCTTATTAAGTATAAAAAAACCAGTGAGGGTATTACCATTAATGCTGTTAATACAAAGAATAACGCCCAATTTCCCATTAACCACTCATCTATAACTACGCCACTGTAACTTGATAATAATGTACGGCCTAAATTCCCTAATGAAGCCAGTAAAGCATAATGTGTTGCACTGAACGCTCTATCACATAACATTGATATAAACGCTACCATAGCGACTAATGACCAAGCTTGAGTAAAGCCGTCTATCACAATAGCAAAAGCATAAAGGCCTAAATTTGGCCCTGCCAGCGCAATTGCTGAGAATGCTAAATTAGAAGCCGCCATGGCCACGCCACTTACAAATAAGCCTTTTACAATCCCGTATTTTTGATTAAATAAGCTGCCCACAAAGGTAAAAGCAATAGTGAGCACGGCAGTGCCCACTTTTGAAAAAGTGGCTATATCGCTGTTGCTAAAGCCTATTTCTTTGTAAAACACGATCGACATACGTCCTAAAAACGCTTCGCCTATTTTAAACAAGAAAATAAATGCCAATAAGGCGAGAGCTGTTTTAACCCCGTTTTTGGCAAAAAAGGTTTTAAATGGATCAACAAGTGTCACGCCAAGCCAAGCCGCAGCCTTAGTAAAGGGGGGTTGTTTAATGTTGCTTAGTTTTTCAATGTATATGTGTTCAAGTTCTGCGTGAACGGCTTCTCTGTTTGATATAGGCTCTTTGGCAAATAGTACACCACTCATTAACAGCAGCATTACAGCGGCTAAAAAATAGTATATTTGCGGCCAATCTAAACTCGGAATATCAGCCATATAAAAAGGAATAGCGCCCAATAATGCGTAACCTGTCCACCAACCTGATGTGGCCATAGCAGCTGCAGCTGTTGCTTTGTGTGATTCGCTTTCGCTTAACGTATCTATTCTAAACGCATCGATAGCGATGTCTTGTGTGGCTGAAGCGATTGCGATTAGCAAACATAATCCAGCGGCAATCGCTAAGTTTGCTTTTAAATCAAGGCCAGCTAAAAGCAGTGTGCTAATAAACACAAAGCTTTGACACAATAAAATCCAGCTACGGCGTTGCCCAAACCATTTGTACAATAACGGCAATTTGGTTCTATCAATAAGCGGCGACCACATAAAGTTTATGCTGTATGCGCCAAATACAATACCAAATAAGCCAATCATACTGCGGCTTAGGCCTTCATCTTTTAGCCAAGCCGACATCACAGAGCCAATCAGTACCCATGGAAAGCCACTGCTCATACCAAATATAAAAATATTGATTAAACGTTTATCTTTAAAATACGAGAAATATTCGCTTACTGAGAGGGTTTTGCTCATAGGGCCTTCATTGGCATTGGGTGCAACTTAGTTGCACCTCAGTGGTTTATAATGGGGTTTGCTCAAGTACTTTAATATTTAAAATAACAACGGGCGTTTTTGGTACAAAGTCGTAGCCAATTTTTTCATTAAAGCCGGTTTCTACAGCCATAATTTTATCTAGTGTGTCGTAACCATCCATTACATTGCCAAACACAGCAAAGCCCCAATCTCTACCTGGGTTTAAATGATCGTTATCATCCATATTAAAAAAGAATTGGCGAGTACCCGAATGCGGCTCACGGTCTTGGTATGCCATAGCAATACTGTACATATCGTTTTTCAAACCGTTACCACTTTCATTAAAAATAGGGTCGTTTTCGTGTAAGCCATCTAGGTCTTTATCATAACCACCGCCTTGTATAACAAAGTCACGGTCGTTTTCAACATCGCGCTCTACACGGTGAAAAATACTGCCTTGGTAACTTTTATCCATAACGTAGGTTAAAAAGTTATTAACCGTAATTGGGGCTTTTGAACGATCTAGCTCCACCACGATACTACCTAATGATGTGACTATTTCTACGCGTGGGAAAATATTGTCTTTTTGTACAAAACGGCCCTCTTGTGCAGCAAAAATGCTTGTACTAAATAATAGGCTTAAGCAGATTAAAAATTTTTTCATTGTTAACCTTCTAAAAATTCAATTAATTCTGGGTCCGATACAATGCGGGTTATAATTTGTTCCGTCAACTTATTGAGTTGGCCTTCAATTTTTGCTCTGTCATGGCTCAGCGGCCCTTCTAAATTAGCACTGCCACGGTACACTTTACTAAAGTTAGTGGTTGAGCGAATAACACGTACGCCAAGTTCAATGTGTGCCTCGCTTGTGTGGCTCATCAGCTTTTCAGTCACTTGTGCTTGCAAGGCATGAATATCAAGCTCAAAGCGCGTTGTCGCAAGGTTAGAAATACGAGCGCCGTTTCGGTTAAGCGCACTGTCGAGAACACTTTTAACTGAGGTAGTAATATCTTGACTGGCAAAAGTTTTGGTCTTATCTGATTCAACAAGTTTAAGGGTCGCGCTATCACCACGTAAATCAATAACGCTGGTACTTAAACTGGCTGAAATAACACTAATTTGTCCGTTTTTGTAAACGGGATTAAGTATTACTTGGTTTGGCTGGTTGCTACATGCACTGAATACCAGCATTGAGCAACACGCTAAAATAAACTTAGTTAACTTCATTTTAAAGCATCCCACTATTTTTAGTTGCACTGAGTACCACAAACTTTTTGTTGGAGCCTAATAATTTGCAGTTACCAAACATCCGTTTTAATTTGTCGTGGTAGTCTAAATGGCGATTACCAATAATACGCAGCTCACCACCTTCTTTTAATGTATCTTTTGCTTGCTTAAACATTTGCCACGCGATGTGGTCGGTAACCGCTTGAGCTTGATGAAAGGGGGGGTTACACAACACCATATCAACGCTATTTTTAGCAAAGTTTGTTAAACAATCATTTTCTATAAATTCACAGTCATCAAACCTACTAGCCTGATTGAGCTCAATATTTAAGCGGGCAGATTCAACCGCCATGTACGACTCATCAACAAAGGTTACCGACGCATTTGGACAGCGTGATAACGTCATTAACCCCACTACGCCATTACCACACCCCAAGTCGATAATACTTTTTGCTTTTGTGGTTTGTGGTAAGTAATTAAAAAAGAACCGTGCACCTATATCTAACGAATCGCGCGAAAACACATTGGCATGATTTGTAATATTAAAATCTGTGCCTTCTAGGGGCCAGCTGACAGGAAAATTAGCCGCTTTATACCCGCCTTTTGCTGTACTTAATATTAAGCGAGATTTTTTAACCGCCAAGCTGGTTTTGGTCTCACCAATAAATTGCTCAAAGGCTTTTATGGTTGAGTTATGAATCTCTTTAGTTTTACCTGCGGCAATCACCGGTGTGCCAGGGGCTAGTACCTCACTCAACTCGCTAAGTTGAAATTGTAAAAAGCCGACGTTACGCGGTACTTTTATAAGCACTAAATCGACGTTTTCTGGTAAAGCCGATAAACTATCTAACTGCGTAAAGTGAGTTGTTGATAGATTATTTGCTTTTAGATTATAGGCCGCTGCTTGATGGCTAATATAAGAATCGTTAACTGAACAAACTGTTAACTCGCTAAAATAACAAGCAAGTGCGCCAAACGCGTCGTTTAAAATGAGTAATGAGCGACAATCAGGGTGATGTTCATTCACATAATTGATAAGGTACTCATCGGCCGAATCCCACGCTTGTAAACTACGGTTTTTTTGATCTAAAGGAAAACGTTCAAGAGTAAAAGTTTTATCGCCTAGCTGGGCTTGCGTCGTCATAGTGGTTTTTTGATCAGTAATCTAATGTAGGTAAATTCTAACATGCAACGGCAAAACGCCAACCCCCAACAGTTACCAAACGGCTTTTCTTATCAAAGTAAGGCGCTTAGTGCGCAAAAAAGTCTCGATTTATTTTATTACTTACAAAAAAATCTTAATTGGCAACAACCCAATGTAACGGTATATGGTAAAACAGGGCCCATACCACGTCTGCAATGTTTTATGAGTGATTTAAATATTGAGTATGGCTATTCGCACAGTAAACAAATAGTCGAGCCGTGGGATGATGTGCTTTTAGCAATGCGTAAACGCTTAGAGCGGCATTTAAACACGCCTCTTAATTCGTTATTAGTTAATTACTACCGAGATGGCAACGACACCATGGGCTGGCACAGTGACGATGAGATAGAACTTGGGCCTGAGCCTACTATTGTTTGTATATCGCTTGGTGCTGAGCGCGTGCTCAAACTAAAACAAAAAGCGACCAATAAAGTAACCGATCTAAAATTACAAAGTGGTAGCTGTTTAGTTATGAATGGGCATAGCCAGCGCGACTACCAACACGCAATACCAAAACAAACAACGCTTGCTCATCCACGGATCAGTTTAACGTACCGTTTTATTGAGCACATTAAGCAAAAGCAATTTAGTTAGTGAAATTAACTTGTTATAGTAGCTGAACAAATTAGTGACTAAATATGGTGTTTTAATGTCAATGCAACAACAAATTCAAGACAAGCTTAGTAGTGCGATTGCCTGTAAGCATTTAAACGTAATTAACGAAAGCCATATGCACAGCGCCGGTACTGAGTCGCATTTTAAAGTGATTGTTGTAAGCGAAGAGTTTGCGGGTAAGCGATTACTGCAGCGCCACCGTCAAATTAACGAAGTACTAAAAGATGAGCTCGCAAACCACATTCATGCTTTAGCCATTCATACGTACACGCCTGATGAATTTACAGAACAAGGCGGCGAAGCGCCTGACTCTCCCAACTGTATGGGCGGTTCTAAGTAGCGCTAAGCATTACTTTCGTTAACCAATAGAATAGGGGTATTTGGTCAGAATTAACTGATCAGATCAGTGTTTTTAATATTAGCCTTTAAACTAGCGCTAATTTTTATTGTAAAAGATATAGGATGATCAATGGTCATTAAGCCTAAAATTCGTGGATTTATTTGTACTAACGCACACCCGGTTGGCTGTGCAGAACATGTTCAAGAGCAAATTAACTATGTAAAAAAACAGGGCGAACTAAAAGATGCGCCTAAAAATGTACTTGTAATTGGTGCATCTACTGGTTACGGCTTAGCGTCTCGTATTACCGCGGCATTTGGTGGCGGTGCTAAAACGCTAGGTATTTTTTTCGAAAAAGAAGGTACAGAGCGTAAAACAGGTTCTGCTGGTTGGTATAATACAGCCGCTTTTCAAGACGCAGCCGACGCCGCAGGACTTTGGTCAAAAAATATTAATGGTGATGCGTTTTCTAACGAAATTAAGCAAAAAGCAATTGAGACAATCAAAGCTGATTTAGGCAAAGTAGACTGTATTATCTACAGCTTAGCATCGCCGCGTCGTACCGATCCAAATACGGGTGAAACTTACTCATCAACACTTAAGCCAATTGGTTCAGATATCACCACTAAAAACTTAAACACCTCGAAGCGTGTAATTGATGAAGTTACAGTGGAAGCCGCCAGCCAAGAAGATATCGACAATACGATTAAAGTGATGGGCGGTGAAGATTGGGAAATGTGGATTGATGCGTTAAAAGAAGCCGATGTACTTGCTGATAACTTTAAAACGACAGCATACACTTATATTGGTAAAGAGCTAACGTGGCCAATCTATGGGCACGCTACCATAGGTAAAGCAAAAGAAGATTTAGACCGTGCAACGGCGGCCATTAAAGAGTCGACTAAAGATTTAAATGGCCATGCTTATGTCTCGTCTTTAAATGCAGTTGTTACTCAAGCGAGTTCTGCAATTCCTATTATGCCACTTTATATTTCAGCTTTATTTAAAGTAATGAAAGCCGATGGCACTTATGAAGGCACTATTGAGCAAATTCACGCTTTATTTAGCGAAAACCTTTACGGTGAAAACCCACGTTTTGATGAGGGCGGTCACTTATTTCAAAACTACAAAGAGCTAGAAGACGATGTGCAAGCACGTGTTCAAGCTGTATGGGATAAAGTAGATACAAGTTCAATTGATGAGCTGACTGATTATGTAGGCTACCACAATGAGTTTTTACGTTTATTTGGTTTTGGTATTGATGCTGTTGATTACGATCAAGATGTAGATGCTGTTAAACCAATTGCGAATATGGTTGACTAAATTATTTTTAATCACTTTAAAAAGCCGCCTATGCGGCTTTTTTACTTTTTGTGCCTAAATATTTTACGGCAGTAGGCTACTTGGGCTACCACTTTGGTCTACCTTGATTTTTATTTAAAACCTGTAACAAAACTAAATAAGTGTTTCTGTCGTATAATTTTCATAAATACACTCGCATAGTCGTCCATAATGATGTTAAAATCGGAGCAATATGTGAGGAGTTTTACTGCGTTGCTTGTTTGATATTCCTAGCAAGTTGCTCTTTTATACCTTGGTTATCTTGGATAACTCAAATGGCGACGTGGTTGATACGATTTTTCAGTTTCTTTCCGTTAATTAATGCAAGTGCGTATGATCAACATAAAAAAAGGTCTGGATTTACCCATAGAGGGCGCGCCTCAGCAAGTTATTCATGATGGCTCTGCCATCAAACGTGTAGCTGTGCTAGGTGAAGAGTTTATTGGTATGCGTCCAACCATGCATGTTCGTGTGGATGACCAAGTCAAAAAAGGCCAGGTACTTTTTGAAGACAAAAAGAACCCAGGCGTCCTGTTTACTGCACCAGCTTCTGGTACAGTAAAAGAAATTAATCGTGGTGCTAAACGTGTGCTGCAATCTGTTGTTATTGAAGTAAACGGCAGTGAGCAAATCACCTTTGACTCTTTCAAAGCAGATGAGCTTGCTAGCTTATCGCGCGAAAAAGCCAAAGAAGTACTTGTTCAGTCAGGCCAATGGACAGCACTTCGTGCTCGCCCATTTAGCAAAGTAGCTGCTTTAGATGCAAATCCAAGCTCTATATTTGTAACCGCTATCGACACAAACCCTCTTGCTGCAGACCCTGCAGTAATTATCGCCGAAAATGCTGCTGCATTTGAAGCCGGTCTTGCTGTTGTTTCGCGTTTGACTGATGGTAAAGTATTTGTATGTAAGCAAGCTGGCAGTCAAGTTCCTAGCTCGTCTATCGCTCAGGTAGAAGTACATGAGTTTGGTGGCGTGCACCCAGCAGGCTTAGTTGGTACTCATATTCATCACCTTGATGCAGTGTCTGCTAACAAGCAAGTTTGGCATATTGGTTACCAAGACGTTATTGCGTATGGTCACCTTTTCCTTACTGGTGAAATTAACACAGACCGTGTTATTTCGCTTGCAGGTCCTCGCGTTAAAAATCCGCGTTTAGTGAAAACACAACTCGGTGCTTCATTAGATGATTTAGTAGCTGGCGAGCTAGAAGACGGTGATAACCGTGTTATTTCTGGTTCTGTTTTATCGGGTGCTATTTCTTCAGGTCCTCATGCATTCTTAGGCCGTTACCATGTTCAAGTATCTGTTTTACTTGAAGGTCGCGAAAAAGAACTGTTTGGTTGGATTGCACCAGGTAGTGATAAGTTCTCTGTAACGCGTACATTCCTTTCTCACCTTGCACCGAGTCGTTTATTTAAAATGACAACGTCTACAGGTGGTTCTAAACGTGCCATGGTACCAATTGGTAGCTACGAGCGCGTAATGCCGCTAGATATTTTGCCAACGCTATTATTACGTGACTTAATCGCACGCGACTTAGATAGTGCAATCTCATTAGGGGCACTTGAACTTGATGAAGAAGATTTAGCGTTATGTACTTTCGTTTGTCCGGGCAAATACGAGTATGGTTCAATCCTGCGCGATTGCTTAACTACGATCGAGAAGGAAGGCTAAGAGATGGGTTTAAAGAAATTTATAGAAGACATTGAGCCGCATTTTGAACCAGGTGGTAAACACGAAAAATGGTATGCTCTGTATGAAGCAGCAGCGACTATTTTTTACACGCCAGGTTATGTAAATAAAGGCGTAACTCACGTTCGCGATAATATCGACCTAAAACGTATGATGATTTTAGTGTGGATGGCGACGTTCCCAGCTATGTTTTTTGGTATGTTCAACATCGGTCATCAGGCCGCAGGTGCTTTAGAGCAAGGTTTTGAACTAGCAAACTCTTGGCAAGTTGGTTTGTTCCAGTTATTCGGTGGTGAATTATCTGCTGAGTCGGGCTGGGGCGCTAAAATGTTTTACGGGGCATGTTTCTTCTTACCAATATACGCCGTTACATTTGTAGTAGGTGGTTTTTGGGAAGTGCTATTTGCTTCTGTGCGTAAGCATGAAGTTAACGAAGGTTTCTTCGTAACCTCTGTTTTATTCGCACTAATACTGCCTGCGACGATTCCTTTATGGCAAGTTGCGCTAGGTATTACGTTTGGTGTTGTAATCGCTAAAGAAATCTTTGGTGGTACAGGCCGTAACTTCTTAAACCCTGCATTAGCGGGCCGTGCGTTTTTATTCTTCGCATACCCTGCACAAATTTCAGGTGACACAGTATGGACTGCAGTAGACTCGTTCTCTGGTGCAACTATGCTAGGTCAAGCGTTTGTAGGTACACTTGATTACAGCAACATGACACTATGGTGGGATGCGTTTTACGGTTTCATCCAAGGTTCTGTAGGTGAAACTTCAACACTTGCTGTGCTTATTGGTGGCTTATTCTTAATTTACGTTCGCATCGCTTCTTGGCGCATTGTACTAGGTGTATTCCTAGGTATGGTGGCAACTGCTTTCTTATTAAATGCAATTGGCTCTGAGAGTAACCCTGTATTTGCTATGCCTTGGCATTGGCATTTAGTACTAGGTGGCTTTGCGTTTGGTATGTTCTTTATGGCTACTGACCCTGTATCAGCTGCATTTACCGATAAAGGTAAGTTCGCATACGGCGCGCTTATTGGCTTTATGGTAGTTATGATCCGTGTAGTAAACCCTGCTTTCCCTGAAGGCATGATGCTAGCAATCTTATTTGCTAACTTATTTGCTCCACTATTCGATCACTTTGTAGTGCAAGCTAATATCAAGCGGAGGTTGGCACGTAATGTCTAGTAATAACGAATCAATCGGCAAAACGTTAACGGTTGTTGTTGCACTATGTTTAGTGTGTGCAATTATTGTATCGTTTGCCTCTGTACAGCTTCGTCCTTTACAGCAAGCTAATAAAACTCAAGATATTCAACGTAATATCTTAGCAGCAGCTGATATTGAAATCGCAGAGTCTGTATCTGACACATTCGATGGCAAAATCGAAGCACGTGTTGTTGATATGAACACTGGCGAATTTATTGAAAATGCTGATCCAAACTCATTTGATTTCGAAAAAACGAAATTTGACCAGCAACGTAGTTTTGCGCTTAAAGCAGAAGGGATCACAGACATCGCTGGTATTCAGCGTATGACTAAAAACTCGCCTGTTTACATCTCTAAAAAAGAAGATGGCTCTACAGATGCAATCATTTTACCTATCCAAGGTTACGGCCTTTGGGGTGTAATGTACGGTTTCTTAGCGCTTGAAAGCGATGGCGAAACAGTTAAAAACATCAACTTCTACAAGCATAGCGAAACGCCTGGTCTGGGTGGCGAAATTCAAAACCCACAATGGACAGCTAAATGGCAAGGTAAAGAGTTACCTATCAACATTATGAAAAGCGGTGCCAGCAACGAACATCAAATTGATGGTTTATCAGGTGCTACGCTAACTTCTAATGGTGTTGATCACACGGTTGACTTTTGGACTGGTGAAAACGGCTTTGGTCCTTTCCTTGCGAAGGTACGTGAAGGAGCGTTGAAATAATGGCTGATACTAAAGAAATGAAGTCGGTCCTGTTTGGTCCGGTTTTTGCTAACAACCCAATCGCATTACAAGTACTTGGTATTTGTTCTGCATTAGCGGTAACGTCTAGCTTGAAAAATGCACTAATCATGTCAATTGCACTGACATTGGTAACAGCGTTTTCTAGCTTGTTTATTTCAAGCATTCGTAACCATATACCTTCATCAGTACGTATTATCGTACAGATGACGATCATTGCATCATTAGTAATTGTTGTGGACCAAGTTTTACAAGCATTCTCTTACGCTACGGCAAAAGAGCTTTCTGTATTTGTTGGTCTAATTATTACTAACTGTATCGTAATGGGCCGTGCTGAAGCATACGCAATGAAGTCGCCACCACTTATGTCATTCTTAGATGGCGTGGGTAACGGTTTAGGCTACTCAGTAGTATTACTTACTGTTGGTTTTATTCGTGAACTTTTCGGTAAGGGAACACTATTCGGTGTTGATATTATCCCATTAGTACAAGATGGTGGTTGGTATCAACCTATGGGTCTATTGATTTTACCACCGAGTGCATTCTTCATCATTGGTTTATTCATATGGGTACTTCGTACTTATAAGAAAGACCAAGTAGAAGCTAAAGCGTAAGGGGCAAGCAGTGGAACATTATATTAGTTTATTTGTAAAAGCGGTTTTTATTGAAAACTTAGCTTTAGCTTTCTTCCTAGGTATGTGTACTTTCTTAGCTGTATCTAAAAAAGTAACTACATCAATTGGCCTAGGTGTAGCCGTTATCGTTGTACTTGGTATTTCAGTACCAGTAAATAACTTGGTTTACCATGCTGTACTTGCACCAGGTGCATTAGAGTGGCTTGGTTACCCTGAAGCAGATCTTAGCTTTTTACGTTTCTTAACTTTCATCGGTGTTATTGCAGCACTAGTGCAAATTTTAGAGATGGCATTAGATAAGTTCTTCCCTGCACTTTACAACGCATTAGGTATCTTCTTACCACTTATCACAGTTAACTGTGCAATTTTTGGTGCGGTATCATTCATGGTTGAGCGTAACTATAACTTCGGCGAGTCTGTAGTTTATGGTGTTGGCGCTGGTGTTGGTTGGGCGCTTGCAATTACATTACTTGCAGGTATCCGTGAGAAAATGAAATATTCAGACGTGCCAGACGGCTTACGTGGTTTAGGTATTACCTTTATCACTGTTGGCTTGATGGGTCTTGGCTTTATGTCATTCTCTGGTATTTCACTGTAAAGGTAGCGAGGATAAATCATGAGTTATGAGATTTTCTTAGGCGTTGGTGTTTTCATCGCTATCGTTGTACTACTTGTTTTAGTAATCATTGGTGCTAAATCTAAGTTAGTTGCGAGCGGTGACATCATCATCGGTATTAATGGCGACCCAGATAAAGCCATTAAAACATCAGCAGGTAGTAAGCTTTTAGGCGCACTATCTGAATCAGGTATTTTCGTATCTTCTGCCTGTGGTGGCGGTGGCTCTTGTGGTCAGTGTCGTGTTCACATTAAAGAAGGTGGCGGCGATATCTTACCAACAGAGCTTGATCACATCTCTAAAGGTGAAGCCCGTGAAGGCTGTCGTTTAGCGTGTCAGGTAAATGTTAAAAACGACATGGAAATTGAGCTTGAAGAGTCAATTTTCGGTGTTAAAAAATGGGATTGTGAAGTTATCTCTAACGATAACAAAGCTACGTTCATTAAAGAACTTAAACTGCAAATTCCAGATGGCGAGTCAGTACCTTTCCGTGCGGGTGGTTACATCCAAATCGAAGCGCCTGCTCACCATGTTAAATATGCTGATTTCGATATTCCAGAAGAGTATCGTGGCGATTGGAACCACTTTGGTTTCTTCGACCTGGAGTCAAAAGTAGATGACGAAACAATTCGTGCATACTCAATGGCTAACTACCCAGAAGAAGAAGGCATTATCATGCTTAACGTGCGTATTGCTACGCCGCCGCCAAGAAACCTAAGCCTACCTTGTGGTAAAATGTCATCGTACATTTGGTCACTTAAAGAAGGCGACAAGGTAACTATTTCAGGGCCATTTGGTGAGTTCTTCGCTAAAGACACTGACGCTGAAATGGTATTTGTAGGTGGTGGTGCAGGTATGGCACCAATGCGTTCACACATCTT